>CAVXJU010000053.1:0-59516 GCA_963761935.1 Terriglobia bacterium | reverse complement strand
CGTTACATTCCGGACACGCCGGTGGGCGTGGCATACGGCGAAGCGCTCTCGGATTTGTTCTACGAGTCGGCCCCGGTCAAGGAATTCCGCAAGCGGTATCGTCTCGAAAAGCTGCCCGGCACGAAGTATTTGTTGCAGGCCATTCTCAAGACTTACAAAGAATGGGGCGGCAAAAACAAGAAGCCGAACGTCGCGATTCTGGAATTCCGCCAGCCCTTTCAGACTACCGAGTCCGGCGAGAGCGCTTTAATCGCGCAGCTCTTCCGGCGCGACGGGCATCAGGTGGAAGTGGTGTCGCCCGATCAGCTTGAATATCGCAACGGCGTCCTCAACCGCGGCGAGTTTCCGATCGATTTGATCTTCCGCCGTATCAAAGTCCAAGAGTTCCTGGTGCGTTTCGATTTGACGCACCCGCTGCTGCGCGCCTATCAGGACCGCGCCGTATGCCTGGTTAACAGCTTCCGCTCCGAGATGGCTCAGAAAAAGGCCATCTTCGATCTGCTCACCGACGAAGAGATCACGTCGGGTTTTCCGGCCGTCGAGCGAAAAGCGCTGCAAGAACTGATTCCTTGGACCCGTGTAGTGCGCGACGCCAAGACACGCTACAAGAAAAAGCTGGTGGATCTGCCCGAGTTCATTCTGCACAACCGTCCGAAGCTGGTGCTGCGCCCCAATGATGAAAGCGCCGACCAACACTCCTTCCGCGGCTCCGAGCTGGACGACGCGTCTTGGGAAAAAGCCATGAGGCGGGCTTTGCGCTATCCCTACGTGGTGCAGGAAATGATCGAACCCGTGGTGGATGTCTTCCCAGTGCTGCAGTACGGACACCTGGAGATGCAGAAGATGCGCATCGACGTGCATCCGCATTCCTATCTGGGCAAAGTGCAGGGCTGTTCGAGCTGGCTGACCGCCATCGGTCCTTCGGGCTTTTCGACGCTGTCCGGCGTCGCCCCAACGTTCATTCTGGAAGCAAAGTAACGCGCCGTCCGGGACAGGTGCGAAATGAGGCCGCCATCTCCCGAACGGCTCGCTCAAATCGCCATCGGCATATTGTTTATCGTCATCCTTAGGACGCTTGGAGAATACTATCGGCTGAGATGGTCGCTCGGAGCGGAAGCTGGACTGAAGGCTTTTGAGCCGTTCATTACCGGTCTCCTGCTGGCCGTCATCGGGACCATCGCCGTCGTGGCACTTTATTTTGCGCGGCGATTTCGCATGGTGGTGTGGACTGCTGGAACCGCCGTCGTGGGACTCATTCTCTACAAGGCGATTTTCATTCCTGGTTGAGCTCCATGCCATAATTGGGCCGCGTGCAATCTCAAACCGAGACCGCGGCTCGACATAAGTCCCCCACACCGACGCGCTTTCTGACCCCCGTTTCGATATTGATCCTGTTCGGCCTGAATGCGTACATATGCCAGAACCTTCTTCGAGCGCACTTCATCGATCAGATGGGTTCTACCGCTGGGCCCTTCATCGCCATCAGCCGCTGGATCGTGCAGCACTGGCACGATTTGAACTGGTACCCGCTCTGGTTCACCGGCATGCCGTTCTTCCGCGTCTATCCGCCCGGGCTGCATGTGGTGGTTGCTGCCGCCGCGAGCCTTTTGCATCTGACTCCGGAGCGGTCTTACTTCCTGGTGATCGCGCTGGTGTATTGCCTCCAGCCCTTGACGCTGTACTGGCTGTGCTATCGCGCCAGCGGGTCCCGAGGCTGCGCCTTCGCCGCCGGACTGGCTTTCAGTCTGATTTCTCCCAGTGCATTTCTGGCGGGCCTGGTGCGGCATGAACTGGGCGGCATCTGGTTCGCACGGCGCTATCAGACGCTGGTCTACTATGGCGAGTCGCCGCATGACGCGGTTCTATTGCTGATCCCGTTAGCGATTCTGTTTTTGCATTATGCCGCAGTAGACCGGAAGCGCTGGTATTTTCCACTGGCTTGTCTGGTGGTCGCGGCCATCTTCCTTATCAATTGGCCGGGGACGGTGGGCTTGATGATGGCGCTGCTGGCGTATGGGCTTTCGAGAATCGGCGCGGACTCACGCCCAGTGTGGTTCAGCTTGGCCGCTTCCGGTGTGATCGCGTTCGCGATGGTCTGCCGCTGGGTAGAGCCTACCTCGCTCTTGCCAATTCTGCGGAACGCCCAGTTATCCGATGCAACCACCTTCGGTTGGGTTCATTTGCTGATCGCGGTATCGGCAGGCCTGACTCTCTTCGGCTTACACCTGTTATTCCAGCGCTTCGGCGTCGACCGCTGGGTTCGTTTTTTCCTCTTCTTCGCTTTTATGACCGGCCTGGTTGCGCTCACCCGATTTTGGACCGGTTTCAATCTGTTGCCACAAGGACATCGCTGGCAGTTGGAAATGGAGCTGGGGATCATCGGAGCCCTGGCCCTGCTGGCGCGGCCGGCTCTGGCGCGGTGCTCAGTTCGGGTCAGAATGGCGCTGCTTGTCTTGCTTTCGGCGGGAGCCGTCGTCCAGGTGCGCAACTATCACCGCTATGCGCAAAGCATCACGCACGAAATCTCCGCTCAGGACACCATCGAATATCGAGCTTCCCAATGGCTCGAGGCGAATCTCAACGATACCCGCGTTTTTGTTCCGGGCAGCGTCTCGCTCTGGCTCAACGCCTTTACCGATGTGCCGCAACTAGCCGGTTGCTGCGATCCCAGCATCCCCAGCTTCTCGCATCGCTTGGCGCTCTACACTATTTACTCGGCCGAGAACGCGGGCGATCGTTATATCCCCGCGGTGCTGCTCTGGCTGAAGGCCTACGGAGCGCAGGCCATCCTGGTAAGCGGGCCCAACAGCAGCGAATTTTTCAGGCCCTACGTGCGTCCCGATGCATTCCGAAACGCGCTGCCCCAACTGTGGCGTGACGGCGACAACGTCATTTACAAAGTTCCGTCCGCGTCCCGTTCCTTGGCTCACGTCCTCGATCCGTCCGAGCTGGTGAACCGGCAACCGGCGAACGGATTGGACACGGGAGGGTTGGAGATCTATGTCGCGGGCTTGGAGCGCGCCGGCTCGCAGGCTGATTTCGAATGGATCAATCCTCACCAGGCGCGAGTGCACGCCCAAGTGGCCCAGGGCCAGATTGTTTCTGTCCAGATCTCCTACGATCCCGGATGGCGCGCGACAATCTCCGGCATCGCCCAGCCAATCCGCTCTGATGCGCTGGGGCTCATGGCGATTGATCCGGCTTGCACTGGTTCTTGCGATATCGATCTGATTTTCGGTCCAGGTTCCGGCGTGCATTGGGCGAGATGGGTCCAACTGCTGGGGCTGATTTTGGCCGCCGTCTGGCCTTTCCTACTTATCCGCGCACAAACTCGACGCGAAGCGGCGGAGAGACTGAGCCGTCTGCTGCCACATTAACGGTCGCGATACCAGCCGGCGTTCCAGACGGAATCAGAGCATTTATCTGCACCAAACCTTTTGCATCCGGCTCGCCTAGATAGACAACCGGAACGTCATAACCATCCAGGCGCACACAAACATCTTGCTTAGAGCGGTCGCCGAGGCCGCGCGCCCACAGCGTGATCGATGCGTCGGAACGCATACGCACTATATTGGATTCCCACGTTTTTCCATCCTTCGCGTCGTGAATCTCAAGACCTGGATCGCCCGTGGCCACCATCCGCTCGCGGCGCTGCTGATCGTTCACATCCACTGCCAGCATGACAGTGTTGCTCCAGGCGCTGTCGCGCACGCGCAGTCTGACCGGCTGCCATCCGGGCTCTAAGCCGGGCGGAAGCTTGAACACCACCTCCCACCCGTCCTGCCCGGCGCTTGCCACTCTTAGCGGACGGGAACCATAACCGCCGGTTTCCGGAAACACGTCGTCCGCCGTCAACCCCGGAAGCCGCGATGGAGAACCACGCTGAAACATACTCGTCTTTCGTAGCCGAGAAGCTAAGGTCCAGCCTGGCCGTGTTCGCGATACTGGCGATGTATGGCGCCGGGGCTGCTCCGGCCAGGCTATCCCACTTGCGAAAGCAACTGACATGCGCGCGATCGTCCAGCATCCCCTCGAAGCGCACCCGTGCAAATCCGGCGCTCCGGCACATCGCCATGAGACAGGCCACGTTCGGCCCCACCCAATTGTCGAACTGGCCGCCCAATTCGTTGGTCTCGTAGAACTCCATGACGGGCACGGATGCGGGATCGAAGCCGTCATGCATCACCTGCGACTCCACACATACCAAGTCCCGGCTCAACGCGCACACGCGCTCGATCGCGAGCAGCGGATGCTTCAAGTGATACAGAACGCCCAGAAACAAAACAATATCGAACGTGCCCACATCCGCTGCGCGCAGATCGCAGACATCGGCCACGCGGTATTCGATTTTGGAGCCCAGCCAGTCTCGAGCCTGCAGCAGTTTTTCGTTGTAGGTCGCATCCACGGCCACTACCGAAGCGCCGCGCTTCTCCATTTCGAAACTGAACCAGCCATCCCAGGCGCCGATATCCAGAACCCGCTTTCCACGCAGGTTTTCGGGGATGGGGAACTGGCGCAACCGCAGGCGCTGGTGTTCCAGACTTTGGTGACCCTGGATGACCTCGCCGCTCGGCAACTCGATGCTGTGATACCAGCCCAGGCGGCGGAATCTCTCGATCTGCTCCTGCGTCTCAGCGGTATGTCCGGCGTCGCGCGCTTTCATGCCGGTAGTTTTTGCGTTTCTACGCTGGCGCGCAGGTTGGCGACGCCCGCGGTATAGCGCGAGTCCGTCACTACGAACGCCACCGCGTTATCGATCCAATCGTGCGCGGTGCCATCGGGATCGTGCGAAGCCGCTGTCAACGTGTATTCGCCGGGGCACAAATCGCAGCGGAATCGGAACACGGTTTCCAGCACCTCGCCCGGCGCAAACTTGCCGGTTTTCTGTTTCTCCAACTCCGTGTTGGTCCCGTAAACGTTCAAGCCGATTCTGGTCCGGATCATGATTCCGATCACGGGCTCATCCACGGCCTTGAGATAACGGACGCGCACTCGCACCGCGACAGGTTCGCCGCTGCGCCAGACTACGCTCGGCTGCCCGTTTTCGCCTAGTGTTTCGAGCGATTGAATTTCAGCGCGCCCGTCGCCGCGGCGCAACGCCAGCCGCATCGGACTGGAATGCGTCTCGCCCCAGGCCCGAAAGTGCTGCGCGATGTCGTCTTGGTAAGCGTCTAACACTTCGCCAGGATCGCCGCGCCCTGCCAGCGTTCCCTGTTCCAGCCACCAAACCTCATCGCATAACCTTCGCAGCAGATCCGCTTGATGCGAAACAACGAACACCGTGCAGCCACGGCTGCGCAAATGGTCGATCATGACCAACCATTTCTCGCGCTCCAGGGCGTCTAGCTGGGTCAAAGTTTGATCCAGCGCCAGCAGGTCGATACTAGTCGCCGCGAACGCACCGCACGTTCCCAAATAAAGCCGCTCACCTTCGAAGATCACCGACCCTGCCGCCGGTTTTTCGAGTCCAGCGGCCAGCCGCAACAGTGCGGTTTTTCCTGCACCGTGCCGCCCGACGACGCCAATCACCGCGTTCCCGGGCGCCGATACCGTCAAGTTGCGCAGCGGAGCCAAGTCGACGCCGCGAAATTCAATCGCCATCTCTATAATGTATCGCCGGCACAACGGAGCGGCCCGCCGGTCTCAGACTAAAACCGGATGGAGGCGGGTCCGCCCTGTGCCGGCCAGTTAGAATAACGCTTGGTACTGGCGTTCCTGGTCGCGCTCTCCGTTCCCGCCACCGGCACGTTTCAGCTGCCGTCGGGTACCACCGAGATTTCCTCCGAACTACGGCTCCCGGCCGGCGCGCACGATCTCACCGTCACAGGCGGCGATCATACCGTCCTGCGCGCATCCGCAAATTTCCGCGGACGAGCGATTTTCAGCTGCTCGGGCTGCCGCAATGTGAAGTTCTCGAACTTCGCCATCGACGGCAACCGCGCCGCGCTCGAAAAACCCATGCCCATCCCGCCCGGCGACAAGTCCTTCGCCGGCGTTTTTCCGAACAACGGCATCCTGGTGGAGGACACCACGGGCCTCGCAGTTGACCGCGTGGATTTTGCGAACATTTCGAGCTTCGCGATTCTCGTGAACCACTCCCGCGACGTCGTGCTCGATCACCTGCATCTTGAAAACAGCGGCTCGCTCAACGCGCTGCACCGCAACAATACCACCGGCGGCATTCTGCTCGAAGAAGGTACGGATTCCTTCAGCGTTACGGACTCCGTTTTCGAAAACATCCGTGGCAACGCCATTTGGACGCATTCCCGTTACGCTCGCAATCGTGACGGCAAAATCGCGAACAACGAATTTTCCGAGATCGGTCGAGACGCCATCCAGGTCGGCCACGCGGTCAATGTAGAAGTGAATGGCAATCACGGCCGCCGCATTGGATTCCCCAGCGCCATTGTCGACTTGGAAGGGCTCGGGACGCCCGTGGGGATCGACAGCGCGGGCAACGTCGAGCAGTCCACTTACGACCACAACCAGTTTGAAGAAATCGACGGAAAATGCATCGACCTGGATGGTTTTCACGACGGCGCGGTGCGGGCCAACACCTGCGTGAACCACGGCCCGCCGGAGGACTACCCTTATGGAAACTTCGGCATCGCGATGAACAATTCCAACATCGCCATGCAATCGCGCAACATCGTCATAGAAGACAACCGGCTGGAGGGAATGAAATTCGGAGGTATCTTCGCGCTGGGCGAGGGGCACACCATACGCAACAACCGCATGCTGCGCCTGAACACGGCCCATTGCAATGAAACGCACGCCAAGTTCGGCTGCATCGCCATCATCGATGAGCCTGGGTTTCTTCGCAGCGGCATCTACCTGGCCCGGCGTGGAGAACGGCCCGGACCGGCTCACGGAATCGTGATCGAGAACAACGTGATCAGCGGTTACGAAATGGCCGAGCACTGCATCGAAGCGGCGCCGTCGGTTAAGCTCTCCGACCAAGTGATCAAAAACAACCGGTGCGTGGATGAGTGAACCCGACCGCGCGGTAAGTGAGCGCATGCGCTCGGAGTGGAACGAGCGGGCGCGGGAAGACGCCCGTTTCTACGTAGCCTTCGGTGCGCGCGATCAGGATGAAGCGGGCTTCGCCGCCACGGTGGCGGATGTGCTTCCTAGCCTGGAGCAAGAGCTGAAACGCCTTCCGCAGTACGCCGGCGCGCACTCCTGGCGAGCGCTCGAAATCGGCTGCGGTCCCGCGAGGCTGCTGAAGCCATTCAGCCGCAACTTCGCCGAGATTCATGGCGTGGACGTGTCCGACGAAATGATCCGCCTGGCGCGAGAGCGTCTCAAAGACATTCCGCAGGCTCACGTGCACTCGACCGACGGCGCCAGCCTCTCGATTTTTCCCGATGAGTATTTCGACTTCATTTATTCCTACGCCGTTTTTCAGCACATCCCCAGCCGCGAGGTGGTGTTTGAATACATGCGCGAATCTCGCCGGGTGTTAAAACCGGGCGGTGTTTTTCGCGGTCAATTCAACGGGCTTCCGCACTCCGTCATCCCCGACACCTGGTCCGGCGTTGTCTTTTCAGCCGACGACATCCGCAACTTCACGCGCGAAACCGGACTGCAGTTGCTGGCGCTGGAGGGAATCCAGACGCAATACATGTGGACCACCTGGCGGCAAATTTGTTCCCGGGTCCCGCGCTGCCTGCACCCTTCATCAAAGGCATCACCAACGCGCATTCCTACGAACCGGTTGCACCCAAAAGCGAGCGCCACGCGGCCATTTCCATCTGGGTGGCGAATCTGCCCGAAGAATGCGACTTGAACAACCTGGAAGTCGTGGTGGAAGGCGTGGCCGCAGATCCTTTCTATGTCGGCTGGCCGATCGCCGAGGGAGTAAGACAAGTGAACGCGTGGCTGCCTGAAGGCATCCGCACCGGTTTGCTCCCGGTCGAAATCCGCATGAATGGCCGCGCGATCTGCGCACCCGGTACGGTTCGCATCATTCCCGCCGGGCCGATGGTTCCGCGCATCATCTCCGTCACCGACGGCGTCAATCTGGTGGAGAAAAACGCCTCGACCAGCGGCCTGGTAAAGATCCGGCTGGAAGAAGTCAGCTCGCCCGAATCGCTCAGCGCCACTATCGACGGCCAACCCGTGGCCTGGCTGGAGATCAAGTGCGTCGATCCCAGGGCTCCACGCCACGAAGTAAATCTGGGATTGCCGGAAGGCCTCACCCCAGGCCGCCATCTGCTCGAAGTCCGCACCGGGCGCTGGCAACTCCCGGCCGAAATCGAGTTTCGGCCCAGCGGATCGTAACCTGCTGCACCGCATATAGATAAAATCCTTGACGCCCTACTACATATTGGGGCATGATTACAGACAGCCGCAAAACGCGAGATAATAGAATCAGAGAACCTTCCAGCGGGGCGGCCAGAACAGAGGAGATAAAATGGGTCAGGTAGGCGTCGCTTTAGCAAGGATTCCAGACGTGCAAATCACCAGCAAAAAAGCGCTTCCCGTTGCCGAACGGAAAGGTGTCAGCTTCCCGAAATACTTCACCGAAAAGCTGGAGGCCGCGAAGACGCCTTACGACGAGATTGTCTGGGAGCTGCGAACCGCCGCCATCGCCAACGACAAGGGCGCCATCATCTTCGAACAGAACGACGTGGAGGTTCCGGCCGGCTGGTCACAGACCGCGACCAACATCGTAGTCAGCAAATATTTCCACGGCCGCATGGGCTCGCCCGAGCGCGAGTCGAGCGTGCGCCAGCTGGTGCATCGCGTGGTGGATACCATCGCCGACTGGGGCAAGTCCGGCCACTATTTCAAGACTGATCACGACGCCGAGAATTTCCGCGACGAGCTGGCCCATCTGATGCTCACGCAGAAAGCCTGCTTCAATTCGCCGGTTTGGTTCAACGTGGGCGTCAACAATGAAGCGCGCGGCTATGGCTATTACTACGACGAGACGAACGGCCAGGTAATCAAGCTGAAGAAGGGCGAGTCGCGCCCGCAGTGCTCGGCCTGCTTCATCAATTCCGTCAAGGATTCGCTCGAATCGATCCTGGAACTCGCCAAGACCGAAGGCATGCTGTTCAAGTGGGGATCGGGGACGGGCACCAATCTCTCGCCGCTGCGCGAGGAGAACGCTGTGCTGGCCGGAGGCGGTTGTGCATCCGGCCCGCTCAGCTTTATGAAGGGCTTCGACGCGTTCGCCGGCGTGATCAAGTCCGGAGGCAAGACGCGGCGCGCCGCCAAGATGGTGATCCTTAACATCGATCACCCGGACGTCGACTCGTTCATCTGGTGCAAAGCCAAAGAAGAGAAGAAGGCGCACACGCTGATCGATGCGGGCTACGATGCGGCGCTGGATGGCGAGGCTTATGGTTCGATCTTCTTCCAGAACGCGAATAATTCCGTGCGCGTCACGGACCAATTCATGGAAGCGGTGACTAACGGCGGCGACTGGTGGACGCGCTCCGTGTCCGACGGCCAGCCCAAGAAGCGCTACGGCGCCAAGGACCTGCTGCGGCAGATCGCCGAAGCGACGCACCAGTGCGGCGATCCTGGAATGCAGTTCGACACCACCATCAATCGGTGGCACACTTCGAAGGCGACCGCCCGGATCAACGCGTCGAATCCGTGTTCGGAATACATGTTCCTGGACGACTCGGCTTGCAATCTGGCGTCGCTCAACCTGATGAAGTTCGTCGGCCCTGGCGGCGAGTTCGATGTCGAAGCCTTTCGCCACGCCTGCGACACGGTGATTCTGGCGCAGGAAATTATCGTCGACAGCGCGAGCTATCCCACCGAGAAGATCGCCCGCAACTCGCGCGACTTCCGTCCGCTGGGCCTCGGTTTCGCCAACCTGGGCGCGCTGCTGATGTCGATGGGCATCCCCTATGACAGCCCGCAGGGTCGCGACTGGGCCGGCGCCATCACCGCTGTCATGTGCGGCCAGGGTTATCTCACTAGCGCCCGGATCGCCGAGGGTGTGGGCGCGTTTCCATGCTACGAAGAGAATGAAGAATCGTTCCTGGACGTGATCCTGATGCATGGCAAAGCGGTGTCGGGCATCGACAGCAAGCGCGTTCCGGAAGATCTCTATAAAGCAGCCGGGGAATGCTGGCACGATGCGTATCAGCTGGGCGAGCGCGTCGGCTTCCGCAACGCCCAGACCACGGTGATCGCGCCCACCGGCACCATCGGCTTCATGATGGATTGCGATACCACTGGGATCGAACCGGATCTGGCGCTGGTGAAGTACAAGAAACTGGTCGGCGGCGGCATCATCAAGATCGTCAACAATACCGTGCCGCAGGCGCTGATCAAGCTCGGCTACACGCCCGAGCAGGTGGAGCTGATCGTCACGCACATCGACGCCACCGGGACCATTGAAGGCGCACCGGGTCTGAAGGATGAGCACCTGCCGGTGTTCGATTGCAGCTTCCGCCCGCAGAATGGCAAGCGTTCCATCCATTACATGGGACATATCCGCATGATGGCGGCGACGCAGCCGTTCATCTCCGGCGCGATTTCGAAGACCATCAACATGCCCGAGGAATCCACGGTGGAAGACATCATGGACGCCTACATGGAAAGCTGGCGCCTGGGTCTGAAGGCGGTCGCAATTTATCGCGACAATTCCAAGCGCGCGCAGCCACTCAGCTCCGGCACCGGCAAAGGCGAGAAGAAGGCCGTCGCCACTGTCGCGGCGCCGGTGACCGAGAAGATCGTCTACCGGCCGGTGCGCCGCAAGCTGCCCGACGAGCGGCAATCGGTGACGCACAAGTTTTCGATCGGCGGGCACGAAGGCTACATCACTGTGGGCTTGTACGAAGACGGAACGCCGGGTGAAGTTTTCATCTCGATGGCCAAGGAAGGGTCCACCATCAGCGGCCTGATGGACAGCTTCGCCACCAGCATCAGCTACGCGCTGCAATACGGCGTGCCGCTGAAGTTCTTCGTGGACAAATTCAGCCACGTGCGTTTTGAGCCGAGCGGCTGGACCGGCAATCCGCAAGTGCCGTATGCGAAGTCGATCATGGATTACATTTTCCGCTGGATGGGCGCGAAGTTCCTGGGCCCAGAATACGCCGCCACCGAAGCCGGCAACGCCCAGGTGTTGCGTCCCACCGAGCCCGAGCCGCAGCAAGCGCTTCCGTTCGCCCAGTAGTGAGCGACGCCCCGATGTGCTCGGAGTGCGGCGGCCTGATGACGCGCAACGGAAGCTGCTACAAGTGCGAAAACTGCGGCGGAACCAGCGGGTGTAGCTAAAATCGGTCTAGCGCTTAGAGCAGCCGGTACAGCCTCAGCGTACTTGGTCCGCCAACAACGATCACATCGCCTTCGGCCGAAAGGGCGCTCCAAGCCTGTTCACCGGAAATGATCTTGATGGGGACCGCGATTCGCGCGATCGCTTTCTGACTGTCGAGGTCATACACGCGCATTTCCTCTGATGTCAGGACCCAGGAATCCAAGGACAACCCTCCAGTGATCGCGATGGCGAAGCGTTTCCGTTTCGCGAGACTCCGCCAAACATCACATTTTTGCTGAAAAAACGCTCTCTGAAGAACACGTGAGTCCCATCTTGAACTTGGAATGAGTTACCGCAAGTCAGCAACATCCGGTCGTCGCGGAGGTACTGCGGAAGGAGCCTTTGTCCACAGCCGCCAGAGTAGAGAGGCTCCGAGGTTGTTTGCGTCGTGATTTTTCCGTAGCGGAAATCAGGCTTCTCCGCGGGAGTTTCAATGTCTCTAGTCGCGACGGAGCGTGCCGTAATCGTGTCCGCGACTCCGATAGGAAACTCGGCACCCGTTGGCACTAACGATCGACTGTCGAGTAGCTCGACGCCACCGTCATGCTCATATCCGACCACCATTCCGTCCGGCGAAATATGATTTATGCCACGTCCGTCTATCTTGCGCCTCACACCAGTCTCTGTAAGGTCTGAATTCAAGACGCTCGCATCTGGGCCATTCATAAAGATCACCTGCCCGGTGGCCGTGCCGAACAGGGATAGCTCCGCCACCCAGGCCTCCACTTGATGGATCCCGGATATCTTGCCGTCCCGGAGGTTCAGGGCGATTACGCGTGCTGTTTGCATGAGCCGACCACCGTCGCCCTGCCGCACAATTCCATCGCAAACTGCGACGACACGTGTTCCCGAAATAACGACCCTACGAGTTGAGCTGAAGGAATTGTCAATTCGGAGATCCTGGCAGCCTGCTTTTGATAGGTCAGCCTCCCAAAGCAGGGTCGCTCCGATACCCTCGGTCGCACTAGCAGCCCAGGCACAAGCTACGAAGACCACCACGGACCGAAGTGAAAGCATCTTGAATCAGTATACGAATAGCTAATGCCAGCTAAATAGTTTCGACTTGAGGGATAATGACCAGATGGCGGGGGCAATCATTCGAGATCCCGAGATCATGCACGGAACGCCCGTTTTCCGCGGAACGCGCGTACCCGTGCAGACGCTGTTCGACTATCTCGAAGGCGGCGAGACTCTGAAGGATTTCCTAGAAGGCTTCCCCACTGTTTCACCAGAGCTGGTACTCCAAGCGTTACAAGAAGCCAAGCAGCTCTTGCTCTCCCACATTTGAAGCCGCTCCTCCTTGGTTTGTCGCGCACCAATCTGGTGCATAATGGTGGCATGAGGGCCGCAAAACCCATCCGACAGAGTATAAGCCTGCCCGCAACCGTAGTGGCACAAGTTCGTTCCATGGCCAAGACTCGCCGTCTTAGCGCAAACCGGATGATCGTTGAGCTGATCGAGAACGCTATCGAAGCCGAGCAGCGGAAACAACAGGAGTTCTTCGATCTCGCCGAACGCTTTCGTGGCGCAACCGATCCGAAAGAGGTCAAACGGCTAGGAGATCAGCTCGGCCGCATGGTCTTCGGCGGCTGATGCCGAGAATAGAAACCTGGGACAACTTCCCGGCACGGGTTCGCCAGCACCTCATCGACCGGATGCACGACCGCGCGATCAGTATTTCAGACCTCAATCAACTCCGAAAATGGGTGCTCTCCAATCCAGAAGTGCCCGAAGGCGAATGGTTCAAGGAATTCGGATCTTTCAAAATCTGCGGCCGAGGATCGCTGCCGACGACTTTCTTACTTCGTGGCCAGCCGGCCAAAGGGAAAAATATCTGACACGATCATCTGTCGCAGTTCCGCCTCCGCTAAACCGTTTCACGCAGCATAAATTCAACGTTCTTCCTCAAGGCGGGAACATCGGATTGAGTTATCTTCCAGACTTGCTGAAGATCGACGCCGAGGTAGTCATGAACGAGGACGTTGCGAAAGGCCGCGATCTGACGCCACTCGACTTGCGGCCATCGAGCCTTCAGCACGGCCGAAAGACGCTGACAGCTTTCGGCGAGCACTTGAAGGTTTCGCAGCACCGCATCTTGCGTAACTCGCGAGCCGCGGAATGCGTCTACGCCGGCCGCCCTGTCCTCCTCGACGCGGTGGACGCATTCAAGAATGTGCCGCAGGTAGAAGGCATCGTCCTTCAAATAGGAACAGCCTCGTGGAGCACGCTCTCTCGGAGCAACGGATGCAGCCCGCGCTCGGTCACCACCTCGACGCGCCTTCCCAGTAAGGCCTCAAGGTCCACGATCAGCCCACCGGGAAACCAGGGAGTCGTCGTTGGTCCCGCGTCCACCAGGAAATCGACGTCACTCTCTGGTCTAGCCTGGCCCCGCGCCACAGAGCCAAAGACGCGCACATTTCGAGCGCCGTGCTTGGCCGCAATCCTAACGATCTCTTCCCGGTTCAGGCGGATCAATTGAGCTGCGTCCAGGACCTGGTCCATTTGCTTCTATGTTACAGCAGGTTCGCGAAGTATCATTAGGCCATGAGCGCTCCTGCGCTAATGACCTTCGAACAGTTCGAAAAGCTGCCCGACGACGATTTGAGGCGTGAGCTGCTGCAAGGGCAACACATCGCCTCGCTGCCCGACACCATCCGCCGGTCCAACATCCGGCATGCGATCTATCATCTCCTCCGGCCTCATGTTCGGGATCATCGACTCGGCGAGGTATTTATCACAGCCGGGTTCTTGCTCTCCCACGATACATTTCTGCTGCCTGCTGGCTCCTTCAACAGAACGGCGCATCTTCAGAGGACGGATCCGGATGGTTATCTCGAAGGCTCTCCCGCCATCGCGATCGAGGTGGCCTCCGAATCCAACACCGCCGCGCAGCTCGACCGCGAAATGGAGCAATACTTTGCTCACGGCTCCGAAGAAGTCTGGGTCGTTTATCCGGAAACGCGAAAAATCCGCATCCACTTTCCCGACGGCAGTAGTAGAACCGCAAGCGACCTGCTGAGATCCGACCTCTTCCCAGGGTGGTCCGCCCCGCTTGCTGGGGTTTTCGAAGACTAATCGTTCGCGATCTTCTTCGGCGCCTTGGCCGACAGCATCAACTTGATCAGCTCCTCGGTCACCTGCGGCTCGAGTCCCTCGGTATGTCCCTTGCCCATTCGCACCACGTCGGCCACCACGCGGCCGTCCTTGCAATGCGGATATTCGAACACCTCGGCACTTCCACCCCTGGGCAAGTGGCCCCACGCATCCGATCCCGGATTCTGCCGAGTCGAGTCGTAAACATAGCCGGCCTTGGTGTCCACAATGTCCTGCACCCGAACCCGAGCGCCGCAACCGAGTTTTTCTGCCCACGGGGAGGCGTCCGGAATCGGTTTATCTCCGAGTTCATGCTCGCCCGTTTCGAAGATGAACGAGAACTCGGCGGCCGGAGGTTGGCGCAATGCCGCCATCGCAGCGCTAAATCCCGGGGGCGGTCCTGCCGCGCCGCTACGCCCCGCACCGCCTGGTCCTGGAAGCGCATTGGCTGCGCCACCCGATCTCGCACCGGCGAAAAAGCTCGCTGGAATCGGCGGCGTCGGACCCAGCCTTCCGCCCGACAGGCTTAGCCACCCATCCACGCGATGCGCGAAGAAATCCGTCCGCAGCAGCCGGTTCGATGTCATGCCGCCTTGCGAATGCCCGACCAGCCAGAACGCTTTTATGTTTTTCGCGCCCAACTGCTCGTACACCAGGTTCACGATGTTCTGAAGATACGCGTCGTCGGTTTCTCCGTTCCAGACGTGCATGGGCGGATTGGTATTGGGAACCACACTGGAGGTCGGGGTCGCAATCACCAACCGGTACTTGTCCTTGTAATCGATCAGCGGGAAATAATGACGGTGCCAATTCCCGTAGGAGCCCGCGCCGTGCAGGCTGAGGATGAAGGTCACCTTCTCGCCGCGCTTCAGGTTGCAAGGATAGTCGAGGAAAAACTTGCGGCCGGTTTTGGGCTCCATGGCGCTCCCGGATTCAATGACTGTCGCCGCGGGACAATTCGCATCCGGACAATGCAGCGGAGGCGGCGTTTCACAGGTCACTCCGTCCAGTTCCACAGGCTTCTTACCATACGCAGGACCCGCCACTGCCGCGGCCAGGGCCAGAAATCCGATGAGACAAAGCCAACGTTGCATGATATTTTCATCATAATACTCGAGACCAGCTGCCTTGTTCGGCGCGCTATACTTCCCAGCAGCGAGGAGGACCCCTATGGCCACTGCTGTCACCGAACCGCGCGCGTCGAGCCAGGATCATGCCGAACTGGAGGCGCTCAATCGAGAGTACGTTCGATCCGTAGTTGAGTCCGACGTCAGTTGGTTTGACCAGAACCTTGCCGCGGACTTCGTCTGCACGAACCGGGACGGATCAATGGTCGACCGATCGGCTTTTCTAAATCAAACCGCCCGGCCCATTGCGTTCTCGGATTTCGAGCTGCACGACCTGCAAATTCGTCTTCTGGGCGATTTTGCCCTGATCCACGCGCGGACCACGTACACGCTGCTCAACGGACAAGCCGCCGCAAGCCGCTATACCGACGCGTGGGCACGGCAGCACGGTCGTTGGGTAGCAGTATCGGCGCATATCACGCCTGTAAGATAGGACTCGGCCGGCTTGCGCTATTGTGGCTTCGCCGCCGCCAGCCGCCTGGCGATGGTCTCGTAAACCACCGGATTGAACGCCAGCCCGATGTGCGTGCCTGGGACTTCCACGTCCACGGCGGGATCGTCGGTGATGCAATACTGCCAGTCCACCACGCCGTCGCTCTTGGTGTAGATGGCGGTCTGGCTGATCGAATCCGGCAGGTCTTTTTTCAGCGAGTCCATGAAATTGCAAGTGCAGCGGCCGGTGTAGCAATCCGGCAGAACGGCGGGACCGTGCGTGCTCAGGATTCGATTGCGGACAATCTCGGCCACCTTCAACACGCGCGAGTGCACCACAGTGCCGCGAAATGGCGCGCCTAGCGTGATTACGGACGCGATATCCGCGGTTCGCTGCCGCGCCGCCGATCGGGCGATGATTCCGCCCAGGCTATGGCCGATCAGATGGACCGGCCGGCCGGTTTCATCCCGAGCGCGGTCCAGTGTGTCGTTCAAGCGGCGCTTGATCAGAAGATTCGGACACTCGGCGTTCAGGCCGATTCCCGAATAGTACGCGCGATAGCCGATGCGTTCGAGCCACGCGTACATATCGATCAGATAAATGTCGGTGCCGAGGAATCCGGGGATCATCACGACGCCCGAGCCGTCGCCGCGCGGAACGCCGATCCCGTAATAAGCGGGTGTGGCGCGGAGCAGCAGCATTTCCAAGCCGAACAGCGCTTCTTGCCACATCGCAACCGGGGCTGTTGCTTGATCGGTGCTGATTTGGGTGCGCCGCGCGGCCATAGTCTCGTCGTGGAGCTCACTCATTTGTACACCTTGAGCCACGTCCTTGTAAAGCATCCGACATAGTGCCGGGGCATTTATAGAAGGGCTGATTGTTCTAGTACTCAGGGAGCTCCCTGTGCGAGCTGCTGCAATGGCCCAACTTCGATTACTGCCAGGGCCCGCTCCACAACACGGATCATCGCGCCCAGGTAATCGAAGTTCGGCTTCGCTCCGGGGCGGTCGAGATCGTAGCCCACCTCCGCCAGATGATCGGCAGGCCAGGCCGGCTCGGCCAGTTGCGTTCCGGGCCACTGTGCCGACGCGACGGAAACCAAACCGTCGTTCTGGCGTTCATCGGCGGTTGACGCGGCCTTCTCGATCACCCATCCGCCCGCTCGCAGCGCATAGGATCGCGGACCGCAGCCGGCGTAGGCGAAATAACTCACCCGCGGAACGTCGGGACATTGCTGATTGAAGGTCATGGCGGCGCCGGTGGTGAGGTTCGCCAGACCGCCGATCGCGTAGCCCTGGCGCGCCATGGTGTCTTTGATGATGTCGTATACCATGCGCTGTGGACCAAGCGGTGTCGGCCCCGCCAGAAGATCGGCCACGGGGCTGCCGCGATGCGGCGTCGCAATGGTGGAAAGCGTCGCGATGCGTGGGGTGAGCCCGCGCAGATTGCGAGACAGCAGGAAACGGGCATCCAGGCCGCCCATGCTGTGCGCGACGATATCGATCCGCCCTTCGGGGAACGCGGCCTCAATCTGTTCGGCGAGTTGGTTGGCCCGCAACTCCACGTTGCCCGCCAGCGCCACGCGCGGGAACAGCGCACCGGGATACTGCTTGGCGACATCGCGGAAATAATCCAATCTCTTGAGACTCTGCGGGATCAAAAAACCGCTGGCGAATACAAGATTCATAGCCTCCCCTTTTTGTCAGCCGCTCTAGCCGCCCCCAGGAGCGGCAACCGCGGCGACGATCGATTTGCTGCGCCCTTCGCCTACTGGCCCAATCCAGCCTACGCCTTCGACGCCGGGTTTGGTCTCGAAAGCTGGCGCGAAAGGCCGCTCGATCTTCGCGACTTTACGCCGCGGCCGCGTTTTCACGCCCGCCGCCTGACACAAATCATGAAATGCCCGATCCACAAACTGTTTCAAGCGGCCGATATCCGGCGCCGCTTCCGCATCCGCCGTCAATCCAACATAAAGCGTTTGATTGTAACTCTGAATGGCGCAGCCCACACCCATCTGGTTGGCGACCGGCACATAGGGATAATACGTCAGCATCTTGCGTCCCAACGCGTACAGCGGAACCGGCGGGCCGGGGACGTTGGTGCAAACCATGTTAAACGGCGGAACCGGCAGCAGGCTGGACAACGGACCGACCGATGCCTGCAAGGGCACCGGCGTCATGCCCATCCAGGTGGCAATCAAATGAATCAGGTCCGCAACGTGCGCGTTCTTCAAAGCTTCCGTCCGCCGCCGGATCTCCTCGAGCAGCTTCACCGGATCGCGCATGTCCAAAGGTGCACTGACCGGAAGCATGGAAACGCGGTTCCCCACCCCGTTGTCGATTCCCGCGCGCCTCAAGTTTACCGGCACCATCAACCGCAGCAAGCGGCCTTTCAGCTTGACGCCGTGCAGCTCGGCGTAGCGGCTGACCGCGGAAGTCACTACCGTCAGCACGACGTCGTTCAAGGTCCCGCCGCAGGCCTCGCGGATCGACTTCACCTGAGCCATCGGGATCTCGCTCCACGCCACCTTGCGGCCCGCTGAACAAGGCTGGTTGAACGGCAACCGCTCGACCGGTGTCAGCAGTTCGGGAACCAGGCGAATCAATTGATCCAAACCGCGTACCGCACGGTCGCTCACCAGCGCCTGAGCGACATCGAGCGCGGCCGACTGCGCCGAAAGAACTCGCTCTATCATTTCGGAGAATGATGTGGCCAGCGCGTCCGCGAGCGATGCCGCCGGCCCGGGCAGTGGAGGCGCACGTCGGGTCTTGCGCTTTTGGGCATGCAACGCCGGATCGAGCATGATGTTCATCAGCCCCACGCCCGAAACGCCATCCACCAGGCAATGATGCACTCGCGAGATCAATGCGCTGCGGCCACCGCTCAGCCCGTCCACCACAGTCATGTCCCACAGCGGCCGGTTGCGATCCATGATCTGGCTGAACAGCCGGCCTGCGAAGGCTCGCAGATCGGCCTCAGTGCCACGCTTGAGCTGTACGTGATGAACGTGATTACGGATGTTGAAGTCCGGATCGGCTTGCCAGGTCGGATGGCCGAAGTTAAAAGGGGGAATGACAATGCGCTGGCTATATCTGGGAATCAAGGGCAGCCGCGAGTCGATATAGTTCACGCAGTCATCGAACGGAATCGGGCCATCGAAAATCGAAACGCTACCGATATGGAGTGGTGTTTCTTTTGTTTCAAGGTAGAGGAAAACCGCGTCTTCCGCGGTAAGGCGATCCCCGGGATAGGAGTGTGGCATGAGAAGAATTCCCCTTTGGTTCCCAGGACCGTATGCACGCAGCGTGCCGCCCCGACAGAGGCAGCACGCTGTGCCGTTTGGCGGGAGTTAGTGTTGGTTAGTGCACGCGCACGCGCCGTGCCGCCGGACGAGCCTTCACGTGAACCGCGGGGTGAACCACGTGGTGAACCTCCGGCGTGCGAGGCTTGGTCATTACATCCAGCAGCGCTTTCTGCGCTGTGACGAAGCTCTGTACACCCTCACGCGCTAAGTCAGCCAGAGTTGTCCCTGGAATCGGTGTAAAGAGGTTGGCGGTCTGCCGCACGGCTTTCAGGTTGGCAACCGCTTGCTCGCCTGCCGTGTCCAGCAGCTTCTTCTGCGCCTCGATGAATGCATCCACGCTCTCGCGCGCGAGTTCGGCCAGTTCAGTGGGTTTTTCCGCCGGCTTCACGCCGTTGCGAGCCTTGGCTGCCTTGGTGGTCTCTTCAGCGACCAGGTCCAGGAACTTCTTCTGGGTGTCCACGAAGTTCTCCAGTCCTTCGCGTGCCAGCTCGGCCAGGCCTTTGCCGGAGAAAGCCTTACCAGTTTTGGCGGCTTCCGCCCAGGCGCCGGTCTGTTTCGAGGCCAGTGCCAGGAAGTGCTCCTGAAGATCGATAAACGTATCTACGCTGCGCCGCAGCAGATCGGTCATGGCTGCGGCCGGCGTGCTAACGCCCACCCGTTCCTTGACTCCGTTGAGCACGATGTCGTTCTGCTTTTTGGCCAGTCCCAAAAGGATTTTCTGCGCTGCAATAAAGTTGCCCATGCCCTCGCCCGCCATTTCCGCTAATGCGGCCGTGGCTGCCGGACGAGTGGATGTCACTCTCTCACGAATGGCATTCATTGCCATGGCATTCTGGCGCATTACTAAGTCTAATAGAATCCGTTGAGTGGCGAAGAATGTCTCGGTTCCTTGCTGCATCCATTCCGAGAACAAGGCCACTGGGGAAGCAACTCGGGTTGGTTCCTCGGGCAGTTCCGTTTTACCATTGCCTTTCATAAAGTCCTCCTGATGCTGCAATGCAGCATCCAATTAATTTATACACCTGATCGGCCGATGTGTCAATATAAAGCTGGGCGCTCAGGCCGCCGCTCTTTTCGCCCAAGCGCGCATCTTTTTGCAATGCAACAGGAAGGCCAAGCATGCCAGCCAATCGAATCGTCGTGAAGAAATATGAAAACCGGCGCATGTACGACACCTCGCGAAGCCGGTACGTGAATCTGGAAGACCTGGCCGGGCTGATCCGCGAGGGCGCCGACGTCCAAGTGGTGGACGCGAAAACCGGCGAAGACCTTACGCGTGTCACGCTTACGCAAATCATCACGGAAGACGCTAAGGACCAACCGGCCGGCCTTCCCCTGGAACTCCTGCGGCAGCTGATTGTCGCTTCTGACCGGGCTCGCCAGGACTTCCTCATGTGGTATCTCAAGTCCGCTTTCGACAGCTACCAAAAAGTGCAGGAGGCGGTTCAAAGCCAATTAAGCGGAGTGCGTGCGGCCACTCTGGCTCCGCTCGAATCCGTTCGCCGCTTCTTCACCGCCCCCGCGGCGCCGGCGGGGCAGCCCGATGCGTCCGAGCTAGACCAACTGCGCGGCCGGATCGCGGAACTGGAAAGCGAATTAAAGAAAGACCGGCGGCAGCCTCGAAAAGCCAGGAAGAAAAAAACCACAAAGCCCTGACTGCGTCGGCACGCGGGCCGGCAATTCCTCGCAATCCCCCCGGGAAGGCCGCGGCTCGCTCCCCTGAATTGACGTCATCCACCCACGCGTGATCACGCGCGGCCAGCCAATCCGGAAGCAACTGCGTCAAGAGGCGCTAACCACGGCCCCCTAGCGCTGGTCTTCACCGCGGCCCTCGAAAACGCTGGCGTGTGCAAGCCCTTGGCCGTTTTGTCGAACAGCGGCAGAGATTGTTCGTAGAACCAAAGCACTAATCACAAAGCGGGAATTCCCTCACCCAGACTGCGTGCGAATGAGCGATATTTCGATACTTCCAGACGCTACGCGCGCGAAATGAACCAACAGCACTCGCGCAAATCGTGGCATCCCATTTGCTCCGGATGTGACCAATTCAGGAAAGTCCCGATTCTTGGAGCGCCGTCAGCTGCGATTGCGTTCCTAATTGTTCTCTCTGGCCAGTCCGATCCCGGATGAAAGGGGCTCGTAATGCATCCCAAATTTCTCAACATTCTGATCCTGGCGCTCGCGGTGTTGCTCATCGCGCTTCCGCTCAGCGCACAAGTCGACGTTTCCACCGCAACACTCAAGGGAACCGTACTGGACCCCACCGCAGCCGTCGTGCCCGGTGCATCCGTGACGGTGATGAACCTGGAGCGCGGTTTCACCAAGACCGTCTCCACCGGTGAAGACGGCAGCTACCGAATCCCGTTGCTACAACCAGGCGTTTACCGCGTGGAAGTGGTCCGGGAGGGATTCGAAAAAGCGGTGGCCACCCAAGTGGAGCTGACCATTGGCCAGATCGTCATCTATGATATGCATCTCGCCCTCGGCTCAGTTTCGGACGTGATGCAGGTCACCGATGCGCCGCCAGTGGTCGAGACTGAGAAAACCCAGCAAGCCAACACCCTGGGAGTGAAGACCATCGAAAATCTGCCGAATCTCACTCGCAACTTCACCGATTCGGTGTTCACGCTGCCGGGCGTTTCCAACTCGGATGCTCCGCGGCTCCAGAATCCAGGCTACACCGGCTTTCTGACCTCGGGATTTTCGGTGGGCGGCAGCAATGGGCGCAATAATCTGGTCACGTTCGACGGCGGCGAGAACGATTACGGTTCCGGACAGCTTCGCACGCCGAACGTCAGTGTCGAGTCGGTTCAGGAATTCCAGGTGAACCGCAATGCTTTCGCGGCTGAGTTTGGATTCACCTCCGGCACCGCGGTCAACGTCGTGACCAAGAGCGGCTCGAATCAGTTCCACGGCAGCGTCTACGGGTTCTTCCGCGATCAAAACCTGGAGGCTCGGAACTTTTTCGACAACACCCCCAGTAAGCCGTTCGATCAGCTCTTCACGCCCGGCGCCACGTTCGGGGGACCCATCCTAAGAGACAAGCTGTTTTTCTTCACGTCCTATGAATTTCGCAAAGTGGACACGCCGCAATTCAAGAATTACCTGAACACTCCCGACGCGCAGGGACTCAATGGAAATCCGGCTCAGCTCGGCTACGTGAATTCGCTGGCCACCTCCGGAGATCCCACGCTGCAAGGCATCGCTGGAATCTTCCAGCAGGCGCTGGCTCCGATGAACAATCCCAACGTCGTCAAATTGCTGGACGCCAACAACGGCGTGTTCCCCGACGTCACGCGATCCCAGGACTGGGTTACTCGTGTTGATTATGTACCCACGCAGAACGATACCTTCACCTTCCGCTCTTCGTTCATGCACTGGAACTACACTTTAATCGGTTCGAACAATCTATACGCGGCCAGCGATGCCGGCTATGTTCATGACCGCGACTTCGGCATTCTGGGGAGCTGGAATCACATCTTCAGCCCCCAAGCTATCAACCAGGTGCGTGTCCAGGTTGTGCCCTACAACAATGTCAACGAGCCGTCCTTGGCGCCCGGAACGACGGAATTATCCATCGGCAGCCTGGGAGTGTTCAACCAGAGTTATCAATTTCCCTACAACGCGCAGCAGGTGCGTTATCAATTCGAAGATTACTTCACCTGGATCAAGGGCAATCACACCATGAAGTTCGGTGCGTCCTACCGGCCGGTCAACTATGCTGTACAAAACGACCTCTGGTTCGGCGGCGAGTTCGATTTTACGGATGGCACCATCCCGTTGATCGCGCTCGTTCCTCCGGAGATGCAGCAATCGCTGGCGGGCTTCAATCTGGCGCACGGATATGGAGTGAACGGCCCGGCCAGTACTTACCTCACGGCGCTGGAGTCGTTCTCACTCGGCCTACCGATCG
Organism: Terriglobia bacterium; assembly: GCA_963761935.1. Classification (GTDB taxonomy): domain Bacteria; phylum Acidobacteriota; class Terriglobia; order Bryobacterales; family Bryobacteraceae; genus Palsa-89. The sequence continues at coordinate 36,362 of CAVXJU010000053.1, read as the reverse complement.
ACTACCGCCAGGGCTTCAACAATCCGAGCTGGAGTGCTTGGGCGCAGTACCTGGGCGCCTTCGCGCAGGATACCTGGAAGGTCACGCCGCGCTTCACTTTGAGCTATGGCGGACGGATCGACTTCGATGCGGAGCCTTCGCCGCTGCAACACAATGTCTATTTCTCGCCCCGCCTGGGCTTCGCTTGGGATCCGTTCGGCGACGGCAAGACCGTGGTTCGCGCCGGTAGCGGCATCTTCGTGGCTCCGGTCAATTTCTTCGTCGACTACCTGGTGAACACCCTCAACGATAGCGGCAAGTATATCAACCAGTATTTCAGCGCCATCAATTCTCCCGGCGTGAACTCGGCGGATATTTTCGGATACGGCGAGCAGCTCGGCAAACTGCCTTTTGGCCAATTGACCCAGGCCGACTTGGCCAACCTGGGCATCACCGTAGGTCCCCAGGCGCCGGGCCGCGTCATCTTCAACCTCGCGCCCAACTACAAGAACACTTACACCATCCAAGCCAGCATGAGCATCGCTCGCGAATTGACTCGCGACATTTCGCTCGAAGTAGGCTATGCCATGTACAAGGGCGTCCACATCCAATTGGATCAGGAGACCAACTATTACGAAACCGGTGCGATCGATCCGGAATGGGGCCCGCAATATGCGCCCATCAATCCCTCCATCATCCAGGCCAACACGTACTCTTCGATCGGCAACTCGGAGTACAACGGCCTGACCGTGGCGCTGACCAAGCGCTATAGCCACAATTTACAAGGCAACCTCAGCTACACGTATAGTAAAGCGATCGACGATGTCACCGACTTCAATTCGCAGTTCGCTTCGTTTTTCCCCACGCGCCTGAACCTGGAACGCGCTGTCTCCGCCTACAACGTGCCGCATAACTTCGTCGCCGACGCGGTTTACAGCACGCCTTTCAAGGCGGGCGCCGGCGAATCCTGGTGGTCGCGTGCCTTCGCGGACATGACTTTTTCGCCCATCGTGCATGCGCGCAGCGGAATTCCGTTCACTCTCCGGGTGCCGGGCGCTGAAAACGGCACACTGGGACACAATCTGTACGCGCGGCCCTGGTATCTTTCGCGCGACACCGGGATCGGACCGGCTTTCTACGACTTCGACGCGAGGCTGGTCAAGGCTCTTTACCTGAACCGCGAGGCCGGATACAAGCTGGAACTCATCGCGGAGGCAAACAATCTGCTGAACCACACCAATTTCAGCTCGGTCAACGACCAGTTCCCGGTGGGCGATCCGATGCTGCTCACCGGTCCCTTCAACGTGCAGGGGAACAAGAATCTCTCTCCCACCACGCCGCTCGGATTTACTTCCGCGTTTCCTGGGCGCCAGTTGCAAGTCGCGCTGAGATTCGCATGGTAGAGCTTGACCAGAACTCTGGTCAATGCGGGGCCGCCAGGCACTCGAGGCCCCTTGTGCCTGGCGGTCCTCCTTTTCTTACGGGAGGACTGACGTGAAATCCGAAGAAGTGGCGAGCGAGCGGGCCCGCGTTCCTAGAGATACCGGTAACGACTACACGCACGCCATGGCGGCGGAGCGGCGCGAGTTCGTTCGTGAGCACACTGGCGCCGACCTCTCGCACGTGGCCCAGTATTCTTTCGATCCCGCCGTGCTTCCCGGCAATATCGAAAATTTCATGGGTGTGGCTCAGGTTCCAATTGGACTGGCCGGCCCGATTCACATTCTGGGCGAACACGCGCAAGGCGATTTCTACGTTCCGCTGGCCACCAGTGAAGGAACGCTGGTTGCCAGCTACAACCGCGGCATGCGTCTGTTGACGGAGTGCGGCGGCGTCAAAACCGCGGTGGTCGAGGAGTCCATGCAGCGCGCTCCAGTCTTTATTTTTGCCGATGCGATTCAGGCGCGTGAGTTTGGAGGCTGGGTGACGGAAACTTTCGCGGCCATCAAATCCGTGGCCGAAGCCACCACGCACACAGGCCATCTCGTCTATATCGGTCAATACCAGGTCGGACCACTGCGTTACTTGCGCTTCAACTACACCACCGGCGACGCCGCGGGCCAGAACATGTGCGGCAAAGCCACCCTTGCGGCCTGCGAGTGGATCCAGAACGCTTACCCGGGCGGTGTGAAATACATCCTATCCGGCGGCATCGATACAGATAAAAAACACTCCCATCTGAATATGCTTTTGACGCGCGGGCGCCGCGTGGTGGCCGAGGCCGTGCTCCGCAAGGACCTGCTCAAGGAAATGATGGGCGTCGACACGCGCGATTTGTTCCGGGCGCGGCAGATCCAGATGGCGGGTGCGTTTCTGGCGGGCTCGGCCAATAACGGCGCCCATGCGGCCAATGGGCTGGCGGCGCTTTTCATCGCCACCGGCCAGGACGTGGCCGACATTTCCGAATCCCACGCCGCCATCAGCTACAGCCAGCTTCTCGACAATGGCGATTACTACTGGTCCATCACGCTGACTTCGCTGATCGTGGCCACTTATGGCGGAGGAACCGGTCTGCCCACGCAGAAGCAGTGTCTGGAGATGCTGGGGTGCTATGGAACGGGCAAAGCGAAAAAGTTCGCCGAAATTTGCGCCGCGGTAGTGCTGGCCGGTGAGACGTCGCTGGCCGCTGCCGTGATCCATGGGGATTGGGTAACGGCGCACGAACGCCTGGGCCGCAACCGGCCCTGAGATTCAGAACATCACTCGCGAATAAACTCCCGTGCCCGGTTCCCGTGATCCCAAAAAGCATTCGGCGGCATAGGTGAACTCACCCGGCTTCAGCTTGGCGGAGAAATCCTGCGCGCGCGCCGACAGATCGTTGGCCCAATCCGGGACGCTGCCGGTCGATTCATCCACTCGCGCCGGAGTCCCGAAAGAGCTTGCGCGCAAGCCGGCGTTCCCCAGCACGTAGCGCTGTGCCACTACAGCGTATCCTTTGTTCAAGCAGTCGGAGAGCGGCGCGCAATCGGAATCATTCACCACACGAATCTTACTGAGAATCAGGACCCCTTGGTTACGATCCATACCCAGCCCTTCAGCTACGCGCATCGCAATATTCCGGTTCTCGTTTCGCGAAAAGTCGACGCCCTGCGCGTACATGCTGGCCAAGTCCCGGCTGATCTGGCTAGCGCGTCCGCCCTGGTCCGCATTGCTGCTCTCCAGCAGCACCCCGATGGTCAGCGGCACTAGAAAAACCGCGCCTAGGACATACAGCGGAATCGCCGCGCTGAGGCCATCCATGGAAGGGCGTCGCATGGGTGCAACTCTAAGTTAACGGCTCGGCGGCGCGATTTCCAGACAGCAATCGTTGCTATTGGCAAAAGAATAAAACTTAGTACTTGCACGGTTGCGGTTTCAGGCTCGTACTCTGGGTACCGTAAGGGTTTCATCTAAGCGTCGGGTTGCGGCTTTGCGAATCATCGTGTTGGCAAATCATAGCGCCGAACCGCACGCTCTGCCGGTGGGCCGGGTTCAATGCGCGCCGCAGGATTGTAGAGTGCTGAAGCGCGCTCGCTGAAACCTTAGAATTCCGGCAACCGAGGCGCAACGGACCACGCCCGCGCTCAGCGCCGCCAACTAGACGAATCCGGTTTGCATCCCGCTGTGCAGATTAAAAGGCGTCCGGAGGACTAGAACAATCGTCAGGTAAAATGTCGCAACGATCCATCCGGCTCGATCCCGCAGCAGGCTGGACGTTAACGCAACGGATTTCCCCACGCAGTTTCTTTTCTGAGCCGCGGCTTCAGGATTTTTCCGCCCGGATTGCGCGGCAGCGGGTCGGGCCTGATCGCCATGTATTGCGGGATCTTGAAATCCGCCAACCGGCCTTTCAGAAATTCGCAGATCTCGGCCGGCTCTGTTTTCGCGCCGGGTTTCAACACCACCACGGCCCCCACCTTTTCCCCCATCATGGTATCCGGCACGCCCATCACGGCGCATTCATACACGGCCGGATGCGCGCACAGGGCGTTTTCGACCTCGACGCAGTAAACATTTTCGCCGCCGCGATTCACCATGTCTTTCTTGCGGTCGACAATCTGGACGAAGCCGTCGGCATCGATGCGCGCCAGATCGCCGGTGTGCAGCCAGCTATTGACGAACGTCTGCGCCGTGGCTTCCGGCTTGTTCCAATAGCCCTTGACAACGTTGGGCCCGCGCACCAGCAATTCACCGACGCCGCCCGAATCGGCTTCAAGAAGATCCAAGTCGACAACGGGCGCGGCGAAACCTACCGAATCCGGCCGGATGCCCGCGTACTCATGGGGCAGAAAGGTAGCCACCGAAGAAGTCTCGGTAAGCCCGAATCCGTTGCCGACGCGGGCATTCGGAAAGGCTTGCACAATGCGCCCCACCAAGTCCGGTGCGATAGGCGCGCCACCGTACATGGCCCAGCGGACGCCGCTGACGTCGAAGTCGGCGAAGTTGGGCTGATTGATGGCCAGCCAGAAAATCGCCGGCACCGATGTAACCGAACTGATCCTTTCCGCGACGATCGCGCGCAAGAACGCCTGCACTTCGAAGGCGCGCATGATCACCGTCGCGCCGCCCGATTCGCAGCTCGGCAGAAGCTGGCTGTTGCATCCGGTGACGTGAAATAGCGGCACCGAGACCAACGTCCGCAAGCTGTCGTCCATGGGAAGCGGAACGATGCGCCGGCAGGTTTCGATGTTTGAAAGAAAACCCTCGTGCGTGGTCATGGCGCCCTTGGGAAATCCGGTGGTGCCGCTGGTGTAGAAGATCGCCGCGACGTCCGGCTGCGCGAGATCTTCCACCACGAAAGGATCGCCCGACGGCAGCGGCTGGTCCGGCAGAAACACGAAGCGCGAACCGGAATCGGTAATTACATACTCGATCTCGGGCTCGCTGAAACGCGTGTTCACGGGCACCACGATGGCACCCGACATGAGCGCTCCCCAAAACGCCACGCACCAATCCAGGCTGTTGCCCAGCCGGATCGCGACGCGGTCCCCCCGCTGGACTCCTTGCTGCTTCAGCCCTCCGGAGACTCGCGCCGCGCGATCCCACAGCTCGCGATAATTGATGCGCTCGCCACCGAGTTCGACAATCGCTTCATTGTTTGGCGCGCGATCCACCGTGGCGCGCAGCATCTCAAGCAGCGAATTGGGCCGTCCTTGATAGCGGGCGATGTTGTCGCTGCCACGCACGATGCCCGACCCATCGAACGGCCGGATCATCAGTACGTGCCCTGCTGTTCGAAAATCTTACGCGGATTTTCCACCAACATGGTTTCAATCTGCTGGTCCGTGACTCCTTGGTTCTTCAGCGCCGGGATCACGTCGTTGTGGATGTGCAGAAAGTGCCAGCGCGGCAGGGCCGTTGGGAGGTCGCGCTCCGGCAGCCAGTCGTTAAAACAGGCGGCGTCGTGCGACAGAACCATTTTCCCCGCGTGCCCGCGCTCGCACATCCGCGCCACGGTCTTCACGCGATCCTCGAACGAAAGAATGACGTCGATGCCGAAGCGGTCCATCCCCAGATACGAACCGTTAGCAATCAGCTCTTCCAGATAATCGATGTCGGTGGTGTCGCCCGAATGCCCGATCACGACGCGCGACAGATCCACGCCTTCTTCTCGAAAAATACGCTGCTGATCGAGCCCACGCTTAGTGTGCGCGTGCGTGTGGGTCGAAATGGGGACGCCTGTCTGGCGATGCGCCTGTGCCACCGCGCGCAACACGCGCTCCACGCCCGGCGTCAGCCCAGGCTGATCGGTGCAGCATTTCAAAATCCCGGCCTTGGCTTGGGTGCCCGCGATTCCTTCGCGAATGTCCTTCACGAACATGTCCACCATGACTTCCGGCCCGTCGAACGCCGTCCCCGGCCCGCGGAAATGGAAATAGAACGGAACGTCGTTGTAGGTGTAGATTCCGGTGGCAACGATGATGTTGAGCTTGGTCTTGGCGGCCACGCGCTCGATGCGCGGGATATAGCGGCCCAGCCCAACCACGGTTAGATCCACCACGGACTGAACGCCGCGCGAATACAGCTCATTCATGCGCGCGATTGCGTCGTCCACGCGCTTTTCCTCGTCGCCCCAAGTCTCGGGATAGTTCAACATGATCTCGGTGGACAGCACGAAGATATGCTCATGCATCAAGGTGACGCCGAGGTGCTTCGAGTCGATCGGCCCGCGAACAGTTTCGACAGTGCTCATAGGGATGCTCTGACCAGTATAGATCTGGGCCGAAAGACAGGCGCGCAGTTTGTAGCGTTAAGTCTTGATCCGGTATTTGCCGAGCGGCAGCTCTGCCAGACAAGCCAGCACAGTAGCAACCAGCAAAGCGTCCAAGAAAATTCCCGGAGGCAGTGGCACCACACCGAATTCGGCAAGAACCACATACGCTGCTGCGATCAAGAAGATCGGTGCGGTCAGATAACAATGCAACCGGCCGCATCGTGCCGCATTTACCCAACAGGCGACGCCCATAATCAGAAGAGCCGGAATCCAGAGCCAAGGCCGTCCATCCGGCCAGTTCAAACCGGCGATCAACGCCGCTACAGGCAGACACCAAAGCGCCAGAGCACTGGTTCCGCAAGTCAGATCCTGTGCTTTACTCGGTGCCATACGCTTTCAGCATACTCCAGAGTCAACTCCAGGCCGCTCAGGTTGCTTCCGTCGCCGGCGCTGTGTCCGGATCAGCTATGCTTTTCATATGAAGCTCTCGTCCGCTGTTCTTTTCGCTCTCGCGGCCATGTTCTGCTTCGCTCAAGAGACTGCGGACCCCTGGCCGAAAGCCGCTGTCCTCGAGCCCGCTCAGCTCGCTCAGATTTTGGAGAGCGGCAAGGCGCCCATAGTGATCTCGGTGGCGTTCCCCGTCCTCTATCACGCCAAGCACATCGTGCATGCCATTGAAGCCGGTCCCGGCTCCAAGCCCGAAGGCATCGCGGCGCTGAAGAAAGCCGTGGCCAATATGCCCAAGGACGCCGACATCGTGGTCTACTGCGGCTGCTGCCCGATGCTGAAATGTCCCAACATTCGCCCCGCTTATCGCACGCTCAAGGAACTCGGGTTCACTCACATTCGCGTGTTGGATATCGCCACCAACATGCATACGGATTGGTACGAGAAGAATTACCCGTCTGAAGACGGCGCTAAAGACGTCAAATAACATTTCGACGCTCGGCGCGTAAAATAGGAGCGCATATGAATCGCCGCGAATTTCTGATCGCTTCCGCTGGTACCGCGGCCGCTATTGCGGCGCCGTCCACCAGCACGACAACGGTGCTCTATAACGACTCCACCGTGAAGCTGGACAAAATCCGGCCCGACGCCAAAGACCTGTGGGTGCGCGCCGCCGACCTTCCGCGCATCAACGAATTCGAGCTCAAGCCGCAAGGCGCCTGCCGCGCCGATATGTGCATCCCCGTGGCCAAGACTCTGAAGAATGGCCCGTGGTTCAACCTGACCGGCTTCTCGCGCAAGCTAGGACAGGCCTACATCAACGATTCCGGCGTGTGGAGCTTCGGCGATATTCCTGTGATGCGTGGCAGCTTTTATAGTTCGAGGATCGCGCCCGATTTCGCGGTTCCGGACCGCAAAGGCAAGCTGGTCCACCTCTCGGATTTTCGCGGCAAGAAAGTGCTAGTGTTCACCTGGGCCTCCTGGTGAGGCTGCCGCCTCGATCTGCCAGGCTGGCAGAAAGTTTACACGGAACTGAAAGACCAGAATTTCGAAATCATCGGAGCAGCGCAAGATACGGGCGGTGAAGCCGCGGCCGGCCAATGGTACGATCGCGCCAAGGCCACCTTCACCACGCTGATCGACGCGCAGCACGCGGTCAGCTCCGCCTATCAATTCATCAACGTGCCGATGGGCATCTGGATCGATGAAAAAGGCCGCGTCGTGCGTCCCGCCGAACCAGCTTGGACCGAAAGCCGCACCGATACCTTCGGCGGCAAACCGATCGTCATCGAAGGCGCCAAGTATGTCGCGGCGCTGAGCGATTGGGTCCAAAAAGGCGACCGCAGTATCTATGCGCTGTCGGACGAAGAGTTCGCGCGCCGCGTCAAGCCGCGTTCGGCTGCTGAGATGGAAGCCGACGCCAGCTTCAAATTGGCCGTCTATTTCCACGACAACGGCAACCAGGAACTCGCGGCGAAATACTTCGAGCACGCGCAACAGCTCAATCCGGACGACTGGAATTATCATCGCCAGGAATGGAGCTTCACGCCCAAGGAAGCCGGCAAAAAATGGATGGACAAATTCCAGAAACTGGACGAGCCGTATTATCCGAAGCTGGACCTGCCGGATCCGTCTAAGAAGCAGTGACGGCGCGCATCAGTCTCCCTTGAGTCCCAGGCGGCTGAGAATCCGGCGAACTTTTTTCGGCGACACCGACAGCTTGGCGGCTACACGCGACACCTTGCGGCCCTCGCGCTCCCACACTTTCGGGATGATGATTTCGGCGAAATGTTCGGTTAATTGCTGCAGCGTTTGATCGCCCGTTTCGCCCTGCGACCATTTGCGCAGCATCACGTCCACGCCGCCGCCATGCAGGACTCTTATCTTGAGCGCCTGGTGTTCTTCCCACAGATGATCGTGGACGCCAGGCATCAGATACTCGCCCGCGCGGTCACAACATTCCCGCGCCGCTTCGGTATTGTCGAAAAAATCGTTGGCGAGCACCATGCCCTGGCAGATGTAAGCACGCGCCAGCAAATGGCGGTTCTCGGTGTGCTGCGCGCAGGTAAGGGCTTCGCGTGCGAAATCCTGCGCGCGTTGGGCGTGCGCGGCCGGATCCTCGTTGAGGCCCTCTTCGTAGGTGGAACTTTCGATCATGCTCTGGACGATGCGGGCGCGCCCCATCAGAATGTTGTCTTTTTTCCCAGCGCCGAGTTGATAGGCCTCGGCGGCTTCGGTGGCCGCGCGTTCCAGGTCGCCGATGTCGAGGTACAAAAGCGCGCGCTCCACATGCACGGTCCCCCAGCCGCGATGATGATTCAGCGAGCGGTAGATCTCCTCGGCTTGTTCGAGATGCGAAAGCACTTCGGCGTGTAATTGTTCTATGCGCTGGCGCGAGGTGACGCCCGCCGGCGCGGCTTCCACCTGGCGCGCGACAGCTTTACGCCGCCGTTTGGCTTCCGTGTCGATCTTTTGCGCTAGCCGAATCGCAGCCAGGCGCTTGACGTATGCCATGTTGGCGAGCGACCGCGCCAGGTTGCGGTGCCGCGGATCGCGCTTGCGGTATAACTCGATGGCGCGCCCGAAATGATCCAAAGCCTGCTCGTAACGCGCTTCACGTAGCGCTATGCGGCCATAACCGGATTGAATGTTGCCGAGCGTCACCGAATCGTCCGTCTCGACCAGAACCGCCTCGGCTTCTTGCAGGTTGGCGACGGCTTCCGCCAATTTTTCTTTTTGAAAACAGAGCCAGCTCGCCAGCACCTGCATCACCGCGGCCATCCGGCTGTAGCCCAGTTCGAGCGCCAGCTCGCGCCCTTTTTGGGTATGCGCTAGCGCGCTGTCGTACTCACCTTGTTTGCGCTGGCAGCGGCCCTCCCAGAAGTAGGCCAACGAAAGGAGCTGGCGGTCGGCGACGGCTTCTTCGCCCAAATTGATAATGACATTGAAGCGCGCGATAGCCTGTTTGGTCTCCTCCTCGGAGGAGGCGACCATGCCCTCCGCCAACTCTAGATGAATGTAATCGCAGAGTGGCAGCATGGCGCGCTTGGACTTCGGAAAACGGTCGAGCAGTTCGCGAACGATGGCCGCGTCGCCATAGCCCATATCCACCCACTGCGACAAATATCCGACGAAAGCGGCGGCGTTTTTCTGATCCGGATCGAGCGCGAGTAGCGAATCCCGATGCGTTTGGAACCACTCGATGCTGCTTTCGATGCGCCGCAGGACCACGTCTTCGCGCAGGCGCCTTACCAGTTCGTCGCTGATTTCGAAGCGTGCCGCCGCAGGCGCATCCATCAATCGATGTAGTCGTAGGCGACCAGGGTCAGAAATTCGGCCATGTCCGGGCTGGTCATCATCTGTTCGAAAATCTTGGCGGCGAGATCGAATTTGCCTTGGCCCCGGAATTTTTCAACCTGCTGGCGGGTGGCCTGCACCACAAAATCCGAAGTGATGATGCGGCCGTCGCTCATCTTCGCGCCGTGCTTCACCCATTGCCAGACTTGTGCGCGGCAGATCTCGGCCGTGGCGGCGTCTTCCATCAGGTTGTAAATCGGCACGCAGCCGGTGCCGCGCAGCCAGGCTTCCAGATACTGGATGCCGACGTCGATGTTCCAGCGCAAGCCCTCTTCGGTGATCTCGCCATCGGGAACCGCGAGCAGGTCCGCAGCGGTGACCCGTACTTCGTCGCGCTTGACCGAAATCTGGTTGGGTGTTTTCATGTACTCGTCGAAAATCTCTTTCGCGACCGGCACCAGGCCAGGATGGGCCACCCAGGTGCCGTCGTGGCCGGCCTTCACTTCGCGCAGCTTGTCCTGGCGGACTTTTTCGAGCGCCTGCTCGTTGGCCTCCGGATCGTTCTTGATCGGAATCTGCGCCGCCATGCCGCCCATGGCGTGAATTCCGCGGCGGTGGCAGGTCTTGATCAGCAGTTGCACATACGAATTCAGGAAGTGCCGGTCCATGGTGACCTGGGCGCGGTTGGGCAGCACGAAATCCGGCCGGTTGCGGAATTTCTTGATGAAGCTGAAGATGTAATCCCAGCGGCCGCAATTGAGGCCCGCGGAATGCTCGCGCAGCTCGTACAGGATTTCGTCCATCTCAAAGGCGGCCAGAATGGTCTCGATCAGCACTGTGGCGCGAATGGTTCCGCGCGGAACGCCTAGCGCGTCCTGGGCAAAATTGAAAACGTCGTTCCACAGGCGCGCTTCCAGATGGCTTTCCATCTTGGGCAGATAGAAATAGGGGCCGGTGCCGCGCGCCATCAGCGCCTTGGCGTTGTGGAAGAAATACAAGCCGAAATCGAACAGCGAGCCGGAGATCGGCGCGCCGTCGACCAGGAAATGCTTTTCGTTCAGATGCCAGCCGCGCGGGCGCACCAGCAGCGTCGCGATCTTGTCGTTGAGCTTGTAGCTTTTTCCTTCCGGGCTGTCGAAGGTAATGGTGCGGCGGATGGCGTCGCGCAGTTTGATCTGCCCGTCGAGATTGTTGGTCCAGGTGGGCGAGTTGGCATCTTCGAAATCGGCCATGAATACGCTGGCGCCGGAGTTGAGCGCGTTGATGATCATCTTGCGATCCACCGGGCCGGTGATCTCGACGCGGCGGTCGGTCAGGTCCTTGGGGATGGGCGCGACGGTCCACTCCTTCTCGCGAATGGACGCGGTTTCGGGCAGAAAATCCGGCATTGCGCCGGCGTCGAGTTGCTGCTGGCGGACTTTGCGGCGGGCAAGCAGCTCCTGGCGGCGCGGTTCAAACGTGGCCGCGAGCTCGGCCAGGAATCCGCACGCTTCGCGCGTCAGCACCTCGGCGTGGCGGCCTTGGACGGGGCCGCGGATCTCAGTGCGTCCTGCGGAAACGGCCGTTTGTTGAGTACTCATAATCTCCATGGTAGATCAATGCTTTGACCGCGGGGCCCAAGTCGTCCGATTCGGACCAGCGGACGCGACGGACCAGACAATTTTGAATTTTTGTGATTCCGGTTTACATATTAATCATGAACACACAGCGCCACGTCGTCGATATGGATCGCCCTTGGAGCAACGAGCCGAGGTGGAAAGGAATCGAGCGGCCCTACAGCATGGCGGATGTCGCTCGCCTGCGGGGTTCGGTGCACATTGAGCATACGCTGGCACGCATGGGCGCCGAGCGTCTATGGCAACTGTTGAACGATGAGCCGTTCGTGCGTGCGCTTGGCGCGCTTACAGGAAACCAGGCCGTACAGCAGGTGCAGGCCGGCCTGAAAGCGATCTACTTGAGCGGCTGGCAGGTGGCAGGCGACGCCAATCTCGCCGGGCAGATGTATCCGGATCAGAGCCTCTATCCGGCTAACAGCGTGCCCAACGTGGTGCGCGGCATCAATAATGCATTCCAGCGCGCCGATCAGATCCAACACGCCGAGCACAAAGGTGATATTTACTGGTTTGCGCCCATCGTGGCCGATGCGGAGGCGGGTTTCGGAGGGCCGCTGAACGCCTTTGAGCTGATGAAAGCCATGATCGAAGCGGGCGCGGCGGGGGTTCACTTCGAAGACCAGCTCGCCAGCGCGAAGAAATGCGGGCATCTGGGCGGCAAAGTGCTGGTTCCGACACAGGAGTTTGTGCAGAAGCTGATCGCCGCGCGGCTGGCTTCAGACGTAATGGGCGTGCCGACGGTGTTGATCGCGCGTACGGATGCGGACAGCGCGAAGCTGATCACCAGCGATGCGGATCCGCACGACCGCGAGTTCATTGCAGGCACTCGAACAGGCGACGGGTTCCTCCAGTTTCGCGGTGGTTTGGATGCCGCCATCGCTCGTGGCTTGGCCTACGCGCCTTATGCCGACATGATTTGGTGCGAGACCTCGGAGCCCAACCTGGAAGAAGCGCGGCGCTTCGCCGAGGGCATCCACAAACAATTTCCCGGCAAGATGCTAGCCTACAACTGCTCGCCGTCGTTCCATTGGAATGACAGGCTGGACCGCGCGACGATCGCACGATTCCAAGAAGAAATCGCCGCGATGGGTTATAAATTCCAGTTCGTGACATTGGCCGGATTCCACGCTCTGAACCTGAGCATGTTCGATCTGGCGCGCGGCTACGCGGCGTCCGGCATGGCAGCCTACGCGAAACTGCAGGAAGCGGAATTCGACCGCGCGCGCGATGGCTACACCGCTATCAAGCACCAGCGTTTTGTCGGGACCGGCTATTTTGACGAGATCACGCAGGTGGTTTCGAACGGAGCCAGTTCGACTGTGGCGCTGGCCGGATCCACCGAAGAGGCGCAGTTCGCCTAGATCCGCACTCGGAGATTCGCCTTATTGACCGCGGCGGCGGATACCGTCGATGATGCAATGAAGGCGAGTCTCGCATGAAAGTCAGGGCCTCAGGCAAAGCCACGTCCGCGGCGGTCGAGTATTTTCTGTACTCGGTTGTCATTATCGAAGCGGCGATTGCTGCGTTTGGGTACAAGGCGCTGGCACAAGCTGTTCAACTTTGGCCCGGCGCAACAGCCTATCTAGCGGTGATCTATTTTGGAGTTCTCGGATGGGTATTCTACCAGCTGAACCGGATGCACAGCAAACGAAAGGCGGAGGTGGCTGCCAGCGCGGACATGCGACATGAGGCGCCGGCCAGCGACCAACCTGCGGCGGCAGGCTCCACCGTTTCAGCCCGGCTTCTATTCGGCTTCACACGCACTCAGCTGGCGATCGTGTTGCTGGTTTTTCTAGCCGCAATGAAGGTCTTCAGTTGGGCGTTATCCAACCTGACGAGACCTTAGGCAGCGGCCGGCGCGGGATGGTTCTTGAGCAGGCGGCTGACGGTCTCTGACGGCTGCGCGCCGTTCTTCAACCAATACTGGATGCGCTCGTGCTTCAGGTCCACGGCGGGCGGCTGGCTGACCGGATTGTAGGTGCCCACCACCTCCACGGCGCGGCTGTCGCGCGCGCGAACCTTGTCAATCACAACCACACGATAAGTCGGCTTTTTCTTGGCGCCAAACCGCGCCAGTCGGATCATTAACATTTCTCTCCTACTGTACCATCGGCAGCTTGAATTTGCCCAGCCGCTTGCCCAGGAACCCGCCGCCGGTAATGCTTTTCATCATTTTGCGCGCCTGGGCGTACTGTTTAAGCAGCGCGTTGACCTCTTGTACGCTGGTGCCGCTGCCTTTGGCGATGCGGCGGCGCCGCGCCCCGTTGATGATCATGTGATTATCGCGCTCTTTGGGCGTCATCGAATCGATGATGGCCACCACGCGCGTAATTTCGTTCTCGTCCACTTTGACGTTCTTGAGCTCCTTCATTGGCCCCACCTTCGGCATCATGCCGAGCATCGATTCGAGCGGCCCGAGCTTGCGGATCTGGCGAAGCTGGTCGCGAAAATCCTCCAGCGTGAACTCGTTGTCGATCAGCTTGCGCTGCATCTCCTCGGCCTGCTTCTGGTCGATGGTCTCTTCGACCTTTTCGATCAACGAGAGCATGTCGCCCATGCCGAGGATGCGCGACGCAACGCGGTCGGGATGGAAGGGCTCGAACGCGTCGAACTTCTCGCCCACGCCGACGAACTTCAGCGGCTGGCCGGTGACTGCTGCGGATCGAGAGCGCCGCGCCGCCGCGGGCATCGCCGTCCATTTTGGTCAGGATGACGCCGGTGATGCCGAGGCGCTTGTGGAACTCGTCGGCCGATTTGACGGCGTCCTGGCCGGTCATGGCGTCGGCCACGAACAGGATCTCGGTGGGCGAGAGCAATTCCTTCAGCTGCTTGCAGTTCCTGCATGAGCTGATCGTCGATGTGCAGGCGGCCGGCGGTGTCGACCAGCAGGACGTCGCGGCCGGTTTGACGGCCTCGCGTCGAGCGCGAGCGCGCCAGATCGATGGGCTTGGTTTCCTCGGGCGTGCCTTCGTAGATGGGCAGCTTGATGTCGCGCGCGATGACGCTCAATTGCTGGCGCGCGGCCGGACGGTAGACGTCCACCGAAACCATGAGCGGACTGTGGCCGTTCTTCGAGAGCCAGCGCGCGAGCTTGCCGGTTGTGGTGGTCTTGCCGGAGCCCTGCAGGCCGACGATCATGATGACGGTGGGCGGTTCGTTGGCGATGCGGAGCTTGGAGGTGTGGCTGCCGAGCATCTGGACCATCTCATCGCGGACGATCTTGACCACCTGCTGCGTGGGCGAAAGCGCGGTGAGCACCTCCTCGCCCATGGCCTTTTCCTTGATGTTCTCGATGAATTGCTTGACGACGCGGAAATGGACGTCGGCCTCGAGCAGCGCCACGCGGATCTCGCGCAGGGCGGCCTCCATGTTTTCGGCGCTGAGTTTTCCTTCGCCGCGCAGGTTCTTGAAAACGCGCTGCAGCTTGTCGGATAAATTATCGAACATGAGGAATTTCGGGAGCCTCGGACGTGCGGACGACTGACACCATTATACCGGTATGGACGGCGTGGCGATCGTCAGGTCCTGGTGGAGAGATCTGACACTTCCGCGATCCCCGCCCGATGGGCGCGGCGGACGAGCGTTCGATCGAATGAAACGAAGCCACACCCGGAGGGCCGACTGCTCAGATGCAATGCGTCTGCGAATGAGACGCCGTGCTCCGTGAGGGCGAGAGCGGCGGACACTGCCGGTTCATCTTCGATTTGTACGTTCTCAAGAGCGATTACCCTTGTGAGAGCTTCGCAGATTGCGGGTTGCTGGAAGCCATAGGCGTCGCCGAGTACCCATGCGGTTTCGAGGAGAACAGTTTCCGCGATCCACACGGACTCGGCGGTGAACAATGCAGTCGCTGTGGCAGCCTGCTTCTTGTGATCTCCGGTGAGAAACCGGACGAGCACGTTAGTATCGACCGCAAGCATGCCGTCGTGCTACACCTTTGCGAATGGCGGCGTCCATTTCTTCGATCGTTTTCGGCTTGCCTCGCCATTTTAGGCAGCCGGCCACATCTTCCACTTTGGTGGCAGGCAAACGGCGGGCGGGGCGGAGGAGGACTCCGTCGCGGGTTTCTTCGACCGTAAATTCTGTGCCAGGTCCCCAGGCATGGGAAGAACGAATCTCTTTAGGCAGCACGATCTGGCCCTTCGTAGAGAGCTTAGTTGTTTGCATCGGTAAGACTCTAGTAAGATTATGCCACGAAACCAGCCGCGCTTACGTCGCGCCGAGGCCGTTCTTGGCCAAAAATTCGCGGATCACGGTATAGATGTGGGTGCGCTCATCGCGCGTGAAACCGCCGTGTTTGCCGCCTGGGATCGTCACCAATTGATTGGGGACGCCAACCTTGGTGAGAGCCTCCGTCAGGCGAACCGAGTGCTGATAGGGCACGGTGGGGTCGGCGTCACCTTGGATCGCCAAGATCGGCGGCAAGCCGGGGCGCACGTAGGTCAGGGGCGAAACGCGGCGCGCGATCTCGTCCCGATTCGGGGAGCTGCCCAGCCACGCGACTGCATACGTCCTGCGGTTAGGACCGTCCAGCAGGTCGTTGACGTCGGCGATGCCGTACCAGTCGATGATCGCCGCCAGTTTGGGGAGCGGCGCGCCCGGGCATTGGTTATCCAGTCCAGCGCTTTCGGGCATCATCCCGGTGGTCAGCGCGAGATGACCGCCCGCCGATTCGCCGGTGACGACCAGTCGATTGACGTCGATGTTGTAGGTCTTGGCCTGCGCGGCCACGAACCGCAGTGCGCACAGGCAATCTTCGACGGCTGCGGGCGCCAGTGCCACGCGTCCCAGCCGATACTCGACGTTCACCACGTTCCATCCCATCTCGAGCCACGGAAAGATCGAGAGCACCGACTGTTCCTTGGAGCCGCCCACCCAGCCACCACCGTGGATAAAGATCAGCGTGGGCTGCGGGCCGGTGGCGTCGCGGCGCCTGTAGATGTCAAGCTTCGTTTCATAGTTGGTCGCGGTCAGGTAAGTGATGTTTGGAAAGACCTGGTACTCGTTGAGTGCGTGCGTGGCCCAGGTGGCTGAGGGGGACAATTGCGCCAGAGCCGGATGCACGGTCACGGCGAGCAGGACCAGGGCCAGAGAACTCAAAATCGCAATTCGTCGCATATGCTTTGCTCCTTTCTCGATCGCTTGAGCGATTCTATCGCAGCCAGCAGAGCGGCCGTCCGGGAGCCGAGCATCACCTGATCGTCTCAGCCCCCGGCGGAAGCGTTGCAGTGACTCTTGGTAATAAGTGGGGTGCCGTTATATATGCCTCGCCACGCCTTAACCGCGCGCGATGTCTCGGGCCAGGTTTTCAGCCCCGCCGGTACAGGGTCAAGTGCGGCCTGCGCAACGAGTGTCCAGCCGTCGGGCTTCACCGGAAGGGCTTCCAACTGTGGTGTGAAATAGCCCCGGCTCAACTCGATTACGACGCCTGCTACCAGCACGATCCAGACACGTTTCATCGGCCCTCCCTACTGCACGTCGTAAGTGTGAATGTCCTGGCCTTGAAGATACTTGTCAAACCAGGCCACGATATGTTCCAGGCGCTCCACGCGATGGCGCGGCATTCCCGAGCGCGATAGCTCGTGCGTTTCGCCTGGGAACCGCACCATGACGGTTGGAATCTTGCGGTACTTCAGGGCGCGGAACATCTGCTCGCCGCCCGACGTCGGAGGTGTTCGATAATCCGATTCGCCCTCGATCAGCATCAGCGGCGTCGTGACCTTATCGATATAAGTGATGGGCGAGCGCGCCTTGAAGTCGGCCTGCTGCTCCCATGGTGCGCCGCGGAACCAGTTAGGCGTGAACAGCGTGAAATCGGCGGTGTACCAGAAGTCCGACCAATCGGCGATGGAGCGCTGCGAAACCGCTGCTTTGAAACGCGTGGTCTGGCCGATCACCCAATTCGTAAGCAGCCCTCCGCCCGAGCCGCCCGTGACCCCGAGCTTTTCCGGGTCCACCCAACCGCGCTTGATCAGATCGTCGACGCCCGCCATCAGGTCCTTGTAATCGTCGCCTGGGTAATGATACTGGATGACGTTGCCGAAATCCTGGCCGTAAGTTGTGCTGCCGCGCGGATTCGGATACAGCACCACGTAACCCTTCGCCGCCATCCACTGGATTTCGTGATCGAACGTGTAGCCGTAGGCAGCGTGCGGTCCGCCGTGGATGTTCAGGATGAGAGGATACTTCTTGCCCTCTTGAAAATCGGGCGGACGCTGCACCCAGGCCTGGATGCGTCGGCCGTCGAAGCTCTTGTACCAGATCATGACGGGTTCGGTGAGGTTGAGCTTGGAGAACAATTCCTCATTGATGTTGGTGAGGCGGCTCATCAGGTGCGCGCTGACGTCCAGGATGTAGAGATCGCCGATGTTGGTGGGCGTCGAAATGAGCAGCGCGGCTTTGGCGGCGTCCGGCGTGGCGCTGTAAGCGAAGATGTCGTGGTCGCCTTCCGTGACTATCTCGACCTTCCCCGTTTCCGCGTCGATGCGCTTCAAGTTCGAGCGGCCTTCCTCCGCCGCATCGACGTAGACGAAACGTCCGTCCGAACTCCAGAAGGGATGTGACGGCCCGCCGCCGCGCGGAGGCGCTTGATCGCCGCCGACTCCGCCGCCTATGTCGAAATCGTAAGACGCGGTAAGATTCTTCGGCGTCGAGCCTGGCTGAAGCGAGGTCATGAAGAGATCCGGCTGGCTGTAGGAGCGCTCCACGCCGTCCTTGCCGACTTCGATGGAACCGGTGATCGCCATGCGCGTGCCGTCCGGGCTCAGCGCCATTTGCGTCGATCCCTCCATCCAGTCCCGTGATCTTGATTGCATCGCCGCCGCCTGCCTTCACGGCGTACAAGTCGGTGTGCGGCGTTTCATAGTAAGGCTCCAACACGCGGCGCGACGTGAAATAAATTTGCGAGCTGTCGCGGGACCAGACGATGTCGTTTTCGCTGAACTCGCCGCTGGTTACTTCTTTTGGCTTCTTGACGTCCCCGGGCTTCTCCGGAATCTCGACCGTCCAAATATGGTTGGGCCGGTCCGGATCCAGATAGCCGGCGCCGTTGAAACGATACGCGGCCCTGGTGATCACGCGCACATCGCTCTTCTCTTCGCCGTCCTTCTTTTTGTCGAAGTCGGATGAAACCGTTGTGGAGGAGAACGCGATACTGCGCCCGTCGGGCGACCACGCGGGACCTGAAGCGCCCTTGGGAAGATCGGTCACCGGGCGCGCCTCACCGCCTTCCATCGCGAGCAGGTAGATCTGCGCGGGCTGCGGTTTGCCGTCTTTTTCCGTCGCGCGCACGAACGCCAGCAGCTTGCCGTCGGGCGACCATTGTGGGGAGGAATCGCGCGGGCCGCTAGTCAACTGGCGCGCCGGACCGCCATTGGACGGGATGATCCACAGCGCTGTCTGGTAACCGTCGCGCTTCGCGTTGACATTGACGTGCGTGTAGACGATGCGCGAGCCGTCGGGTGAGATGCGCGGGTTGGCGATCCATTGGAATGCGTAGAGGTCGGTCTCGGCGATCGGCCGGCGGTCGGCGGCGGGAATCGAAACGGCGATCGAGATGCCAACCGCAAGCGCAGCGAGGGAGTGTGTGCGGGTCATCGTCTCGCATTGTAGCGCCGCTGCGCGAGGCGTAGGACATCGAGAAACCCAGCATACCAGCGGGGCGGTAGAATGCGAATTGAACATGAACACGCAGGCCGATTCGCTGGTGCGGCTGCTGCACCAAGGAGCGCTAACACCGTGGATGCTGGCGGCTGCTCTCGCCATCGCCTTCGCGCTGGGAGCTGTGCACGCGCTTACGCCCGGCCATGGCAAAACCATCGTCGCGGCATATCTGGTGGGATCGCGCGGCACGCTGCGGCACGCGGCCTTCCTGGGCGCGATGGTCACCTTCACCCACACCGTCAGCGTTTTCCTGCTGGGAATGGCCACGCTGTTCCTGTTTCAATATGTCGTTCCGGAGAAAATTACGCGCGTCCTGGGCGCCGTCTCAGGACTATCGATCGTCGCGATCGGAGCCTGGATGCTGTACCGGCGCCTGCGCACGCACCATTCGCATTCGCACGAGCATCATCATCACGAGCATCATCATCATCACGAGCATGCGCACAACCACGGTCATGTCCACACGCATGATCATGGCCAACACACCCATTCCCACCTGCCGGAAGAAATCTCGTGGTCGGGCCTGATGGCGCTGGGCGCAAGCGGCGGCTTGGTGCCTTGCGAATCGGCGCTGGTGCTGCTGCTCACTGCGGTGGCGATGCGGCGCGTCGGCCTAGGTCTGGTGCTGCTGGTGTTCTTCAGTCTCGGGCTCGCCATCGTGCTAATGGGTATTGGCGTGTTAGTTATCTACGCCAAGAATCTCTTGCCCGACAGCGCGCGTGAACGGCGCGGATTCTTCCGCTGGATGCCGGTGGCGTCGGCCGCTGTCGTGCTGGTGCTGGGAGTGCTGATGACAGGCGTCTCGCTCGGCTGGATTCGCCCCTCCTGGATGACCGGCTAACGTGCCGTCGACGTTTCCTTCAACACCTCCCGCACCGCTTGCTTGATCTGATCGCGCAGTTCCGGCGACATTTGCGGCAGCAGGTAAACCGGCTGGCTGGACGGCGTCAGATCGATGTGCGCCTCGCCGAAGCGTTTTTTGATCCTGCGATTCATCTCGCGCCCCACCAGCCATTGTTGGCTCGGCAGTGTCTTGAAACGCGCCTTGATCACTACCGCGGAGTTGGAGAGTTGATCGACACCCCAGATCTCGAGTGGCGCGAGAATCGCCGATTTGTACGGTTCTTCATTGGCCAGCGCATCGGCCAGTTCCTTGAGTACAGCCAGGGCTTGATCGGAATCGTTCTGATAAGAAATCCCGAGGCTGAAAACGTAATAAGAAAATTCGCGCGTCAGATTCGACAAGCTCTGGATGCTGCCGTTTGGGAAAATGTGCGCCGCTCCATCCTCGCCGCGCAACACGGTGGTGCGAAGATTGATCTCTTCCACCAGCCCGCCTTTGCCGTTGATGACCGCGATGTCATTGACGCGAATTTGATTTTCCAGCATCAGAAACAGCCCGCCCAGCACGTCTTTCACGATGTTTTGCGCGCCGAAGCCGATGGCCACGCCCACCACGCCCGCCCCGGCCAGCAGCGGCCGGACGTCGAAATTCATTTCCTTCAGGATCATCAGCCACGCGATGGTCCAGATGAGCACCAGCAGAACTTTTCGAGTGAGGCCCGAGATGGTCTTAGCGCGCTTTTCGAGTTCGATCTCGTTGCCGCCCCCCGCGCGCAGCATCACCTTGACGGTGTATTTGCGCACGCCTCGGAGCAGCCGGCTGACTATCAGGGTCCCAACGTAGGCGAAAATCAGGATGACGGCGATGCGGATGGCGTTGACGAGGAAGACATCCAGGTGCAGAAACTCGGTCCGGATCGACATGTATTCATGATAGTGGGACCCAGGCAGAAGCCGGACTTAGAAACGATATAAGCGGGCGGGATTCTCGACCAGGATCTTCTTGCGGATCTTTGGGTCGGGCGCCCATAAGGCGAGCTGATTGAGCAAGCGGCCATCATCGATCTGGAGGAGCGGCGATATCTCGGTAGCGCGGCGCGTCGAAGAAGGAGTCGAGTTGGGATGCGGCCAGTCGGTACCCCACACGATGCGATCAGGATTGGCTCGAATCAGCGCTTGCGCGAATGGAGTGACGTCGGGATAATCCGGCGCCTGCGTCGAAGCGCGATAAGCTCCCGAGATTTTGACGTACGCCTGGCCGGAGCGCACCAGATCGATCAAATCCGGCCAGCCGGGCTGCGTAAGCCCGAGCCAAACTTGCACGCCTCCGAAATGATCGAAAACAACCGGAACAGGAGATGTTCGAACCAGGTCCTTGATGGCCGCGATCACAGCCAGGTTGGTGTACATCTGGATGTGCCAGTCGCGATGCCGCATGCGTTCAACCGCCGACTGGAAGCGCCGGCGCGCGAGTGCCGGATCGTTCTGCCCAGTAGTCGCAAGGTTAAGGCGAATGCCTCGGAATCCGGCGCGCTCCATCGCGTCCAGATCTCTTTCGAGCGTGCTGTCATCGATAACCGCGACACCACGGGCATCGGGGCCGCGCGCTTTCATCCCATAAAGCGTTGCTGAATTGTCGGTCCCGTAGACGCTGGGCGTTACGATAACAACGCGCTGGAGGTGCAGTGCGCGGTGCAACGCTGACATTTCCGCGGGCGAGGCGGGCTCGGGAGTATAGACGCGGTTCGGAGTGAAGGGGAACTTCGCCGGGTCGCCGAAGATGTGCGTGTGGCAATCGCAGGCGCCCGCCGGCATGTCGAAGTTCACCGGCGTTGCCGGTTGCGACGCTTTAGCGAAGCCCGTCCGAGCGCGAAGCAGGATTCCAGCTGCCGTGGCTTTAGAGAGCAGATCGCGTCGAGTCAGCACGGATCGTTTACAGTGTATCAACGGGCAGATCTCTGTCGGCTGTGTCAAGCTGGGAAAGCCCGACCTGCCTACACGCTGCCAAGTAATGGAAGGAGGCGCAATGCGTCGCTTGCTTTTGGCTTTGAGCTTCGCCACGGTGGTTTGCGCACAGTCAGTGCCTCGATCGCCCGATGGCCATCCGCTGCTGGAGGGCATCTGGAATTCAGCCAGCCTCACTCCGCTCCAGCGCCCCGCCGGTCTCGGGACCAAGGAGTTTTACACCGAAGCCGAAGCGGCGGCGTATGAAAAGAAGCGCGTGGATGAGGCCAATCGCGACCGGCGCGACGGCCCGCCGGAGGTGGACGTGGGCCGCTCGTACAACGAATTGTTCTACGATCGCGGCACCAAGCTGGCGCCCAACCGCCGCACGTCGCTCATCGTCGATCCACCCAACGGAAGAATCCCCCCAATGACGCCCGAGGCCCAAGCCAGGCTGAAGGCCGACCAGGATTATTTCGCCGCGCATCCCGCCGATGGACCCGAGGACCGGCCTCTGCCCGACCGCTGCTTGATGTTCTCGCAATCCGGCCCGCCCATGATCCCCGGCAATTACAACAACAACTACCAGATCGTGCAAACCCAAGACAGCATCGTGATTCTGGCCGAGATGGGCAACCAGGCCCGCGTGATTCCTCTGGACGGCCGCGCGCCGCTGCCCGCCAACATGCGGGAGTGGCAGGGAGAATCGCGTGGGCATTGGGACGGCGACACGCTGGTGGTGGAGACCTCGAATTTCCGCTTCAATGAACGCAGCCGCTTTGGCGTCCAGTACGACAACGGGCTCACCGATCAGAATCTGCACATCACCGAGCGCATCACGCGCAGCGGTGCGGATGCGATCACCTATCGCGCGACCATCAGCGATCCCACCGTGTACACGCGGCCGTGGACCTTCGTGGTTGTCATGCAGCGCGCCGAGGGGCCGTTGTATGAGTACGCCTGTCACGAGGGGAACTACGGACTGGCGGGCGTTCTAGCGGGAGCGCGGGCACAGGAAAAAGCGGCCGCGCGAAGGATGTGGATCCTACGCGTCGAGAGCCGTATTACTGAAGACATTCGGTATGCAGTTGCCGCCAGGCGTGAAGCCGCCGCTGCCATAGCGCGCTGGCCTCTGTCATGCATTGCATATACAATGGGACCCGCGGTGTTCGAGTGGGACGACAGCAACCGGAGCAAAATTAAGGCTCACGGGGGGAACACTACTGAAGTGGAGCAGGCGCTGTCTCGGGATCCGATCCTGATTTAGAAGCAAGACGCTGAAGACGAGTCCGAGAAAATCCGCGTCATCACGGCTTACACTTTGGATACAGGCCAAAAGCGGGATTACCTGGAACGGCGATTACGTGGAGAGTGATTGCGATGAACAAGCAGAAAGAGCGACTCGCAAGGAATTTGAAACTTCCGAATTTTGCAAATGAGGATGCGGAAGCAACGTGGTGGGCGAGCGCAAAGGGGCGCAAGTTCCTCAAGCAGCGGTCCGCAGCGGAAACCGCCGCGCCTCGAAAAGGATCAGCTCTCGTGAACAAGTTGAGCCGCGCGAGCAGCGTGCAGATCGCCCTGCGCCTGCCCGCGCCGGATCTCGCCAAAGCCCGAGAGATCGCAGACCGCAAGGGCATCGGTTATCAGACGTTGTTGAAGATGCTGGTGCATGAGGGACTGCGGCGCGAAGCGAAGCGTTAGCGATGCGTCATTCAATCTTGACCCCCAGCCGGTCCGCGATGAAGCTCATTTGATCTACCTGCTGGTCGATCACTTTGTCCACTGACCCGATACCGCTATGGCCGCCTTTAGTGTCGTAGCGCAGAATAATCGGGTTGTTCGAGCTGTTGTCGGCCTGCATCAGCGCGGCCATCTTGCGGGCGTGGGCTGGGTCGACGCGCGTATCGGAATCGCCCGTTACGAACATGATGGGCGGATATTTCGTGCCTTTATGCACGTTCTGGTAGGGCGAGTACTTGAGCAGATATTGGAACTGCTTGGGATCGTCGGCGGACCCGTACTCGGCGGTCCACCAGGAGCCCACCGACATTTTCTGGAAGCGCAGCATGTCCAGCAGCGGCGCACCGCAGACAATGGCGCCGAATAAATCCGGCCGTTGCGTCATCATGGCGCCCATCAGCAAGCCGCCGTTCGATCCACCTTGAATCGCCAGCTTGGAAGGATTGGTGTACTTGTTCTGGATGAGCCACTCGGCCGCCGCGATGAAATCGTCGAAGACGTTCTGCTTCTTTTCGAACATGCCGGCGTGATGCCAGGCCTCGCCGAATTCTCCGCCGCCGCGCAGGTTGGGTTGCGCGAACACGCCGCCGTGCTCGGTCCACCAGGCCGCGATCGCGGAAAACTGCGGCGTTAGAGAGATGTTGAAGCCGCCGTACGCGGTCATCAGCGTGGGGCGATTTCCGTCTAACGCCAGTCCTTTCCGAGCGACGATGAACATCGGGATCTTGGTTCCGTCTTTGGATGGATACCAGACCTGTTTCACTTCCATGTCGCCGGTGTGGATCGGAACCTTGGGCTGGAACCACAGATCTTCCTTGCCGGTCGATACCAAATAGCGATACGCGCTGGTGGGAACGACGAAAGAAGTGAAATCGAAGAACAGCTCGTTATCGGTCCAGCGGCCGCTCGGAGGAGAGGCGGAACCGATGCCAGGCAGCTTGAAATCGCCCAGATCTTTGCCGTTGATGTCGAACTGTTTGATGCGCGTGACCACGTTGTCGAGATAGCTGACGTACAGACGGCCGCCGGCCGCCGACACGCTGTCGATGGCGAGCTTGCCTTCGGGCACGATTTCCTTCCAATGATCGTGCGTGGGGTTCTTCAGATCGGCGCGAAAGATGCGGCGATTGGGCGCATCCCAATTGGTGGTAAGGATCAGCGAATCGCCCGCGAAGTCAGGATCGAACTCCGCCTCGATGTCCTTGGTGACGGTCACGATCGGGCCATTGTGCTCGACATCCTTCACGTAAATTTCGTTCTTCTTCGCCGGTACGCCGTCGGCCACGATCAGCACCAGCCAGCGGCCGTCTTCGGAAAGTCCGGAACTGATCAGTTGCGTCGGCCCATAGCCGCTTCCGAAAATTTCATGGTCGGCGGACGCCGGAGTCCCCATGGCGTGGTAATAGACTCGCGAACCCTTGGCCGGAAGCACGGCATAATACACGCCGGTTTTGTCGGGTTTGATGGAGAAGCCGCTGAAACGTTCGCGCGGGATCACGTCCGTGAGCGGCTTGCGTGTCGCTACGTCCAGGAAGTGAATCTCGCTCTCATCCTCGCCGCCTTTGCGGATGCCGTAAGCGATCAGGTTGCCGTCGCGCGAAATGCCCATGTAACTCACCGACGAAGTCGGATCGGTTGTGACGATCTTCGGGTCCACCAACACTTCGTCTTTGCCGTTGTAGCCCTGACGCATGCACAGCGACGCGCGATCCTCGGTCGCCAGGCGGCGGCTGAAAAAGTAGCGGCCATTGCGAGCCGCCGGAGCGCTCATGCTGTCGATTTTCAACAGCGCTTCGAATTCTTTCTTGAGCTGTGCCCGGCCGGGCAGAGCGTCCAGATAGGCGCGCGCGTATTTCTCCTGCGCCTCCAGCCACTGGCGGGTCTGCGGACTGTTCTGATCTTCCAGCCAGCGGTACGGGTCGGTGATCTTGACTCCATGGATATCGTCGGTGACTGGTTCGGCTTGGGTGGGAGGGGGCATAAGTTTCGCGGCGTACAGGATCGTGGCCGTGAGCGCGAGCGCGGCGGCGGCCGTTACCATCTTTCGCATACGAATTTAACCTCGTTGGCTCGATTATCCCAGGTTTCAAGCGGGCAGCCCGCCGGTCTCACACCAAAGTGAACGGAAACGGGTTGCCGTCTTCGCGGGGCATCCGCTTGGAGGACACGATCCCGGCGACAGGGACGCTGACGAACGACTGCGAATCCTCCCAGGGGCTGGGAAACAGCCGGATAGCGGCGCCTCCTTGGGACGCCTCCAGATCCGACGCTTCTATTTGTGTGACGAATCCCAGTACGTACTCGGTTCCATCGGACGCTTTGTGGACTTCGAAGCTGTGGTAACCCTGCCTGGAAAACAGCGGCACTTCCGGTTGGCCCGGAGCGTAGGTGAAACCGTAAACGCCATTCGGCAGCGCAGCCACCGCTGAGCCCTCTTCCTCAGGCGTCAAGGGCCGAACCTGGTGAGTGGCGCGTAGGGTTTGCACCTCATGGGACACCGGCGCGGGCTCAGAGGGCGTAGCTCGCCGAGGAGAAGCAGAACCAGGAGACGAACTCATATCCGTGTGAGAATAAAATAACACAAGGAATTTTCGACATGCCAGCCATTACCAATGCCCCGCCCGAGCCCGCTGTGGAGAGCCTGCCGCCCGTTCCGTTGACCATCGAAGGCGCTAGCGTCCTGCACCAGATGCTGCGCGTTCGCTGGACCGCGTGGAAGGCGCTGACGGCGGCCGAACGTTCGGAAATCGCTCAGGAAGCCAGCTTGGCGCTGGGCGAAATGGAGCGCAATGCATCCGGGCAAAGCGCAGCGTACTCGCTGCTCGGGCACAAGGGCGACCTCATCCTGGTGCACTTTCGCAACTCTTTCGACGAACTCGGCCACACCGAAAAGCGGCTGGCGCAGCTCCGGCTGTGGGACTATCTGGAACCGGCGACATCGTATCTATCGGTGGTGGAGCTGGGCTTGTACGAATCCAGCCAGAAGACCTATCACGCGCTGGCCGATCGCGGCCTCCAGCCGTTTTCTGAAGAATGGAACGCCGAGATCGAGCTGGTGCTGGCGCGGCAGCGCGAGGCGATGCGTCCGCGGCTCTTCCCCGAGATGCCGCCGTACAAGTTCATCTGCTTTTATCCGATGGACCGCAAGCGCGGCGAGGAGAAGAACTGGTATACGCTGCCCATGGCCGAGCGCCAGCGCCAGATGCATGAGCACGGCATGATTGGCCGGCGGTACGCGGGCGCGGTGAAGCAGATCATTTCGGGATCGATCGGCTTCGATGACTGGGAGTGGGGCGTGGACCTGTTCGCCGACGACCCGCTGGTCTTCAAGAAGCTGATTTACGAGATGCGCTTCGACGAAGTGAGCGCGGTGTATGCCCTGTTCGGTTCGTTCTATGTCGGCATCCGCTGTCCTGCCGCGGAGCTAGGGAACTGGCTCGCCGTTTAAAGCAAGCTACTTGGCTTTCGCCAGATCGGCGGCAGCACCTTCCTGGTCGCCCAGCGCTTTCTTGGTTACCGCGCGATTCTTGTAGGCATTGGTGTAATTGGCATCCAAGCGGATCGCATTGTTGAAGTCGTCGAGCGCATGCTGATAATCCCGGGCGCGGAGGTAAGCATAGCCGCGCGCGTTGTAGGCGCGGCCCAGGTCAGGCTTGAGCCGGATGGCTTCGGTTAGTTCCGCGATGGCATCGGGGTAATTTCCGGATTCGGTGAACGCGCGGCCGCGGCGTTCGTGCTCCTCGGCGGCGACCGCCTTGGCGGGTGTGGCGCGCGACGGTTCAGTCTCGCGTTTCTTGAGAATCGCGCTAGGAGGCTGGATCGGCTCCGAGGGAGCGAAGTGGGCTTCCGTCGCCGCGGCTTTCACGGCAGGCATGGGCCCGGCCGGTGAGACGCAGACTCGACCGGCGACGACAAAGCGGGTTTGGTCCTCACGGGCTGCGCGGTTGCCGAGTCTCGGCCGCAGCAGGCGCGGGTGTGGCCGCCGTGCTGCTAGCCTGGACCAGCGCCGATTGAGCGGGTTTGGTCCTCACGGGCTCTGCGGATGTCGCGGTCTCAGCCGCAGCAGGCGCGGGCGTGGCAGGTGGCGGAGAGCTAGCCAGGACGGTCGCCGGTCTTGATGGCGTCGCGGCCGCTTCGGCCAGTTTCTCCTCGGCCTTTTTCAATACATCGGCCGCTTCCTGGTAATTCGGCCTCAGCCGCAGAGCCTCCACCATGTCAGCGCGGGATTTGGCGTATTCGCCCGTTAAGTAATAGGCGCTTCCACGCGCGTACCAGGCTTCCGGCAGGTCCGGCGCCAACTCGATCGCCTTAGTGCGATCCGCGATGCCTTTCTGATGCATTCCGAGCTCGTGATAGGACCCGCCGCGCGCCAGATACGCCTCGGCCAGATTTGGACTCAAACGCACCGCCTGGTCGCGATCCTCAAACGCCTCCTGGCTGCGGCCGAGTTTCACCAGCGCGGCCGCGCGGGCCAGATAAATATATGCGTCCTTGGGCGAGAGCTTCATGGCCGCGGAAAGATCCGCGACCGCTTTTTCGTTCTCCTCCAGCTTCAGATTCGCGACGCCGCGCAGGGTGTACGCCTTGGCGTCATTGCTTCGCAAGGCGATGACGCGATCGAAGTCCTGGATCGCGCGCGGGAAATCGCCCATCTGCCCCCAAGCGAACCCGCGGTCCAGATAAGCGTCGGCGTAGTCATCCTTCAGGTTGATGCTTTGATCGTAATCGTCCAGAGCCTGGCTGAATCGGCCCATGGCGGCATACACATTGCCACGCTGTTTAATCGGCACCGGATCGTCCAGGCGCAGCTTGATGCCTTGCGTATAGTCGGCAATCGCCAGCTCGTTCTCGCCCAGCGAGGCGTACGCCGCAGCCCGGCTATTGTAGATGGCGGGCGTGTCGAGCTTCAGGACGATGGCGCGATTATAGTCGTCTATCGCCTGACGCGGTTCGAGCAATTTGACGTAGATGTCGCCGCGCAATTCGAACGCTTCCGCGCTGTCGGGCCTGAGGCCAAGCGCAGCGCCGGCGTCCTCTAGCGCCGAGGAGTTATCGCCGAGCTGTAGGCGCACGCGGCCTCGATGTAGAAAATAAGCCGCTTGGCTGGGATCGGCTTGAATTGCCGCCGAAAAAGCGCTCTCCGCCGGCTTCCACTGATTGCTCTCTTCGAAGTGGAGGCCTTCCTGGAACGACTTTTGCGCCAGCCTGGGATCGACCGCGAAAGCAAACGCCGCCGCCAGGAACCAGCCGAGCACCAAACGCCGGTATTTCATGGAAACGCCGGAAAGTCTAAAAGTAACATACCAGTTCGTAGCAAGGCCTGTGAGAATATCGGCACGTATAGTTTTCGGATACAGGGTCTGAGGCCGCAATTCGAATTATTTTGCTCAACGCCCGAGCGTCTATCATGGTTAAGTTGACAGCGCCGTCGCATCCTCTCAAAGTTCTGCATTTCCGCCAAAGCACTAATATCTGGGGCCCGGAGAAGGGTATCCTGAGCCTCTGCCGATGGCTGCCGAAGCATGGGTTTGGCTGCGAGATTGTGATCATGTACCGCCCCAACGAGGGCGATCCCGTCGAACATCCCTTAGTCGCAGCGGCGGGCGCTCAGACAACTCCCATCACTCAGTTGGATGGCCATCTGCGGCGGGCTGCCAGACGCGATCCGATGGTTGCGCCGCAAACTGAAAGACGAACATTTCTCGATTCTCCACTGTCATGAATACAAGACTGATCTGGTGGGCGCGCTGGCCGCCTTTCGAATCCCCAATTCGCAGTTGGCCCTGATTGCCACTCGTGCGGCACACCGAACCGGGTCTCCAAATGGGTATCTTCCAAGCTTTGGACTCGCTTGTGCTGCACCGTTTCGATCGCTTGACCGTCCCTTCCCGGGGGCGCTCCGAGGAATTAAGAGATGGCCGGCGTTGCGGCGCCGCTCGCAAGTGATCTCATCATCCGTTCGAGCTCGTCTCTCCCGCGACCCCGGCCACGCCCGGCAATGCCTGGCCTGCCGGAAGCCGGTGGCCCGGTGATTTCCATCGTGGGAAGGCTCCAAGCCGTTAAGGGACATCGCATCTTTTTGGAGAGCGCGCGAAAGTGCTCAACGAGCCGAGCCGGATGCTCGATTCTGGATCGTCGGCGATGGAGAATTGCGCGACGAATTGGAAGCCATGGCATCTCGATTGGATTTGAAGCATGCGGTGTCCGTTTCTGGGTTATCGCGACGACGCATGCGACGCCATGACCATGAGCGACGTTATCGTCTGTTCGTCCTCTTACGAAGCATTTCCGCGAACCCTGCTTGAGGCGCTCGCTTTGGAACGCCCGGTGGTGGCCGCGCCAGTAGGCGGCATACCCGAGATCGTGATCGATGGAGAAACTGGCGTTCTGACGCCCGCGGGCGATCCGGATTCCTTGGCTGCCGGAGTGCTGCGCCTGCTCAACGACCGCGCCTTCGCCGGAAAGCTGGCCGCCGCGGGCCGCAAGCTCGTGGCTGAGCGTTATACCCCAGAGGCCCAGGCCTCGGCTGTGGCAGCGCTCTACCGGGAGGCGCTTGAGTGCACGTAACAATATACGATCCAGGAAATTTCACGCCCTACTACCTGGAGAACCTGTCAAACGCGCTGGCCGGACTGGGTATCGAGGTTGAGCTGATAACATCCCCGGCTTTGTTTGAGGACGTCGGCCACCATCCGTCCATCCGGGTGTCAAATCACTTCTTCAAGCTAACGGCCGGCGCCGGACGACCTTCTTCCGCCGGCATGCGACCATACGCCGGGCCGTGAAGCTTCTGAGCTATCCTTTCGGTCTGTGGCGCACCTGGCAAGCGCTAAAGCGCCAGCCACCCGCCATCCTGCACGTGCAATGGTGTCTGGTTCCCTGGTTGGATGTCCTACTGATTCGCAAGCTGCGCTCCAAAGGCTGGCGCGTCGTCTATACGGCGCACGAAGTTGTTTCCGAACTAGACCAGCCTTTCAGACGCTGGCTGTCCGGGGGCATTTACCGCCAGGCGGATGCTGTTATCGTTCACACCGCCGGGCTCGCCAGGAAACTGCGAGAAAGTAACGGCGATGTTGCACGGGAAGTGCGTGAAATCCCGGAAGGCATTTCGACCTTCCCGCTGGCACCCGTCCTCAATCGGCAATGTGCCCGCCAGTCTCTCGGATTCGAGCCAACCGGTCCGCTGCTGCTCTTCTTCGGCCTGCTCAAGCGACATAAAGGTCTCGAATACCTGGTGCGGGCGTGGCGCCTGGTGGTGGAAGAGTTCCCGGATGCGCGCTTAGTGATTGCCGGCGAGAGCATGTTGCCCCTGCGTCCGTTTGAGCGGCTGATCCAAACGCTGAAGATTGCCGATTCGATCATACTGCGGCCGGGCTTCGTTCCGCAACCTCAAGTGCAGTATCTCTTCTGTGCGGCCGATGCCGTGGTGCTGCCTTACGCGCGCATCTCCACCAGTTCGGTGGTTCCATTGGCCTACCGGTTTGCTCGCCCGGTAATCGCGACTTCGGCCGGCGCTTTGAGCGAGCTGGTCCGGGATGGCGAGACTGGATTCCTGGTGCCGCCGTGCGCCGAAGAACCTTTAGCCGAAGCGATTTGTCGCGGGTTTCGGGACCCAGCGTTGTTGGCGAGCATGGGGGCTCGCGCGCACGATTGGTTTGAGAAGGAGCGCAGCTGGGACGAGATCGGGCGCCGTACCGCCGCCGTTTATCGCTCGCTGGCGGCGCGAGAATCCATCGCGGAAAACGCCGAAGCTGTCTGCTAACCGGCCCCGCAGCCCAACCTATAGGGCGCGGACCATGGGACCCGTCGGAAACGTAATCAGGGAGAAATGAGCCGCGATCTTCGCCAGGAAGCTGTCGCGCTCGGAAACGCTGACCCATTTCAACAGGGCCGATTCACCATTGTCGGAGAAGAATCCCACGCCGCCCCGGCTGATGCGGTCATCGCTCCAGGAGCTGACCAGTTGGCCGTTCACCGTGGTGAGGAATCGAGTGCCCTGCACGTTGACGCGCACCCGGTAGTCCACGCCCCGTTCCAGCGTGAGAGGCAAGGGCAGTTCCACGCGCTCCCGCTCGCGTCCGTTCAGCACTATAAAGCGAACCAATCCGGCGTTGGGAAGCGGACCCGGCCGCATGATGACCAGCTTGGTGGCGTAGTAGTTCTTCGTATCGGCGGCCCGAAACGCCCAATCCATGCTCTTGTGTTCGATCTGCCCCATGAACTCCATCTGATAGTTGGAAAGCGGCTCCGAGGGCTTCCAAATCCTGAGTGAGGTGGGCCGCACTTCATTGCCCTGCTTGATCCAGTCCGAACCGCCTGGCATCAGACCCTCCCAGTTACCTAAACCGGCTTGAAAATCTTCCCGGAGATGACTCGATCCTTTGCTTTGAACCAGGTTGTCCAGCGCCTGACCCAAACCATGAGATGAGACTTGCGGGCTATTGTCGCCTGACGATTGCGCTTTTGAGGCGGTCGCGCCCCCAGGTATCTGTGAAAGAGCAAGCAGTAGCAATGCGATTGCGGCTGCAACGAAAATGGTCGCGCCCAAACCTGCTTTGCGTTCCTCCCGATCCTCTCGTTTGAGCTCGGTGACCGCGCGCCAGCTTCCGTTGTGGATTTCGTCCAGAGCGCAAAGTTCCTCCGCCTCGCGTACAGCGCGCGCGGACTTGGAGTTCAGCTTCTCGCGATGGCTGGCGCAACAGAACTGCTGGTCCCGCAAGCGTCGCAGCGGGCCGATCTTCTTACCGCAGTAATGACAGCGCACGGTACTCGGTACCATGATGCCCAAGTGTACCAAGTGGGTGTGTTTCAGAAAATGTACTAAGTCAAGAATGTGGTTTAACTTGAGAGTTACCTCGGGCACCACCTAAGGGAAGCGCCTGAGACACCGCCGCCGCCGTAGAAATGGGCGGAACTATATGCCGGGCCCCCAGCGTATTTCGTGGTAAGGTGAACATCGAATGTCCTTCGCCAGGAAGTATGGTCCGGTTCCGGCCGTCGCGCTAACTCTCGGGTTTCTCTCGGGTTGTGTTGCAGATCTCGACCAGCACGGGGCCCTGCAGACCGAAACTCGCTCGGTGGACCTGGATAAGTCCGAATTCGTTACCGTCGAGCTGAGAATGGGCGCGGGCGAAATCAGCGTTCGGGGCGGTTCACCGAAGCTGATGGATGGGGAGTTTTCGTTTCGCCGGCTGGCTATGAGGCCGGAAATTCATTATGATGCCAGCGATTTCCGGGGCCGCTTGCGCGTCGAGGAACCCTCAGGTGTTCACACTGGCAACTCTCGGTATCGATGGGACCTGCGTCTCAACGACGACAAGCCGCTGGATTTGGACGTCGACTTCGGCGCCGGGGAAGGACGTTTGGATCTCGGCTCGCTCAACCTGCGCAACGTCGAGATTCATATGGGCGTCGGCGAGTTGCGGCTGGACCTGCGCGGGACGCCCAAGAAGGACTATACGGTGAATCTGCGCGGCGGTGTGGGTGAGGCCACCGTCTATCTGCCGGAGGGGGTCGGGGTGGTGGCCGACGCGGAGGGCGGCATTGGCGGCATCACTGCCCATGGCCTGGAGAAGCGTGGCGGCGAGTACGTGAACGAAGCCTATGGCCGCGCTAAGACCACGGTACGATTGGACATCCGTGGGGGAATCGGCGCCATCAATCTGATCGGCGGCTAGCCGGGCCTGCCTGCAACATAGTTAACAGTCTACTTCTAAAGCATTTAGCGCCCAAGGCCGATCATCCGGTATCGATCTGAACTTGGGAGCCGAGGCGCGTGCCGATCCTTGACCTATTGGTGTGGTTGTTGTGCCTGATCGTTTTGGCGCTAGTGGTTAGCCATTTGCGCCGGATACGCTCCCAGCCCGCTCGATCTTTCAAGGACGCTAGCGTTTTCGCTGACGACCTGTTTGAGACGGCTCCCATCGGTTACCTGGAAATCGATCGGGACTGCATCGTGCGGCGGGCCAACCAGCAGTTTGCCAAGCTGGTTGGACGCGCCAGACTGGAATTCATCGGCAAACACTGCGAGGACCTGGCGCCACCCGGCCAACGCGAGAAATACACCGAACTGATCGTCAAGCGAATGTCGGGTGAGGACGAGAGGTCTCCCTACCAAAGGGACTATCAGCGGCCGGACGGCAGCCAGGTGGTGGTGGAAATTCATGAGGAATTGCTGACCGGCAAATCCGGGCAAATCACGGGAATTCGCCTGGCTGCCGTGGACGTCACGCAGCGCAAGCAGAGCGACGAACACGCTTTCCAGGTCGCCACGGAATTACAGGCGTTGTTTCGAGCCTTGCCGGACTTCTTTCTGCGCTTGGATCGCGACGGCAAAGTACAGGACGCCAAGGGTGGCGAGAAATCCGATCAGTTCCTGGCACCGGAGAAGTTTCTCGGCCGGCATCTGAAAGAGGTTCTGCCGCCCGAGGCCGCCGATCAGCTTGCCGCGGCGCAGGAGCATGTCAAGCGAACCAGGTCCGTGGGGATTGCGGAGTTCAGCGTGGACGGGCCGCCGGCGCCGCAGACTTACGAGATGCGTCTGCTCGAGCTCGACTGGAACTGGATGGCGGTTGTGCGCAACATCACCGCGCGCAAGACCGGCGAGACGAAACTCAAGGAGTACGCGCAGGAGCTGGAGCGGAAGAACGAAGAGATGGAGGGCGCGCTCATGACCGCGCGCGAGGCCACGCAGCTCAAGGGCCGGTTCCTGGCCACCATGAGCCACGAGATTCGCACGCCCATGAACGGCGTTCTGGGGATGACGGACCTGCTGCTGGGAACGCCTCTGCATTCCGAACAGCAGGAGTACGCCGAGACGATCAAGCGCTCGGCCACGTCGCTGCTGTCTCTGATTAACGACATTCTGGATCTCTCCCGCATCGAAGCGGGTAAGTTTAGCGTCCGCCCGGTTCCCTTTTCGCTAAGAACGGTCATTGACGAAACCGTTTCGCTATTTGCGCTGCAAGCGCGCGCCAAAGGGCTGGAGTTCAAGTTGGAAATCGCGCCCAATGTGCCGGGCATGGTAGTGAGCGATCCCGAGCGGCTGGGTCAAGTGCTCAATAACCTGCTGGGCAACGCGATTAAGTTCACCGACGGGGGGCGAATTGGTTTGATTGCGGTCTTGGAGAACGAGTCGGCCGATGACAGCCAGGTTCGATTTACGGTTCACGATACAGGCATTGGCATCGCGCAAGAGGATCAAACCCGGATCTTCGAGCGATTCACGCAGGCCGATACATCCAACTCGCGCAAGTACGGGGGCACCGGCCTAGGATTGGCGATTTCCAAGGAATTGGTGGAACTGTTAGGCGGGGAGATCGGCGTCGAAAGCGAGCCGGATCGTGGCAGCAGGTTCTGGTTTACGGTGACATTGGGTAAGACGGCTCAGAGTGAGGAAGCGCCCGTTCCCACACCCGTTTCTACACCGGCGCAGAGCGCCAAGCCGCGCATCAAGCTGACCATTCCTTCGCCGGGGGCGCATTCGCCCGCCGTTACCTCGCCGAAAGCTCCCCAACCCGCGCAACCCTCTGTCCCCACGCGCGACGGCCTGGCGAATCTCACGGCGGCAGTGCGGGGCCATAGCCAGCGCGTGCTGCTGGCCGAAGACAACGAAATCAATCAGCGGATTACGATGCGGTTGCTCGAAAAGTTGGGGCTGGCGGCGGATGCGGTGAAGAATGGCCGCGAGGCCGTGGACGCAGTGACCAAGAAGAACTACGGCTTAATCCTGATGGATTGCCAAATGCCGGATATGGACGGCTTTGAAGCCACCGCCGTGATTCGCAACCGCGAGCGCAACGAACGCCACACGCCCATCTGCGCTCTCACCGCCAATGCCATGGCCGGGGACCGCGAGCGCTGTCTGGCGGCGGGCATGGACGATTACATCGCCAAACCGGTAAGTCTGGATAAATTGCAAGAAGCGATCGACCGCTGGATCGGGCAGGCGGCCAATCCGGCTGCGGAGCCCGCGCCAGATCCGGCCGCGCGTAGCTAGAAACGCCGTCATTCCTGGCGCAATGCAACCATGGGATCCACCGACATCGCGCGGCGAGCCGGCACATAGCAGGCCAGCAGGGCGACCGCGGCCAACAGCAGAGCAGTCCCGCCGAACGTGATGGCGTCGTTCGCGCCGACTCCGTAGATCATGCTGGAGAGCACACGCGCGAGTGGGATTGAGATCGCCAAGCCGATGGCCAAACCATAAAACGTCAACAGGAGCCCGCGCTGCGCCACCATTCGTAGAACGTCGGACCGGTCGGCTCCAGAGCCATACGAATGCCCAGTTCATGCGTTCTTTCGGTGACGCTGTAGGCCATCAAGCCGTAGATGCCAACCGCTGAAAGGACCAAGGCGATCGCGCCCAATACGGTCAACATCGCCGCGACGTAGGAAAGGCCAATTATTTGATTGGCGATCACGCGATCCAGGGTCTTGACCTCCCAGACCGGGCGGTCGATATCCAGGGCAGCAATGGCGTGACGCGCGGGTGCAGCCATCGACAGAGGATCGCCTTTCGTGCGAAGCGCGATGTAGGTGTAGTAAAGCGGGGACTGCCGATAGGGCTGGTAGATCGTCGGCGCGATCTCGGTGACCCAGGGATCGTAGCGCACATCTTTGACCACGCCGGCCACGGTCAGCCA
>CAVXJU010000052.1:0-34000 GCA_963761935.1 Terriglobia bacterium | reverse complement strand
TTTTTTTTTTTTTTTTTCGTCGCTGCCTTGGCTAGACTACGTATTGCTGGGGTCAACGCGCAAAACGCGCGCAAACTGGTAATCACCGTCATCTTTATCGCGACCGTTTGGCTTCTGAGCTGGGGCCTCCGTAGCGCGGCACGCTTCCTGGTTCGAAACCGGACCGGCAAACGCCTGGAATTCTGGACGCGCCAAGCGATTCAAATCGCTACCACGCTGCTCATCATCGTCGGCCTGCTCTCCATCTGGTTCAGCGACCCTTCTCGCCTGGCCACCTTTCTCGGACTGATCAGCGCCGGGCTGGCATTCGCCATGCAACGTGTTGTAACGGCTATTTGCGGCACTTCGTCCTATTGCGCGGAAAAACCTTCAACGTCGGCGAACGTATCAAGATGGGCGGCGTCCGCGGCGACGTCGTGGGCGCATTGTCACCATTACGAACGACAAAATATTCGAGGAGCCGGTTTACAACTACTTATCAGTGCGTTCGATTCTAATGGTCTTGAGATCGCGTCCGGAACTTATGAAATCGTTGGAATGCCGGATTTGAACATACACGTCGACGCTCCGCCTGCCAACGGCGCGGCCCGCAAGCCGGAGCGTGTGAAGCAATCCCGGCAGTGATGTCTCATTCATGAAAAAATAAAGTTAATGCGCCCCATCCGAGCCCCCCGCGGCCGCGAGATCTCCTGCCAAGGCTGGCACCAGGAAGCCGCCCTCCGGATGTTGATGAACAACCTCGACCCCGAGGTCGCCGAAAAGCCCGACGAGCTGATCGTCTATGGCGGCACCGGCCGCGCCGCGCGCGACTGGGCCTCCTTTCGAAGCCATCGTCCGCTCGCTCCGCTCGCTCTCGAACGACGAAACGCTGCTGGTGCAATCCGGCAAACCGGTCGGAATCTTCCGCACCCACGATGCCGCCCCGCGTGTCCTCATCGCCAACTCCAACCTGGTGGGCCACTGGTCCAACTACGAAGAGTTCCACCGCCTGGAGCGCCTCGGCCTGATCATGTACGGCCAGATGACCGCCGGCTCCTGGATCTACATCGGCAGCCAGGGCATCGTGCAGGGCACCTTCGAAACCTTCGCCTCGGCTGGCGCGCAAACATTTCGGCGGCTCGCTGCGCGGCAAGCTGATCGTCTCCGGCGGCATGGGCGGCATGGGCGGCGCGCAACCGCTGGCCGCGACGCATGAACGGCGCCTGCTTCCTGGGCATCGACGTGGACCCCGCAGCGCATCCAGAAGCGCCTCGACAGACCGGCTACTGCGACCGCATGGCGTCGCAACCTCGACGAGGCTCTGCGATCGCTGAACGATCGCACGCATCGCGGAAGGCGCGTCTCGGTCGGCCTGGTGGGCAACTGCGCCGACGTGCTGCCGGAGATGGTCGCGGCGCGGCATCGTCCCCGATATCCTCACCGACCAGACCAGCGCGCACGACCCGCTGAACGGCTATGTGCCCAACGGCATGACGCTTGCAGACGCGCGTCGCCCTGCGCCGCTCGATCCGGACGAATACATGCGCCGCTCCTTCGACGCCATGGCCGAGCATGTCCGAGCGATGCTCGCGCTTGAAACGCCTGGGCGCGGTGACGTTCGACTACGGCAACAACATCCGCGCGCAGGCCAAAACGGCCGGCGTCGAAGACGCGTTCGAAATTCCCGGCTTCGTGCCCGAATACATCCGCCCGCTGTTCTGCGAAGGCCGCGGGCCGTTCCGCTGGGTCGCGCTTTCCGGGCGACCCGAAGATATCTACACGCACCGACCGCCTGGCGCTGGAACTGTTTCCCGAACAACGAGACGCTGGCGCGCTGGATGCGCCTGGCGCGCGAACCGCATCCAGTTCCAGGGCCTGCCCGCGCGCAT
Source organism: Terriglobia bacterium (assembly GCA_963761935.1). Classification (GTDB taxonomy): domain Bacteria; phylum Acidobacteriota; class Terriglobia; order Bryobacterales; family Bryobacteraceae; genus Palsa-89. The sequence continues at coordinate 32,132 of CAVXJU010000052.1, read as the reverse complement.
CTGCTGGCTGGGCTACGGCGAGCGCGCCGAGTTCGGCCTCGCCATCAACGACTGGTGCGCCGCGGAAAAATCCAAGCGCCCATCGTGATCGGCCGCGACCATCTGGACGCCGGTTCGGTGGCCTCGCCCTATCGCGAAACCGAAGCCATGCGCGACGGCTCCGACGCCATCGCCGATTGGCCGCTGCTGAACGCGCTGGTCAACACCGCCGCGGGCGCATCCTGGGTCTCCATCCACAACGGCGGCGGCGTGGGCATCGGCTATTCGCAGCACGCCGGCATGGTGGTGGTGGCCGACGGAACGGACGAATGCGCGCGCCGCCTGGAGCGCGTGCTCACCACCGACCCCGGCATGGGCGTGATTCGCCACGCCGACGCCGGTTACGCCGAGGCCCAGCGGTTCGCGCGCGAGCACGGCATCCGCATGCCCATGGAATCCCGAGCAGTGAAGAACTGGCCGTCGTGGTTGCTCGGCAACTGGTGACGCTGGCCGGCCCGGCGCGCCCGCGCACCGGCCCCGAAATGCGCGACCTCGGCATCATCTGCCGACGGCGCCATGCTGATCGAAGACGGCGCATCGTACGCGCTGGGACCCGCGCGGAAATCGAGCGCTGATTTCGGCCGATACCGAAATCATCGACGCCGGCAGCGCGTCGTGATGCCCGGATTCGTCGATGCGCACACCCATCCGGTTTTCGCCGGCAACCGCGCCGACGAATTCGAACAGCGCATCGCGAAGGCGCCACCTACGCCGAGATCGCCGCGCGCGGCGGCGGCATCCGCTCCACCGTCCGGCGCAACGCGCGCGGCCACCGAAGCGGAACTGCTCGGACCGCCGCGCGCAAGCACGCTCGCTGGTTTCTCGCAGACGGCACCACCACCATCGAAGCCAAGTCCGGCTACGGCCTCACGCTGGAAGACGAATCGAAACTGCTGCGCGTGATCGCGTCGGCATGCGGACCCGCTGCGCACCGTTCCGACTTTCCTCGGCGCGCACGAAGTCCCGGACGAATATCGCGGCCGCATGCAGGAATACTTGCGCTCTGGTGATCGACGAAATGCTGCCGGCGATCGCGCGCCGAAACTCGCCGAATACTGCGATGTCTTCTGCGAACCAACGGTCTTTCAGCGTCGAAGACAGCCGCCATATCCTCACCGCCGCCCGCGCACTGCGGTCTCGGCTTACGCATCCACGCCGACCAGCTCTCCGATCCGGCGCGGCCGCCCTGGCCGCCGAACTCTGCGCCGCAACCGCCGATCATCTGGAACACACGACACGCGCGGCATCGCGGCACTCAAAGCCGCCGGAGTGCAGCCCGTGCTGCTCCCGGTTCGGTCTACGCGCTCGGCATCCACGCGCTACCCTGCCGCGCGCGACATGATCGACGCCGGCCTGGCCGTAGTGTTGGCGACCGATTTCAATCCCGGCTCTTCCCCCACCACTTCCATGCCGATGATCCTCTCGCTCGCCTGCACCCAAATGAAAATGACGCCCGCCGAAGCCATCACCGCCGCCACCATCAATGCCGCATACAGTCTCAATCGCGGCCGCGAGATCGGATCGCTCCAACCCGGCAAGCTGGCCGACTTCGTCATCCACGACTGCGCCGACTATCGCGAGATCCCCTATTTTTTCGGCATCCAATCCGCCCGCGCCGTCTTCATCGGCGGCCGATGCGTCTCAGGAGAATGCTAACCTAGGGTAAACGCGCGTCCGCCGTTCGTGTATCTCCCCAATTTAATAAGTACCTATGTTTTGCCATACTCGCATTCATCTGGCTAGGACTCGTCTCGTAAATCTGTTGGCCTTTTCGATGCTCAGCGCCTCTGCGCTGAGCGCCCAGACTTTGTCGATGGTCTCTGGAAATGGCCAGATCGTCCCTTCGCAATTCCAAACCAATGCGCCCCTCGTTGTTAAAGCCACCACCTCAGCTGGAAACCCGGCCTCCGGCGTCAACGTAACGTGGGCCATAACAGCCGGACAAACAGGCACGCTCTCTAGTACCTCGACCACCACGGATAGCAACGGGCTGGCCAGCATCAAGTTCACGGCTACCAGCATCAATACTCTGCTTTCCTACGCCCCTTCCACCGTGACCGCTTCAGCCGGATCGAGCAGCGTGAACTTCTTCGTCACCAGCGTGGAGAACACCAGCAGCGTTACCGTTATGGTCGGTACTCCGGCCGTCGGCGCAACGTTGATGGGGCCGTCGGGCACCACCCTCCCCGCCGCCGTCGTGGTCCATGTTTATGCCGAAGGCGGAGTCCAAAGCGGCCAGGGCATTCCCAACATCGGCCTGCGCGTCGCCGACTATCAGAATCAGACACTGACGCCACCGGCGGCCTGCAACGCGCTCGCCGGAACCGCGCTCACGGACTCCAGCGGCACAGCCACCTGCAACCTCACCCTCAGCGGCCCTGCCGGAACCACGCAGTTGGTCGGCGTCGTGGGCGAGTACATCGACAATCCTACGTTCAACCTGGACATCACAGCCGGCGCTCCATGCAGCTATTCGCTTTCCGCCAATAACCAGTCCTTCAGCTCCTCGGGCGGACCCGGTAGCGTGAATGTGGTCACAACCTCCGGCTGCGCATGGACCGCGACGAGCAATGCGAACTTCGTCAGCATCACCTCCGGCGCAAGCGGCACCGGCAACGGCACAGTCTCTTACACCGTCGCTGCCAACACCAGCACCGCACGCTCCGGAACCCTGACCATTGCCGGCCAAACCTACACCGTCAATCAATCCGCAGCCTCCACCGGCGGCGGCGGAGGCACGTTAGCAATCACCGCTAGTCTTCCAGTGGGCACCGTCGGCGCCAGTTACTCCGGAACACTCTCTGCAACCGGCGGCCAATCGCCCTACACCTGGTCGATCAACGGCGCGCTCCCCAGCGGCTTGTCGCTTACTCCGTCCTCGGGCGTCATCAGCGGCACTCCATCCAGCTCCGGCGTGTATGGTTTCACCGCCACGGTCACCGACGCCGCCAACAACCAAGCCTCACAGAACCTCAGCATCACCATCAACAGCGGCACTTCGTCCGGATCCTTCAGCATTACCAACGTTTCTTTCGCGAATGGCATCGTGGGCCAGCAATATTCGCAACCGTTGACAACCGCCAATTTCTGCATCACACCGTTCTCATCCAACGTCAGCTTCGCGGTCATGTCGGGATCGCTGCCGGGCGGACTGAGCATCACCAATAATCCGGACAGCTCTCACTCCATCGCAGGCACTCCGCAATCCTCCGGCGAGTTCTCTTTCACGCTCACCGCTACCGACGCCTGCGGCCACGTGGCCAGCGCGAGTTTCAGCATCATCATTGGGGGCGCGCCTGGGACCGAGACCATGAGCGTGAACATGCCTTCGCTGTCGTTCACCGCCCAGAATGGCTCCTCAGCCACGCCACCGTCGGATCAAAGCATCACTATCGGCGCGAATAGCGGCACTCTCAATTACTCGATTGCCGTGAACACTACCTCCGGCGGAAGCTGGCTGGTTGCGAAAAGCTCCACCAGCGGGACCACGCCGGGAAGCTTCACGGTGGGCGTTGCGAATTACTCCGCGCTGAAACCAGGCCCGTACGCCGGCTCAATTGTAATCAGCTCGCTGGCCTCCAACAGCCCGATAATTATCAACGTCACCTTAACCGTGATCGCGGAGCCGGCGGTGATTCTGCAGAGCCCCAGCTCGTTCTCGGTGAGTCAGGTCGCCTCCGCCAGCCAGAACTACACGCCCGTGACGCAGGAACAGATCGTGCTCGCAAACGGCGCAGGCCCGGTCCACTTCACCGCCTCGGCATCCACTACGGATGGGAACAACTGGCTCATTGTTCTTCCCGCGGACGGCAACACCCCCCAGACGCTCACGGCGAGCATCGACACGGGTGGCCTCCCGGCAGGCGTTTACAATGGCACGGCCGTCATCACACCGGCCTCGGGCGCGCCCATCACCATCACTTTCATGGTCACGGTGACCCAGCAATTGCCCGCGCTGGTTTCGGTCGTCAACGGCGCCAGTTTCTTGAGTGGACCTGTATCCCCCGGCGAAATCGTGACCGTTTTCGGAACCGCGCTGGGCCCGCTGATTCCCGCCAATCTGCAACTCGACCAATTCGGCAAGGTCGCCACCACTCTGGCGGGCACCGAGCTGCTGTTCGACGATTTCCCGGCGCCCATTATCTATTCTTCCGCCGGGCAAGTTTCGGCCATCGTTCCGTACGGGATCGCGGGCAATGCCACCACCTCCGTGGTCGCCGAATATCTCGGCGAGCACTCCACCGCCGTCACCATCCCGGTGGCCGCCTCCGCTCCCGGCATCTTCGTGCTGAATAGCTCGGGCCAGGGAGCCATTCTGAATCAGAACAGCAGCGTCAATTCGACCGCGAATCCAGCGGCGCCGGGATCTATCGTGAGCATCTACGCCACCGGCGAAGGACAAACCAACCCGGCCGGCGACGATGGATTCATCGCGCAAGGACCAGTCGCCATGCCGCTCCTGCCAGTGACCGTTCAAATCGCCGGTCAAAACGCACCGGTGTCATATGCCGGCGCAGCGCCAGGCGAACCTTCCGGCGTGCTGCAAGTGAACGCGATGATTCCCGCTGGAGTGCCGCGCGGCACTTCGGTTCCAGTGGTGATCACGGTGGGAACGGCGAGCAGCCAAAGTGGGGTCACGGTCGCGATTCAGCCTTAGACGCTCGCACCGATTCCGCCATCTCGCGGATGGCTCCGATAACCAGCTCCGGCTCGTCCAGGTGAATCCAATGACCGGAGTTCGCCGCGACGATGTGCCGGCCCCGCGCGGAGTTGCGTGTCATCGCTTCGCGCTCCGCCAGTTCCGCCGCGGTACAATGCCTGGCCGAAAGGATGGTCAACGGAATCGCCTGCGGCAGCACAATTTGGGCCGCCTCGACCGAGCTGCCAGGCAGTCCTTCGAGTGCCGCCGCGAGCCCTCCGAAATTCTTCGGCAGACACCAATGGGCCTGAATCATCGGCCAAACTTCGGGCGGCATTTTTCCGACCTCGCCTACGATTCTCGAAAGGAAAGACTCACCCACCCCGCTGGTCAAGCGCGCGATTCCCTTCGGCACGCGGCGCGCGCCGCCAGTCAACAGCGCCAGCGCCAATCGCACCACGCCGATGCGCGCCAGCCAGGCTCCGCGCCGCGCCAGCATGATTCCGCGCCCAAGCATTCGCGACTGCCCGGGCGTTGGATTCAACCACTCCTGGGCCGCCAATGGGTCTACTAAAACCAAACCGGCCACTTCGTCCGGATACTTGACGGCATACATCCTGACCAGCAATCCACCGAACGAATGCCCCACCAGAACACATGGCTTCGGAACACCGGCCGCGCCGAGCAGCGCATGCAGCTCGTCAATCAATCGCGATGCCAGACGCGGCGATTCGGCTTGATCGCTCCATCCCAGCCCAGCGCGATCATAGGCGCAGACCAACGTTAAACGCGCGACCTCGCCACGCACGCGCGTCCAATTCAGACAAGAAGCCGATATCCCCGATTCAAGAATGACAGCCGGCTGGCCGCTCCCACTCGCGATCAAATGCAAACGCCGCCCGCCGATGTCAACCATCCGGCCAGGCGGCGGAAATCGCCGGCGATCCCGCGCCGCGCCGATCTCCTGATACACGACGCCGCATCCCAGGAGGATGCACAAGACAACGATGATCGCAATGGCGAAGATCAAAAAGAAATGATATTACGTTGGGCCGCGGCCATTCCGCGGCCCGCCTCGAACAACATCACTAGCTGGCGCTCTTGGTCACCGCTTCGTGATGCCGCGCATGCCAGGCTTCTCGCCGGGCCTGTTGGAGTTCGCTCAGCTTCTGCTTCTGGTCAGGATTCAAGGTCTGATACACCTTCGAAAAGGCCGAGCTACGGACGGCCATCAGTTGGCCAATCTCATTGCCCTCGGTTGCCGAAAGTTGCTGGATCTGCTCCGCATTACCGGACTGGACCGCGGCTTTAAGCGACTTGCGAGTTTCCATCAGTTGCTGCCGGATCGGCTTGGCCGTTACCCGCGCCTGCTGGAAAACTGTTTTGGCTTGAGCCTTCTGCGAATCGTTCAGCACCTGCATGAGCGCCCCGTTCCGGCGAAAATGCCGTGGGTTGTGCGTCTCGGCCGCAAAAACGAGGCTGCTAGCCCCGAGTGCGGCCACCGCCGCGAAGGCGGCGAATTTCTTGCTTAAAACTTGCATGGTTTGGTTCTCCTACCTTAACTGACGTAACGCCGCCCAGAGGGTTTATTGAGATGCAGTAAAGTAGGGTAAAGCCTTGTAAGCTCTCCCCAAGCCACTACGACGCCGCTCGAGTGTGTTCTCGCAGCGCTCGTTGCTGCATTTCCGGTATCAAGAGTTGCTGGAGCGCGTTCGCCTTGGTTCTTTGGTCCGGCGTCAACGTTTTATAAACGTTCGCGACAGCGGTCGAGCGGATAGCCGCGAGCTGGCCGATTTCCTGACCCTCTACCGTAGCCAGCCGCTGAATTTGAGCGGTGTCATCCGAGCGGATCGCCGATTCCAGAGACTGCCGTGTGCCCCTGAGCTCCTGCTCGACTGGCATAGCCTTCTGACGGGCTTGCTCAAATGCCGTTTGGGTCTCATCCCTTTGATTAGGCGCCATTCCCAACACGGTTTCCGTCGAGTTAACGAATGCCGGTGTCATAGCCGTACTTTTTTGAGCGTGTGGCGCTACTGCGAACAGTCCGACCGCACTCAATGCGGCGACGCCCGCGCATGCCACCAGCTGCTTTGGTATGAATTTCATAAAAATAATCTCCTACTTGAATAGATGAGGGTCCGGCCAAGTTGGATGAGACTCGGCTGCTTGCGTAACCAGTTAACTTCCGATACAGTGACAATCGGGGGAAAGAACACATGGCATTTTGTGCTAACTGCGGCGCGCAGGTTGAAGGGCGCTTCTGCCAGAAGTGCGGCGCGCCGGTGGCCGGTGGTGCGCCGATGGGTGGTGCTCCGATGGGTGGTGCTCCGATGGGCGCCGGCGCGCCAGGCGGTGCGGCCGCGCCCGAATTCCAACCTCAAGCCGCATCCGCGGGATTGAGCGACAACGCAGCGGGCGCAATTTGCTACTTGCTCGGCTTCATCACCGGAATCTTATTCCTGGTGCTGGCGCCTTACAACCAAAGCCGCAACGTCAGATTCCACTCCTTCCAATCGATCTTCTTGAACATTGCCTGGTTTGTGCTCTGGATCGGCATCGCGATTGTATCGGCAGTGCTGATACATATACCTTTCCTCGGTCCGATAGTTTCATTCCTGCTGTGGGGGTGTTTGTCGATCGGCGCGCTGGTCATCTGGCTGTATATGATGTTCAAGACCTACAACGGCGAGAAGATTGTTCTTCCGATCATTGGCCCGATGGCCGAGAAACAAGCGGGAGCCTAGGACCGGCGTCTCAGCGCAGACCCTTTTGCTTTAGATAGGCGATCAACTCCGCTGGATCGTCGGTGATGATCGCATCCACACCGGCGTCGATCAAGCGCTGCCAATCCTGCGGCGTGTCGGCGGTCCACGGAACCACTTCGATATTGGCCGCGTGCGAGGCCTTTACTTGCTCGGGCGTGACCAGTTGGAAGGCCGGTGAGACGATGCCGGCTTCCGCGTCGCGCGCGATTTCGACAAACGGCCGCGCCGCTCCTTCCCACAAAGCTGACAGCCGGATCTCGGGCGCCAGGCGCTTCATCGCCCGCAGCGTCCGGAAATCGAAGGACTGCACGATGGAGCGCGATTCCAAATGATGCTTGCGGATCACCTCCAGCATCATCTTAGAAAAAACCTCCGGCGGCGGCGTCAGCTCGGGATGATCCGGAAAGCTCTTGGTCTCGATGTTGAACTGGACCGAGTTGCCTTCGGCGAGACTGAGCACTTCATCGAGTGTCGGGATACGCGTGCCGGGAACGGGATGCTGCTTCGGAAAGTGCGGGTTTTTCAGCGCTCCACAATCGTATTCCCGCAGCTCGGCCAGCGTCAGCTCATGAATCGCGATCCCAGGATGCGGGCCGGTGCAGATTTCCTTGTTGATGTGCGGGTCGTGAGAGATCACCAGCACATTGTCTTCGGTGACGGCGACGTCCATTTCCAGAAAGTCCACGCCGATTCCGATGGCGTACTGGAAGGCGGGAATGGTGTTCTCCGGATACATCGCGCGCGCGCCGCGATGTCCGTGAACCAGGATGCGGGAAGCAGCTTGGAGGGGCATAAGGAGCAAGACGGCACTGGCGCAGCTAGCAAACCACCGGCAGGCGCGTTTCATTGCCCAATTTCGTCCGGCAACGAGGACGATTGGCTAGCCGCTGGCTCCGTGGGCGCTGGTTGAATCACCGGCTCGGGCGTCTGAACGGCAGCCGGGGCTGAACCGTGCCCGTCACCGAGCGGCGGGTGTGTCTCTTCGACTTGGTGCGCCTCGACCGGCTCCGCCGCCGACAACGGAACCTCGCACTCGCAGCAATCGCTACAGCGCTTACAACGTTCGCAACGATGATTCGCGCAGGCGTCCTTGGTGCAGAGTACGCAAATATCCCGCGATGGCTCGCCGCAGATGCTGCACGTGAAGACCGCTGTTTCCACCATCATGGACGCGTCATTTTCCTTTCTTGGGGGCGGGCTGGCTGAGCAGCATTCCGCGGCAACGTTGCGCCTCATGATCGGCCACCTGAAACTCCTGCTCTTTTTGAGCCGCCAGATCGCGCAGGTACTGGCTCAGGCGGTCGCGGTTGGTGCTGTTTTCGGTAACCAGGGCTTGCGCCAGGTCCGCCAGCGCGGGGTTCTGGTATTTCCGGATGCCCTCGATCAACGATCCTAGCGTCGATTCCATGGCCTGCATTCGCAGATAAGTGTCCAAAGCCTGCGACAGCTTTTCCGGATCGCGGGACAGCGCTTGGCTCGAAGCGAGCAGATAGCCGAGCTCGGCTTGGGCCGATTTCCCCTGCGCCACATAGGCTTCGGGGGCGCCTTTAGAAACCCACGTCTCCGGTTTGATCTGGTCCATGACGGGTTTCAAATGTTGCGCCTGAGCGTCCAGACTATCCAGCAGTTTTCGGACGTCCCACTCGGAGGAAACCCCGGCCGGCGGCGCCGCAGTCTGCGCCATCGCCAATGCCGGCAGCAGTATGAGGAGAATGCGAGGAGCGAACTTCATGGTGGCCTTCCCTAATCAGTGTGGCACACATCTCGTGCGCTCCGAAGCGGCCGGCGAGGTCGAGCACGCGGCTTCTAAGTAAATCGCCTACAACGAAGGCGCGGGCGAGTTTACTCCGGCGCAATGAGGTGCACCCGCGCCTCTGTGGGCTAGTTAGCGGGCGGGGGAGGCGGTGGTGGTGGAACGGTAGGCGGAGGAGCAGGCGCCGTTTGGCCGCTGCCGATTGGAATGTGGGTGATCGCACCAATTCCGGGTGTACGGCTCTGGATGATGGCGACGCGCGCCGCGTCTGCCATCGTGTGCAGAATGCGCCGCGCCAGTTCGTTCTTATCAAACGTCTGCGCGATGGGCTCGTTCTTATAAACCTGGATCGATTCGCCCGCATTTACGGTCCTGGTAACACCCGGCTTCAAAGCATGCCGGACGTCGACGGCGCCTTCTTCCACCGTGACCAGCGTGGTCTCATCATCGTCATCCACGGCCACGTCGAAGGTGGTGCCTCGGACCGAAATCACCGCAGTCGGCGTCAGAACGCGATTTGGGTTAGGTTGCCCACCCCATCTCTGGATGTGTATTTTCACCCTGCCGACGATCAGGTCCAAAAGATCGCGCAAATTGCCCGGATTCTTACGGAAAATAACGTTGGAATTCGGATAGACCTCAAAGAAGCTTCCGTCGGAAACCTGGAACTTGGCGTAACCGTCCACGCCGGTGATAATAATCTGCCGGATCTTGACTTTATCGCCAATGTTCAGGGCCCAAGGTTCGCCGTCCCGCAAGACGGAAACCTGCCCATCCAAGGAGATAACCTGGGCGGCGGCATCATTTGAGAGCGAGAGTGGCTGGGCTGAACACACTATGCCGCTGATGGCTACGAATAGCCCAACGACCACGCCCGCTACTCCCATTCGGCACATAAAGAAATACATCGGCCTGGCCGATGCCAGTCTATAGTACTATGCAGCTTTCCGGCACCCGAAGCTTCTTAAAAGACTCAGAACACAGTCTACCATCAAAAGTGCTCAGCAAGAAGATATCCCTTAGGTACTCTGTGGAAAACTGGCTTAGATTCAGAAGTATTGGAAGGCCGGAAAGGCGAAACGGGTTACAATAAGACTCGATCTATGTGTCGGAGGGCCACAATCCGGCTCCTTAGTGCCACCAGCCTACTGCTAAGCGTCGCAAGTCTCGCGGCGCAGAACCTGGGAGTGGACTGGCGGCACATCGGCAACTCCGCGATGGAGTTAGGCTTACCTTCGGTGGCCACCGGACCCATAAGCCGGGTCTGGTACTCCACGGATGGCTCCGTTTTGTATGCTCGAACCTACAGCGGGCGCACCTATCAGACGGCGGACTTCGAACGCTGGAGTCAAGTCAGCGATCCGCGCCTAGTACCCCCTGCCCAAGCCAACCCCGTGACGGCAACGTTACCGGAAGCTGGCATCAAGCTGGCCCAAGCCTCCTCGACAGGAAGAATCTATGCCGCCGGCCGCGATGTTTATCGCTCGGAGGATGGCGGAGTTTCCTGGGCCAATCTCACGGATTTCAAAGGAGTCTCGATCTTAGGCGGTGGTTTGGCCGACGCTGCGGCGTCACCGCGCGATCCCGATGACGTCACGGTGGCAGCGGCGAGCGGCGTATGGCGATCCGTGGACGGCGGATTGACCTGGGCTGGACTCAACGAATTCTTGCCCAATCTTCCAGCGGCGCACTTATTGGCAATCCCCGCCGGAACGCGCGGCGTACGGCTTTCGCTGGCTGGTGGCGGGGCGGAAATGGAATGGGCGCCGGGTGAGAAGACGGCCTGGAAGCCGCTCGAACCGTCCGACGTACAGCGCGACGAAAATCTCAAGTCGGCGCTGTCGCAGGTTCTGAATCGCACCGTCACGGCGATTGAGACCGCCAAGGATTTCATCTACGCGGGCGATTCCGAAGGACGGCTGCAAGTCTCCTCGGACGGCGGAACATCCTGGGGCACGGCATTTCGCTCGTCGCGCGATTCTGGGCCCGTCGAGGCTATCTGGGTGGATCGCAACGATCCGCGCGTAGCCGTTGCTGCGTTGGGCGCACGCTCGAACACTTCTCAAGATCAAGCGCGGCCAGCCTACGTGGTTCGCACCATGAACGGCGGCATCTTCTGGGACGACATTACCTCCAATCTTCCGGATAACGCGGTAGCGCATGGCGTGACGGCCGATCGAACCTCGGGGGCGGTTTACGTGGCCACGGACGCGGGCATCTTTTTCACCGTCACGGATCTGGCAGCAGCAGGCAGCGCCACGGCCTGGACTTCGCTGGCGCAGAACCTTCCCGCGGTTGCGGCTACGGATGTCAAACTGGACGCGGGCGCCAATCAAATTTATGCGGCGCTGCAAGGATACGGAGTGTACGTTGCGATTGCGCCGCATCGTTTGCGGGATGCGCGCGTAGTTAGCGCCGCGGATTTGACCTCGCGGCCAGCGGCTCCCGGTGCGTTGCTGAGCGTCCTGGGAACGCGCGTGCAATCGGCCACCAGCGCCGACATTGCCGTGCCGGTTCTGGATGCATCCGAGGCATCTTCTCAGATCCAAGTCCCCTTTGAGGCCAAAGGCAACACGGTGGCGTTGTCGCTGAACGCAGCCGCGGGACAGTTCACCGTGGGTCTTCCGCTGCAAGCCGTTTCGCCCGCCGTTTTCGTCGATTCTGAAGGCGCGCCATTGATCCTGGACGCTTCCACCGGCGTATTGCTGGATTCAAGCAAGCCCGCGCATGCTAACGGCCTGGTGCAGGTTCTCGCAACGGGATTGGGCCAAGTGACACCGGAGTGGCCCACTGGCATGGCCGCGCCGCTTAGCGATCCGCCGCGCGTGGTGGCTCAAGTTCGAGCGTATCTGGACGGCGTGCCGGTGGAAGTGAAGCAAGCTACGCTGGCGCCCGGGTACGTTGGTTTTTACCTGGTCGAAATCCAAGTGCCGCGCATTACCAATGCCGGGTCCTCCGATTTGGTTCTCGAAGCGGAGGGACAGCAAAGCAATCACGTGCGCCTCTACGTGCAGCAGTAGGATGGCCGTGCCTCAAGCGATGAGGGCTGAATCCTGATGCTACCCACCTCCTGGCGGCGACTGCTGAGCCTGATCCGCATCCTGCTGGCGATGAGTTGCCTGGCGACGCAGCTCATCTCTTCGAGCTTCATCTGGACCAATTCGGTCATCCTGTTCGCGGTCTACACCGCTTACGCTTGCGTGGCGCTATTCTGGCGCAGCCTGGAGGATTGGGGCTATCCCACGCTGGCGCTTTTTGTCGATTTCTCGTTCTTCTTTCTGGCGGCCGCGAGCGGCGGTGCATACAGTTATTGGGTCAGTTCCGTTTTCTACGCCTACGTGCTGCTGGCCTCCGTCACGCTGCACAAATGGTGGAAGACTCTGATCGTGGCCACCGCGGCCATCGCGCTGCTCTACGCTATTCCCACTCTGCGCGGCGCCGAAATGCTGCGGCCCGCGCTGATCGCGGCTGGAATTCTGGGTTGCGTGCTGGCCATACAGCGCGAATATTTGGAAGAGCGGCTCTCCAATGCATCGCGCCAGACCGTGCTATACCGCTACGACGCCGAACGCGCCCGCGAGGCCGAGCGGCAGCGCATCGCGGCCGATTTTCACGATGGGCCGCTGCAGAGCTTCATCAGTTTCCAGATGCGTCTGGAGATTATCCGCAAACTGCTGCTGCGCGATCAAACCGCGGCTACCGAGGAGCTGCTGCAGCTGCAGGAACTATGCAAGGCGCAGGTGAACGAACTGCGCAGCTTCGTGCGCAGCATGCGTCCCGTGGATGTAGAAGGCAGTTTGACAGCCACGCTGCGGCGCGTGGTGGAGCAGTTCCAGAAGGACAGCGGCATCCCGACCACGTTCGTCAGCGCGGAGTTTTTGGAACCGGCCGAGCCCGAAGTCTCGCTCGAGCTGCTGCAAATCGTGCGCGAGGCACTCTACAACGTACAGAAGCACTCCGCGGCTACGCGCGTAGCGGTGAGCATCGCTAAATCCGATAACGCGCTCGAGATCGCCATTGAGGACAACGGCGGCGGGTTTCCGTTCAGCGGCAAATATACCCTGGATGAGTTGGAGCTGCTGCGCCTGGGACCGATGAGCATCAAGCGGCGCGTGCGCACCCTGGGCGGCGAGATGACGCTCGATTCCAAGCCCGGCCAGGGCGCGGGCCTGAAGATCCGGCTGGCGACGTGAGGCCGGCGGCGGTTTTCCTTACCAGCTTGGTTCTTTCCGCGTGCGGGCGCTATCAGGATTTCACTCTTCCCCAACAACCCGGCGGACCTGAGGTCGCGTGGCGCTGGGAAGCCCGAGCCAATCCGGTGTTGACGCGTGGCGCGCCCGGGGATTGGGATTCATCGGACGTTCTGAATCCCTCGGTCATCCGGCAGGGCGAGGCTTACTACAATTTCTACTCCGGCTTCGATGGCAAGACCTGGCATACCGGCTTGGCCGTGTCGGCGGACGGAATCGCGTGGCGCAAGGAGGGCAAACTGCTCTCCCCCGATCCGCAGACCTGGGAAGGCGGCTACTGGGCCGCCAATGGGTCGGCGCTGGCGGATGCGAACGCGATCCTGTACTACTATCAGGCCGGGCAACCGCCTCGAATCGGACTGGCGCGTTCGAGCAATGGGCATCAATGGGAACGGCAGGGTCCGCCGGTGCTTCCGCCGGGGCCGCGCGGGGCTTGGGATGAGCGCGGCGTGGCCGATCCGTATGTGATCCGCATCGGCACGAGTTACTACATGTTTTACCTGGGGCAGGATCGCGCGCGCAGGCAGCGGCTGGGCGTGGCGCGGTCCGACGATGGCGTTACGTGGTTTAAGCTGCAGCGCAATCCGGTCCTTGAACTCGGTGCGTACGGCGCGTTTGATGAGAATGGGCTGGGCGAGCCCGCGGTGTGGGCTTCGAATGGTTATTACTGGATGCTTTATACTGGGCGCGACCGCGGCGAAGTTCGACGGCTCGGCATGGCGCGCTCGCGCAACGGCGTGGATTGGGAAAAACTTCCCGAAATCCTTGCCGGCGATCAGGCCTGGGATTCGAAGGTCCTGTGCGATCCGACGGTGCTGATCGAAAATGGCCACGTGAGGGTCTGGTTCGGCGGCGGCGACGTGGCGGCGCCGGATCACGGCATCCACGGCCAAATCGGCTTGGCGGAAATTCAGGAACAGCACACTCATTCCTCAATTTCCGGCGGCGCGCCATGATTGCATCGGGCCAAAATGCTGCGCGGCACGAATCAGAAAAAATCGGGGATTGAGTGTACATGAAGATCGGGATTACCTGTTACCCAACTTACGGCGGCAGTGGGATTGTAGCTACGGAATTGGGCCTGGAGCTGGCTAATCGCGGGCATGAGGTGCATTTCATCTCGTATGCCAATCCCATCCGGCTGGACCCCGGCACGCCGCGCATCGAGTATCACGAAGTGGAAGTTTCCACTTATCCGCTGTTTCAATACCCGCCCTACTCATTGGCGCTGGCCTCGCGCATGGCGGAAGTGGCGGAAGACTACGGCTTGGATTTGCTGCATGTCCATTACGCGATCCCGCACTCCATCGCCGCGCTGCTCGCCCAGCAAATGGTAGCCCCGCGAAAACGTCTGCCGTTCATTACCACGCTGCACGGCACCGACATCACGCTGGTGGGCGCGGATCGTTCTTATTTCCCCATAACGAAATTCTCCATCGAGAAATCGAACGGCATCACCAGCATTAGCGACGACCTGCGCCGCCACACTTACGAGGTATTCGGCGTCGCGAACGACATCCGCGTGATCCATAATTTCGTGAACACCGACCTGTATCGGCCCGCGCCGGAGCGCCCAACCGGCGAAAAGCGCCTGATGCACATCTCCAATTTCCGTCCAGTGAAGCGCGTGCTGGATTGCGTCCGCATCCTGGCCGAAGTGCTGAAGCAGACGCCCGCGCGTCTTTACATGGTGGGCGACGGACCGGACCGGCCGGAAGCGCACCGTCTGGCGCGTGAGCTAGGGGTCGACAAACACGTCACGTTCATGGGTAAGCAGGATCATGTCGAGCGCATCTTCCCGCAAATGCACGTGCTGCTGATGCCGAGCGAGATGGAATCGTTCGGTCTGGCGGCGCTGGAAGGGATGGCCTGCGGTGTGCCACCGGTAGCGACGCGCGTCGGGGGCGTTCCCGAGCTAGTCACCCACGGCCTGGACGGGTTCCTCGAGCCGGTGGGCGACATCGCTGCGCAGGCCGCGCGCGTGGTCGAGTTATTGACCAACGAAGACCTTTGTCAAAAGATGTCCGCCGCCGCTCGTCGCACCGCGGTGGAGCGTTTCGCCAGCTCCATCATCATTCCGCAGTATGAACGATATTACATGGAAACCCTTGCTGGCGGCCCGAATTAGACACCGGGGAACTTTCCCCGCTGCCCCGGTGTCCAAGCTATAAGAGACAGCTTCGAAGTTTGAGGCTACAATCTAGGTAGACACCGTGGCGGATACAACCGTTGGTCTACATCTGGATGCCTGCCTGTTCTCCCTTCCCGAGGAGGACGACCTGATCACGGGGCTTTGCCACGGCGACGACGACGCGTACGAAGTTCTGATCCAGCGCTATCAGCAGCCGGTCTACAACCTGGTTTGCCGATTGTTGAACGATCCGTCCGACGCATCCGATATCGTGCAGGAAGTCTTCTTGAAAATCTTTCGCAACATCCGATCGTTCCGGCACGGCAGCAGTCTGAAAACCTGGATCTATCGCATCGCGGTGAATGAGGCTTACAATCATCGCCGCTGGTTTTCGCGTCACCAGCGCCAGGAGGTTGCATTCGGTCAGGACGATAGCGCGCCGGCCCACGCCGACAGCTTTGCCGATCCCAGCCGCTCGCCGTTCGATGAGGCGTCCGGCCATGAAACGCGCGCGCTGGTGGAAGCAGCGCTCGAGAAACTGAATCCGAAGTTTCGAGCGGCCGTGGTTTTGCGGGACATCGAGGACCTGAGCTACGAGGAAATCGCCGTGGTCCTGGAGGTTTCGCTGGGTACAGTGAAGTCGCGTATCTTGCGGGGCCGCGAGGCGCTGCGAAGAATTTTGGAAGGGCGGTTGGAGCCGGAAGCGAATATGCAATGGTCGGCCCAGCCGCTGGCTGAATGATTATGACGTGCTGGAACGCAAAAAGCAGAATCTCGGCGTACCTGGATGACGTGCTCCCCGCGGCAGAGCGTCAGGCCCTGCGGCAGCATCTGAACGCTTGCCGCGATTGCGCGCTGGAATCTCGCGAACAGCAGAGGTTGCATCAAGCTGTCGGTTCGCTACCGCGCAGAATTCCGCCTTCCGATCTGGCGTTGCGCTTGCGCGTGATCGCTTCCAAAGCTCGGACCGAAGTTCAAGGACCAGGCCGCTGGGCGCGCTTCCGCGACCGTCTTTCGCTCGCGCTCGACAATCTTATGCGCCCGCTAGCCGTCCCCGCAGTCGGCGGACTGTGCTCGGCCATCTTCATGTTCAGCGCGCTGGTTCCGGCTTTCATGCCGACTTACGCCATGGCAGGAACCGCTTCGCTGTGGGATCCTCCCACCATGCTCATTACGGAACCGATGGTAAAGTACATGGCGCCCATCGCCTTCGGCGGCGATGCGGTGGTGGATGTCAACGTCGATGATCACGGCTGCATCAGCGGCTACTCGATCGTCAGTTCCACCGGTCCGGACAACGAGCAACTGCGGCGCAGCATCGAGAACAATCTGGTGTTCACCGAATTCTGGCCCGCCACTTCCTTCGGCGTTCCCGTGGCCGGCACCATTCGTATTTCGTATCGCAGCCCAGCCGGGATCGACGTCAAAGGATAAATATAATCCGGTGGAGCAACGGTTCATGGAAGGCGTAGCGTGGCCCGCTGTCACGAAACAGTAACAGCTCGGCTCGTACCCGTTTCGCACCCCACGTACAATAGAAGTATCGATGGTGATCGACGGGATTTACTACGCGGTTGCGCTCACCGCGGGAGGCGCCGTGGTTTGGTACCTCACGCGGCCGTGGTTCGCGCTTCCCTTCTTCGCGCTCTCGCTTTTTTGCCTTTATTTTTTCCGCGACCCGGAACGCTCCATACCGGATGGGCCGGTAGCTGTATCGCCGGCCGACGGCAAGGTAGTGGGCATTCGAACCGATCCTTCCGCACCCACGCGCATCAGTATCTTTTTGAACATTTTCGACGTGCATGTCAATCGCGCGCCCCTGGCCGGCACTATCACGAAAGTTGAATACACCAAAGGCGGGTTCAAAGTCGCCAGCCGCGAAATCGCCAGCTCGCAGAATGAGCGCAATACCGTCGCGATCGAGGGCGATGGAACCAGCGTCTCGTTCGCGCAGATCGCGGGGCTGATCGCGCGCCGCATTGTCTTCTCAAAGCAGACTGGCGATCGTGTCGCCAAGGGCGAGCGCGTCGGTCTGATCAAGTTCGGCTCGCGCGTGGATGTCTTTTTTGGCCCCGAGTGGGAGATCGCGGTGAAGCCAGGCGACCGCGTCGAGGGAGGCTCCAGCATCCTGGCGCGCAGAAAGCAAGTCTGATGGCCAAGCTCAGCTTCAAGGAACGATTCATCGATCCGCGCTCGCCTACGCGGCGTCCGCGCCGGGCGGCTTATGCTTTGCCCACGCTGTTCACGGCCGGCAATATTTTTCTCGGATTCCTGGCGATTCTCCGCGCCATAGAAGGCGCGCTGGTCGGAGCGAGCGGGCAGCTCGGTTCCAATGCCAATTTTGAAGTGGCCGCCAAAGCCATCGGCATCGCTGTGGTGTTGGACGGACTGGATGGCCGCATCGCGCGCCTCACCAACACGGTCAGCGATTTCGGACGCGAGATGGACTCGCTCGCCGACGTGATCACCTTCGGGATCGCGCCCGCGGTTCTGGCTTATTGCTGGGGTGTCCAGTTCGTCAACCCGGCCGGATTGCTGACCGATCGCCGCGCCGGTTATTTCATCGCTTTTCTGTTCTTGTTGTGCGGCGCGGCGCGTCTGGCCCGCTTCAATGTGCAGACCAATCCCGTTCCGAAAAATCCCGGACGGCCCGACCGTAAATACTTCGTCGGCCTTCCCATTCCAGCCGCGGCGGCGATGGTCGCGGCGGTGGTATACGCATCCGATAGCGTGCCGCTGGAATGGTGGATTTTTTCGGCGTCTTGGCTGGCACTGCTGGCGCTGCTCTCGTTCCTTATGGTCAGCACTTGGCGTTATCCCAGCTTCAAGGAAATCAGCCTCACCGGCCCGCGCTCGCCACTCACGGTGATTCTCTTCGGAGCGTTGATTTATCTGATTTGGAACTACTCGCAGCCGGTGCTGCTGGCGATCTCAACGCTGTACGTCAGCACCGGGATTTTCATCCGCGCCGGAGGAATCGTCCGCCGCCGCTTCCGCCCTCACCATCCACCGCCGCAACCGGAGCACCAGGCCAGCTAAGATGCATCTTCATCGCGTAACGTCGAAATCCAGCATCGCCATCGTGGGCGGACAATCGTTGCTCGGCAAAGAAGTGCGCGAACTCGTGGAGGCGGGCGATCTCGGTGCGGCCGTGACGTTGATCGCCACTGAAGAAAACGACGATACCAGCATCATCGCGCGCGGCCAGGAAGAGCCGCTGGTCATGAGCTCGCTCAAAACGGCCGATCTGTCATCGGCTAAAGCGATCATGCTGGCCGGATCCTCCGAATCCAGCGGCAAGGTATACGAGCACATCCACAGCGCGGCTCGCGCGCCCGTGCTCATCGATTTGACCGGCGCGCTGGAGGATCGGCCCGAGGCTCGGCTGCGAGCGCCCCTGGTGGAACCTCCGGATTTTCACGCCGCCAGTCCCATCCAGGTGATTGCGCATCCCGCCGCGATCGCGTTGGCGGTGTTTTTGATTCAGCTTCAGAAGTCCGCTAAGATCGCGCGCTCCGTGGTGCAGATTTTCGAGCCCGTCAGCGAGCGGGGCCACGCTGGTATCGATGAACTCCAAAAGCAGACCGTCGGGCTGCTGTCCCTCAAGCCGCTCCAGAAGGATGTTTACGACGCGCAAATCAGCTTCAATATGCTGCCGCAGTACGGTTCCGATTCGCGGCACTCGCTGGCGGCCATCGAGTCGAAAATCGATCGTCATTTGGCTAGCCTGCTGGCCGGCGCCGGTACCGTGCCGATGCCTTCGCTGCGCCTGGTTCAAGCGCCCGTGTTTCATGGCTACAGCATTTCGCTATGGGTTGAATTTGAGACTAACGTGGATGTCGAAACCATCGAGCGCGGCCTCGCGTCGAGTGAAATTGACGTGCGCGGGAAAGAACATGAGCCACCCACCAACGTCGGCGTGGCCGGCCAGAGCGGGATCACCGTGGGAGCCATCGCGGCGGATCGCAATCAACCGCGCGCCTGCTGGTTTTGGATGGTCGCGGATAATCTTCGCATTGCCGCCGAGAACGCCGTGGAGGTAGCGCGTGAAGCCCTCAAATAAGCTGGCTCGGCTGAGTTGGCTGGCCCCGGCCCTGGTCTTGCCGCTGGCATCCTGCGGGTACCACATCGCCGGAAAAGCCGACCTGGTGCCGAAGAACATCCACTCCATCGCCATCCCGGCCTTCGCCAATATCACGCTGCGCTATAAGCTCACCGACCGCTTGCCCGAAGCGATCAGCCAGGAGTTCATCGCGCGCACGCATTATCGGATCGTCAACGATCCCGGCCAGGCCGACGCGGTACTGCGCGGCGCTGTGGTCAATTTCCTGGCTTTCCCGATCCTGTTCGATCAGGTAACTGGGCGCGCCAGCGGACTGCAGGTGAACGTCACCATGCAGGTGAGCCTCACCGAGCGCGCTACGGGGAAGGTGATTTTCTCACGGCCCAATTACGTCTATAGCGACCGCTACGAGATCGCGGTGACCAATACCAACCAATATTTCGAGGAGAGCGAACCCGCCCTCGAGCGTCTGAGCCACAAGGTGGCGGCCGACGTGGTCACTTCCATTCTGGATAACTTTTGAGCCCCGAACAGTTCCTGGAACGTATTCGCAAAAAGGCGCCCGCGGCGGCCTATCTGTTCATCGGGCCGGAGCTGTATGATCTTCGACGCTGCCGCGAGGCGCTGCTTCAGCGCGTGCTGGCGAGCGAGGAGCGAGAAAACGGAGTGGAGCGTCACGATCTTACTCAGACGCCGCTGGCCGCGATTGTCGACGATGCGCGTTCACTCTCGCTCTTCGCGACCAATCGGGTGATCTGGGTTTCGAGCGCCGAGGCTGCTCTGCCGCGTGGCCGCGCGGCCAGCGCCGGCGAGGATTCAGCGGCCGGTGAATTGGACGAATATCTCCAGCATGCCAATGCCGGCACCACGCTGGTGTTTGAATGCAACCGCTACGATTTCGAAGGTGACGACCGCGCCAAGATCGAGCGAGTCCAGAAATTTTACTCGAGCGATTCCGGAAATGGTGGAGTTTCGCCCGTACACGTTGGAAGCGGCGCGCGCGCTGGCGCAGGATCTGGCTGAAGGAAGCCGGGCTCCAAATCGGGTTGCCCGAGATCGGGCTGCTGGTGGACTCCCTGGGCGCCGACGCCAGCCGCATCGCTACCGAGATCGAAAAGCTGCGCCTCTATACCGGCGCTGCTCGAAAAGTGACGGCCGACGATATCGCGCGGCTGGTTCCCAATGCGCAAGCCTCCAACATCTTCGCTCTGGTAGCCGCACTGGGACGCGCGGATCGCAAACGCTCGCTCGTCGAGTCTCGACATTCTGCTGCGCGAAGGCGAATATCTCCCGCTGGCGCTGACGTTCCTGGGGACGCAATTCCGTCTGGCGATGGTGGCTCACGAGGCCGGTCTGCGCAGCGCGCAACAGATTCAGGCGCACTTCACCAAGCAGGGTATCCGGATGTGGCGCGACCGTGCCGAGCAGGTGAACCAAACGGTGGCCGCGTTTCCAGGCGAAAAACTGGCGCAAGCCATCGACTAGCGTCTTCCGCGCCGACCGGGCGCTGCGCGACACCCGCCCCGACGATCGCGTAGTAATGGAAGAACTGGTTTTCAGCCTGACGAGCTGAGTGCTCTAAGCGAGCGCTTTCAACCGCACTTGCAGCCGGCTCTTGTAGCGCGCGGCGGTGTTCTTCTTGATGATGCCCCACTTGGCGGAGCGGTCGATGATCGAGAACGTCGCCGGCAGCGCGGCCTGCGCGGCTTTGCCGTCTTTCTCTTGAATGAGACGGCGAAAAGATCGAATCTGGTGCCGCAGACGCGATTTGCGCAGACGATTCACCATCATCTGGCGCTGCGTTTGCCGCATTCGCTTCAGGGCAGAATAAGTATTTGCCATTCGCTAACTGGAATCCTTAGTGGTGTACAGATTTCAGAATAACCTAGCCGGGCTCAGCCTGGCAACTTACTCGCCCAGCACCGGCTCATAGGCTTCGTCCGGGCGTGGCCGCAGGTTCGGGTTACGCATCAGGATGCGGGCGCAAGTGTTCCAACGCAGGATATCGTCGTCGTTGCCCTCGGGACGGATCGCCCCGGCCTTCTCATAGCATTCCATGGCCTGGCAAAACGCCTCATACGCGGCGAAGGCGGCATTGGGCGAGCCCTTGCGAAGTTGCGCGTGGGCCGATCGTTCCCAAATGATGCCGGCATAATATTGCCGCTGATATTCGCCTTCCAGGCGCGGCAGGATTTCGCGCGCTCTGCCCGTGGCCGCGCCTTGACCGAACTGGTCGGTGACCGCCAGCAGCAGCATGATCAACGCCTGCTGGTTGTCTGGATCGATGTGCAACACATCCAGGCAAATGCTCTCGGCGAGCGAGGGTTCGTTCAGCAGGCGGTAGCGCTCGGCCTTTTCGAGCGCCTCGCCGATGCCGCCTTTAGAAATCGGTTTCAATTCGAACTGCATAGAAGCTCCGGCTAGTCGGAGCGGAAAACTCGGAACAGTTTGGCCAGCGGATCGAAGAATCGATCCACCACCCGCTCCTTTAAGGGAATGATGGCATTATCGGTGATGGTGATGCTTTCCGGACAAACCTTGGTGCAGCATTTGGTGATGTTGCAGTAGCCGATGCCTTGAGTTTTCGCAAATCCTCCAGACGATCTGCGGTGTCGAGCGGATGCATTTCGAGCGCGGCGGTGTAGACGAGAAATCGCGGCCCGATGAACTCGTCGTGCTTGTGGTGATCGCGCAGGACGTGGCAAACGTCCTGGCAGAGGAAGCACTCGATGCACTTGCGGAACTCCTGCACGCGGTCGACGTCTTCCTGCACCATGCGCCAGGTGCCATCGGGCGCGTCCGGCTTGCGCGGCTTGAATTTCTTGATGCGCTTCTTGACGCCGAAATTCCAGGAGACGTCGGTCACCAGATCCTTGATCAGCGGGAAGGTCTGCATGGGCTCGATGGTGACGGGCTGATCGAGCGGCAGCGTGTTCAGGCGCGTCATGCACATCAGCTTGGGCATGCCGTTGATTTCGGCCGAGCAGGAGCCGCACTTGCCGGCCTTGCAGTTCCAGCGGACGGCCAGGTCGTTGGCCTGTTCGGCCTGGATCTGATGCACCGCATCGAGCACCACCATGCCTTCGGAGACTTCGGTCGGGTAGTCGCGGTACTGGCCGCCGCTCTTGGTCGCCGCGCCAGATTCGAAAAGTTGCAGTGCTCACTTCATCTCCTCGATCATCTGCTTCAAGCTCGTCGCGCAGCGGCACTAGCGGCTCGCGCGAGACCCGCATTTCACCGTCCTGGCCTTCGCGCACCACCAGATTGAAGGTTCCGAAGCTTTCGTCTTTCTCCGGAAAATCGTCGCGAAAGTGTGCGCCGCGGCTCTCCTTGCGTTGGAGCGCGGCCCGCGTTACGGCTTCGGAGACCGTCAGCAAATTGCCGAGATCGAGCGCGGTGTGCCAGCCGGGGTTGTATTCGCGATTGCCTGTCACAGCGACATGCCGGGCGCGCTCGCGCAGTTTCAGAATGGCCTCCAAGGCCTGCTCCATCTCTTCCTGGCGGCGCACGATGCCCACTTGGTTCTGCATCATGTCCTGCAAGTCATGCTGGATTTGATAGGGACCTTCGCCCGTGCGCTCGAACGCTTCGAGCGATTGCCTAGCCGCTTGCTCCACCTGCGCCACGTCGACGGCGGCGGCCCCATGTTCCTTGGCGAATTTCGCGGCGTACTCGCCGGCGCGTTTGCCGAATACCAGCAGGTCGGAAAGCGAATTTCCGCCCAGCCGGTTCGCTCCGTGCAAGCCCGCGCCGCATTCCCCGGCGGCGAACAATCCGGGGACGTCGGACATCTGGGTGTCGCCATCCACTCGCACCCCGCCCATCATGTAGTGCGTGGTGGGGCCGATCTCCATGGGCTCCGTGGTGATGTCGATATCGCCGAGCTGCTTGAACTGGTGATACATGCTGGGCAGCTTTTTCTTGATGTGCTCGGGCGCGTTTGGCAGTTTTTCCTTGATCCAGGCGATGTCGAGATACACGCCGCCGTGCGGGCTGCCACGGCCCTCGCGCACTTCGCGCGTGATGCAGCGCGCCACGTGGTCGCGCGTGAGCAGCTCCGGAGGACGCCGCGCGCTTTTGTCGCCTTGCGTGTAACGCCAGCCTTCCTCGGGATTGTCGGCGGTCTGGTTTCGATAGTTCGGTGGCATGTCGTCGAACATGAAGCGCTTGCCTTGGTTATTCAAAAGAATCGCCGCCTTCGCCGCGCACGCCTTCGGTAACCAGAATGCCGCGAACGCTGGGCGGCCAGATCATGCCGGTGGGATGGAACTGCACGAACTCCATGTCGAGCAGAGTCGCGCCGGCGTGATAAGCGAGCGAGTGGCCGTCGCCGGTGTATTCCCAGCTATTGCTGGTGATTTTGAACGCGCGGCCGATTCCGCCGGTGGCCAGCACGACGGCCTTGGCGTGGAAAAGCTGGAACCGGCCGCGCTCGCGCTCGTAGCAGAATGCACCCGCCACCCGGTCGCCGTCCTTGAGCAGCGTGATCACGGTGCACTCCATGTGAAAATCGATGCCTTGATGGATGCCGTGATCCTGCAGCGTGCGGATCATCTCCAGACCGGTGCGGTCGCCCACGTGCGCCAGGCGCGGATATTTGTGGCCGCCGAAATTGCGCTGCAGGATTCGCCCGTCCTTGGTGCGGTCGAACACGCGCGCCCCAGGCTTCCAACTCGCGCACGCGGTCCGGCGCTTCCTTGGCGTGCAGCTCGGCCATGCGCGGATTGTTGAGATATTGGCCGCCGCGCATGGTGTCGGCGAAGTGGACGCTGCCAGTTGTCGCGGTCGTCGACGTTGCCCATGGCGGCCGCGATTCCGCCTTCGGCCATCACGGTGTGCGCTTTGCCCAGCAGCGATTTGAGACCACGCCGACCTGACGCCCGCGGCCGAAGCTTCCATCGCCGCGCGCAGGCCCGCGCCGCCCGCGCCGATCACCAGAACATCGTGTTCGAAGGTTTGATAGTCGGCCATCAGAGAATTCTCCAGTCCGTCCAGATGCCCATGGCGCACATCCTTACGTACAGATCGGAGAACCCCACCCAGAATAGACTGAGCCACGCAAACAGCATGTGGCGGCGGTTCAGACAACTCACGCAGTCATACGCTTTCTTGCGCGCGGGATGACGTGAAAACTGTCGATGACTCCACCGACCAGGTGCCGCAGCGAATGGCAACCGAGCGTGTAGCTGCCTAGCAGGATGACGTTGACCAGAAGCACCAGCGTTCCGACGCCGATGCCGAAATCCGTTCGGGAAATTGCGTGCGCCTTGTAGACGTCGTAGGAGAGCAACACGAGGAAGACCAGCGCCAGATACAGGAAGTAGCGATGGATGTTCTGCAGGATCAGCGGAAAGTAGCGTTCGCCCAGATAGCTCTTGCGCGGCTCGCCGACGGCGCAGTTGGGCGGATCGGCCCAGAACGCTTTGTAGTAAGCGCCGCGATAGTAGTAGCAAGTGACGCGGAATCCGCCTGGCGCCCACAGGATCAGCATGGCGGCGGTGACGAACCCCGGCATCCAGGACGGCATGGCGCCGAACCACGCGCCTTCCCCGGTTGTCCGAACAGAAGCGGGGCGTACATCGGCGAAAGGTAGGGAGCGCTGAAGTAGTACTTGCCCTGCATGCCCGCCCAGGTTGAGTAGACGATGAACGCACCGAGACCGAGGAAGGTGAGCAGCGGGTAGAGCCACCACGAGTCGCGCCGCGCGGTTTTGCCGAACCGGCCGCGCTCCAAGGGAACATCGAACGATGACATGGCTTCGAATCGTCAGACTATCGAAAAGCAAGCGACGGCGTCAAGCGCGACAGCGGCCAGCTTATACTGGATTCGTAGCTTATGGACGTTGAAAAGACCATGGAGTTCATCCTGCAGCAGCAGGCCAAAGCCGACGCGCAGATTGCAATCGTCGCCGAGAGACAGGCGAAAGCCGAGGAGCGACAAGCCAAGGCCGACGAGCGACAAGCCAAAGCCGACAAGCAGATCGCCGCCATTCTGAAGCTCATTCAGACCGGCATGCGGATGATCGTCAAGCAGGGAGAAAGCATCAAGCAATTAGCGGAAGCACATAAAGAGCTTGCTCAGGCGCAAAAAGTAACGGAAGCCAAGCTGCAAGGGCTTATCGATGCGCTGCGGCGCGGCGGCAATGGACACCGGCCTAAGAAATAGTTGCGCGAACTACTTCGACGGCGCTTGGCGCGGGGCCATCACCTGCACCAGGATGTTTTCCGGATCGCGGAATTCGGGCGCGCCCGCCACTTCCGGAGTTTGCACTTTCGCTCCGGCTTCTTCCAGTTTTTTTGTTACTGCATCATAATCGAACCTATCGGCTGAAACGCAGAAATGGTCGACGCCGGTGGGATGATCGTTGTCCGCGGCGATCAAGCCGATTCTCGATTTGCCGCATTGGAACCAAGTCCGGTTGTTGCCGCGCTGAGTAACTGGACCGAAAATCTTTGCGTAGAAGACGGCTGACTTCTCGGGATCGGTGACGCGCAGCAGCAGGTGATCCAGACCGGTGGGACGAAAAATCGGGGTGCTGGCCGGGATGGCTTCCGGCGCGGCGTTCGACAACTCATTCCACGAATCGATTGTGAAGAGCTGGACCTGGATGCCGTCCGGATCGTTGGCGAACAAACCAACGGTGCTCTCGCGCGAAGCTATTCCCCGGGCCGTCAGAACGTTCTTCACAGCGGCCATCTGAAATCCTTGAACGCCGGCACAAATGTGATCCACCCGATGCGCCGGCTGCCCTTGACCGGGAGGCGCGATCGCGACATAGCAAGGACCCAGCTTCAGGTACCGCCGGGTGCTGCGCTTATCTTTTAAGACTGTGTTGCCGAAAATGCGCGAGTAAAACGAGACACTCCGGTCAACGTCGGTCACTGCAATGGCGACATGATCGAGCGCAGCCAAGCGCAAGGGCGTCTCCGAATCGGCGAAAGCTTTCGCAGCGCTCGCGCCGGTTGCAAGCAAAGCCAGAAGTTCCCGGCGGCTGCAGGAATTCTTAACCATAAAGCCTCCTTCGTCAGGATCGCAGGAACGCGCGCAACTCGGCCAAAGTCTGATCCGGCGTCGTTTCCTGCAGCGAATGGCCGCCCGGAAGTCCTTGGCCGGACGCATTGGCGGCGCGTTCTTTCCAAGTGGACAAGACGTCGTACATCTTGCCCATAGCCCCGTTGGCGGCCCACAGCGCCAGCAGCGGGCATTCCACCTTGCGGCTCATGTCGGCTTCGTCATGTTCCAAATCGATGGACGCGGCGGCGCGGTAATCCTCGCACATGGCGTGAACAGTGGCTGGATTCTTGAACGTGCGCACATACTCGGCGTGAGCCTCGCCGGTGCCGCGGCGCATGTAAAAATCGATGCTGTTATTGATCAATGTTTCCGGAAACGGCGCCGGCTGAATCAAAAAGAACCAATGATAATACGCGGTAGCGAACTCCTTAGTGACATTGTGAAGGAGCTTGTAAGTGGGAACGATGTCGATTACTACCAACTTAGTAACTTGATCCGAGTGATCCAGCGCCATACGGTGTCCGACGCGCCCGCCGCGATCGTGACCCACCACGGCGAACGTGTCGTAGCCGAAGTGTTTCATCACCTCGACCCCGTCGAGCGCCATGGCGCGCTTGGAGTAATTCTCATGATTCTTGCCGCCCTCGGGCTTGCTGCTGTCGCCGTAGCCGCGCAAATCCATCATGATGAGCGTGTATTCTTTGGCCAAATCGGGCGCGACCTTGTACCAGGTGGCGTGGGACTGCGGAGCGCCATGCATCAGAAGCAGCGGCGGACCCTGCCCTCCGGACACAACGTGGATGCCGGTGCCGGAGGTCTGGACCTTGGAAACCTGAAAGCCCGGAAAGAGGCGGGCATCCGCGCTGGCATCCTCGGCTGAGGCGGCGCCCAGAGCCGCGGCTGTTCCGGCGACAAGCACTGTAGCCTGACGAAACAGCTCACGCCGGTCCACGGTTGCTGTGTCTTCATTGTTCATTTCGTCGGCCCTCCGGATGGGCTTATTGTACTCCTGGCCCAGGCCATAGCGGGACTAATCGCGGCACTGGGTTACTGTTGTCGCCCATTTTGGCCGCAACGATGGCAGAATGGATGTACTCGCTTTTGCACAAACGAGGAGGGTGTGTTGAGGATGCAGCTTCTGAATTGCTGTCCCGGTCGACGCCTATCAGTAAGGCTGATCGTTCTCGTCCTGCTCGCCATGGGCGCTGTACCGGCGTGGACCCAAGTGGCGGCCGCTGTCTCAGGCAACGTCAAAGATGCCAGTGGCGCGGATGTGGGCGGCGCCACCGTCACGGTGACAAGTCTCGAGACTGGAGTGACCCGCACCACTGCTACCGACGAAGCCGGCAACTTCAGGATTTTCTCCTTACCGGTCGGCCCTCAGGAGATCAAAGTAAACAAGACCGGCTTTAAAGAAGCCGTCCGAACGGGCGTCAATCTGGAAGTCGGCCAGCAGGCCGTGGTCAACATCCAGCTCCAGGTCGGCGAGGTCGCTCAGCAGGTGTTAGTCGCGGCCGAGGCGCCCGTGGTGAACACCACCACCGACTCGGTTTCGGGCGTGGTGGACGAGCGCATGGTGAAGGATCTCCCGCTCAACGGCCGCAGCTTCGATAACCTGGTCACGCTCAATCCCAGCGCCATCAACTACACCTCGCTGAAGGGTGTCAACACCACCACCAGCGAAGGAAACTCGTTTTCCATCGACGGACGCCGGCCCCAAGATAATCTCTTTCTCATTAATGGAATCGAATGGACCGGCACCAGTCAACTTGCGGACACGCCCGGCAGCGTCAGCGGCTATATGCTCGGAATCGACGCGGTTCGCGAGTTTAATCTGCTCACCGATACCTACGGCGCCGAGTACGGCAAGCGAGCGGGCGGCGCAAGTGTTGGTGGTGACGCAATCGGGATCGAACGCATTGCACGGCTCGCTATTCGAATTTCTCCGCAACAGCGCCCTGGATTCGCCCGGCCCGGCCTTTGTCACTGCGGGCGTGACCCCTCCTTTCCGCCGGAATCAATTTGGTGGCGCGCTGGGAGGGCCGCTGAAGAAGGACCGCTTGTTTCTGTTTGGAAATTACGAGGGATATCGTCAATCGCTCTCCACCAGCAGCGTTAGCGAGGTCCCCGATGCGAAGGCGCGTCTCGGATTGCTTCCAAACTCCTCGGGCGTATATACTCCCGTCTCCAAGCTGAATCCAGCCATGCTGCCGTACATGGCGTTATGGCCGCAAGCCAACGGACCCGAGCTGATGGTGAACAATTTGCCAACCGGCACCGCGCTCGCATACTACAACCCTAGAAACCCCGTCTCCGAGGATTTCGGCAGCCTGCGCGCCGACTACAATCTTCGCGAGCAGGACCACCTCTCGGCTTCGTACACGATCGACGATGGCCACAGCACCATTCCGCTCGGCGATCCGCTCTTCGCTTCCGCTCTTCATCTCAGCTCCCAGGTGGCCAGCATCGAGGAGATGCACATTGTCTCGCCGAATATCGTGAACACATTCCGCGCGGGATTTTCGCGCGCCGGTTTCGATTTCGACTCCGCCACCTTGCAGGCTTTCCCACCCAGTCTCTCGTTTGTAACCGGTGCGCCGCCCGGCAACATCGCTATCAACAGCGGGATCACCGCGGCCGGCGACAGTACCAACGCCGGCGCCTGGAATCGGCGCAATCTCTGGACTTACGAGGATAGCGTCCAAATCGTCAAGGGAATTCATCAGCTCACCGCCGGTGTTTGGTTTCAGTCGGTGCAGGACAACGAGGACATCGTTTCGAAACGGTTGGGCATAGCCACCTTCTCCACGCTGACTTCTTTTCTGCAAAGCAATTTGGTGAATTTTCAAGTCGTGCCCGATCATAATGAGCTGGGTTGGCGCAGCCTGTTCGGCGCCTTCTACGTCCAGGATGCCATCAAGCTTCGGCGCAACCTGACGCTGCAGGCCGGGCTCCGGGACGAATTCACCACCGGCTGGAACGAGGAATCCGGAAGGGCTTCGAATTACATTACCGACGCCAGCGGCGTGCTGCTCACCAACCCACAGGTGGCGGGATCCGTATACACCAAGAACAACGCTACGCATCTGCTCGGGCCGCGCACCGGCCTCGCGTGGGACCCATTTAGTAACGGCAAGACAGCCGTGCGCGCGGGATTCGGCCTCTATTACACGCTGATCGATGCGCTCAGCTTTCTGCTAAACGATCTGCCTCCCACTAACGGGGCGGCCACATTCACGGGGTCGCTGCCCTCGCTGCTACCCATTACCGCCAACGTTCCGGTGCCTCCCGCTTGTGGACCGGGCGTTCCCTCGCCCTGCACCACGTTCGCGCCGTATGGCATCCAGCCCAATGCTCAGACGCCCACCGTGGCCGGAGTGGAATTTCAGCGTCCAGCAACAACTCAGCGGCAATACGGCGATTCGCGTGTCTTACGTCGGATCGCACGGATACCACGGCCTGTTGAGCGTCGATGCAAATAGCATCCCCCCGCAAATCTGCGCCAATGCCGGCGGCTGCATCGCGGGCGGCGACAACTCCGCCCCCGGAGCACTGTGCCCGAGGGCATGCAATACATCCCCGTCGGCACTCGGCCGAATCCGTATTTTATCAGCGGGATTTTTCTGGTACACCGAAGGCAATAGCAGCTACAACGCGCTGCAGCTCGATCTGACCCGCCGCTTGAGCCGGGGCTTGCAATTTCGCGCGGCCTATACTTGGTCGAAAATCTGGACATGAATTCCGGCATGACCGGCGCTCAGTCGGAAAATCAGGCGCAGATGGTCATGAATCGTTTCGATCTTTCGGAGAGATTGGGGTCCGTCTGCCTTGAATGTGGCCAGCCAAGCCACTCTTTCGGGCGTCTATGAGCTTCCCTTCGGCAGGAACGCGCGCGGGCTAGAAGAAAAGTTGATCCGTGGGTGGCAACTGAATGCCATCGCAACTTTGGAGACCGGTTTTCCATTCACCTCCGCAAATCGGTACCAACCTGTCCGGCGACGGCGACACCCGAAATCCGGACCGTCCCTCGTTGAACCCCTCCTTCAGCGGACCTGTGATTCTGGGAACGCAGACACAATGGTTCAACCCCAACGCCTTCGTGCTTCCTCCCGCTGGCACCTGGGGGAATCTCGGCCGCGGCGTATACACGGGTCCGGGACTTGAAGAACTGGATGCATCGCTCTTCAAAAACATCGCTCTTTCCGAGCGCGCGCACCTGGAATTCCGCGCTGAGTTTTTCAATGTGCTGAACCACGTGAATCTCGGCACGCCCAACGCAACCGTTTTTTCCGGCGCGTCCATCAACCCCTCCGCGGGCCTGATTACCACTTTGGCCACCACCCCGAGGCAGATCCAATTCGGTTTGAAGCTGATGTTCTGAGCCAGAGGACCAGCGGACTACACGCGGCGCAACCAATAGTAACTGTGAGAGCGCGCAAATCTCGATTCCAGGCTGGAGTCGCGGATACCTGGGATACATCGAAGAAAGGGGAGGGACAATGACCATTCAGAATTGCTTGAAATCCGGCGCCATAATTTGCGCTATCTCTTTCCTGCCTGCGGTTTGCCAAGCCCAGACCGGGGTCCAGGTAGGTACCTGCAGCTCAAGCGCTGCATCCGATCATTCCTACGCGCGAACCTCAACGCGAGAAACGACGCGCTTGCTGAACGACATGCAATTTGATGCGCGACAGGTGCAGCACCACGCGCAGATCATGGACAATTTTGCGTACCATACAAGGTTTGCCTGGAACACTACCGGGATCGAACTGAGACGCATCAAGTCGGAAGTTAACGACATGGGTAAGCGGCTCTGCAAGCTGGAAAGGATGGAGAACGGAGTTCCTTTAGCGGAGCAGCAGGCCATTCAGAATGTGGCTCCGGTCGTTCAAGAGATGGCCGATAACGCGGATGCCGCAATTCATTTTCGGAATGCACATCACAGCGGGCTTTGGGCGCCGTCCTTCACGGCCGACGCGCAGAATCTCCAAAACGAAGCCAGCACGGTTATCCGGCAGATCCACGGAAGTGAACGTCTGGCTGGCTAACGAGCCGCAGAAAAGCTGACGCGGGCTCGACAAGCGGGCTCCCCACTCCACGCAATATAATGGCAGTGCAAAAAACCTGTAGTGGGGAGCTCTCCTATGAAAGATCTTACGTTCGCTTCTGCCACGTCGCTGGCGAGCGCTATTCGCCGCAAGGAAGTATCCAGCCGCGAAGTAATTGACGCACATCTGGAACGGATCGCGCACGAGAATCCCCGCTTGAATGCGGTGGTGCGGGTGCTTGCCGATTCCGCGCGCGCCGCGGCGGCGAAGGCCGATGAAGCAACCGCTCGCGGCCAGGCCGCCGGACCATTCCACGGAGTTCCGATGTCCGTGAAAGACGCCTGGGAAGTGGCCGGCGTGCCGTCCACGGGCGGAACGCTGGGCCGTGCCAACTACGTCCCGGAGCGCGAGGCCACGGTGATCGCCCGCA
>CAVXJU010000051.1:0-18606 GCA_963761935.1 Terriglobia bacterium | reverse complement strand
CCACCTACCTAGAGTGGACCGGCGTGCGCGCGCCCGCGCTACTGGATAAGGACGATGGAAGTGGCAGCTGGAAACGAGGCGATCCGGTAGTTCTATTCGACGGCCATAATCTGACCGGCTGGCAAACCGTCGGTTCAGTGCGCTCGCTGGGCTGGACGGTGAAACAAGGCATCCTGACCAATGGCCTGGGCACCACCAATTTGGTCTCCGAAAAGAAATTCTGGAATTTCGCGGTGGAAGTGGAGTACACGCTTGGGCCTCGCGCCTCCAGCGGAGTGGGACTGCGTGGGCGCTATCTCGTCCTACTCGCCGACGACGCCGACCGGCCCGCATCCGTCCTGACCAGCGGCGCGATTCTGGGACGGATCGCGCCCAGTCTGAACGCGGCCAAGTATCCGGATGAGTGGCAAACCATGTCCGCGCGGCTGCTGGGACGGCAGGTGACCGTTTTCCTGAACGGCATGCGCGTCATCGACAAGCAAACCATCGATGGACCCACCGCCATCGCGCTGGATACCAACGAGGCCGATCCGGGGCCGATCCTGCTCCAAGGCGATCGAGGCCCGGTGGGCTATCGCAAGATTGTAGTCTACCCGCTCGTCAAGAAACCTTGAGCGAAGCCAAAGTAGCGCGATTCTACCGGATTCGCGGGCGCGTCCAAGGCGTCGGCTTCCGCTACTTCGCCGAAAAAGCCGCGCAACAATTGGGCGTTAATGGATGGGTGCGCAACGATGACGACGGGACCGTTCAGGTCTACGCGGTCGGCCATCCGGAACAATTAGCCGAGCTGGCGGGGATGTTGTGGAAAGGGCCGCGCTGGGCCGAGGTGCGGGGAGTAGATGAATCGGAAGCGGCGCTGGAAAAGCTTTCGGGATTTTCGGTGCGGCAGTGAGTCAGGCCAGCAGCCGGGCCGCGTCCTTGGCGAAATAGGTCAGCATGAAATCCGCGCCGGCGCGGCGGATCGCGGTGAGCGACTCCATCATCGCGCGGTCCCGGTCCAGCCAGCCGTTGCTGGATGGCCGCCATCGAGCATGCTGAACTCGCCGCTGACCTGATAGGCGCCCAGCGGCGCATCAAAACGGTCGCGCGCCTGGCGGATGATATCCAGGTACGGCATGGCCGGCTTGACCATGATCATGTCGGCGCCTTCCTCCAGGTCGAGCTCGATTTCGCGCATGGCCTCGCGGGCGTTGGCGGGGTCCATCTGGTAGCTGCGCCGGTCGCCGAACTGCGGCGTCGATTCGGCGGCCTCCCGGAACGGACCGTAAAACACCGAAGCGTATTTGGCGGCGTAGGACAGAATGGGCGTGTTCGGAAAGCCGGCAGCGATCCAGCGCTTTGCGGATGGCGGCCACGCGCCCGTCCATCATGTCGCTGGGCGCGACGATGTCGGCGCCGGCGCGGGCGTGCGACACCGCGGCCTTGGCCAGCCACTCCAGCGTCGGATCGTTTTGCACTTCGCCATCCACCACCAGGCCGCAATGGCCGTGGCTGGTGTATTCGCAGTTGCAAACGTCGGTGATCACCAGCAGCTTGGGCAGCTCGCGTTTCACCGCGCGCACGGCCTGCTGCACGATGCCGTCATCGGCGTACGCGCCCGAAGCCATGTTCGTCCTTTGTCTCCGGTATCCCGAACAGCATCACGCCGCCGATCCCGAGCCGCAGCGCCTCGGCGCACTCCTTCACCAGCTCATCGAGCGAGAGCTGGTAATTGCCCGGCATGGAGCTGATGGCCCGGCGCACGCCCGTCCCAGGACAAGCGAATAAAGGAAGAATGAAATCGTCCGGGGCGAGCATGCGTCTCGCGCACCAGCCTGCGCAACGGCTCGGTTGCGCGCACCCGGCGCATGCGGTGGACCGGAAATGGCATGGATGTACTTATTCTAGACCGTTGCGCGGGGTCCTACGCCTTCCTCGACAACGACCGCTTTCAGTTGATCGCCCTGCTTGATCTGTTGACGACGTCCTGGCCCTCGGTACTTGCCCGAACACGGTGTGTTTGCCATCCAGCCAATCGGTGACGATGTGAGTGATGAAGAACTGGCTGCCGTTGGTGTTCGGTCCGGCGTTGGCCATGGACAGAGACGCCGACCTTGTGCTTGTTGGGATTATTGCGCGTTTCGTCTTCAAAGCGATAGCCGGGGCCGCCCGTGCCGGTGCCGTAGGATCGCCGCCCTGGACCATGAAATTCGCGATGACACGATGAAAAACGGTTCCGTCGTAGAAGCCTTCGCGCGCCAGGAAAACGAAATTATTAACGGTCTTGGGCGCGTCCTTGGCGAAAAGCTCGCAGGTGATTTTGCCTTTGGAAGTATCTAACGTCGCGCTGTACTTTTTGTTCGGATCGATGGTGAGCGCCGGTGCAGCTTGGTATTGTTTGGCCATGCTTCCAGTGTAATGGGTGAGCGCGTAACTTGACTCACTTAGGGTGTGCCATGCCTCCCAATCGGTAGCCGGTAATCACCTACGGCTCGATTTTTCCCGCCCGTATTTGCTGGTCTGGTTCTTGCAACATTTTCGCCGGAGGACTGACATGAAGCTTACTCTCACTGTGATCAAGGCCGACATTGGATCGATCGGCGGCCATGTCGCGCCATCGCGACGTCTGCTAGAGACCGTGGAAGCGTACATTCACAAGAACGGGATTAATTTCCTGATCGACTACAACATCAGCCACACCGGCGACGATATCGCAATTCTGATGACTCATCGCCGCGGCGAAGGAAATGAAGACGTTCACAACCTGGCTTGGAACGCGTTTCTGGAAGGAACCGCGGTGGCCAAACAGCAGGGCCTCTATGGAGCCGGTCAGGACCTGCTGAAGGAAGCCTTTTCCGGAAACGTGAAGGGCATGGGTCCGGCGGTGGCTGAAATGGAGATCGAGGAGCGTCCCAATGAGCCGTTCCTGTTCTTCGCCGCGGATAAGACCGATCCCGGCGCCTACAATCTGCCGTTGTATCTGGCTTTCGCCGACCCCATGAACACCCCCGGCCTGCTGCTTTCACCGCACATGTCGCAGGGCTTCAAGTTCGTCATCATGGACGTGAACTTTACCGAAGGCGACCGGGTGATCGAGCTTAATGCGCCCGAGCAACTGTACGATATCGCGGCGCTGTTGCGCGACCCGGAACGTTTCGTAGTGGAGTCCATCTGGTCGCGGGCCAGCGGCGAGCAGGCCGTCGCGGTGGCCACCACCCGGCTGCACAATATCGCGGGTAAATACACCGGCAAGGACGATCCCGTAATGTTGGTACGCGTGCAGATGAATTTCCCGGCCACCGGCGAGGTGCTGGCGCCCTATGCGATCGGTCATTTCGTCGCGGGCGGCATGCGTGGGTCGCACCAGATGCCTCTGATGCCCGTCGCGGTGAACACCGGGATCAGTTATTTCGACGGCCCTCCTGTCGGTGAGCTGCGCCGGCTATTGCGTCCACAACGGGATGCTGACCGAACGCGTCGACAATTTCGCGCAACCGTTCTGGAACGAAGTGCGGGATCATGTGGCGCGCAAATCGATCGAGATGCGCCGCCAAGGCTTCTTTGGCGCGGCCATGTTGCCGATGAGCGAGCTGGAGTACACCGGGATCGTGGAAAAGCTCGATGTGCTCGAGAAGCAATTCGCGGTGCGGCCCGTGGCAGCGCCGGTCCTCGCTCATAGATAGGCTTTTTCGATCAGCTTGGCGATTACGCGCGCCGCGGCGGCGTCGGGCGATTCCGTCTCGCCGTGAACCAGCACGTCCGGAGTCTCGGGAGGTTCGTAGGCCGCTTGCAAGCCGGGCACATTCGCCGCCGTTCCTTCCCGAGCCTGACGGTAGATTCCTTTGGGGTCGCGCGCCATACAGGTTTCGAGCGGGCACTCCACATAGATCTCTAAGAATCGCGGGATTTGCTGCCGCGCGCGATCCCGATACTCCCGCCGGTTCGCGGTCGCATCGAAAATGACAGGCACTCCATGTTCGGCCAGGAGCCCGCCGATGTAGGCCAACAGCCGGTAGAAAGCGTCGCGGTCCTGCGGGTCGTAGCGCGGCTGGTCGGATATCACTCGCCGGAGCGCGTCGGATTCAAGCACCGCCGCGTTCACTCCCCGCTCGGCCAGCTGGGCTTTGAGAGCGCGCGCCAACGTGGATTTTCCGGACGCGGGCAGACCCGTAAACCACACCGCAAACGCCGGCCTGTTGCTATCCGCCACAGTAAGTATTGACCCGCGCGGGATCGAACCGGTCGGATTCCAGTACATTCAGAATGAAGTTCAGCAGTTTCCGCCGCACTACCCCGTCGAGATGCGGGTACCAGACCGGGCTCGCCATTACCAGGGCGCGAAACGCAAAGAACGGCGCCGCCACAGAAAGTATCTCGCGATCGCCTGTCTTTTCCAGATACCGGTTCCAGAAGCGCCGCCAGAGCGTTTCGAGGATGCCTTCCAGCCGTCCGCTGCGTTGGAGCGAAAAGAACAAGTAATTCGCGGTGAGACAAGTGACGTCGTCAGCAGGATCGCCGTATTCGCCGCGGGAACGATCCAATAACCGGAAGTCAGTCCCCTGGCTAAAAAGGATATTCCAGGGATGAAAGTCGCCGTGGACCTGCCGCAGCCGGTGGGTGTATTTCTTCAAGCGCCATCTCCAGGCTACGGCCCGATGCTCGATCTGTTCCAGCACCCGCGGGCTGAACAAAGGATGATCCGGATAGGAATCGTTGAGCCCCATGATGCATTCCCCGTCGCCTACCAGTTCCCGGCTGCGGCGGATGTATAAATCCGGATTCTCGACGCTCGGCCGATGAATGTCCACCAGGTAGTCGCACAGCGCGTCGGCGCGGGCCAAGTCCAAATCGGCCGGCGTGCCGGAGTCGCGCAGGCGTTCCAGATCCAATGCATAGGCCTGGCCTTCGGCATATTCGGTCAGCAGGCACAGCTCTTCGACGTTGGCAAGCGAAAGGAGGCTTCCATCGCGCTGGAAACCGCCCACATCGAAAGATCGAACATGCCTGGGAAGCCGATTGAAAGCGCGGTGGGACCAGAGCAGAATCCGGGCGCGATCCGCCATGTGTTCGTGCCCGAATGGTCCCGGGCTCATGGTGTGAAGCACGGCGCTTTGCTTGGCGCGGCCTGGAATTTTGTAATCCACGCGCAGGGGAGTACCGTAACCGAATCCTTTGACCAAGCTCTCGGCCGGCTGCGCCAGCGAAACGAAGCCATCGACGATGATGTCATTGCCCAGCAATGATTTCAGGTACTGTTCCAGCTTTTCCGCATCGATGCCGGGCGCTTCGAGATTAGAGATCACGCCTTAAACGGCAGCACTTGGGATACCACGCGGAGTCAGCGTTCCGGCTCGTGGCCGTTCCGAAGTTGATCTACCGTTTCGCGATCCAGCGGCTGTCCAGGATGGGCTTCAAGCAGCGGTAACCGGATTTCGAACGGAATGGGAGCAAGCGGAGGGGAACGCCGGAGCACTACCTGACGCTGGGAGCTTTCCTGGGGCGGATGCGCCACTCGGGTACCGGCCGGTAGGCGACCTGACAAGCTCTCTGCTTCGGGAACCAACGGCGGGAACGACGCGGTTACAGGTTGAGCGGCGGCATCCCGCGACTCTACCGCAAGGATTGATCCTTCCACGGGCTGCCCGGACGTAAAGACCGCGCGCGACACGGCGGTGATGGCGTTCGGTACATGGCGGTTTACGTAAGGTTGGCGCGGCAAGATCGTGGGGTCGATCGTAGACGGATTCTCGACCATCGGATTCAGCCCGGTGAGATATCGGAGGCTGGCCTGATACGCGGGAACGTAGACTTCTTTGGGCCCAAGAGGAAACCACGCGACCGTGCCAGGCTTAGTCGCTTTGACGAACACCACCAATGCGGGCGCAAAAACGGCCTGGCCACGCGCCGGCCCCGGTATCCAGGACCATGCTCCGTCGAGCGAAGCCCAGCGGCCATAGTGAAACGGAGCGAACCCCCAGGGCGCGTCATCGATCCAGGTCCAGCCCCAAGGTTCGATCCAAGCCCAGCGGCCGAAGCGGTATGGCGCCCAACCCGCCGCAACGCAGCGTGGTGTCCAATAAGCGCCCAGCGTGGGGCTCGTAAGCCAGATGCCGCAATCGTCCAGATCGTACGCTCCGACGACGCCGGCGCCAACGTACTTTTGCGACTCTGCGCGTTCTTCCAGGTGATCCCGCATTTGACAGAACTGATCGAAACCGTCGGCCGGGGGAGCGGGAGTGACATTCCGCTTCAGCAGCTTGGTGTGGTCCAGGCGGGCCTGCTGGCCCATTGGCACCTCGAACGCCAGGCTCGGGTTGGTGACTTCTGCCTCTCCAGCGCGCACGATCAGCTCGGTGGTGTTGGTTTTCGCGCTGACCTCGACCCGGTACTCGCCCGCTTCCGAGGGAGTAATGGACGCGTTCGGGGTGTCGATTTCGAAGGCGTCCCCGTGTTCCAGGCGCAGCACCGTGAATCGAATCGCGCCTTGCGTCAGCTTGGCTTGAAACGCATTGTCGCTTAATTCCAAGACTCCAAAATCCGTTCCCGCATCCAGACGGATGGCCGCGAATCCGAGATGAAGTTCCGCGCGCGCACCCGTGCTGGTCCACAATTCGTCGCCGGTGGTGACCGGCCGATTCAAGACCGCCGGAGTCCAAACGCCGGAGCCGGCCGCGCGGAAAGAAACCGGCCCGTCCAGATAACTCAGCCGCGCGATGCGCGATGGCGGATCGGATGGATTGGGCTGAGGCGGAGCGGGAACGAATCGGCCGCTAGTCCCAAAATTCAGGTCGCACCCTGCGACGAAAACTAACAAAACTCCCACTGCTAGGACGCGAAGAAGGCCGCTGGTCATAGTTCTACCTCGCTAGCAGCCGCATTTCCATGGCCGGGATGGCCCCAAACTCGCGCCTCACGAGGTCGTTACGGCGAAGCAGTCAAGCCGGTTGTCCGCTTTCGCGCACCCTGATGCTGCGTCAAACGACACATAATGCCAGGACGACGATCCAGACAGCCCGCCAGCAACAACTTCTTGCTAACGAGATTCTTCGGCATTCCCCTTGCTGATCGAAGGCTAGGATCGCCATGAAACATACATTGCTACTCGTGATTTGCCTTTTCAGCATCGCGTTGGCCTCCATGGCGGCGCGGCGAAGCGCTCAGACCGAGCCAACGCCGCTACGTCCCACCCCGGCCGGAGCCGGCGCCGAGATGTATCAGAACTACTGCGCTTCGTGCCATGGCCGCGACGGTACCGGCAGCGGACCTGTATCGCCGGCTTTAAAGGTGCGCACCACGGATCTGACCACTTTGGCCAAGAGGAACCACGGCGAATTCCCCGCCGAGCGCGTTAAGGCGACCATCCGCGGAGACCTGCAGGTGGTGGCGCACGGGTCCAAAAATATGCCGGTCTGGGGTCCGTCGTTCCAATACCTGGGCGGCGGCAGCCACGCCGAAGTTACGGTGCGGATCGACAACTTGACCCGGTACATCGCGGCCTTGCAAGTAGCGCCGTAACGCGCGGGACTCCGTAGCGGTCTAAGCTTGTTGACGCCGGGGCGTATCACCGCTGCTGACTGCTTTTCAAGTTTCAGTCGCCGATCAACTCCCGATACCCGTCGAGGTTATCGAGCGCCGAATCTATCTCATCCGCACTCGAAAGGTCATGCTCGATAGCGACCTGGCGGACCTTTATCAGGTCGAAACTAAGGCCTTAAACCAAGCCGTAAAACGGAACCTGGATCGCTTCCCCGAGGATTTCATGTTTCGCCTGACCTTCGAGGAAGTCGAAACCCTCAACCGGTCACAATCCGTGACTGGTTCCCAGAAGCACCGCGACCCTCGACTACCTCCTTACGCTTTCACCGAGCAAGGCGTAGCCATGCTCTCATCCGTGCTCAGGAGCTCACGCGCCGTAATGGTCAACATCGCGATCGTGCGTGCCTTCTTAAGGATGCGCGAACTCATGGCCACGCACAAGGACCTGGCCCGCAAGATTGAGAAGCTGGAGACCACGCCGAAAGACCACGCCGTAATGCTGGCTCTGGTCGTGAAAGACATCCAAACCCTGGCCACGAGCGTGAAGAAGGAATTTAAGAAACTCCGCGCCCCACGCCGGCAGAAATCCCGGATCGGTTTCCGGCCTCCGGACGAACTGCAATAATTGGGAACAGTTCCGGAGCGAACGTTGAACTTTGACCTGTCGAATCTAACCGCTGCACTGTCAGCTCTCGGATCACTAGTGGGACTTGCGAGCAAGGCCAACACGGTCGAGTTCAATCAACAAGTGATCGAGGTTCAAAAAAGCTTGCTGGCCCTCCAGTCCGACGTCACGAAGCTTCTCGACGAAAACCGCAATCTGAAAGAACAACTCGAAATGGAGAGATCTTATTCTTTCCATCACTCCGTGAATTGGAAAAAGCAGCAGGACGGATCAGAGTTCGGGCCACTTTGTCCCGTGTGTCTGAGCGAAGGCAAGGTGCTGCCGTTGCAGTTGAGGGCGCGCATGCGGAACCGTCCTGCGTTCTCATTTGAATGTGCGCACGATCACGGTGGATTGATCTTTGAGCTACCCGGAGCGCTGATCCCCAAAGATCGCTATACGCTTCCGACATAATTCTTTTTACCGAGACGAGTAGTCAGCTAATTGCAATTCAATCTTGCCACCTTGACCGCGCGGGGGTGATCTGAGCTCATTCACGCCCAAGCCGCTAGGGCTTGGGCTTGGCCCGCAGCGCTTCAAACGACGAGATGATGTCTAACAGCTCGTCGGTGATCGAGGTCTGCCGAAACTGGCGCGATTCCGTGGTCAGCGCGCGTAGACGGTCGTCGATGTTGTGCTCGGCCACCTGCATGGACGCCAGACGGCTGGCGTTTTCGCTCGCCAGCGACTCGGCGAAAGCGCGGTAGAGCGACACAAACATGTACTCGCGGATGAGCGCCCGGAACATCGCTGTCTCATCCATGCTGAACTCGGGAAGCACTTTGGACGGCCAGCGCTTGGCTTTCAATCCGTTGATCCACTCGCGATCCACCGGCAGCAGCCGCAGCCCGCGCACACGGTACCATGCCCCCGAGACCGGGCGCGCGTAAAACAGCACCACGAACTCGATACCGCGCTCGAAGTGCCACTCTTCGATCTTGCGCAGAACCTCTTCCACCGCGGCCGTGATACCGGACGTAGAGCTGGGGACTTGGACTGATCCTTCCAGCTTTCGTCCCAGGCTCTCCAACTGTCCGGCGGCCCGGACGCCGACCGCCAGCAGCGCCTGGCTCTCGCGCTTGACGGCGAGCTTCAACAACGCGCGCGAGGCATGCGAGACCACTTGATCGTTCAACTGCCCGCACATGCCTTGATCGGACCCGAATACGATGGCGCCCAACTTTGCCCCAGTGGGATGTTTCGGCGGTAGAGCCTGCGCCGGGATGCGTTGCAGCGCGATTTGCAGTCCCATCTCGATGGTGCGATTGTATTCGGCCACGGCATGCGCGGCGCGCTCGTACGCGCGGATGTTTACACCGGCCAGCGCTTTCATGGTCTTCACCACCGATTGCAGCTCCTCGGTGACGGCCAGCGATCGTCTTAACGATTCGGAGGTTTCCATTGCATGGCGTCCTGGGCCAGCTTCACTAATGCCTCATGATCGGCATCGCTCAGCTTTTGGCTGGCTTCGATGGAGTCATAGATTCGCGGCAGTTGTTCGAGCAGCGTTTGGCGGATGCGCGCCGAGGCATCGACGATTTGCTCAGGCCGCAAATTGTCGAACAGTCCGGCGGTGGCGGCCACCAGAACGGCCATCTGCTCGGCGGCCGGGATAGGATCGAATTGCGGCTGCTTCAAAGCTTCGCGTACCGCGCGGCCACGGGCCAGCGTCTGGCGGGTGCGTTCGTCCAGACGCGAGCCGAAGCGCGAAAAAACTTCCAGTTCCTCGAATTGCGAATAGAACAGACGCAGGTCGCCGGCCACGGCGCGATAAGCCGCCAATTGCGCTTTGCCACCCACGCGCGAGACCGATTTGCCGACGTCCACCGCGGGCAGAACGCCTTTCTGAAACAAGTCCGGCGTGAGATAGATTTGGCCGTCGGTGATCGAGATCAGGTTGGTAGGAATGTAGGCCGCGATGTTCTGCTCTTCGGTCTCGACGATGGGCAGCGCCGTGAGCGAACCGCCTCCCAGTCCCTGGCGCAGATGCGTGGAGCGCTCCAGCAGACGCGAATGGATGTAGAAAATGTCGCCGGGAAAGCTTTCGCGGCCGGGCGGACGCCGCAGCAGCAACGAAACTTCGCGATAAGCGCGCGCATGGCACGTCAGATCGTCGAAAACCACCAGCGCGTCCCGGCCTTGCCGCATGAAATACTCGCCCATCGACATGGCTGCGTACGGCGCGACGAATTGCAGCCCCGGCGTCGAGTCGCCGCCCGCCACCACCACGATCGAATATTCCATCGCGTCGCGCTGCCGTAAATCCGCGATAACCTTGGCTACCGAAGAACTGCGCTGTCCGATGGCGCAATAGATACAGATCACATCCTTGCCTTTTTGGTTCAGAATGCAATCCAAGGCGAGGCCGGTTTTTCCAGTTTGACGATCGCCCAGAATCAGCTCGCGTTGGCCGCGCCCAACCGGGATCAGCGCGTCCACCACCTTGGTCCCAGTTTGCAAGGGCACCGTGACCGGATCGCGATCCATGATGGACGGGGCGTCGCACTCGATGGGGGCGCGCAGATGCGTTTCCGGCGGCCCGGCGTTATCGAGCGGCCTGCCTAGCGGATCCACAACGCGCCCCAGCAGCGCGTCGCCCACCGGCACATCCAGCACGCGGTTGGTGCGCCAGACTTCGGAACCCGATTCCACCGCGGTGCAATCGTCCAACAGCACCACCCCGACTTCGTCCGGATCGAGATTGAACGTCATTCCCAGCCGGTCGCCCGCGAAGCGCACCAACTCTTCGGATTTTACGTTCGGCAGTCCGCGCACGCGCGCGATGCCTTGGCCGACAAAGTTCACAATGCCGTATTCGCGCACCTCGGGCGCTGCCGCCGGCTCGCTCGCGACCTGCTCCACCGCCTCCAGCGTTTCGTCCAGCACGCTGGCGAGCGAGATACGCGCTTCTCTCACCGTGTCACCAGATCCGCCCTGCGCTCCAGGGCTTCCTTCAAGTTCTCTTCGAGCGATTCGATATAGCTGTCCGGCGTCCAGCCAATTCTGCGGCCGTTTCCGCGCAATTCGATGCCCCAGGCCATGGCCGGCGCGCGTTGGAATTGCAAAGCCACGGGCGCGCCCAGGCGTTCTTCGAGCGCAGCCTGGATTTCGCGTTGCACCGGGCCGGGGACTTCGAGCGGACTCAGCACCGTAAGCTCTTTGCCCACCAGATCGCGCAGTGCCGCGGGGTCCAATTTCTTGATTTTTTCGAGGAACGTGTGGGTGGCGCATTCTTGGATATCGGTACACGCCAGATCGGCGAGCGCCCTCCGGATCACCGTAAGCATTTCGGCCGCCGCGCGCCTCTTCAAATGATCCAAAAAGGCCGTCTGTTCGCGCTCCAGATCTTCATGCCAGCGCACTTCCAGTCCCCGCACTTCGTCGCGCGCGCGCTGGATCATGGCGTTGCGTTCGTCTTCGGCCTGATGCTGGGCCTGCCGGATGATCTGATCGTGTTTCTCGCCCAGCGCGGCTTCTTCGGAGCGAGCCTGCTCCTTCAGCCCCTCGGCTTCCTGATTCTTCTTTTCGGCGCCGGCCAGGCGCTCGGCGATATGCTTCTCCCGCTCGTCGATAGCCGCAACCAGCCGTCCCCAGAGGAAATGCTTCAGCAGCGCCACCAGCACCAGGAAGTTGACGATCTGCGCTATAACGGTGAACCAGTCGATCAGCATCCCCTAGCCCCCCGGTTTCGCCGCCACAATATGGTTCCAGAACGGGTTGGCGAAGATCAGAATAATAGAGATGACGAAACAATAAATGGCGATGGATTCGATCATGGCCAAGCCGATAAACAGCGTCCGGCTGATGGTGGCGGCTTCATCCGGCTGCTGTGCGATGGAGCCGAGCGCTTGCGCGACCGCCCGTCCCTCTCCGATGGCCGGGCCAACCGAGCCGATGGCCATGCAGACAGCCGCGGCCGCGATTGAAAAGATGGCAATCGCCGTCACGCTATCCATAGAAGCCTCCTAAATCGAATCTGCATCATGACACTCCTTCCTGCTCGCGTTGTACCGCGGCGCCTATATAAACCATCGCTAACACCGCAAAAATGTAGGCTTGAATCAAACCAGTCAGCAGCCCCAAAGCCTGCATCAGCACTG
Organism: Terriglobia bacterium; assembly: GCA_963761935.1. Taxonomy (GTDB): domain Bacteria; phylum Acidobacteriota; class Terriglobia; order Bryobacterales; family Bryobacteraceae; genus Palsa-89. Next base: position 6,327 of record CAVXJU010000051.1, on the reverse strand, counting down.
GAACAAATAGCGGCGCGATAGCCAAGCAGAATTCCAGCGATCATGGTCCCGCTCATGATGTTGCCGAACAACCGCACCGCCAGCGCCAGGTTGCGGGTGGTCTCGCTCAGCAAATGAAATGGCAGCATGATCCAACTGGGCCGCAGATAATGTCGGAGATATCCCGCCAGACCCTGGCGCAGGATGCCGAATACGGGCACCGCTACGCCTACTGAAATCGCGAGCGCCGCCGTGGTGGAGAGCGAACCGGTCGGCGGATGCCAGCCCGGCACGATATCCAGGACATTCGAGACCGCGATGAACAGAAACAGCGTCCCAACGAAAGGCAGGTAAGTGTCGCTGCCGCGCGGGCAAATCTCGCGAATCTGGCCGCGGATCAGCTCCACCACGACCTCCAGACCGGTCTGCCAGCGCGAGCGATGCTCAACGGAAGCGGTCAGCCGCCGGCGTCACCAACCAGGAGACCAGGGTCAGCAGCAACATAACGACCCAGGTAAAGACGATGGTCGCGTTGAGGTGGACAAAGCCCCAGCGCCACAGCACGATCTCGTCAGGCGTTATGTGCATTTGGCTACCGGCCTCCGCGCCGGTATGAACCTGGAAACCGCCAAGCGTCCCATGATGAAGCTCGCCATCGCGAGCGCTACGTACGGCAGTCCCGCGTGTGTCAGAAAGACGAAGGCTGCCAGCACGACCACTAATCGGATCCAAAAACTGCCCAGAGTAAGCAGGACCGGATGGCGCTGTAGTCGGGAGCCGGCGCACTGTGAACCACAGCCCGCCATAGAAAAACAGGCCTAGGGCAATTCCGGCCATAATGCTCGAAATGATGGCGATTGGACTCACGGTTGATCTCCTTTTACGCGCAGCCACGCGCTCACGCAGCCGAATACCAGACCACCGACCAGCAACATCAAGGTCCAGGAAAAGCGGCTAGGCCAATGGTGATCGATCCACAAGCCGACCGCGACGCCGGCCAGCGTCGGCAGCGCGACCGACCAGCCCACCACGCCCAGGATCGCAATCGCATTCCAAGCCCCGTTCTTGTGCTGCCGCGCCCGCACCATGCGATCCTGCTTCGCGCCCACCTGCCGAATCATGCGCTCGGCGCCCGGGGAAAGTTTTTGTTGGGGCTCAGGCACGTTTTTCTTCCTCCAGCAGCCGGCGCACCAGGTCGGCTCTCGAGCTTCGCCTCGAAAGCGCGCGCTTTCCTTTCCATCTCCGCACGCTCGCGGAACTTGTTTTCCACCTCTTGCTTAAGTTGTTCCAGGCTGGTCCCCCGCACCGCGTTGCGCGTGGAAACCGAACCTCCGGCCCGCACTTCACCAAAATCCCGTGATCCACCGCCAGGTACTCTTCCGGATGTCCAGGCCGCTCGAAGACCAAGACGCCAGGCACCAGCGCCGTCACCAAGTCGACATGCTTGGGCAAAATGCCGAACCATCCGTTCTCCGCTTCGGCCTTGATGCGCACCACTTCTTCCTCGAGCAGCACTTCCGACGGCAACAACACGGTGAGCTTCATCGGCGCACCTCATTGATGGCGCCGATCATGTAGAGCGCCTGCTCCGGCAGACTGGCAAATTCGTCGCTGAGAATCCGCTCGCACCCATCCAGGGCATCCTCGCGCTTCACCAATTTGCCCGACTGCCCAGTGAACTGCTCGGTCACGAAAAAGGGCTGCGTCAGGAATCGCTCCAGCCGGCGCGCACGATGCACCGTCCGGCGGTCTTCCTGCGACAGCTCTTCCAGGCCCAACATCGCGATGATGTCGCTCAGTTCGTCGTAACCGGCCAGGGTCTTGCGAATCTCCTGCGCGATCAAGTAATGCCGCTTGCCCACGATCTGCGGCGTTACCATCTTGGAGCCCGAGCGCAGTGGGTCGATAGCCGGGTAAAGGCCTTCGCTAGCCCGCTTGCGCGACAGCACGATTGACGCGGAGAGATGACTGAAAGTGTGGACCGCGGAAGGGTCGCTGAAGTCGTCCGCCGGTACGTAAACGGCCTGCACCGACGTGATGGCGCCCGCGGCGGTGTTGCAGATGCGCTCTTCCAAATCCGAAAGATCGGTGCCCAAGGTGGGCTGATAACCGAGCCGCGACGGCAGCTGCCCCATCAAGCCGGAAACTTCCGAGCCCGCCTGGATGAACCGGAAAATGTTGTCGATCAGCAGCAGCACGTCCTGGCGCGCATCGTCGCGGAAGTACTCGGCCATGGTCAGGGCCGAATGCCCGACGCGAAAACGCGCGCCCGGCGATTCGTTCATCTGGCCGAATACCAGCACGGTCTTGTCGAGTACCCCGGCGGTTTGGATCTCGCGGTACAGCTCCTCGCCTTCCCGGCAGCGTTCGCCGATCCCGCAAAACACGCTGACGCCTTTGTGATGGCCGATGACGTTGTGAATCAGCTCGGTGATCAGCACCGTTTTGCCGACCCCCGCGCCGCCGAACAGCCCGCTCTTGCCGCCGCGTTCGAGCGGAGCCAGCACGTCGATGGCTTTGATGCCGGTCTCGAACACTTCGGAGGTAGTGGAGCGGCGCATCAGCGGCACTGGATTGGCGTGAATAGAGCGCCATTGGCCGCCTTCCACCGGCTCCTTGCGATCGATGGTCTGGCCGAACACGTCGAATACGCGTCCCAACACGCGCTCGCCGACCGGCACTTCGAGCGTTTGACGCGTGTCGATGACCGGGGCGCCTCGCCACAAGCCGCGGGTGGGAGTGAGGGCGATACTGCGAACGGTGGTGGCGTCTAAGTGCGAAACCACTTCCATCACGATTTCCTGCTCCGGGCCGGCTTTCAGAACGTGATAAATGGCGGGAATGCGATCGGGGAACGAGACGTCGATCACGCTGCCTCGCACGGCTGCCACGGTCCCTTCGTTAGGCGTCACGTTGGTCATCGGGCACACGCGGCTAAGCCAGCGCGGGCTCGTTTAGACATCAAGTCTCGCCAGGGCTGCTGCCGCCCCCTGAAAATTCAATCGGGCAACCGATGGACCAATCCCGCCGGCCACCGCGCGCGCTAGCGTTCGCGCGAGTTCGTGCAAACGTTGAAGATTCATGCCTGGTTTGGTAATGGTACGGACGGCGCCAGCACGGCTGTGGGCTAGGTGGCGCACTGCAAGTGAGTGAAAATACGCGTGTGAGGCCTCGCGCTGAGAGTCTGCTGGCGCTGAGAGTCTGGAAGAGAAACGCCATGCCAGTTGGCAACAACAATCCAGAAACGCGAAACTAGAATAGAGAATCTAGGAGTGTAAAGATGCTCTGGAAAACCATTTCGCTCATCTCCCTCGGCGCCTTGGCATTCGCTGCGCCCGAAAAATATAACGGCCCGGTGCCGCCCAAGCCCGACATCCCCTACCTGTTGCATGCCTCGAACCTGATTGAAACTGAATCCGGCTCGGCGCGCCAGGAAAAGAACACGGCCGTTATCTCGGGCGCCTCTTCCTCCGCGCGCACGCCGCTGTCGGAGCCGATCTTCATCATGGACGCCCGTAGCATCTCGCCCGAGCGGCTGGAGCTGGCGCGGCTGGAGGTTAAAGGTGGAAATCGGGAGGTTTCGTTTTCCACCGGCCGGCGCAGGGGCGGGTCCAGGTTCCTCCATTTGCAGGTGACTCCGTTGGGCGGGCATCTCTACAAGATCGAAGCCGACGAGCCGCTCGAAAACGGCGAATACGCACTCTCGCCAAGCGGCGACAATCGCGTGTTCTGCTTCGAAATTTACTAATTCCAACGGGCCTTTATCGTGTTAATCTTGGACTAGGGGTTCGATGTTCACGCCTTCTACAGCCCGGCCCTCCCTGTTCGGCTCCGACTAAGTCTGTCTCTTCAGCGGCTGTTTTTCCATCCAATAAGTGTCGATAGAAGAGAAGGAGTCGTCTATGGTTACCGAGGCGGTCCGTCTGGACCTTCCCCACATTCTGACGCCGCTGCCGGGTCCTCGCGCCCGCGCGGTTATTGAGCGCGATCAAGCGGTGATCTCGCCGTCCTATACGCGCTGTTATCCCCTCGTCGCAAGCCGGGGCGAAGGCGCCATCATCGAAGACGTCGACGGCAACCGTTTCCTGGATTTCAACGCCGGCATCGCGGTGGTGGCCACCGGACATTGCCATCCGCAGGTGGTACAGGCGATCGAGCGGCAGGCGGCCCGGCTGATTCACATGTCGGGCACCGATTTCTATTACGAGAACATGGTGGAGCTGGCCGAGAAGCTGGCGGCTTTGCGCCCGGGCGGAGTGGCCGCGCCGGGTTTATTTCGGAAATTCCGGCACGGAGGCGGTTGAGGCCGCCATGAAGCTGGCGCGTTATCACACCGGGCGCGAGAAATTCATCGCCTTCCGTGGCGCCTTCCATGGCCGCACCCTGGGCGCGCTGTCGCTCACCGCAAGCAAGGCGGTGCAGCGCCGCGGATTCGGCCCGCTGGTGCCAGGCGTCTTTCACGCCGCAGTTCCCGGATTCGTACCGTCGTCCCGCCGGGGCAGCCCCGGAGGATCATGCCGTGGCCTGCGTTCAGGCCATCGAAGACGCGATCTGTTCCGCACCGTTCTGCCTGCCGAAGAAGTGGCGGCCATCGTGGTCGAACCGATCCAGGGCGAAGGCGGCTACCTCGTTCCGCCCAAGAATTTTCTCGGCGAGCTGAAGCGCTGGCCGAACAAGCACGGCATCCTGCTGGTCTTCGACGAAGTCCAGTGCGGCATGGGCCGCACCGGCAAGATGTGGGCGGCCGAGCATTTCGGACGTCACGCCCGATATCTTCACCGCCGCCAAAGGCATCGCCAGCGGCATGCCGTTGAGCGCCACCATCGCGCGGGCGGAACTCATGAATTGGACGCCCGGCGCGCACGCCTCCACGTTCGGCGGCAATCCGGTGGCGGTCGCGGCGTCGCTGGCCACCATCGCAGCTGCTCGAACGCGAGCTGATCGCGAACGCCGCCCGCATGGGCGCGCATATGATGGATCGCATGCGCGATTGGCCCGCGCGCTTCCCGCACGTCGGCGACGTGCGCGGCCTGGGCCTGATGATCGGCATCGAGCTGGTGCACGATCAGACATCTCAAAGACCGCGCGCCCGAACTGCGCGACCGCGGTCGAAGAGCTTGGCCTTCGAGCGCGGCCTGCTGGTGCTCGGCGCCGGGCCGCAACACCATCCGCCTCTGCCCTCCGCTGATCATCACGCGCGATCAAGCCGATTTCGCTGTCGATACACTGGAGGAATGCCTGAAAGCTGGTGGCGTAGGCGCCGTCCCGCCGTCTGAGCGCACGCTCGACGTCGGCTGCGGCATCAACAAATATCCCGGCTCCATCGGCATCGACCGCAATCCGCGCAGCCGCGCCGACGTGCTCTGCGATCTCGACCATTTCCCTTATCCCTTTCGCGACAACTCCTTCGCCGAGCTGCGCGCCATCCACGTCATCGAGCACGTCTCGGACGTCATCCGCGCCATGGAGGAGTTTCATCGCGCTGGCCGCGCCCGGCGGACGCGTCCTCCTCGTCACCCCGCATTACACCGACTTCAGCTCTTTCTGCGATCCCACGCACCGCTGGCATCTGAACAGTTTCTCGTTCCGCTACTTCGGCGAGAATCACGGCGGCTTCGGCTATTACAGCCCGCGCGCGGTTCCGCGAAGTCTAGGTGCACGTGCGGCTGCTGGCTCTCTGGCGCTGGCTGGGCTTCGAGTTTCTGGTGAACCATTTCCCGCGCTTCCGCCGGTTCTGGGAATACTACCTGTGCTACGTCGTGCGCGGCAAGGTGATGGAATTCGAGTTTGAAGCCATCAAGTAGGCAGAGAGAATTCGCCGCCGGCGCACCATATGGTCGGCCATGCTGAAATCTTTCTACCGCTTCGCCGACGTTCTCCGCGAGCAGAGCCGCCAGAGCACGCTAAATCCGGACCAGGCGCTGGGTGCGCATGGCGAGGACCTGGCGCATCGTTTTCTACAGCGGTCCGGCATCGTGGTGGTCGCACGCAACTTCCGAATGGCGTCGGGCGCCGGCGAAGTCGACCTGATCGGCTGGGAGCGCGACACGCTGGTCTTCATCGAGGTGAAGTCGCGCCAGACCGACGACTACGGCTCACCGGACCGCGCCATCGGTCAGGAAAAACAATCCAGCCTGGTGCGCGCCGCGCGCGAGTATGCACGTCACGCCGCCGTGCCATGGGATAAGGTCCGGTTCGATGTTGTTACGGTGGTATTTTCGAGCCCGCCCGCGATCCGGCATCTCCGCGACGCCTTCTCAGGTAAAATGAAGATTCGGTGAGGTGCGAGAGTGGTTGAATCGGGCGGTCTCGAAAACCGTTGAACCTTTGCGGGTTCCGTGGGTTCGA
>CAVXJU010000050.1:0-50731 GCA_963761935.1 Terriglobia bacterium | reverse complement strand
CAGGACCGAAAGGCGTTGAACAACGCCAGCGACAAACAAGAGAAGAAGTCCCTGGTGAAAACCGAAGGCGACGACAAGCCTAAGCGCAAGGCTCCGACGCTATACAAGCCGGGCGAGAAGAAGCCGGACGACCAATAGGCCGCCCGGCCGGTTGCTAAGCTGTCCGCATCAATTCTGATTTGTCACTGCTGATGGCGGCCTGCGCCGCGGCCAGACGCGCGATCGGAACGCGATAGGGCGAACAGGAAACGTAATCCATCCCGACCCGGTAGCAGAACTCGACCGAGCTTGGATCGCCGCCGTGCTCGCCGCAGATACCGATCTCCAATTTCGGGTTGGTCGAACGGCCGAGCTTGACGGCTTGCTCGATCAGCTTGCCAACGCCCGGCTGGTCGATGGACTGGAACGGGTCGGCGGTGAAGATCTTCAGCTCTTCGTATTTTTTCGAGAACTTCGTATAGTCGTCGCGCGACATGCCCAGCGTGGTTTGCGTAAGATCGTTGGTGCCGAAGCTGAAGAACTCGGCGACTTCGGCAATCTGGTTGGCGGTGAGAGCGCCGCGAGGGATCTCGATCATGGTGCCGATCATGTACTTCAATCGCGACATGCCTGCATTTTTGAGAACTTCCTTGGCGACGCGCTCGACGATGTCCTTTTGCATGACGAGTTCCTGCTTGAAACCTACCAGCGGAATCATGACTTCGGGGATCACCTTGACGCCCTTCTTGGCCACTTGGACCGCGGCTTCGAAAATGGCGCGGGCCTGCATTTCGGTGATCTCGGGATGCACCACGCCCAGGCGGCAGCCGCGGAAGCCGAGCATGGGGTTGAACTCGTGCAGATCCTCGACGCGTTTCAACAGCACCGGCAGCCGTTTCTTGAGCTCGCCCACCGGGATGCCGTAGGCTTCCGACATTTTCTTCTTCTCTTTGCCGCTGGCGTGCGGCAGCACGGCAAGATCGACCATCAGGTTTTCGCGCTTGGGTAGGAACTCGTGCAGAGGTGGATCAAGCGTGCGGATGATTACCGGATAGCCGTCCATGGCTTCGAACAGGCCCACGAAATCCTTGCGCTGCATGGGGAGCAGTTTCTCGAGCGCCTTCTTGCGGGTCTTTTCGTCTTCGGCCAGAATCATGGCCTGCATGTATGGGATGCGGTCGGAGGCGAAGAACATGTGCTCGGTGCGGCACAGGCCGATGCCTTCGGCGCCGAACTCGCTGGCGGCTTTGGCGTCTCGAGGGATGTCGGCGTTGGCGCGGACGCCGAAGTCGCCGCGGAAAACGTCGGCCCACTTCATAAATTCGACGAACAGCGGAGATTTGGGATCGGGCTCCTTGGTTTTGGCCTGGCCGAGATAGACGTCGGCGGTAGCTCCATCGAAGGAGATCCAATCGCCTTCCTTGACCGTGATGGTTTTGGCGCCGGCCGTGACTGTGAATTGATTTTTGTGCTCGTCTATGTTGAGGGCGCCTGCGCCAACGACGCAGGGCAGGCCCATACCGCGGGCGACGACGGCGGCGTGGCTCGATTTTCCGCCGACCGCTGTGAGGATGCCTTCAGCGACTTCCATGCCGTGGATGTCATCGGGCGTGGTTTCTTTGCGAACCAGGATCACCGGGCCGTTGGCGGCTTTTTCGACCGCTTCCTCGGCGGTGAAAACCGCTCGGCCCACGGCGGCGCCGGGCGAGGCGTCGATGCCGGTGGCGAGTTTGGTGAGCGACTTCAGCGAGGCGGGGTCAAACAGCGGATGCAGGAGTTGATCGAGCTGGTTGGGAGCGACGCGCAGGATGGCTTCACGCTTGTCGATAAGCCCTTCCTTAACCAGTTCGACCGCGACGCGTACGGCCGCCATACCGGTGCGCTTGCCGTTGCGCGTTTGCAGCATGTAAAGCTTGCCGTGCTCGATGGTGAACTCGAAATCCTGCATGTCGCGATAGTGCTTTTCGAGATTGGTTGTGATCTCGCGGAGCTGGCGATAGGCGTCCGGCATGATCTTTTCGAGATCCGCGATGGGGTGCGGCGTGCGGATGCCGGCCACTACGTCCTCGCCTTGCGCGTTGAGCAGGAACTCGCCCCAGAAGACCTTTTCTCCAGTGGCTGGATTGCGGGTGAAGCCGACGCCGGTGCCGGAGTCGTCGCCAACGTTGCCGAAGACCATGGTCTGAACAGTGGCGGCGGTTCCAAGATCGTCCGGGATCTTTTCCATGCGTCGGTAGTTGGCGGCGTTCTTGCCCCACCAGGAGCGGAACACGGCGGTGACGGCCATGGTTAGCTGTTGGCGCGTATCCTGCGGAAACGGTTTTCCGGTTTCTTTCTTGACCAGCTTTCTATATTCGTCGAGGATGGCCTTCAGGTCGTCGGCTTTGAGATCGGTGTCGAGCTTGGCCTTGGCTTTTTTCTTGCGCCGGTCGAAGATTTCGTCGAACTTCTTCATGTCCATGTCGAGGGCGACCTCGCCGAACATCTGGATGAAGCGGCGGTAGCAATCGTAGGCGAAGCGTGGATTAGCGCTTGCGCGCGCCAACCCCTCTACCGTGCTGTCGTTCAATCCCAAGTTGAGAATGGTGTTCATCATGCCAGGCATGGAGAACTTTGCGCCGGAGCGGACGCTGCAGAGCAGGGGATTGGAGGGGTCGCCGAGCTTCTTGCCGATCTGCTGCTCCAGCTGCGCGAGCGCGCGGGCAATCTCCTGTTCGATCTCGTCGGGGATGCGGTTGTTGTTCTTGAAATAAATATTGCAGACTTCAGTGGAGATGGTGAAGCCAGGGGGGACGGGCACGCCAGCCCGGCTCATCTCGGCCAGGCCAGCGCCTTTGCCACCGAGAACGTCTTTCATGGTGCCGTCGCCGTCGGCTTTGCCGTTGCCGAAGGAGAAAACGTGGTTTTTCATGAGGTCTATTCCTTGTTCTCTGAGACGATCTCCGAGAAATCGGCGATCGTGGAAAATTCCTGCAAAAGGCTATGCAGTAATGCGAGACGGTTTCGCCGGACGGTTGGATCCGGCGCGTTAACAAGAACTTTGTCGAAGAAAAGATCCACTTTGGGGCGGAGCGGGCCGATGCGGGATTCGAGCGGCTGGCCGGCGGACCGCTTGATCTCGGCGTGCAGATCTTTTTCGGGGCCTGGTTCCAGGAGGTCTTCCCGGTAGGCTGCGCCGTCGGTGTAGTTGGCTTGCTTGAGGATGTTTTTGATGCGCCTGAAGCTGGCGGCGATGGGCTCGAAATCGGGCGTGGTGCGGACGGCCTGGACGCGTTTGAGGCGGGATTCCAAGTCGAGCAAGTCGCTCCAGCCGGCGGTCATGCAGGCGCGGACTACGTCGTAGGCGAAGTTGCGGACGTCGCGGAAATAATATTCGATGCGGTCGCGCATGAATTCGGACAAGTCTTCGCCCATTCCGGGGAAGTCGAACTTCACTTGGCCTTCGACGACGATTCGGACGACGCCTTGCGCGGCGCGGCGGAGAGCGAATGGGTCGCGCGAGCCGCTGGGGATCAGGCCGACGTCGAAGCACGAGCGCAGCGTGTCCCATTTGTCGGCCAAGCTGAGGAGCCGTCCTTCGGCGGTCGACGGGATTTCGCCGTCCATGCTGAGCGGTTTGTAGTGGTCGTAGATGGCGCGCCAGACTGGCTCGGGCTCACCCTGGGCTTTCGCATAGAGGCCGCCGACGATGCCCTGGAGATCGGTGAATTCTTTCACCATGTCGGTGGTGAGGTCGGTCTTTGACAGTAGGGCGGCGCGTTGGGCGTTCTTGTTGCCTCCTAGCTCGGCCACCAGGTGGACCATGCGCTGCGTTTTGTCGAAATACGAACCCACCTTGGCCTGGAACGTGACGTTCTTCAGGTCGGGCAGGCGGGCTTCGAGCTTCTTCTTCTGATCCTGTTGCCAGAAGAAGCGGGCGTCGTTGAAGCGGGCTCGCAGGACGCGCTCGTTGCCGTGGCGGACCAGGCCGTCGTGGTCGGCGTTGGTGTTCATCACGGCGATAAAGTGCGGGGCGAGGTTTCCCTTGTTATCCTCAACGGAAAAATACTTTTGGTGATGACGCATCACGGTGATCAGGACCTCGCTGGGGAGTTGCAAATATTGCGAATCGAAGCCACCCAGGATGGCGGTGGGGAATTCGGTGATGTAGGTGAGGGTCTCGCGCAGATCGGGGTCGGGCTTGACGCGCAGAGCTTTTCCGGCGAGCAGTCCGGCGATTTCGTTGTCGATCTTTTCGCGGCGCTTCTCGGCTGAGAGGATGACGCCGTTGGTGCGCAACTGTTCGTCGAAGTCGCCGTGGGTGACCAGGATCGAACTTTTTCCGAGAAGTCTGTGACCGGCGGTGGTGTCGCTGGAGTGGACGCCGCCGATTTCGAACGGGATCACCGAGTTGTCCAGGAGGGCCACCAGCCAGCGGATGGGGCGGATAAAACGTTCCGAACCTTTTCCGTTCCAATACATGGTTTTAGGCCATTGAATCTTAAGAATCAGATTGGGCAGTTCGCGCGCCAGGATCGCGATGGCGGCCTGGCCTTGGGTTCGTTTTGTCAAAAAATAGTACTCACCTTTGGGCGTCGTTTGGACGATCAATTGGTCAGAGGTAGCGCCCAGCTTTCTGGCGAATCCGGCGGCGGCGTTGGGGCCGGCTGACTTTGGTGGACCGGGGACCAAGTCTTCAGTGTCGGGCTGGCGTTCGATTAAGCCGTAGGCTTTGAGCGCGAGGCGGCGCGGCGTGGCGTCGGCGGATTTGACCTTTCCGCCGAGCGAGTGCTGGTCGAGCACTGCTTGAAACATATCCTGCAACTGATTCAAGGCAGGGACAATCATCCAATCTGGAATCTCTTCTGTTCCGATCTCGAGCAGGAAGGGGAGGCTCACGCGACTACCTCGCCCAGGGGTGCAGTGGGGTCAGCGGGAGGGCCTGGTTTGGTCGTCGGGTGCGGCGCGGCGGCGGACTCGTTGGGTGCCGCGGCTTCCGGTGGGTTCGTTTGTGCAATCCAGGCCTTGGCGACGCCGAGGGCAAGTTTGCGGACGCGGGCGATGACGCCGACGCGCTCGGTGACGCTGATCGCGCCGCGGGAGTCCAGCAGATTGAAGATGTGGGAACACTTGAGGACCTGGTCGTAAGCCGGTAGAACGACGTCGGTTGTAGCGAGCAGGCGATGGCATTCTTTTTCGTGCAGATCGAAGAGCTGCCAGAGCATCTGGACATCGGCGAGCTCGAAATTGTATTTGGAGAATTGGCGCTCGTCTTCGAATCGAACCTGGCTGTAGCGGACGCCGGAAGCCCACTCGATATCGTAGACGCTGTCGACGTTCTGGAGGAAGGCGACGATGCGCTCCAGGCCGTAGGTCAGCTCGGCGGGGACCAGGTCGAGATCGAAGCCGCCGCATTGCTGGAAGTAGGTGAACTGGGTTATCTCGAGGCCGTCGAGCATCACCTGCCAGCCGATGCCCCAGGCGCCGAGGGTGGGGGCTTCCCAGTTGTCCTCTTCAAACTTGATGTCGTGCTTGGAGAGATCGATGCCGATGGCGGTGAGGCTGCCGAGGTATTGATCGATAACGTCGGCGGGCGAGGGCTTGAGGATGACCTGGAGCTGCTGGTGTTTGTAGAGGCGGTTGGGATTTTCGCCGTAGCGGCCGTCGGCGGGGCGGCGGCTGGGTTGGACGTAGGCGACGCGGTAGGGGTCGGGGCCGAGGACGCGCAGAAATGTTTCGGGGGCCATGGTGCCGGCGCCGACTTCGACGTCGTAGGGCTCCTGGATGATGCAGCCGCGGTCGGACCAATATTTTTTGAGGGCGAAGACGGTGTCCTGGAAGGTGGGGGTGGTCATAGGGCGCGCGGCCGGACGGGCGGCATAGTTGAGAGATGGCGATTGCGTTCGATGTTTTTTGTTGGCGACATTACGTCCCAGCGTGATGCTTAGAATAAGCCGCGAGGGACCACGCCTCGCAGGGTCAGACGCTGCTTGCGGTTCTTATTTGATGATACGACAGGGAGGGGGCACGAGAGAACTCTCAGAGGCGTCTGAACCGTGCCGACAAAGCGCACAAGACCCCTGCGAAATTGCTCGCGCGTTACAATTCTGCCATGGACGGTCAGTTGAGGGGCGCAGTTCATCGATACCTCTGTCTTGTGCAGCACGAGTGTGAATGGGCCAGGGGAACGTTCGAGGAATCGCAGCCGAGGGCCCACTCGTACGACGAGGAGTCGTTACTGAGACTGTGTGTTGATCGGGCAGAGGACAGTCCTGAGTTTCGCGGCCTCGTCTCTGCGATTGCCGACAGCGGCTCCCTTGGGCCACTGTCACACGAGCCGCCAGAGTCGCTGCGGGACCGTGTTGCGGTGTTTTTCCGCAGGTCGCGTTCTTACCAGCGGATCTTCTCGGGAACTATTCCAGACGAAGAAGAGCTGTGCTCGGCTTTTGGGAAGAACGAACGTGTGGTGCGATACCTGGCACCCATCGACTTTTTGCACCTTTCCATCGGATTTGCTCGATATCCGTGATTTCTCGATTCGCAGGTTTAGCGAGACGGAGCTTGATCTGATTTTTTCAAATGATGTGAACGAGGTCTTCTTTCCGCATGCGAGGATTGACACTGGGAGACTCGAAAGCTACTGGTTTTTGGATGTCTCTTGCACGGAGAGGATCGTCTCTATTTGGGATAAGGTGATCGAGATGGACGCTCCGTACTGGCTCCAATTCGGCTCGCATCCAAGCGCTGTCCACGACGCCCTTAGGTATCTCGCGCTTTACGATTGGAGAGGTGATGTTTGGACGAGGACCGCTCATCCGGCTGTACCGTTCGCCATCAGGATTTCGGACGATCTGACGGAGTGGCCGTCAAGTCCCGATTTATCAGGACTGCAGTTCGACTGGACCATTGACCCGAATACCGGGGAAGATGTTCCCAAGTATCCAGCGGATGGGTTCGATCTGGGCGCAGACCAGACTGAACATCTCCGCGCCTTCCTTTGCGACGCGTGCGGCGTCGTTTCACGGCTATGTAGTCGCGCAAATTGCGGGGGTTCGTTGAAGGTGTCACTCGATTTCATCGTCAAGGCATTCAGCAACAGTCCGGGGCCTGAACAGTTGCTGTGGTACCTTACGGCGAGTGATGGTCTACTAGGTGAGAAAGGCCGCCGTGGTTCGAATTCGACGGATCTCATCGCTGGGAGATTATCCCGGATCTTGGTTGGTGATGACCCTGGCCGGAGAAACTGTTTAAAAGAGTTCAAGGCGCTTTACGACATCCGATCGGAAATCGTGCACGGGCGGGCACAGCAGGCGCAGGTCATAGGTAGTCAGCTCGTCAAGGCGCGGGCTTTTGCTCGATCGGCCGCTGTGTGGATGCTGCACTACCTGGACCACCTTGCGCAACAGATGTCACAGGCAACGTTTGATTCCAAGGGCAGGGAAGCATTCCTCGCCGCGCTCGATGGGGAGCCGCGCCCCGGTTACGTTCTCGATCCTGAGATTTCGAGCGCACTCCCGACCGGTTTCCCGTTCGTGCCCGCGTGGGTCCGATGAATCGAGCTGCGGTTGTGTACGCGCCGTCCCTAGCTTTCCTTACTTCAGGGCTTCGTTGGCTTCCATATCGCGCCTTAAAGTATCCGTGAGGAGTTCTTACAAATCGACGCCCTTTTCCTCGGCTTTCTTTGAAAAATATTGCCATACGCTGCGTTCGATCGACGCGGGGAGAAAGACCTTTGCGCCGGCGGGATGTGGTGGAGGCCGCGAACGCCTTTACTGAAGTCTACCTCGGCCGGCATGTCGTTTTCTTCGATGGGCTGGCTACTCATTGGCTTCTCTTGCCGACTAATTCTGGTTCAGGGTTGCTCGGCGGAGGCGGTTTGAGCTACTCAAGCGCTTAGTTTCTTCTTGGCCACAAGCGATACCACTTTGTGCTTGGAGCGGCGCTGGCGTTTTCTCGCCGCTGCGATAATGGCCCGGACATCGAACCCATGCTTCGCGGCCTGTTCCTCGCGGATGCGGCGCACTTCGTCAACGATCGGGTCTTTGAGCATCGCTATTCTCCCCAGAGCTCTTCCGGTGTACAGATAACCGGACATTCGAACCCGTGATCCCGGCAAATGACCGCGATTGGCTTGGCGATCGCGGCGCTCGCAATATGCACGCAGTTCCAGGTTATCAGGAAATCCATGCCATGCACGGCTGCTACCGCGATGTGCGCGGCGTCGGTGGCGGCCTTTCTAGGGAGTTTGCCCGAGGCCAAAATGGCGGAGGCGAGCATCGATACATCCAGCGTCGCGTCCAGCAGCGGAAGCGCTTGGATCAAGCTCAGGCGTGCACTGGCGAGCGCAGGGTCTCCCGCACTTGCTTCGTCAATGACGAATTGCGACGCGTAAAGTTGAAAGGCTCCACTTTTGTGCTCCCACCACTCTTGTGTGATCTGCTGGTGCGCGGCGATGATCAGGTCCCTGCTCGGCCGCGACGTCAAGTAGCTTGGAATGGTCCTTTCCACGTAGACGCGCGGCTTCATTCCATGATGCTAACTGATTTGCGGGCCGATGAGGTCGCATTCGAGATCGCGACTAGAAGGATTTCTAACGCGGTATTCTCGTAGTAAGAATGCTTGTTCCCGGCGCCATAACCAAACAGCCTGAGATCAACGCAGCTGTTTCCGAGGTCGCGAGACTTCTTGCGCCGGATGTGCAGCACATCCGCTATGACATCGGTCAAGATTGGAGCGGCGACTGGGCAATCTTCTTTCGCGTCGTCCTATCGGATGAGGCGAGCAAGAATCGGCTCCGGGAGATCACATCGAAGGTCGTTTCGCAGTTGGCTGCCAGGCTGGATTTTTCCGCGATGGGTCTCTTCGCGTACCACAACTTCAGGAGTGTCTCAGAACAAGCATTGTTACAAGAGGAAGCTTGGGCATAGCGAATGCCATTTCCCGAGGACCTGCTTCAGCAGGCGTATGATCTGGCGTCCAAGGAGCCAGAGAATCCGAAGCAGGCCAGTCTTCGCCGGGCGGTGTCCACCGCTTACTATGCGCTGTTTCACTTGTTGATCGATGAAGCTGTCGGCAAATGGGCCATCGAGAGACAGCGGAGTATTCTTGCTCGGACCTTTGAACACGACAGGATGAAGGCAATCTGCGACGACGTTTTGAAGAATTTCAAGGGCGGCGGAAAGGTCCCGCCTGAGCTTTTCACGGTTGCGCAGAGTTTCATTGAGCTACAACAGCATCGGAACACCGCGGATTACGACAATTCAAAGCAGTGGTCGCGTACTGACGTCTTAAACGCGCTGACGCTGGCCACCGACGCTTTCAACGCGTGGATCGCGATCAGAGACCAAGATCTCGCGCAGGACTTTCTATTGCAATTATTCCTGCCGAAGTTGCGCAGGGCTTAGTTGGTCGTTCGCCGGGCGTGCGGATCACAAATTCTCCAGGGCGGCGGGGGTGCGGAGTTTGCGCTCGGCGTGTTCTTCGATGAGGCGGTTCAGGAGGTGGCGCAGGTCGCTTGCGGTGTCCTTGGTCCAGGGGCGCGGGGCTAGGGCGTGGACGGGGGTCAGCAACATTTCGTCGGCGATGGCGGCGGATTCCGGCTTGACGCGCAGGTCGGGGAGGAATCCGGCTAGGCGCACGGACCAGAGGCCGAAGTAGGTGACGGCGGTCCAAGGGTTGCCGCCGGCGCGCAGGTAGTCGAGCACGGCCATCAGCAGACGGAAGTGGCGTTCATTGGTTTCGTTGGGCGGCAACAATTGCTCCGTGACCTCGGCCAGATAGTCGAGTGCGACGCTCGCTTCGTAGTTCGAGGCTAGATTGAACTGCGAGTGAACCAGCTCGCAGGAGTTCAGGCTTACCAGCTCGCGGTTCTCCTTTTGATAATACGAAACGTTGGCGTGGGAGAGGCGTTCGAGGCCGGAGCCGAAGCTGGATTTGGGGCGGCGGGCGCGGCGCGCGATGCCGCGGAGCTTGCCCTGGTCGCGGGTGAAGAAGCTGACGATGAGGTCGGATTCGCGGTAGGGGTAGGTTTGGAGGATGAAGGATTCGCTCGAGCGAGCGGGCATGGGGTGGGATTAAGATAGCAGGTCTGCGGGAATGGCGCGAGTGGATCTACATTGGATTCTTAGGTGTGATAATGGAAGTCGAAGAGCCACCGGATGAAAACCGCCGACTTTCGCGGGGAAATTAAGCCAGACGGTCAGATTGCTGTTCCACATGAGATTGCGTTGCAGGTTCCGCCCGGGGAAGAAGTCGAGGTGGTGCTGCGCTGGGGGACCACCGACGACGAGACCGCGTGGCGCGCGGCAGGGCGGGCTCGATTTGAGGCTGCGTACTGTTCGGACGACTCGGTGTACGAACAGCTAATCCATGACACTTCGGCCCGGTGAGGTCGTTCTGATTCGAATCGGCTTTCTCCCACTCGCGCAGGTGCTGCGCCGCGCCTTCGCCATGGATCGATAAAACTGACGTCGGCCATATTAGCTCGCAGGAGTTCAGTGGACACGGCGCGCGATGCCCTGGAATCTTGACGTGGCCGGCTGCGCTTTCTTTTTCGGAGCCTGCGGGACTACTATTGAAGATAGGAGTTTGCGATGAAGAATCTACTTACGCCTGCAATCGTTTTGGGCGGCGCGATGCTCTGGGCCGGCATCGGCACCAGCTTGGCAGCCGCTACTGTGCCCACCTTTTCCAAAGACGTTGCGCCGATTCTGTACAAGAATTGTGCTACTTGCCACCGCCCCGATGAAACGGCCCCGATGTCGCTTCTCACTTATCAAGATGCCAGGCCTTGGGCCAAGTCGATCCGCGACTATGTAACTCGCGGGATCATGCCGCCCTGGCACGCCGCCGAAGCGCGCGGAGTGTTCTTGAACGACCGCCGGCTGACTGAGGGCGACAAGGAAACTCTGATTCAATGGGTGGATGCGGGCGCACCGGAGGGCAATCCGAAGGATCTGCCGCCAGCTCCCAAGTTTGTCGACGGATGGCAAATCGGTAAGCCGGACGTTGTGCTGACGATGGCCAAACCTTTTGAAGTGCCGGCGAAAGGGACCATCGACTATCAGTATTTCGCCGTCCCCACGCATTTCACCGAGGACAAGTGGGTGCAGGCGATGGAGATTCGGCCGGGTGTGCGCAGGGTAGTGCATCACGTGATCGTTTACATGAAGGAGCCGGAGGGAACGCCGATGGAATCCGCATTCATTCCGGTGTTGCCGAAGATGCCTAAAGAGGGAAAGACCCGCTGGAGCCGCTGCGCGGAAAGAGGAAGACCAGAGTCCAGGCGTGTTCCTTGCCGGAACCGCACCGGGCGCGCCGCCCATGGTTTTTCAGCCCGGCGAAGCGATCAAAATCCCGGCTGGTTCGACTTTGACTTTCCAGATCCACTACACGGCCAATGGCAAGGCGGCGTCGGACCAATCGAGCATCGGTCTGGTCTTTGCGAAGGAACCGCCCGCTCGTGAAATTATTGCCAGCGCATTCCTGAACCCGCTGTTTACGCTCCCCGCAGGCACAGCCGATACGGCGGTCGATTCGGCCATCGAATTCAAGGAAGACGCTCACATCACTTCGCTCATTCCGCACACGCACCTGCGCGGCAAGAGCTGGGAATACCGGCTCATTTATCCCGACGGACGCTCGGAAGTCGTGCTGCAGGTGCCGCATTACGATTTCAACTGGCAAACCTGGTATACCTTCGCGAAGCCGCTGGCAGTTCCTAAGGGTTCGCGGCTGGAAGCCACGGCGCACTACGACAATTCGGTAAACAATCCGTCCAATCCCGATCCGAAGGTCAACGTACACTGGGGCGACCAGACCTGGGAGGAGATGCAGTTTACCGGTATCACTTATTACATCGATCAGCCCGCCGCGACGAACGCGACTGCGCGGAAATAAGTAACTAGGCCGGGTCCGTGGACGTGACGGAGGAAACGGCCGCGGCCGGGCTCTGCGCGACTTGTAGGAATGTGCGGCGCGTCACGTCCGACCGCGGGTCGCGATTCTATCTTTGCGAGCTGTCCAAGACTGACGCGCGCTTTCCGAAATACCCGCGGCTGCCGGTGTTGAATTGCTCCGGGTATGAGCGGCGCGAGGAGAACGACTAGTTCATTCTTCGCGCAAGGCCAGGATGGGATCGATGTGCGTGGCGCGGCGGGCCGGAATCCAGCATGCCAGCGAGGCTGCGGCGAGGACTAGCGCCACTGCCAGGAGCACGAGTCCAGGGTCGCTGGATGCCAGGCCTGTCAGGACGCTGCGCAGCGCGCGCGCGAGCGATAGGGCCAGGATAAGGCCCAGGACGATGCCGAGCGCCGCCAGTCGCATTCCGCCGCGGAAGACCAGAGTCTGCACATTGCGCGGGCTAGCGCCGAGGGCGACGCGCAGGCCGATTTCAGAGGTCCTCAAGGATGTCGTGTAAGCGATGACGCCATAAACGCCCGCAGCGGCTAGCAGCAGCGCCAGACAGCCGGTGATGGCGAGCAGGGTCATGATGAAACGGCGGTCGGCAATGGAATCGCCGATGAACTGCGACATCGATGCGCTGAGGAACACGGGCTGCTTGGGGTCGACGGATGCGACGGCGAGCCGAACCGCCTGAGCCATTTCCCGCGCCGGGCGTTCGGTGCGGACTACGAGAAAGTCCGAGTAACGGAAGGCTTTGTCGGTCTCGTAGACTTCGAGGCCGATCGGCTCATCCAGTCCGGCGTGCCGGATGGTCTGGACGACGCCGACCACTCGCTTGCGCTCGCGTATTTTCTCGTTATAGCAATTCATGCAGATTTGTTTACCCAGGGCGCTTTGGCCCGGCCACAAGCGGCTAGCGACGACATCGTTGACGATGGCTACGTCGCGTCCGGGCGTCAGATCGTCTTCGCGGAACCAGCGGCCGTCGAGCAGGCGGATGTTCATGGTCTCGAGATAGCCGGCGCTCACGTGGTCGAATTCGGCCATGTGTCCGTGATCCGGCAAAGTCGCGTCGGGATCGTCACCGCGGCTGACGGTGGACCCGTTGTTTTCTCCGCTGAACGGCAGAGCGTCCACCAGGCCGGCTGCTTGGACGCCGGGCACGGCTCGGACCGCATCCAGGATGCGCCGGAATAACAATTCGTGACCTTGCGGCGTCTGATACTGATCGGCTGATGCGGCGATGATGGAGGCCAGGACGTGCTTGGAATCGAAACCGGGGTCGGTGCGGAGGAGCCGCAGGAAAGTAGAGGTCAATTGCCCGCCGATGATCACGAGCGTAACGGCGATGCTGACTTCGGCGACCACCAGGGCGGAGCGGAGGCGATTGCGTACTGCGCCGACCGAGCCGCGCGATCCGGACTCGCGCAGGGGGCCGGCTGGATCGCGTCGTGAGGATCGGAAAGCCGGAGCAAGGCCGAAGAGAATTCCATTCAGGACGGCGACGACGATGGTGAATGCCAGCACGCTGCCATCGGCACGAGCGGCAGCCAAGCGTGGAATGCTCATGGGAGCGACGGCCGGCAGGAGCGTCCAGGCCAGAGCCGCGAGCCCGTAGCCCGCCAAGCCGCCCGCCAGCGCCAAGACACAGCTTTCGGTAACGAGTTGCCGCGCGATGCGTCTCGATCCGGCGCCCAGGGCCAGACGGACCGCGATTTCGCGCTGACGTGCGAGCGAGCGTGCCAGCAGCAAATTAGCCACGTTGGCGCAACCGATCAGCATGAACAGCACCGCGGCTCCCATCAGAAGCCAGAGTCCGGCTCGCGCGGTGCCCAAGACTTGCGTGGGAAGCGGCGTGAAGTGGAGAACGTGTCCGGCGTTGCTGCGGGGATAGAGACGCGCGAGCTCGGTACTGATGGCGTCGAGATCCTGTTGCACGCCGGCGAGCGGAACGCCGGGCTTCAGACGAGCCACCGCGCAGTACCCTCCGGTGCGGCCGAGCTTGACTGGATCCATCGCTTGGGCAGCCCAAAAATCCATGTGCTGGAAGGCGTTTTCATGGTGACGGCCTGCCGCAATGGAAAATCGAATGCCGCGGGCATAACGCCGATGATGATCCAGAAATGGCCGTTGATTTCAACCGACCGGCCGATCACGCCGCGGTCGGAGGCGAACCGGCGCGACCAGAGACCGTAGCTGAGAATGATCTCGCGGTCGCGTCCGATTTGTGTTTCCTCGGGCAAGATGTTGCGTCCGAGCATGGGCTTCACGCCGAGCGTCGGGAACAGGTCCGCGGAAACGTACAGGCCGTACAATGCTTCGGGCGGGTTGTTAGCGTCGCCGGTCAGGCTGACCAGCGCGTAGTGGTAAGTTCCCAGCGACTCGAAGGAGTGATTGGCGCGCTTGAGGTCCTGCATGTCGGCCCACGAAACCCAGTCGTAGTGCGGCCGGCTGCGGGTGTAATCGGTGCGGAGCTGCACCAGGGCGCCGGCGTTTTTGTAAGGCAGCGGGTCGAGCAAAACGGATTTTATCGCCGCGAAAACCACGGCCGTGGCTCCGACGGTGATGGCGATTGACAGCAGCGCGATGGCCGTCAGTCCGGGCGTGCGGCGAAAGAGCCGAAGAGCCTGCCGGACATCATTGAGAAATGACACAGCTCGGAACTCAGGCGCCGGCTGGCTGCGTAGCTAGCGACCGGGCAGCCGAGAGGGCGGCATCGTAATCAGGATGGTCGGCGACTTCTTTCACGTATTCGACGTGCTTGATGGTGTTGTCCTTGTCGACCACAAAAATGGCGCGGCTCTCGATGCGCAGATCCTTGATCAGGGTTCCATAGCGCTCGCCGAAGGAGCCGGAGCGGTGATCGGAAACCATTTTGACCTTGTCCACTCCGAAGGCGCCGCACCAGCGCTTTTGCGCAAACGGGAGGTCCATGCTGATGGTGTAGAACTGAATTCCAGGGAGCTTGGCGGCCTCTTCGTTGAAGCGCTTGGTCTGCGCGTCGCACACCGGGGTGTCGAGCGAAGGCACCACGCTGAAGATGCGCACGTCCTGGCCGGTGCCTGCCAGGTTGATGGGTTGCAGTGAATCGTTGACGGCTTCGAAATCGGGGGCTTTATCGCCGGGTTTCAATTCCGGCCCTACCAGAGTTAGCGGCCGTCCTCGCATGGTAGTTGCTCCGGGTCTTTCCACGAATCCTCCTAATAATTGCGAATTTGATTCCGATTTATTGTAGCAACTCGTCGAACTTGGAAAGCTCATTTGTAGGGAGTTGGCAGGCGTAATTTTCGCAGACGTAGGCGGTGGGCTGGGAGTTGACCTCGAGCATGCCGGCGGCGGTGGGGAAGAACGCAGCGAGTTTGCGGCGGGTCTCCTCTGAATCGATCAGCAGCGTGATGGTGCGCGGGAGAAAGCGGGCTCGCAACGCGTCGAGGAAGGCCCGAGTGAGCTGGGCGTCGCGCGGGCCGGCGATGACGATTTCGCGGCGCGGGGAATCATAGTAATCGAGCGCGACCAGCATTTGCGGCGACGCGACCGGCTGAGCAGAGATTTTTGGACCGAGGGCGCTTAAAGTGCCCTCGGCGGATTCGCGCAGGCTGGATTGATCGGTGATGTGAGCCAGGCGGAGCAGATCGAGAACCGCGATGGAGTTTCCGGATGGCTCGGCGCCGTCGTAATCATCCTTGAGACGCAGGACCAGGCTGCCGTCGCCTGCGGCGGTGCTGAAGAATGCGCCGTTGGCCGGGTCTGCGAACAAGCGCTGCATGGTCGAGGTGAGCGCCAAGGCAAGCTCTATGTGGCCCGGGTCGAAATCGGCTTCGTACAGATCGAGGAGGGCGGCGATGAAGAACGCGTAGTCGTCCAGAAAACCGGGGATGGCGGCTTCTTCAGCGCGATAGCGGCGCAGCAGAGTTTTCGCGCGCGGGTCGTAAAGATTCGACAGAATGAATTGGCTGGCGCGCTGAGCGGCGGCGAGGTAGCGTGGGTCATCCAGGATCTGCGCGGCTTTGGCGAAGGCGGAAATCATGAGCCCGTTCCAGGCCGTGAGGATTTTGTCGTCCAGGTGCGGGCGAGTTCTGAGCGAGCGCAGTTCCAGAAGCTTTGCTTTGGCTTCTTCGAGCTGATCGGCGATGTAGGGATCGGGCTTCTCGCGCAGGTACAGGATATTCTTGCCGGTGAATTCGCCCTGCGGGTCGTGATAGACGTTGCCATTGTCTTCGACGCCGTAATGCTTGGCGAAGGGCGCGTAGAGAACGGATCCGAGCGCGTCTTGCAATTCCTCGGCGGTCCAGATATAAAATGCGCCCTCGCCTTTCACTTCCGGATGCGCGGGATCGATCACGCTGTCGGCATCTTCGGCCGAATAGAATCCGCCTTCCGGATGTGTCATGTCGCGGAGCACGTAGTCCAGCGTGCTGCGTGCGATGTCCGCGAAGAAAGAATCGTGCGTGATCTGGAAAGCTTCCAGGTAAGAAATCGCCAGCTGCGCCTGGTCGTAGAGCATTTTTTCGAAATGCGGGACGAACCAGCGCTCGTCCACCGAATAACGATGAAAGCCGCCGCCGAGCTGATCGTGCATGCCGCCGTTGGCCATGGCACGCAGGGTGTCGAGCGTCATGTCGAGGGCTTCTTTGCGGTTGGTCCGGACGTGGTAGCGCAGCAGGAAATTGAACACCACCGGGCGGGGGAACTTGGGCGCTTCGCCGAAACCGCCGTGATCGGAGTCGAAAGTGCGGCGGAAGTATTGGAAGGTGGAATCGAAAACGGTTTTGTCAGGCAGGCTGGACGCGCCGGGCGCACCTTCGGCATAACGGGCGAGCTGCGTAAGCGCTTCGGCGCTGGATTCGACGATACGGTCGTGCTCGTTTTTCCAGGCCTCGGCCACGCGCTCCAGCAGCGTGCCGAAGCCGGGACGCCCGTAGCGGGTATCGGGCGGCGAAATACGTTCCACCGAAAAACGGCTTGAGGTCCGGCGTCAGAAAGACCGACATCGGCCAGCCGCCGCTGCCGGTGGCGGCTTGCACGTAAGTCATGTAGATGCGGTCGACGTCGGGACGCTCTTCGCGATCCACTTTGATGGGGACGAAGAGGCGATTCATGAGCGCGGCGATTGCTTCGTTTTCGAAGGATTCGTGCTCCATGACGTGGCACCAGTGGCAGGTGGAGTAGCCGATGGAGAGGAAGATGGGCTTGTCTTCGGCGCGCGCTTTTGCGAAAGCCTCGTCGCCCCACGGGTACCAGTCCACGGGATTGTGGGCGTGCTGCAGGAGATAGGGGCTCTTCTCGGCGATGAGGCGGTTGGGCACGCTATTTCGAACCCGCGATGTCGAGCACGGTGTACCAGAGGAACTGCACCATTTGGTAGATCGAGCTTTCGAGCACACGCTCCTGGTCGGAGTGCGCGCCGTGCAGGTCGCCCTCGGATTCATTGGTGACGGAGCCGAAGCCGTAGGCCTGGACGCCTTTGTTGCGAAGCTGCGCATTATCGGTGGCGCCGGTGAGCATGGTGGGGATGGTGATGGCTTTCGGATACATGCGCTGCTGGGTTCGCTCCAGCGCCTGAAACATTTCTGAATCGATGCGTGAGGGCGGGGCGGAGGGGCGATTGCGCGATGGATCGGGGATTACTTCGACGGCCGGGTCGCTGATGACGCGGCGTATTTGATCGTAGAGCTGGGTCATGTCTTCATCGGGAAGCGCGCGGATATCCAGCGTGGCTTCGGCTTGCGATGGGATTACGTTGGTGCGGAAGCCGCCTTGGATGACGGTGGGAACGATGGAGGTGCGCAGCACGGAATAATCGCCTGGATCGTTTTCGGCGAAGTAGCGCTGGATTTCCTCGCTGTGGGCGGGGTCGGCGATGTGGTTATAGCGATAGGCTTCGTCGGGAGGGCTGATGGTTGCGAGGCGCTCGAAATAGGTGCGAGTGGTGTCGTTCAAGCGCATGGGCGGCTGCCAGTTTTGAAACTTGGCGACGGCGCTGGCCAGATGGATTATGGCATTGTCCTGGCGCGGGCGCGAGCCATGGCCCGCGGTTCCGTGCGCTACCAGACGAGTGGCGCGCGGGGTTTTCTCGGTGGTCGCGATGCCGACGTAGAGCACCTGACCGTCGCGCGCGACCGTCTGGCCGCCTTCGGCCAGCGCGAATTCAGCGGCGATGTCGTTCCAATGCTGATCCACCAGGTAGCCGATGCCGAAGCCTGACGTGCCCTCCTCGCCCGCCTCGGCGATGAAGATGACGTCGCGGTCGAGCTGGACGTTGAGGCGCTTGAGCAGCAGCATGGTCATGAGGCAGGAGACCACGTGGCTCTTGTCGTCGCTCGAACCGCGGCCCCAGATGAAGCCGTCCTTGCGGAGTGCGGCGAAGGGATCCACCGGCCACTTGTCGCGCTGGACGCCAACCACGTCGGTGTGACCCATGATGATGATGGGGCGCTTGGAGCCGTTGCCCTTGATGCGCGCGACCAGGTTGGCGCGGTTGGGGTCGAGCGAGAACACCTGAGTTGAGATGCCGGCGCGGTCGAGAATGGGTTTCAAATAATTCACGGCCTTGGTCTCGTCGCCGGGAGGATTGCTGGTATTGATGCGGATCAGGGAGGTGAGGTGGTCGAGGGTTTCGGACTGGAGTTTGGTCCAATCGACGGGATAGCGGTCGGCCGCAGGGGCGAGCGGGGGGATCGAACAGAGTGCGGCGAGGAGAGCGAGCGCAAATCTCATTCGCTCCAGGATAGCGTTCCGGTGGGGGTGGGACAACCGGTCAGCGCGGAAGCTTTTCAGCCGGGCATGCGCGAATGGCGACGGCCGCGTCCGATTCCTCGTTGTGATAAAGCAGCTGCAATTTCTGTTGGCTGATGAACTCCTGGCTGGTAGGGAGAAATATCGCATAGGCGTCGCGATCTGGGGGCAGTTCGCCGCTGGTAGATCCGGAGAATTCCTTTAAAGAGTCCGTGCCATAATTCTCACGGTAGAAATTCAGCGGAAGGTGATATCGCCAATCGATGCCGAATTCCTCGATGCCGCAGCGGTGGTGAAGATCGGACATGATCCAGTACAGAGTCTTGGTGTCGCTGTCGAATTTCCATTCCTTGAAATAGCCGAGCCTGAGACATCCGATAAAGTAGAACGCCGTCATAGCGAGAACTGCGATTCCGCACCGGCGGAGCATATCGCGAGCCGGGGGGGGAGAGATCCAGCCAAGACTAATGTCCAAAGCGGAAGAAAGAATAGTCCAGTGCGGTCTTTCGGCAGAGGAATGTGAATGATCTTGAATGCGAGCCAATGGAACAGCAGTGTGGTGGCAGATATTAGCGCGACAAGACGAACGAAATCGCCGGATGATTCCGACTTGGGGTCGGGAGTTTTCCAGCGGCGGATTTCCATGTGGGCGAAGAGGAACAGTGCGGCAAAAGCAACGATCCAGGGCCCCAGCGTCGTAAGTGGATGTAATGCGCGAAGCAAAAGTGGATTTATCAGGTTGGGATTTAAGTCATCGAAACATCCGCTGGCGAAGGATCTCCACATTTCGGATAGATGACTCGATCCGAAGTAGAGCTCGCCTTTGGGCCAGTTCACAACCACGGAACCACACAGGACGAAGCCTACCAGCAGACCCGGCAGGTAAGTCGCAGCGGCCAGGCGCAGGGCTTCGCTGCGGCCGAATATGTGCCGGCGAATGGCCCAGAGGAAGAAGATCGTCAATGTCACACCGTTCGCGATGGCGAATGATAAATTGGCAGAGCACGACAGGGCCAGCAGGACAGAAACCCAGGCGCACTTTCTCAGGAGTGTCGCGCCATCGCCGGCGGTTATCATCGCACTTGCAATCACAGCAACGGCAGCAAGAAAGAATCCAATAGCGAGACTATAGCCGCGAGCAGCGACCAGATAGTCGAGGATCATGGGATTGTAGACCAGGCAGGTGAACAGGAGCGCCTGCAAAAGTTTGCGGTTAGTAAGCCGCGCGGAAATAAATAATGCTGAGGCGATGTATATCGTCGCACCTAAAAGCGCTGGTAAACGCGCCGTCAAATTGCTTACGCCGAAGATGGTGGTGGCCAACCGCATTAATAATGAATTCAAAACATGGTTGTCGGAGATTGGCCACCAGTGCATAGGCTGCGGGTTCCGGGCGTATTGCAGGAACGAGCCGGCTTCATCGATCGTGATCGATTGCAGGCACGCCCGGATCACGACAATGCAAAGGGCGGCGATAGCCAGGCAAACCAGTGCCGCGCGATTGCGAAATAAGCGCGAAGACATCTCGAGCAAGGATTATCTTACCCGGTTTAAAGAAAAAGCGCGAAAGCCGGCGGTTATTTGTCGACGACGAAATTGCCCACGAATAACGCGTCGATACCGGAAGAATAGAAGCTGCGCACGGCATCGCGCGGCGTGCAGACTAGCGGATCGGCGAATAAATTGAAGCTGGTGTTGTAGAGAACCGGAAGACCAGTGGCTTTGCCGGCGGCGTGCAGCAGGCGTGATAGAGCGGATTGTCGGTCGCGGCGACGGTATGCACGCGCACCGCGTCCTTGCCCATCACGGCGCCCTCGAAGGTTTTGCGATGCTTCGCCCGGACGCGGCCCACCGTAGCCAGATAGCGCGCGTTGGGGCCGGCTCTCGAAATATTCGTCGGCCAGCTCGGCTGGCACCGAAGCGGCGAATTTTCGGAACGGCTCGCGATGCTTGATGAAGATATTCAGATTCTCGGTGGAGTAGGGATTCAGCGGCGACGCCAGAATGCTGCGGTTGCCGAGCGCGCGCGGGCCGAACTCCATGCGGCCTTGCATCCAGGCGATGATTTTCTCGTCGTTCAGGCTGCGCGAACGGCGTCGTCGATCAGCTCATCGGTGGTCAGCAGGTAGCGGAAGCGGAGCTTGCAATTTTCGATTACCTTCTTGATTTCTTCGCTTGAATAGGAAGGGCCGAGGCATAGATCGTTCGAACGAGGCGCGCTTGCTTTGACCGCAGACGCTGTTCCAGGCGTAGAACACGGCCCCGAGCGCGGTTCCGGTATTTCCGGCGGCGGGCTGGACGAAAACTTCTTTGGAAGCTTCGAGCGAGCTGATGAGCAGCGCGTTGAGAGCCAGGCCTCCCGCGATGCACAGCTTGTTCGACCGGGCCGGCCATGCGGAGAACGGCGCGTTCGACGGCGCGCTGAAGACCGGCGGCGAGTGGGGCCTTGAGTTTCTGGGGAATCGTCTTCGCCGTCGGCCGAGGCCCACATGGCGGTAGAACTTTTCGCTGAAGCCGCCCTGGCTGAGGCGATCGGCGTCGAAGTAGCTGCGATTGATGGCGCGGCCATTCCGAATTGCCGAGAATTTCTTCAAAGAGCGGCAGGTATGCGGCGCCATCGTCGGCGGTGGACAGCCATTGGACTTTATGCTCGTCGGCCCCGGCCGCGAATCCCAGCAGCTCGGTGACGCGGCCGTAGAGATCGCCGAGCGAGTCGGGATAATACAGATCGCTCTCCAACTGGATTTGATTGCCGGAGGCGCGCCAGCGGCGCGCCGGAACGAAAATCGCCATCGCGATCGAGCGTCAGCACGGTGGCTTCGTCGAAACCGGAAGGGTAATAGGCCGACGCCGCGTGGGCGGCGTGATGTTCCACCATCACGATCTGCGCGATGGGAAACTGCGACCGCAGAGTGAGATGTGTATCGTGCGAAAACGGGCGGACCAGCGCGATGCAGTTCACCTCAGACGCGGAGATGCCGGCCAGGCGCAGTGCGATGGCCGTAGCTTGATCCGGGCAGGCCGGACGGCTTCAGGTTGCGGGCGACTTTGTTTTCCTCCACGGCCGCGAGCAATGCGCCGTCCTTGAACACCGCGCAAGCCGGATCTTTTGGAATACCGCCGAGCCCAAGAATGATCATTTCATTTTCTTTCTCGATCTTGGCCCAAGTGTCGCGCAGCGTCACGGTTCTGTTGAAGACCAATTTTTGCGGAGTGCTGTCCAGATCGGCGCAGAAGTAGCCGAGGCGCTCGAACTGGTAGCGGCTGCCCGGAGCGGCGGTTGCGAGACTGGGCTCCAGCTTCGCGCGGACGGTTTCGAGCGAGTTGGGATTCAGGTTGGCTGTAAAATCCTGGCCCTCGGGCGCGTCGTTGGGATTTTCGACGGTGAACAGATTGTCGTACAGGCGCACCTCGGCGTCGACCGCGTGCGCGGCCGAGACCCAGTGGATGGTGGATTTTACTTTGCGTCCGTCGGGGGCGTTGCCTCCGCGCGTGGCCGGATCGTAGGTGCAGTGAATCTCGGTAACCGCACCGGTTGAATCCTTCACCACACCGGTGCAGGTGATGAAATAGCCGTACCGCAGCCGCACTTCACGCCCGGGGAGAGCCGGAAATATTGCTTGGGCGGATCTTCGCGGAAATCGTCCTGCTCGATGTAGAGGACCTTCGAAAACGGGACCGTGCGGGTGCCGGCGCTCGCGTCTTCGGGATTGTTGATAGCCTCCATCTGCTCGACTTGATCTTCCGGATAATTATCGATCACCACGCGCAGCGGACGCAGCACGGCCATCACGCGCAGCGCGCGCTTGTTCAAGTCCTCGCGCAGGAAATATTCGAGCAGCCCCAGCTCGGTGGTTCCGTTGGTTTTCGAAACACCCACGCGGCGGCAGAAATTGCGCATAGCCTCGGGCGAGTAACCGCGGCGGCGCAATCCGGAAATGGTGGGCATGCGCGGATCGTCCCAGCCGTTCACGCGCTTTTGCTGGACCAGTTGCAGCAGCTTGCGCTTGCTTAACAGCGTGTAGGTGAGATTCAGCCGGTCGAACTCGATCTGCTGCGGATGATAAATCCCGAGCTGTTCGACGTACCAGTCATAGAGCGGGCGATGGTCTTCGAACTCCAGCGTGCAGATGGAATGCGTGATGCCTTCGATGGAATCGGACTGGCCGTGCGCGAAATCGTACATCGGGTAGATGCACCATTTGTCGCCGGTGCGATGATGCTCGGCGTGCAGGATGCGGTACATCACCGGGTCGCGCAGATTCAGGTTAGGCGACGCCATGTCGATTTTGGCGCGCAGGGTGCGGGCGCCGTCGGGAAACTCGCCCGCCTTCATGCGCTCGAACAGATTCAGATTCTCCTCGATCGTGCGATTGCGATAAGGGCTCTCCTGGCCAGGTTCGGTCAGAGTGCCGCGCTGCTTGCGAACTTCGTCGGCGGAGAGATCGCACACGTACGCTTTGCCGGATTTGATGAGCTGCACGGCCCATTCGTAAAGCTGGCCGAAATAATCGGAAGCGTAGAACAAACGATCGTCCCAATCGCCTCCCAGCCAGCGGACGTCCGCGATGATGGATTCGACATACTCGACTTCTTCCTTGGAAGGATTGGTGTCGTCGAAGCGCAGGTTGCACTTCCCGCCGAACTCCTGCGCGAATCCGAAATTGATGTTGATGGATTTAGCGTGGCCGATGTGCAGGTAGCCGTTCGGCTCGGGTGGGAAGCGCGTATGAACGCGGCCCCCGAATTTATTGGTCTTCAAATCGTCGAGGATGATCTCGTGGATGAAGTTGGAAGGGGCCGGCGCTCCATCCGGCACGGGCGCGGCAGGAGTGGCGGCCTCGGTCTCGTTCTTAGTCGGATTCATATTCGGTTGCTTGTTCAGGAAGCTGATGGGCCTACAGCAGCATGGCTATGGCCCGGTCGATTCGCTTGAGACAAGTCTCACGACCCACCACTTCTAGTGTCTCAAACAGCGGCGGGGCTGCCTTACGGCCGCAAACCGCGACCCGGATGGGTTGGAACATCTGGCCGGTTTTGATCTTCAATTCCACGGCGGCGGCCCGGAGCGCGGCATCCAAGGGGTCGTGCGAGAAGTCCACTGTTTCCAGGATCTGGCGCGCGCGCAGCAAAGCGGACAGGGCCATGGCTGCGTCGCCTTTTTGCGGGATCAGCTCGGCCGGATCATAAGGCGCGAGATCTTCCTTGAAGAAAAAGTCGGCGACCGTCGTCACTTCGCTGAGCAGCCGGATGCGCTCGCGGATCAGATGCGTGACCTTCAGCATCTTGCCGGGTTCGGTCTGATAGCCTGCCGCGCAGACGAACGGAAATAAAAGGTTGGCCAGTTCCTCGACCGGCATGGCGCGGATGTACTCGGCGTTGAGCCACAGCGCCTTGGGGTCGAACGGTTCGGTATCGCTGAAGTTCACGACGGCGTTGTCGCGATTGATGCCTTCGAAGGAGAACGCCTGGATGAGTTCCTCGCGGCTCATTTTTTCGCGGTCGTCTTTCGGCGACCAGCCGAGCAAGCATAGAAAATTGATGTAGGCCTGCGGCAGAAACCCGGCGTCGCGATAGGTGGTGACGCTGACCACTGGGCCGTGCTTGCGCTTGGATAGCTTCGACCCATCGGGGGCTATCAGCAGCGGGAGGTGTGCGAATTGGGGAGCCTCCGCGCCCAGCGCTTCGAAGATTAGTATGTGCTTGAAGGTGTTGGTGAGGTGGTCCTGACCGCGGATGATGTGGCTGATGTGCAGATCGATGTCGTCGGCGCAGGAGGCCATGTGGTAAGTGGGGACACCGTTGCTGCGCAGCAGAGCGAAATCCTCGATGTCGGCGGTGGCCTTGGATTGATGGGCGTACACGCCGTCGTGGAATTGCACGCTGCGCAGACGCTCGCGCGGGACGCGAAAGCGGAGTACGAAAGGCTCGCCAGCGTCGGCGCGGCGTCGGCTTTCCTCCGCGCTGAGCTCGCGCATTCCGGGATTGAAAAGCCACGCGCCGTCGCCATGCGGTTTTTCCTCGGAACCCGTGCTGGCCGGCGTGAAATCTCGATACGCCAGTCCTTTTTCAAAAATTCCCCAGGCCATTTCTCGATGCAGCGCGCCGCGATCGGATTGGCGGTACTCTTCGTCCCAGCCTAGGTCGAGCCACTTCAAGCCGTCGAAAATGGAATCGAGCGACGCTTGGGTGTTGCGGTCGATATCGGTGTCGTCGATGCGCAGCAACATGACGCCGTGGTGGTGGCGGGCGTACAGCCAGTTGAAGATGAAAGTGCGGGCGCTGCCGATGTGCAGAAAACCGGTGGGCGAAGGCGCAAAGCGGACACGCGGGGTCGCAGACATGAAGTTTCAGGATACAGGATCATCCAAGCTGGGCGCGAAGTTCCTGCAATTCCGGGATCGACAATTGCTCGGCGCGCTTCTTGGTCGCGGGAATTGAGTCCAGCAGCGCGCGATCGTAGTAGGGCGCCAGGTTATTGCGGATGGTCTTGCGCTTGTGGCGGAACGAGCGGCTCGCGAATTCTAAAAACCGAGTGCGATCCGGGGTAGGGAGGTCACGTCTGGGAATCAGGCGGACGACGGCGGAATCGACCTTTGGCCGCGGACGGAATGCATCGGCGGGAACGCCAAACAACAATTCCGGCGCGCTCAGGAGCTGGGCCTGGACGCTCAAGAATCCGTAGTCGCGCGTGCCCGGTCGCGCCGTCAAGCGTTCGGCCACTTCTTTCTGAACCAGGAACACAGCTTGCACCAGATTGTCACCGAGCGCCAACGTTTTTTCAAGAATCGGCGACGTGATGTAGTACGGCAGATTGCCGGTGATCGCGATGCGGCCCCACTGCGAGAGGTCGGCCTTCAGAACGTCCGCTTCAAGGATGTGGAGGCGCGGCTCGTCGCGAAACTCCGCGCGCAAATAATGCACCAGCACCGGGTCGATCTCGATGGCGATCACGCGGCCGGCTCGCGCCAGCAGATGCGTGGTGAGAGCGCCGCGGCCGGGTCCGATCTCGACCACAGTCTCGGTTTTCTCGGGACAAGCCTCTTGGGCGATTCGTTCCAGAATCGACTGGCGCGCGAGAAAATGCTGGCCGAGCCTGCGTCCCAACCGTTAGATTTTCCCGCCGTTGGCGCGAATGTAGGCGTCCACTTGCTGCTCCAGCAGATCGAGCGGCACGGTGCCCGTATCGAACACTGCATCGTGGAACGCCCGCAAAGAAAACTTCGCGCCGAGCGCTTTTTTGGCCTTCTCGCGCAGCTCGACGATCTTCAACTGGCCGATCATGTAGGAACAGGCTTGGCCGGGATACACCGCGTAGCGTTCCACCTCGCTGGCTTCGATGCCGTAGTCGATGCCTTGCTGGCGCGTCCAATGTTTGGCATGGAGCCCGGTATCCACCACCAGGCGGCGAGCGCGGAACAATGAGGCATCCAATTGACCGAGCAGTCCTTCCTGATCGCCGTCGTACCAGCCCGATTCGGCCGCCAGGCGTTCCGCATACAGGCCCCAGCCTTCCACCAGCGCGGAAATTCCGCCGAACGCGCCAATTTGTCGAAAGCGCGGGAGATTCTTATTCTCCACTTGCAGCGCGATCTGAAAATGATGGCCGGGCACGGTCTCGTGATAAACCAGAGTGCGCAGGCCGAACTTGGTCATGCGCTCGGGCCGCAGCGGGATCTGAAACGTGCCGGGGCGCGAGCCGTCGGGCGCGGGACTATTGTAGTTGGCGGCGGCGTTGGCCTCGCGAAAACGCGGGAACGGTTGGGCCACAACCGGAGACTTGGGAACTTTATCGAACAGCGAATCGGAGCGCTTTTGCGCGTCGCGCAGGATCTGGTTCACGTCCGCCATGATCTGGACGCGGCCTTCTTCGGTCTTGGGATAACCGAGATCCTGTTTCAATTTTTCGATTCGCTCATTTACCGTCCCTTGCGTGCGGCCCAGTTGTCGCAAGATGCCGTCCATTTGTTTTTCGATGCGCGCCACCTCGCGCAGGCCAATTTCGTGGATCTGGTCGGCGGTCAAGTGCGTCGTCGTGTAGCGGTTCAGGAAATACGCATAGGCTTCTGCTCCGCCTTTGAGCCGCCACAAGCCCGCGTCATCGGTGGAATGCGGAAGTTGAGATTCCAACGTTGCGACGCCTCGTTTCCAAGCCGGATACACTTGCGTTTGGACGATCCTCGCTGCTTCTCCGCGAAGTTCATTACGCCGCGCTGAGCTCAGTTCTTTGATCGCCTCCACTTTCTGGGTGAAGATGGCCGCGAATGGATTTTGCATCGGCGCCTGATCGACGAAGCTGCTCATCTGTTTGATAGTCGCTTCGAGAATGAACTTCGGCGGGATCACGTTCTTGACGGCCAGGCGTCGCGACTCCGCGGTGGCCTCGTCCATGCGCGTGCCCACTTGCCCCAGCGCCGCCAGGTAGTTGACGGCGTCTTTTTCGCTGGCCAGTGGATGCCGCACGGTGAGCGCCTCCACCAGGTTGATGTTGGCGCCGCTCATTTGCTGCAAGGGGAAGCTGTAGTCGAGGAACGCCTCTTCGCGGACGACGGTGTCGAGCTGCCATTGCATCAACTCGGCCGAGACACGTTGGGTCTCGTTCAATTTAGAGCGGTCGAATTTCGCAAGTTCGGCCAAGCCCCGGCGCGCCAGCTCGATCCGCGAGCGCCGGTAGGCCAGCGTCTCCGGTGTCAACTGCCTTTCCAGGCGGTCCTGCTCTTCGCCGCTGAAATAACGCGAGGAGGTGGCCAGATTAGGATTGTCGCGGACCCACTCGGCAGTGAAATTCCGGAAAAACTCGTCGATGTTCGGCTGCTGGGCGGGGAGCAGCGGAACAAGCAAAAGCAGGGCGGCAGCGGCCACGGGAACGCGATTGTTCATAACGCCTCGAATTCTAACTTAATTCATATCCATGATCGGCGATTTGCGTCCACAGCGTTTCGGACTGATGGCCGTGGAGCGCAAAGATTTGCCGGACCAGGTCGCACACCTGCTCGCAACCTTTTTCATAGAACACGAGAATCGACGGACCGGCGCCGCTCAACGCGCAGCCGAGCAATCCGGGAGCGCGCAAGTTCACCATCTCTTCCAGACCCGGCACCAGCGAATAGCGATAGGGTTGGTGCAAGCGGTCCTCGAAGGCGATGGGAAACGCGCTGGTGGTTCCGGTAGCCAAGGCCGCCACCAGCAGTGCGCTGCGTTGCACATTGAAAATAGCATCCTGGCGCGAGTAGCAGTCGGGCAAGACCTTGCGGGCTTCGCGGGTGGGCAGACAAAAATCCGGTACGACGACTGCCGCGCCGTAGCGCGCGGGCAACTCCAGCCGCACGGCGCGCGCGACGCCGCCCACATCGATGGCGCTGGCTACAATCGAACCCAGCACGCACGCCGCAACGTTGTCGGGATGGCCCTCGATGCGCGCCGCTTCGTCCAGAATGCGGTGCGGCTTCCAATGTAATTCCAGAAAGTGATCCGCGATCACGACGCCCGCGATGAGGGCGGCCGCACTCGAGCCGAGGCCTTTTCCAATGGGGATGTCGTTGTCGATCTCGAGCGCGATGAGCGGCAGCTCCCCGCCGACGTCGCGGACCACGGCCAGAGCGGTCTGCCAGATCAGATTGTCCGCGGCGGTGGAGATCTGTCCAGCATCGCGCCCGCGGACTTGGATCGACAACTCTGGCGCCGGCTGGAAGCGGCAGGTGAGATAGATCCCGAGCGCCAGACCGAGCGCGTCGAATCCAGGACCCAGGTTCGCACTCGAGGCCGGAACGCGGACTGTCTTGACGGCGCTTCCCATTTAGATCCGCACCACCTGGCCGGTGCGGCAGGATTCATAAATGGAGAGGACGGTTCGCAAAGCGCAATAACCGTCTTCGCCAGCCGAGAGCGGCTTGCGCCCGCGCGAAATCGCATCGGCGAAATCCAGAAACTGGCGCTCGAACGGAGCGATCGGCGTGGCCATCGGATCGGTTGCGCCTGAGGCGGGATCGCCTCCCAATGGCGGGGGCGCGCCCCAATCTGCTTCCACATGCCAAGTGGTTAGCTGGTCGCCGGAGATTACAGCCGTGCCCTTGGTTCCGTGGAACTCCAGACGTTCGTTGTAGCCCGGCCAGAATGCGGTTGCGGCTTGAATCACGCCCGTCGCGCCGGATGAATATTTGACCAGTGCCGCCAGAACGTCCTCGGCTTCGATTTTGTGGACCGCACCCAGACGCCAGTAGCCGAACACTTCCGATATACCGCCGGTGAGCCACAACAGCAGATCGATTTGATGAATGGCCTGGGTGATGAGCGCGCCGCCGCCCTCCGTCGCCCAGCTTCCCTTGATGGGGCGCGAATAGTAGGCCGCCGAGCGAAACCACTTGACGTAAGCGTCCGCCTGAACGAGTCGCCCGAGCCGTCCGGCTTCGAGAGCGCCGCGCAGGAACTGGGTTGAATCGTCGAAGCGGCGTTGACTCACGACGCCTAGCTGAATGCCGGCGTCGCGCGCGGTGTCGATCATCTGGCGGGCAGTCTCCAGGCTGGTCGCCATCGGCTTCTGGACCTGGACGTGTTTCTTGGCTTCGGCGCAGGCTTGTACGGCCTGCAAGCGGAAATCGGGGAAGGTGCAAACGTCCACGTAATCCACTTTGGGGTGGCGGCAGACTTCCTGGTAGCTGGGCACAAACTCGCAGCCGTAGCGCTGGGCGAACGCGCGGCCATTTTCCGGATCGTAATTCGTGCAGACCACCAATTCGAAGCCGAGATTGGCATAGGCCTGCGCATGTTTTTGCGCCACCGCTCCGGTGCCTATTATTCCGACGCGCACAATTGATTCCTGAAAAGAATTCTTGGCTTTTCGAGCGGGCGTCCGAACCCGCCGAGAGCCAATTGTCGCTATTGTCCCACGTCTTGCGCGAATTTCCGAAATCCGGCTCCGCGGGAAGGCGCGATAAGCCTGCTTCCGATCTGTGTTATTCGTATCTTGTTCGACGTCCATCCCGGCATCCGGTCCTATCTTCGTGGAGCTGACAGTAGAAACAACCGCTGTAGTGCTGCTGCTGGTAGCAGCCGTGGTTGCGATACTCACGCAGAAAGTGGGCTGGCCCTACAGTGTTGGCTTGGTGGTGGCGGGAATTATTTTGTCGCTGCTTCCGTTTCCGTCCTCGCTTGGACTGACACGCGAGCTGCTGTTCGGCACGCTGCTTCCACCCCTGATTTTCGAGGCGGCCCTCTCTCTGGACTGGCGCGAACTGCGACGCGACATCGGCCTGGTGGTCGTGCTGGCCACACTGGGCGTCTTTGTTTCGGCAGCGATCACCGCGAGCGGAATGCACGCGCTGGCTCACTGGCCATGGTTGAGCGCGGCGGCCTTCGGGATACTGATCGCTGCGACCGATCCGGTCTCGGTCATCGCCATATTTCGCGAGGCAGGCGTTCGGGGACGGCTGCGGTTACTAGTCGAGTCCGAAAGTCTTTTCAATGATGGGACAGCCGCGGTGGGCTTCGGTATCGTCATATCCCTGGCGGCCGGCGGCCATCTGAGCGCCTCTGAAATCGGCTCTGCCGCGCTGGCCACGATTGCCGGCGGCTTGTTGTGCGGCGCGATCGTCGCGGCAATAATTCTGTCGCTGGTGGGCCGCACGGAAGACCATTTGATCGAGCTGACGTTCACCACGGTGGCCGCATACGGGTCCTTCATATTCGCCGAATACTTCCATGCGTCCGGAGTCCTGGCTACTCTCACGGCCGGTCTTTTGATGGGAAACGCCCGGCCGCATGTTCTTTCCGAGCGTGGCAGAGTCGCGGTCCAGGCGTTTTGGGAATACATGGCGTTTCTGGCGAATTCGCTCATTTTCCTTCTGATCGGTATGCAGCAGGCACAGCTCAATTATCGACAGGCGAGTCTTGCCATCCTGGCCGCGATGGTGCTGGTAATAGTTGGGCGGGCCGCGGCCGTTTATCCGAGCTGCTTGATCTTTGCGCGCACTTCGCGGCGTGTCTCATATTTCCATCAACATGTGCTGTTCTGGGGTGGATTGCGAGGC
Organism: Terriglobia bacterium; assembly: GCA_963761935.1. Lineage (GTDB taxonomy): Bacteria > Acidobacteriota > Terriglobia > Bryobacterales > Bryobacteraceae > Palsa-89. The sequence goes on along the minus strand of CAVXJU010000050.1, from coordinate 20,108 downwards.
GGTCTCGCGCTGGCGTTAGCGCTCGGCCTCCCGCCGGCGTTGCCATTCCGCGGGGAGATCATCACCGTCAGCTTCGGGGTGGTGGCGTTCTCGATTTTCGTGCAGGGCCTGACTATGACTCCGCTCTTGCGTGCCGTGGGCGAGATTCCGCGCCGGCGAGAGCAAAGCGTGCGCGCACATCCGGCTGGGATCGAATGATCTCTAGCATGCTATCTTTGAGAAAGAAGCCTTCCTTGCAGCATCTCCGGGCCGGTAGCTCAGTTGGTAGAGCATCGCACTTTTAATGCGGTGGTCGCGGGTTCGATCCCCGCCCGGCTCACCAAGATTCTGAACAACTACGCTTGCTTTAGCGCGCGCACTTATCGACCGCCGGATGAAGGCGAGGCCATGCTGGGTCGGATTTGGACAGTCCATAGCCCCACGGCTGCGCGATTCCAGCATGGAAGAGACGTCCGAAATCATTGGCGTATTTTGCTTCCTCTTCGGGGGTCATCAGGTTGCGATATTGCGCACTAAGACACGCGCACCAACCGGCCGCATCCGACATGCTGAGTCTGGCGTTGGCCGGGTCGCGATAAAACGCGTTGCAGCCATCCACAAAGTGCGTGAAGCCGCCCCTTGGAGCGGCGGCCGCAACTTGCGCTTGTCTCTGGGCTTGTTTCTGGTGCTCCTCCGCCGCACCCTTTGCGAGAGCTTTCATCACCTGCGTGCCAACCGAATCGCCGCTATCGCCGGAGGGTTTCGCGCCAGACGTTTTGCCCGACGGCTGGGACGTTTTGCCCGACGGCTGGGACGAACCCTGCTTCCCCAGCGGAATCGCGCGATCGTTTGGTCCAAGCCTGACGTGAAGATAGTCCCTGTCACCGGGGTCGGATGGGCGAAACGAATAACCGTAGAACGCGACCGAGGCGGGAATCAGGTGATACCCGGCAGGCGCCCGGTCGCATTCTCGTGGGAGATCGCTTAGCACCGAATTCCGCGTCTACCGAAATGCGTCGGTTATGTTGACGCAAAACTGCTGATTGGAAGCCTCATAAGCTCCTCCCACCGGAACTTTGGCGGCCCCGAACACGCCTTTAGAATCCGTGAACGCAAAGGCGAGAAGAGAAACGGCATCATCTCCAACCCCAAATATATTCGTGGTAGTCGAATAGTGCATTTCTGGGTTGGAGTCTGGGCCGATGTTCTCGCATGTACCCGGCTTCACTACATACCATCCCTGAATCACCCACGGCTGCCTGCCAAACCACATACTCATGTAAGCTCGGGCCACGGAGACCGGGATCGCGCCGTCATTGCATACCACAGGCCGGATGTAAACATCTGTTTGCGGTCTTCCATAGGCCTGTCCCGGAAGACGGGAAGCCGGCAGCAGGATCAACGTCGTCAACAACAGGATTCGGAGTCGGTTCATGTTTCACGCCTCCTCCGTTCCAAGCGGCACGCGATTCTGCGAGTCACGTGCCGCGGGCATTGTACCAAATGCGATACCACTCGATGTCGCAGATGCGCCGCGAGTTGGACAACCTGCTGTGCGTACGCCGGCGCAAGTTCGTGGTCACCACACGTGCACTTGGCAAAGAGGAGCATGTGCAACTGCGTGTACCTGTTTCTGTACGATGAAACCGGCAGACCCGTGAAAAGTGCAATGTGCAAATTGTAGAATCAACTGCCAGAATGACATCCGAAGATATGAAGCGCAGGAAGCGAACTAAGCAGCAGACCGCGCAGATCAAGCGCCTGGCAGCCAAGCAGGCGGCCGGCGACGATTCGGACATCGACTACTCGGACGGCACAAAATGAGTTTTCTACCTGTGTTTCGGTGCGGCGCCTACCGAGCACTTGGTATTTCGTAATTTCCGCGCTCCGGGTAAACTCAAGTTAACTTGTAATCCCAACAAACACCCCGGGCGCCCCCACTTACCCGTAACCCCGAATGGGGGCGCCCACCCTCTTTCGAGGCGACCGAGAGCGGAGCGGATCAATGTCTATCCGCCGGCGACACACGGGCGCTCTGGGACAAAGAGCCGAAGTTATTTGACGGCTACGATCGATTTCAAATCGATCGTGTTCTTATTGATTTCGCCCTCCGGTCACGTAGAACGAGGACTTTTTGCCCGCACTTCTCACGAAGTCAGCCGCCTTCGCGTTACCGGCGGGATCCAGCGACCCGGAGAGCAATCGATTTGACTTACTGATCCACATTGCGAATGAGAGAAAGCAGCAAGCGAAGTACGCTTACTTGCGGCATGTGGACGAGCATGGCTGCGCGAACCTTAATGCCATCACTAACAACTTTAGAACGTGAAGCGATCACCGATAGTGTTTTAAAAATCCAATCCATTTAGGCATCTTTAAGCCAGGTCGACGAGGCAAAAATCCCGGGGGCCGAACGGATTCACGAGTGTCTTCGGGCGGCGTCACGACGCTGGCGCGCCCGGTTTCAGATTCTTTTCGAACAACTCGAAGATGCGCTTGTATTCGTCGGCCCAACTGGTGGGTTGCACGAAGCCGTGGTTCTCCACCGGATAGACCGCCAGCTGCCAGTTCTCCTTGCGCAGCTCGATCAGCTTCTGCACCAGCCGCACGGTGTCCTGAAACTCGACGTTGGTGTCCACCATGCCGTGGCAGATCAGCAGCGCGCCCTTCAATCCTTGCGCGAAATAGATGGGCGAGGACTTGCGGTAGGCCTCGGGATCGTTCTGCGGAACGTTCAGGATGTCGGACGTGTAGCCGTGTTGTAGTAGCGCCCAGTCGCGAGACCGGGCGCAGGGCGGCGCCGGCGGCGAACACGTCGGGCTGGGTGAACATGGCCATCAGGGTGATGAATCCGCCGTAGCTGCCGCCGTAGAGGCCGATCCTTTTGGGGTCCACGCCGTGCTGCGGAGACCAGCCAACGGGCGGCGTCCACGATGTCGTCCAGGTCCTTGCCGCCCATGTGTTCGTAGATGGCGGTGCGCCAGTCGCGGCCGTAGCCCGCCGAGCCGCGGTAATCCACGTCGATCACCATGAAGCCGCGCTCCATCAGGATGTGGTGGAACAGGTACTCGTGCGCGTAGTACGGTGGACCACTCGCGGTCCACGTTTTGCAAATAGCCCGCGCCGTGGACGAAGATCACCGCCGGCCCGCCGCTGCTGGAAGTTGGCGGGCTTGAAGAGGCGGCGCGCGGCACCTGGACGCCGTCGCGGGCGGTGAATGTCACGATGGGCACATCCAGCCACGGATACTGCCAGAACTCGGGCGCGGGCGAGGTGGTCAGCTTCTTGGCTTTCGCGCCAGCGGCGCGGTTCTCCTGGACGTACAGCTCGGGCGGCTTGTTGGTGTAGGAGTAGATGTCGGCGATCCATTGGTCGTCGGGCGAGACGGTGGCGGAGTGGCCGCCGGGCAGCGTAGTGAGGCGCGTGAGCGGGCCGCCGTCGGCGTTCATTTCGTAGACATGCTGCTCGCCGGGATCGGCTTGCTGGTGATAGGAAGAAGCGGGCTTGTCGTCGGATAGGTCGACGCTCGGCGACTTCCCAATTGCCGGAGGTCAGCGCGCGCGGCTCGCCGCCATCGAAGGCCACGGCGTAAAGATGCGAGTAGCCGGTGCGCTCGGATTGGAAATAGACCTCGCGATCGTTCTTCATCCAGCCGAGCGTGTTGGCGCCGGGGCCGTCCACCCAGGCGTCATCGTGATCGTGGGCGAGCACGCGGGTTTTGCCGGTGGCGGGGTCGAGCGCCAAGATCCAGCGGTCCTTGTTGTCGGCGGCGCGGGCCGGACGACGGCCTTGGTTCCGTCTTCGGACCAGACCGGGCGGGAGAGTTCGACCATGCGTTCTTTGTCGGCTGCGGGCTTGGAGGCGGTGGCTGGTTTTGGTTTCGGCTGGTGCGGCTTTCTGGCCGGGATCCACCCACACTTGCTCGCCGGTTTCGACGTTGAGCATGGCCGACGCGGGTGTGAGCTTGCGTGTCGCCGACTTTGGAGCGGCCGGGGATGTCTTCGGTGTAGCCGGACTCGGTGACGTAGTTGGGGACGAACATTCTCTTTGAGCCGTTGCCGGCTTCTCTGACGCCCGCGATCACGTATTTCATGTCGGGCGTGAGCTGGAGCCAGGCGATGGTTTGTGTCGCGGTGAGGTTGAATGGCTTTCGCGGATTGTCGCGCTTTTTGCGGGCTTCTTCTTCCTCGCGCTGGGCGGCGCGCTCGCGGACGACTTCGAGCAGGTCCTTCTGTTCTTTCTTGAGGATCTCCTGGCTGTCGGTGCCTTTGGTTTCTCTCCGGTCGCGGAGCCGGCGTCGCCGGCCGGTGCATCGCGCATGTCGGTCAGTCTGATCCAAGCGCGCCCGTATCGAGCGATATCGACGTACAAATTGTTGGCGCGCGTGAAGCCGATGCGCTTGCCGTCCGGCAGTGAAGTGCGGGTTCGGATTCGATGTCGGTGGTCTTGGTGATTTGGCGGGTCTGGCCGGTGGTGGTATCGTAGACGAAGATGTCGCCGTCGCGGACGTAGACGGTAGCGCTGTCTTTGTCGATCGGCTGGCGTCGCCGGAGGCGGGCGGGGCGAGCTTCGCTTCCTCGTCGGAGAGCTTGCGCAGGCCGGAGCCGTCGCGGTTGACTACGTAGGTGTCGAGCGGCGCGTCTTACCTTGTCGGTGGACTGCTTCCACTGGAAGTAGATGCGCTGGCTGTCGCCCGACCAGCGCACCTGCGACGGCTCGTAGCCCACCAGGCCCGGGCCGCGCATGATGTTGTCGATGGTGAGGGCGAATTTGCCCGCGGGCGTGGCCGAGAGGGCGAAGGCGAAGACGAGTAAAGGGAGGCGGGAGTGCGTCATCGATTTTCATGCTAGCGCGGGAGCACTATAGCCGGGGCGGGTAGGGGCCGAGGGCGGCTAAGCCACCGTCCATTTCTATGGTCTGGCCGGTGATCGGCGTGGTGGCGGAGGCGAGGTACAGGGTTAGCTCGCCGATTTCTTCGGGCGTGGGGAGTTTCTTCAGCGGCGTGATGGACTCGCCTTGATCGAAGGCCGATTGGGGCCAGTTGGCGAAACGCGTTCGAACGAAGCCGGGGGCGATGGCGTTGACGCGGACGTCGGGAGCGAGGATGCGGGCGAAGGATTTGGTCATCGTTAGCATTCCGCCTTTGGAGGCGGCGTAGGCGATGGAGCTGCCTTGACCGGTTAGCGCGGCCACGGAGGCGATGTTGACGATCGAGGAGCCGGGTTGTTTTTTGAGAAATGGAACCGCGGCGCGCATGCAGTAGAATGCGCCGCGCAGGTTGGTGTTGAGGGTGCGGTCCCAGATTTCGTCGGTCAGGTCGTCGAGTTTTTCGTGCGGGATTCTGGTGCTCCAGCCGGCGTTGTTGACCAGGATGTCCAGGCGGCCGAACTGCGCGGCGACTTGTTGCATCATGGCGCGGGCTTCGGAATCTTTCGAGACGTCGGAGGCGATGGCGATGGCTGAACCACCCGCGGAGCAGATAGCGGCGACGGTTTGCTCGGCATCGTCGCGCGAGCGGCTGTAATTGACCGCGACCTTGACGCCCGCGCGTGCGAGAACTTCGGAGATGCCGCGGCCGATTCCTGTGCCGCCGCCGGTGACGACGGCTACCCGATCCTGTAGTTTCATCTACAAGATGGTAGCGCAGGGAAAGTGGATTACTTCGGAGAAGCCGGTTACTTCTTTACGAAATTGAGCGTGGCTTGACCTTGCTGGCCGTGCGTGGAACTTTCGGTGATCTCCCAGGTCATGTGCTTGCCGTCATCGGAGAGGCGCTGGACCCAGTGGCCTTGGATTGCATCGTCTTTGACGGTGGCGCTCCAATCGGTCTTGAGCTGATCGCCGTCCATGGTGGATTTGGACGCCATCTGAAATGGACCGATGGTGTTCTGCTGCTCCTGGCCGTCGGTGCTCAGCTTCACCCTGTCAGACATGATGCCCAAGTAGAGTAACGGCACGATGCCGTTGGACGGCTCCAGGAAGCGAGACTCGATGGTGATGACGCCCGAGCCATCCTGCTTGATTTGGGTTTCGAGCTTCTGGGGGGCATTGCTTGCCATTGTGGAGTGCTTATCTAGCACCCATTTACCGGCGAAACTCTTATCTTGCGCTTGCAATATGCAGGTGCAAGCTGTTAGGAACAGTGTGGATAGTAGTACAGTGGTCTTCAAGCGAGGCCTCCCTCGTCAGTTAGATGATGCGGCGGGCCGGGAGATTTCAAACTTACTTCGGGTGCTGATTTATTGAACGCGGCGCTTCAGATAGAAAAGCCGCTCGTTGCCAGCCTGGACAACGCTAACCAACTCGTATCCCCGTTGGCCAGCCGAATTTAGTTGCTCGATCTCATCCAGCGATCTATCCGAGATTGTGAACCGCAGTAGCATATAGCCCCAGACCGCTGCTGAGGGCGGCGTCGGGTTCGTAGCAGTCGAATTCGCAAGAGCCTTGGCAGGTTCCGGCGGCCCATTGCTGGATTTCCCTAGAGCTTTGGCGGCTTCCAGAGCCTTTGTTAGTTCTCCGGCTTGGGCAAGATTTCCACTAGCTTTGGCCGCTTCGAGAGCTTGGGTTAACTTCGTTATTGACCCTTTTACCAAGTCATCTGCCAAGGCCGAGCTTTGTGCGGTTTCATTCTGAAGCTTTCGCATCTTCTCGTCTAAGTCTGCCTTCGTTGGCGGGACTTGTGCGGAAAGAAGGGAGACGCAAACAATAACCAGAATGCAAAGTTTCATGCTGATAGGTTCCAGAAATTCTCCAGCCAGTTTCATACGCTCGACGGCGTGGTCCAGGAGTTGAAGGAGGTATTGTGCATCCAGGCCGTCGTAGATTTCAGGGCATCCCGAACAATTGTGGCGCCGGGGTTCTCAAAATCTCTTTAGTGCCGCACCAGGGGCAGGTTGGGGCTGGTTGCGTCAAGTATGTGAATACCCTTACTTGGAGCCGGTGGTGGCGGGGGCGGCCATGAGCCAGTCCCAATGTTGGCCGGCGGCGTCGACGATGGGCTTGACGTCCTCTTGAAGAAGGTAGCGATCGTGGACCATGCGAGTGGCGGCTTCCTCGACGCGGTGCTGGTAGTCGGCGCGACTGGAGTAACGCTCTTCGATGGAGGGGCGCGGGTCGTGGGACTTTTCGCGGTCGGCGCGGGTTTTCGCGAAGGGGATGAAGGAGCCCGCCATGGCGATCAAAGTGTCGGGTGCGCCGATGGATTCGCTGCGGAAGGCCCAGTCGGTGTAGGTGCCGAGCGGGACTGCTAGCTCGGGGGTGCGGATGCCGCCCATGTCGTTGCCGTCGCTATCGACGCGCGGGACTAAGAAAGGAAGAACCGAGATTGCGCCGGTCAGGTCGGCTCGATAGCCTCCGGGGACGTGCAGGGGCCACTGGACGCCGGGGAGATTGGGATATTGGATTTTGCTTTGCGAGACTAGCGTGGCGTCGGCGAGCATGGGATGTTTGCTGGGGGGCGGGGCGGTGCCTTTTCTGGTCCAGGCGTCGAGCGACATGAGCAGGGCGGCTTGGAGCCAGCGGTAGTCGTTCGGGTTGGATATTTTGAGTTGGCCGTGGTTGTCCGATGGGGGCCAGGAGCCGGAGCCATGCTGGGTTGCTGCGAGCATGTAGACGCGGACGTTGGGAGGGTCGGGTAAGTCTTCGGTGCCATCGAGAGATAGATGGCGCAGGGCGGCGACGCGGCCGCGGTCCCAATATTCGGAGCCCGTGTCGACTAGGAAAATTTTCGGATCTTGACCGGCGGGGACGCGCGCGCCGAGTCCATCGCGCTTGCCGGTGACTGGATCGGTGGTGGTTTCGTAGCGGATCGGGAATTTTGTTTGGGTGAAGGAGCCGAGCTCGTTGGGTTGCGCGAAGCGCTGGTTGAAGCTGCCAAAGCCGGTGCCGCCGGTTTGGATGAACATGGCGTCGATGGCCTGGCGGCCCTGCTCGTCGGTGGTGAATCCGTTGTAGATCAGGTGGCGCTGGTAGCGGCCGGTTTGGGAAGCGCCGTAGGTGTAGACGTAGCGGCCGTGGGCGATGGCGGCGGAGTTGTACTTGAGATTCGAGGCGAGATCGCGGATGGCGGCGAATCCGAGGCCGGCGACGGGAGGGTCTTTGGATTCGTAGGTGACTTGGTAGGTCAGGCCGGCTTTGAACCCGCCTTTCAGAGTGATCCAGTTGGGATCGGAGGTGACGCGTCCGTTTTGGAGGCGGCCAAACTGCCAGTCGGCGCGCGGGATCAGGCGCGGGGCGGACGCGAAGCCTTCGCGCTCGGTGAGGCGGTAGTTGGGACTCGCGGCATCGAGCGGCGGGTAGGCGGGGGTGAAATAACCGGAGGCGTAGTCGTAAGAATCGGCGTGCTGGTTGGGGATGAACCAGGGGTCGACCCAGCCGGTGATGGGCTTGCCGTGGTCGGTGGCGACGGGGGCGTCGAAACCGATGCGGTCTTTTTGTTTGGGCACGTCGAATTGCCAGCCGACGGCGACTAGCGTGTAGCCTTCGCGTAGGAGCAGGCCGTTGCCGAAGTCGGCTTCCGCGGTTGGGTCGGCTGAACCTTTGGCGTGGTCGAAGGTGCTGAGCAGGCCTTTGTTGCCGCGATTGACGACGTCGAAGAAGAGGACGCCGTTGCCGCGCGCGGGGTCCTTGGGTTTCAAGATGAACAGGTCGGCTGAGAATTCCACTTTGCCTTGGGAGTTGCGCGGGGCTTTGTCGAGGTCGGCGATGATCTGGTTGTGGGGATTGGAGGGGTCGACCGCGAAATAGACTTTGCCTTTGAGTTTTTCGTAGGCGCCGGTTGAGCCGAAGGATTTGCCACCGAGGACGTCCTGGCGGCTGGTGATTTCGATGCGCGCGACTTCGGCTAGGATGGCTGCCGGCGTGAGCGCCAGTAGAGCGGCAAGGATCGTGAATCTTCGTGGTTGCGGCCGCATGGGATGGCTCCTTTCCCGGTCGTTAGGAACCACTGTACACCAGACGGGCGTCGTTGAACTGCCGCGTTCTTCCCGAGTTGTTGGCAGGGCCTATGCCCGACGGGGCCGCCAAGAGGCGTGCTCCGGATCGAGCATAAATTTGTGAAGGCCGGGACCTGACCTTTATCCGGCGGCTGTGGCCCGGAAACAGCCACATCAAAAAAGCCGCTGTCCGGCAGGTTGGAACCCTGACCCGGACGGCTGGCGCGCGTTGGTGTCTAAGCCCCAATCTGCCGGCAGTACCGCATACTGCTGAACTGCAGCGGATTGCCCGAAGCCAGTTGAACTGCGCTTACGAGGTCTGCGTGCCGTGCATCATCCCATTCCACTCGGGCTTGCCGTTCTTGTCGCGTAACGTCAGGGTCACGCCTTCCGTGGTAACTTCCCGCGCGATGATAGTCTCGTTTCCGCCCATCATGACTTTCGATCCGATCACGTATATTCCATCACCCGCGGCAAAGGTGACGCCTTTATGGTTGAGGAAACTGGAAGGTCCGAGAACTACATCCACGTTGCCTTGCGATGTTTTAACGGTGAGGTGCGTACCCATCGCACCGCTTCCCTGCCTGACATCTTGCACGGTGCCCTGGATAGTGGTCTGCGTGCTAGTGTTGTACAGCATGTGCGACATGTGCCCTTGCTTGCTGAGCCTGCATTTCGGGCACCAGCAGCAGTATCGCGGCCACCGTCGCGAGTGGCCAAAATTTCACCTGTTTCATACGAAAACTCCTTACCTGTTGGATGACGCAAACCCGCTACCAGCAGCAAACGTTCCGCAATGTGGGGCAAATAAGCAGGCGATGGGTCGGCCCTTCGACACGCTCAGCGAATCGCGGGATCGACGTGCTGGGCATGCCTCCGCTCTTGGAGCCTGAGCGCCGGCCGAGGCTTGCGCCGATTGGCCTGTTCGGCTCACGGCCAGCGGTCGGCGTTCTGCGAGGTAACGCCGATCCGTTCCGTGCGATTGAGTTCTAACGTTAACCGCCCGGAGCACCTCGAATTGCAAGCCGGAAAACCTCGGTAAACGCTACGCGACTGCTCGCGATCTATCGCGCCGTCGATGACTTGGTTTCACCGCGCGGCCAACCATCGCACTATCGGCCGCTATCGGATCGCGTAGCCACCATCGACGGGAATAATGGCGCCAGTAACGAAATCCGAAGCCCGCGATGCCAGGAAGATTGCAGTCCCGGCGACTTCCTCAGGCTGACCCCACCGTCCCGCCGGCGTTCGCGAGAGAATCTCGGCATTTAGGGGCATGGATTTCACCGGCGCTGTCATGTCCGTTTCGATCCAGCCCGGTGCGATCGCGTTCACCTGTATGTTGTGCGGCGCCAGCTCAATGGCCATCGACTTGGTCAACTGGACAATCGCGCCTTTCGCGGCGCTGTAGGACGGGATAAGTCCGGATCCAAAGAACGAGTACATGCTGCCAATGTTGATAATCTTTCCACCCTTGCGGCCCATCATCGATTTGGCGGCAAGCTTGGAAAGCAGAAAGACTGCATTGAGTTGCGTTTCGATGACGTTATCCCAGTCCTCAGCGGTTTCGTTCAGCACACCGCCACTCAGCGATACGTTACCGGCGTTGTTTACCAGCACGTCAATGTCTCCGAGTTCGCTCTCCACCTTACGGAGCGCAGGCTCCAGGGCTGGACGATTGGTCACGTCAAGTCTGACCGCGATGGACGGATTGCCCAGCGCCTTCAATTCCGAAAGTACCCGCTGATTTTTTTCCTCGTTTCGCCCCAACACGGCCACCCTTGCCCCTGCTGCTCCCAATCCGAGGGCGATCCCGCGGCCGATCCCACCGTTTCCGCCAGTTACCACCGCGACGCGGTCAGTCAAGTCAAACGCGTTCATTCGAGTTTTCCTCCGTTGAGATTCCTGGAAGCGGCAGCCAGCGGTCGACGCCCCTCAATCGCACAAGGTTAGCAGGATGCCAAGTCTCGCCCATTGGCTGAAGGGCGCAAGCTATGGAATTACGGCACACATGCGAGGCCGTTTTCCAGATGGAACCCGTAGAACGGCATAGTGTTTATCAGGACTAGCGTCGGATCGTCGGCCACACGGACATGTTGTGACTCGTGGGCTTGCGGCCGCTGCTTGGCCAATGATTGCGCGCCGAAAGTCGCAAAGGGTTTAGCATTGCTGTCGCAACCCGAACGATTTGCCGCCCAGAACGTCCTGGCGGCCCACAATTTCGACGCGCGCGACTTCGGCGCGGATGGCTGGTGAGCGCCGCGAGCACCAGCACAGCTTACATGGAAATGCTCCTCGAGTCAGCTTTTCGGAAGTTTGAAGGCTAATAGTTCGCCCGAATAATTGCCGCCGCCGATGGCGACTACCAGGTATTGCTCGCCGTTTAGTGAATAGGTCATGGGCGAGCCGGATTGGGGGGCAGGCATGTAAACTGCGCCGACTTCTTGTCCGGTCATTTTGTCGTACGCGCGGAGCATGGCGCCGCGCTGACCCGACGGCGTGGTGAAGTAGCCCGCTTCGCCCGCGATCACCAGGGTTTTGGTGGTTAGCACGCCGATCAAGCCGGAACGTCCGGTGCGCGGAATGTTTAAACCTTTCAGCGCGGGATTGTTGCGGATGTTGTCGGGAGTTTCGCCGTGGGCGATTTGCCAGCGGAACTCGCCTTTGTCAAGATCGATGGCGGTGATGCGGCCGTAGGGAGGCTTGAGCAACGGGAGACCTTGGACGGTTAGGACGCCTGGACCTGCCGGGGCTGCGGCAGCGCGGGGTGGTCCTGGAGGAGGCGCTACTGGAGCGGCGCCCATGGCTCTGCGGGCGCGCACTGCAGCACCGGCCACTCCTTGCACATAGTTCATGTCGGATATGTTGGAGGGCGGCGGGACCAAGCCGAGCAGGGCGATGGCGCTTTGCGAGAATACGTAGACGGTGTGCGTTTCAGGATCGTAGGAGCCTCCCGGCCAGTTGGTGCCGCCTTGGGATCCGGGCGAGACGAGCGTTCCCAGCGTGCCATCCTGCGTGCTGACCGAGGGAGGCGTGAAGATGGGGCCGGTCTTATATTTCGCGATGAGCTGGAGCGCTTGCTCGTGCAACGCGGGCGTGAAGTTGATCAGGCTATCGGGCAGGACGCCCTGGTTGTCGTAAGCGGGCGGTTTGGTTGGAAACGGCTGCGTGGGCGAATACCATTCGGTTGGGACGGCGCCTTTTTCCACGGGGCGCTCTTCGATGGGCCAGATGGGTTTGCCGTTGGTGCGATCGAAGACATAGAGGAAGGCCTGCTTGGTGGGTTGCGCTAGCGCTTTGACGGTGCGGCCGTTGACGGTGATGTCGGTGAGGATGGGCGCGCACGGGATGTCCATGTCCCAGAGGCCGTGGTGGACCAGTTGATAATGCCACTTGCGCTGGCCGGTTTGGAGATCGACCGCGACGACGCTCTCGCCGAAGAGGCCCGCTCCCGGACGATGGCCGCCGAAATAATCGCCGGTGGGGAGCTCGACCGGGAGATAAGCCAGGCCGAGGTCTTCGTCGACTGAAATTTGTCCCCAGACGCCCGCGTTTCCGGTGTAGGACCAGGAATCGTTGAGCCAGGTCTCGATGCCGTACTCGCCTGGTTTCGGGATGGTGTGGAAGATCCAGAGGCGCTTGCCGGTGCGCGCGTCGAATCCGCGGACGTAGCCTTTGACGTTGGTCTTGCTCTTGGGGATTCCGCCTTCGAGGTGCGCCGCGCCGACGATTACGACGTTCTTGGCGACGATGGGCGTGGAGTGGAGGCCGACGCTGCCGGTGATCAGATCCATTTGCTGGTCGTCATCCTGCTTGAGATCGACCATGCCGTTGACGCCGAAGCTGGGGACCGGGACGCCGGTTTTGGCATTGAGCGCGACTAATCGATAGCCGGGAGTGACGTAGAGGATTCGTTCTTCGCGGCCGTCGGTCCAATAGGCGACGCCGTGGCCGGAGAGCTGGCGGGGTGCGGCTTCAGCGCGCGCGCCCTCGTGCTCTGCGTGCATCCAGAGCATTTCGCCGGTGGCTGCGTCCAAAGCGACTACGGCGCGGCGGGAGCCTGCGGTGGTGTAGACGACGCCGTGGACCATGAGAGGCGTGGATTCGAATTGATACTCGGGGCGCGGGCCGAGCGAGTCGGTCTTGAAGCGCCAGGCGATTTCGAGCTGGTTGAAGTTTTGCGAGTTGATTTGATCGAGCGGGGAGTAGCGCGTGCTGCCGAGGTCGCCCGCGTAGGAGCGCCACTCGCCGTCTTTGGCTCCGGATTGGGCGCGGGCGGGTGGGTTCAGCCAGAGCAGGCTGGCTGCGGAAATCAGGGACAGAACACTCAGCGAAAGTTTTCGCATGGGGCGCTCCTCTTGGTCCAGCGGGTTCCGGACTCTATTTAGAATACATACTTCGGGGCGGATTGAATCTGGAGGTCATCGGCGTTTCTCCCGCTCGCGCGAGTTTCAGATTACATGAACATTATTAAGTTGTCACAACGGGAGTTTTGGAGGAACGCCGGCAAATTTCATCGAGTCACTCGCTGGAGCGATTCTGCTCTTTTACATATTTCGCGATTTCTTCGAGAGTGGCGAACCACACGCCCGGCTTGGTTTTCATGTAGGCGATCAATTTGTCGAGCTGCTCCACGCGCGAGCCATGCCCGCTGATGTGCGGATGGTTGGTCAAAATAAACAGCGTTTTTTCGCGATAGGCGGTATCGAATTCCGCCTTATAGATTTGGAACACCGCTTCCGGCGAGGGCAGCGATCCGTCGCCATTTTCGCCGTAATAGGGAAAATCGTCAACGATCCAACTGATGGGCAGCTCGATCATTCCGGTTGATTTTCCCTTCGCCAGCACTTCATAAGGTTGATCCATCGCCATGAGACTGCTGTCGTAAAGAAAGCCGGCCTTGACAACCAGCGCGGGAGTGTCAGGCGTCCAAATCCAGCTCGGCGCGCGATAGCCCACCGGGCGTTTTCCCAAAGCTCGCGTCAGAAATTCAATGGACTGGGTGAGGAGCTTTTGCTCTTCTTCCGGCCCGCCCACCGACGTTAGACTCTCGTGCACCCAGCCATGCACGCCGATTTCGTGCCGGCCGCTCTTCTGGATTTCCGGCAGCATTTCCGGATGCAGCATCAGGCTCATGGCCGGGATGAAAAACGACGCGGGCACCCGCTGGCGGTCCAGCAGCTCGAGGATGCGCGGCAGACCGGTGGTGGCGCCATACTCGCCTTGGGACATGGGGACGGGCAGCGGGCGAGTCCTGAACAGCGATTCGTTGTCCACGTCGAACGTAAAGGCTACGGCAACGCGCGCGCCGTTGGGCCAAGTCTTGGGAGTCAGCTTGCGCCCGGCACGAGTTATGGCGGCGGTTTGCTGGATTTCTTGCGGAGTGGAGTTGAATGTGATGGGCGGAACGCGGGGAGACGGGCGGGGAGCCTGCGAAGCGGGTTGAGCCTGAGCGGCCGCGGAACCCGACAGAATCAAAATCGCAACGAGTGCGGCATTTGCTGGGGCGTGTTTCATAACGTGTCTCAAAAAGTGGGTGGCGTATTGATCCAGATCAGCACGGCTTCCCGATCGGATGGATTGAACCAGCGGTGCCCCAGATCGCTTTCAAACCAGAAACTGTCGCCCTTGCGCAAAAGATAGCGATCTTGTTCGTCCAGCCAGATTTCCAACTCGCCGGCCATCATGTAAATGAACTCTTCGCCGGCATGGGAGTACGCTCCGTCGCTTCCGGATCGCGGAGCTACGCGGAACAGCATGCATTCGAGCATTTTGGTCCCAATCGACAATAGCTCCATTCGCACGCCGGATTCGGTCTTGAGCAGCCGGCGCTGATCGGGACGGATGAGCCGCATGCGGTGGCGCGGCATCTCGAAGAAATCCAGAATGGTGGCGTTATAGGTGGCTGCCAGACGCTGCAAGGTGGCGATGGACGCATTGGCTTTCGATAACTCGATGGCGCTGAGGAAACCGGTGGAAATTCCCGCTCGTTTGGCCGCTTCCGCGATACCCAGGTTCAGATTGCGGCGCATCCGCCGCAGCCGCTCGCCGATCTCCTGCTTGTGATCCGTGCTCGAGCTAGCGCAAGCCACGCGGTCGCCCAGCATCTGCTTGATGCCCGGAACGCTGAGCTTCTTCACATCCCGCAAATATTTGATGCGTTTCAGAACATCCAGCAGATCGGGATCGTAGAGGCGGTAGCGCCCTGTGCTGCGCGCCGGGCTAACCAGCCCCACGTTTTCCCACAATCGCAATGTGGAAGCGCTTACGCCTAAGATACGGGCGGTTTGCCCAACGGTAAGAAAACCGGCCCTGAAGCCTTTTGACGCGGATGTACTCTCAGGCACTTTTGCGGCTCGTAGGATTCAATATCCATCAACGATACAACACCCAACGAGGAAATTCGATTATAAATTCCAGCTTCCCATCCGCGTCAAGCCTGCGCGTTTCGCGGTTCATTGCCTGGAGGCCTTTATTTTCCGGCCCTGGCGCTTCCGACTCGGAGGGCGGATCAGATCTTTGGATGGGCCGCAGTCAGATTTTCTTCTTGACAGTCATAAGAAGTTAAGGCATCCTATACAGCATTACAAGATTCCTGTAAGGTTCGCCCGCTCGACTTGTGATCGCTGAAACGCTCCGGTTTGTTTCGGCAGCCAGGCAGAAAAGAGGTTGAATGGTTAGTCTTCAAACTTTGAGGCAAATCGGTTTCTGGATGCTGCTGGTGGCGGCAGCCGTAATCCCGGCTCTAGGTCAGACTGCTAACGGAACCATCTCCGGCCGCGTGACGGACAGCGGCGGCGCGGTGATCGTGGGGGCCACAGTCGAGTTAACCAGCATAGAACGAGGAACCGTAACAACGCTTCCGACCAATGACGCGGGCGTCTACAATTTCCCCAGTGTTCTTCCCGGGCACTACCGCATGGTGGTGCGCAGCCAAGGTTTCAAGCAGGGTGAGGTGCAGAACTTGCTCGTCGAGGTGGGCGGCCAGGTGGAGCAGAACTTCCAGCTGGAGATTGGCTCCCTGACCGAGTCGGTGACCGTGGAGACGGCCGAACCGTTAGTCAACACGGTATCCGCTACAGTTAGCTCGGTGGTGTCCGGAGCGCCCATTCAGGACCTCCCGTTAAATGGCCGCGATACGCTGCAGTTGGCGCTAACCCAGCCGGGCATAACACCCCAACTTATCGGCCAACCGGGCTATCAGAGCATTACCGGCTTTGCAGGCCAGGGATTTTCGGTGGCTGGCGGCAGATCGAATTCGGTTACCTATATGCTCGATGGTGGCGACAACAACTCGGTCTCGAGCAGCACCGCGGTAGTAGATCCCAATCCCGACACGATCGCAGAGTTTCGAATTCTAACCAATAACTATTCGCCCGAATACGGGCGCAGCAATGGCGGTGTCGTGACCGTTATCACGAAGTCCGGCACCAACGACATCCATGGCACGGCATACGACTATCTCCGCAACAAGGATCTGAACGCCAACAACTTTTTCAACCAGGCGACGCCGGGCCAATTCTCGCCGGTGCCCACGTTGATACGCAACCAATTCGGCGTTACCGCCGGCGGGCCATTGACAATTCCCAAGGTGGTCAACGGCAAAGACCGCTTCTTTTTCTTCTTCGGCTATCAGGGGCAACGGCAGAATTCCACTACCGTAAATCCTCAGATGGGAACATTTACTCCCGCCGAATTGACCGGCGATTTCTCGCATGCGGTGAAGGGCGGGCCGGATCCCGGCGTGGCGGCGTTCTTGGTTGCCCACCCTTATTTCCAGTCCAATCCCGCACTGGCGTCCCAGGCCATTATTGATCCGACCAAGATCGATCCGTTTGCTCAGGCCTTCATTAAAGGCTCTCCGATACCGACCAGCGCCACCGGTTTCATAACTCCGAATGGAACCGCCCAGGACAATCGGGACGAGTTCGTTTCCAGAGAAGATTTTCAATTCAGTCCCAAAGAGCGCTTGTCCTTCAGTATGGATCGGAACCACAATCCCGTGCTTAACCCGTTTCCAGGCGGTTCCGCGCCCGGCTACTCGGTGATCAGTCTGACCGACCAGTACTTCGGAAACTTCGCCCTCACCTCGCTGCTGACACCTTCGCTGTTAAACGAGGCGCATTTCACGGCTCAAAGAGTTGTGACGGGAACCTCGGGGTATGCGGAAAAGTTGCCTACCGCGCAGTCGCTCGGCATGCAAATCACTCCGGACGCAAGTACCGCGCCGCCGATTATCAGTTTCGGTGTGACTGGGCTCACTCTAGGCGACAACGGCGGCAGCGTGCCTGGGAAGTACGCCGACACATCCTATTACTGGAGCGACAACGTCAGTTGGACCAAGGGAACCCACAACTTGAGATTCGGCGGAATGTTCGGGATTCTCCAGAATAACGGCCAGTTCGCGTACGAGACGAACGGCACACTTACGTTCAGCGGGCCGACCGCAGCCGGCGGCATCGGATCGGGCAGTGACCTGGCCGACTTCCTGTTCGGGTTGCCCAACGCGTTTTCGCAATGGCCGAACGCATTCAGCGCCGCTCACGGAAAAGAATACGCGATCTTCGGCCAGGACGAATGGAAACTCCGTCCGAACTTCACTCTTACGTTCGGTCTCCGCTACGAGTACGACACGCCCAAGTACGATCCTCAGGAGCGGAACTATTTCATCCTTCCGGGTCAGCAGTCAACCCGATATCCTACAGCGCCGCTGGGTTTGGATTTTCCTTGCGATCCGCATTCGCCCTGTCCGGGCACCTATTTCTCGGATAAGAACAACTTCGCGCCGCGTTTCGGGTTCGCCTACGATCCTTTCAGTAAAGGAAAAACGAGTATCCGCGGCGGCTTCGGCGTCTTCTATGACATCTTGAATGGGCAGGACGTGCAGTGGCAGAACGGTACCGAGCCGTTCTATTCATCGGCTTCGTTGTTTTATACCCAAAGCAATGTCCCGGCCACTGGTCCAGCCAACATCATGACCAATCCTTACGGTGCGGCGGGCGTTGTCAATCCATTTCCCTCCAAGCCGCTGAGCCCGAGTTTAAACTGGCCAGCGGCCGGTTTCCTGCCATTCGGTCCCAATAGCGTTTTGATCGATCCGCACCAGGTAAATCCGTATACGTACGGCTACAACTTGACGGTCCAGCAGGCGCTCACCGGAGGAATGGGTTTGCAAGTGGCCTACGTCGGCAGCTCCTCTCACAAGCAGATTGTGAACGTGGAAGACGATCCGTTTATTTTAGGAACCACGACCCGGCCGCTGAATCTGCAACCCGGTTTGCAATATCCGAATGCTTTCTCTTACATGTCGGTGGACAAGTCCTTGGGCAACTCAAACTACAACGGCCTGCTGGTGAGCGTGACCAAGCGCATGAGCAATTCCGTGATCGGCGAAACGTTTTTCACCGCGGCGTATACCTATTCCAAGACCATGAGCGATCAGGACGCCTATTTGCAGAACGTGTCGGCGTATAACAGTCACCAGTTCTATGCTCCGGCGGCTTATGACGTGCCGCAACGATTTGTACTGAGCGGCGGATGGACGCTGCCATTCGAGCGCATGTGGCAGAGTGGGCCGAAGCGTCTCACCGACGGTTGGACCCTTTACCCCATCTTCAGCACTCAGTCGGGTTTCCCGGTGGACTTTAATTCCGGCATTTCCAGAAACCCCAGTGTACCGGGACCAGGGGGCGATGGCGTGCCCGCGCTGGTTCGCCCGGATTGGACCGGCGGCGGCGAACAGATGGTCAGTCCGGAAAGTGTGGAAACCTACGTGATCAATGGCGTCTCTCGCACTGGGCACTTCTTCTTCAACCCCAGTGATTTCCTGATTCCGGCCTGTTATGCCAGCAAGGCGCCTCCCGGCAGCGGCCTTCCCGGTGCCTGCCCTACCGCGACTTATGGCAACCTGCAGCGGAACACGTTCCGGGGCCCGGGTCTGACCAATTTCGACCTCTCGCTGGAAAAGAAGACTATGATCACGGAGCGAGTGCAGATGCTATTCCGCGCGGAGTTTTTCAACGTCCTGAATCACACCGAGTTCTTATCGCCGTTTGGTCAGACCTCGGTTCGTTCCGCGTTAATCGGGCAAATCACATCGACTGCACCGGCGAGAATCGGCCAGTTGGCGCTAAGACTGGTGTTTTAGTGCGGGGACCTGTAACTTAGGCGGTTCGAGAGACTCCTCTAAACTATTAGGAGCGTAGATGAGCAATTCCGTTGGATCGAAAATCGCGGGCCTGGGGCTTGTGATTGGCGCTTTCGTTGCTACTGGCCAACAGCCGGCGGCTAACGTCGAATGGCGCACCTATGGCAGCGATAAGGCCTTCACCAGGTATTCGCCGCTCGATCAGATCAATCGCGATAACGTCGCCAAGCTGCGCGTGGTTTGGACACGGGGGGCGGTGGATCCGCTGATTAAGGATCAGTTTCCCGACCTCAGCCCTTCGAATTATTTTCGCGGCACGCCCGTCATGATCAACGGCGTCCTGTACGCGCCCGATGGCGTGGGATTGATGGAGGGCTTCGATGCGGCGACGGGCAAGACCAAGTGGGTGCAGCAGCCGGTTGAGCCAACGCTTAAGGAAGCGTCCGGGCAAAGCACTCGGGGTATCGCCTATTGGCACAAGGGAAGCCAGGAACGCCTGATCTCGGTTCGCGGCGAGTACATGTACTCGATCGATCCGAAGACCGGCAAGTCGGACAAGAACTTCGGCGAAAACGGCCGCGCCTTTTTGCGCCGCGAAACTCCCGATGACGCGCCCTACTTCGGCTGGCCCGGTCCGTTCATCGTGAACGATGTGATCGTGATCGGCGGCAATGGCGGCGGCAAAGCAAGCGGAGGCTACGGCGACGGCGGGATGGATCCGAAAGCCCGGCCCGAAAATATCCGCGGTTTCGACATCTATACCGGCAAGCTTCTGTGGACGTTCCATATTCTGCCTCAACCGGGCGAGCCCGGACGCGACACCTGGGGCAAAGGCTCGGCCGAATACGTCGGCAACATGGCGGCCTGGGCGTCACTGACCGCGGACGAGCAGCTGGGCTACGTTTACGTTCCTCTGACCGCGCCCACGGCGTCGCATTACGGCGGCCACCGGCCCGGCAAGAATCTTTATTCCGACAGCATCGTTTGCATCAACGTGAAGAACGGAAAGCTGGTGTGGTACTACCAGCTGATTCATCACGACCTGTGGG
>CAVXJU010000049.1:0-21945 GCA_963761935.1 Terriglobia bacterium | reverse complement strand
GTGCGCGCGCGCGCGCGCCAGGCGCGCGCGCGCGCGCGCGCGCGCGCGCGCGCGCGCGGGCGCGCGCGCGCGGGCGCCGGCGCCAGGCGCCAGGCGCCAGGCGCCAGGCGCACCGGTGCGCCAGGCGCACCGGTGCGCCAGGCGCACCGGTGCGCCAGGCGCACCAGGCGCACCAGGCGCACCAGGCGCACCAGGCGCACCGGACACTAACAGTTACATCTGCTATGTGGCATTTCGAACAAGCCGCCGCACTGTAAAAAAGAGCCTTGCCGTGTGCGGCGTCGCCGGTCGGCGGCGGAGTCTTAACTTCGATGCTGCGCAGATACGTTATGACTTGCCAGATTTCCTTGTCCTTCATTTCCACGCCGATGCTTCCGAGCGCGGCAGGCATGTCCGTGCCTGGAACGCCGTCGTGGATGGTGCGGAAGAGTTGGGCATCGGAGTTGCCGTGTTTCTTATTGGCGCGAGTCAGATCGGGCCCTCGCCCTCCGCCATGCGCGCCCAGGCCGTGGCACAAGGCGCAGTTGATGCGGAAGTGATACTTTCCGGCCTCAGCCGCCGCGCGATCGTTCGCAAATGGATTGCGGTCCTGGGCTTTGAGACCAGCCATCAGGGCGAAGACGGAGACCACGCTGCTCCACCGCAACACTCGCCCGCTAAGACAATACAGGTTGCTTGGCATTGAGTTCATCATGCACCATTTCGTTTTCTATGCGCTGCCAGTGCCTTCCATCTTCACCCGTAGAGCAGAGAACTGCAACTCTACACGCGCTCGGCGCCTGGGACGCCTTGAGGCGGGTGGCCTTCTGTATTCGAGTCCCGGCGGCGAGTAACTCGTTTGCCCTTCGCTTAGTTGCCGACTTACTTGAAGAAATGTCGTATCCTGCATCCGACATCCGCCTTGACAAATGTTCACGCTCGCGTATAATAAGGCCCAGTCCCCATTGGTGGCGAGCTTGGTGCGCGCTCTGTTGCGAAATAGATGCAGCGTCGTTTCAAAACATCAAGGTGTCTTCGGCAGGGTGTTGCCGAGAGCTGTCCCTTTTGCATCGATGTCGTTAAGTGTGTTTAGTTGCCCGTACTTCAGACCCAAAGAGGTGAAGCCAAAATGAGATATTTCTTGTCGTTGCTGCTATGCGTGCTTCTGTTCGCCGGTGCTTCCGCTTTCGGACAATCGACCTTCGGAACCTTCGTCGGCACTGTTCAGGATCAATCCGGCAGCGTCATCGGGGGTGCCGTGATCACGATCACGAACCTGGACGAGAACAGCGTCCGCACGGCGACTACCAACAATGCCGGCCAATACCAATTGTTGAATGTGCCATCCGGGCGATATTCGATGTCGGCCACCAAACCTGGGTTTGCCACGACCAAAGTGAATGAGGTGACTCTCGATGCGCGCCAGGAACGGCGTGTTGACATCTCCATGAACCTGGCCGCCGTGCAGCAGACCGTAGAGGTAAACGCCCAGGCAGCCGCCATCAACACTGAGAACGCGACCATCGTCACCACGATGACCAGCCAGGAAGTAACGGAACTTCCCGCCAATTATCGCGGAGCCTCTACCAGCCCGCTGGGCGCGATTGTCGCATCACCCAACGTTCAGCAGGATCAATATGGAAATATCGCCCTCACCGGGTCGCAACCGTTCATGGTGGATTACACCGTTGACGGCACGTCCAGCGTCAACATTCTCTATAACTCACCGGCCAGCAACATGTTTCCGTCCTCGGAGATGCTGGGTGAATTCAAGGTTTCCGCTATCAGCAATAATGCGGAATTCGCCACCACGGGCGACGTCACCGTCACCACCAAGAGCGGCGGCAACGCCCTGCATGGAAGTTTATTCGAATACATGCAGAACGCGGCATTCGACGCAACCCAATACGGATCTCCCACCAAGCAAGCCAAAGTTTGGAACACATTCGGCGGCAGCTTAAGCGGCCCGGTGGTAATTCCGCATCTATACAACGGCAAAGATAAGACATTCTTCTTCGTCGACACGGAAGAGAATCGACGCCCCGGTTCGCTGGTAGTCTTCGACAATCTCCCTACTGCCGCGATGATATCGGGCAATCTGAACGGCGTGCCCGGTCCAGCCGCGATTGACCCTTATACGGGCGCACCTTATCCCAACAACCAAATTCCGGCTTGCAGTCAGCCGGCCAAATCGATTGCCTGAATCCCGTAGCGCAAAAGCTGTTGTCGAAATATTTTCCTCTGCCGAACTTCAATTCCGGCTCAACCACCGGCGATTATCGAACGCTCGAGAGACTGGCGAACGAAACCAATGGCTATGATCTGCGGTTCGACCAGTACATCGGCAGCAAGAATCTGCTGTTTGGAAGATGGACCTGGAAGAATCTTCCTCAACAGTCGACGACCAATAGCGGCTTCGGGAATCAGCCCGGCACCGCGCAATTACTTCCGCCTACCACTAATAACGAGTACGACAAAAACCTGATTATTTCCGACAACTACACCCTCACATCCAACATGGTGAACGAATTTCGCTTTGGCTTGAGCCGTCTCAATATCGCCTCTTCGTTCCCCTATCAAGGCGCGCAGGTAGACTCTTACCTGGGCCTGACTGGATTGGATCTGTCGCGCGCAGGCACGGCCGGCGCTTTTCCTGGGTTCGATTTCAGTTCGGGGACAGGCTTCACCAACCTCGGGCATGACTCAATCGGCCCCACGGATTCCAAAGTTACTCAATACAGCGACAATCTTTCCTGGATCAAGGGTAAGCATACGCTCAAGTTCGGCGTGTCGCTCTCGCAGGTTCAATATGATCGAATCGACGATTTCGGAGCCTCCGACGAATTCGGATCATTTACGTTTAACGGCATGTTCAGCAATAATGCGTTCGCGGATTTCTTGCTCGGTTTGCCGGCCACCAATCAAGTGTTTCGTTACGGGTCCCTTTCTGTCACAACAGTCCAAGCATTTCGCCACCTTCGCGCAAGACGAGTGGCATATATCCAAGAGCTTGACGCTCAGCTACGGTCTGCGCTGGGAGTTGCAGCCGCCTTTCTCGGAGCAGAATGGAAATATCGCCAACTTCAATCCCGCCACTGGCGGACTTGTCATTCCCGATATCGCACTGAAGGTTCTTCCGCCCGCCCAGTCGGTCCTATATACGCTGAACGCTTGCTCGCTCAACCCGCTGCCTAACCCTGCACTACCCCTGTACTCCTGTGCAGGGCGCGAGCTCAAGCAGGCTTCCCGAATGGCTTGCGGTATACGGACTACCATGATTTCGACCCACGAATCGGGGCGGCTTGGCGTCCTTTCGGGAACGACAAAACCGTTTTTCGCGCCGGGATTGGATTGTTTACCGTTCCGAGTCTTGGCTGGGAAGCGTACATGATGACCGGCGTAGCAGTCACCGCCGCGCCGTTCTATGTAAACTCGATCAATCCGGCTACCAACACTCCGGCGTTTGTTTTGCCTCAAACCGGTTACGGCAACGGCGGATTAAGTCCCGCTCTGGTCGGAACCCAAAATATTTTCGAAGCTCAGGACGAACATTACAGAGACCCTCAGTCGGCTCAGTGGAACGTAACCATCGAGCGCCAGTTCCTGAATACCTGGACCGCGCGCGCCAGTTATATAGGCAGTAACACATATGGACTTTCAGTTAACGTTGACAAGAATCAATGTCACGTAAGTCCCAACGGCCCTTGTGTCAAACCATACCCCGACTATAACTTGATCGTTTCCATGGAGAACTTGGGATTTGCCAACTTCCAGGATCTCGAACTTCAGGTGTCTCACAGGCTCTCCAGCGGACTATTCTTCCAGGCGTCTTACGACTGGCTCAAGGATCTTACAAACGTCGGCGACGCACCGGTCGGATATGGAACGGAAGCCGGTAACTTCTCAGGCGGCTACTATGTCGATAATCAATTCGATTTAAGAAACGATCGTGGCAACGATGCCGGTCCACGGCGCGAGCGCTTCTTGATGACGGCGCTTTACCAGCTGCCCTTCGGGCGCGGCCGAAAATTCCTCTCGAATTCCAACGGCTTTGTAAACGCTTTCTTGGGCGGATGGCAGCTCAGCACCATCTTCCTTTCTCAAACTGGCCCGTTCATGACTGCCATTGACAGCAATCCCGCGGATAGCGCTTCCAATTTGAATGAGCTGGAACGGGGATTATACATTCGCCCCGACCAGATTGGGCCTTGCAACAATCCTAATCCCGGTCCGAACACGCCCTGGTTTAACATCAACTCGTTCGTTCTCACGCCGCAGGGCGCGGGTCGTACCGGAAATGAAGGCGTTGGAAACTGCGTCGGTCCGGATACAAACACTTTGTCGGCCGGAATGTCCAAGAGCTTCGCCCTTTGGGAGCGCCTCAGAATGCGTTTCGAAGCGTCATTTACGAACGTTCTGAATCACCCCAATTTCCTGCAGCCGCAGTCCATGGATATTTCCTCGCCGGCCACGTTCGGCATAACCCAAACCGTGCAGTCGGCCGAGAATGGTGGAAACCGGGTCGGGCAATTGGCGCTCCGGCTGGACTTTTAGGACGGCGCTGTGGAAGCGATTGTGGGACGCTCGCGTTCCATGCCGCGGTCCGGCGGCGCGGCTACGAGCCTTTTAGAAAACATCGGGCTGAACGTGCCGGCTTGATCGAAGCGCCTACGTGCAGACCTCAAAGAAGCTGGGTGTATACTTGACTCTGCGGGGAAGTCCCGAATGGAAATCTCTTAAGAGGCAAAGGAATAAGCCTTGGCCAGTGCGGGCTGCTTTTTTGTTCGGATCGATTGGGCAAGCCATATCGCGATTCTGCTGCTAACCGATCAAGGGCAGTGGAAGTTGATTCGTCCGGACCTGACGCCTTGGTGGCCCGGCGAACAAGGGTTCCAAAAAGGCACGTTTCACGATCCCTTCGGGCACAAAGAGGGCTTCGTGGCGTGCTACGCTACCACGCCCCTCGACGCTCCCTACCACTTGTTCGGTCTGAGCAGTCTGCATTTCGATGCAGTAAACCTCGGTCAAACTAAGGAGCATTTTGATCGCCGCTTCGTGGCAGGCAAGGATTGGCCCAAGGTCGCTGGAGGTAGCGATGTGGCCAACTTGCCGATGGGTCACTGGTTCGCCATCATCACTGGGCCGCTGCTGGCGGCCGCGAAGGCCCAGCTCATTGAAGCCCAGCAAAGGTTTAAGGATGCTTGCGTGGACGCAGGCCTCAACGTCTTGTCGTTTGTGGACCCCACTGGGGTGTCCGCGCTGGTCATTGCCGATCGCGCCTCCAAGCGCGGCGACTATCTCGGCTGCGCTATGGCGCTGGTCGCGGTGCTCCCCGTTGCCAGGCAAGTAATCGCCGGGGTCAATGACCTGCGGATCTCGGCCAAGATCGAACAGCTTCTGATGGAAGTCAGCGCACTGAAGAAAGCCTTGGAATGGACCAACAATGCCGTCCGCGACTTCAAGCTTAGGGCCGAACTGGCCGGTGTCTACGACTTCCTCCGGCCTGACCTTCAAACCCACATACCCCCGGTTATCAGTTATCGCAAACGCCCCATTCTCGACTCTGTGGTCGAGGAGTTAGGCATCGGCTCCCGAACCGAGGAGATCGCTAGGGCCGTTAAGGGGCCCGCATTCACCGGCATTCCAAGGTACGAAAACTGGAACATTACGCAAATCCGGCAGGACTTGGAGATGCGAGGATTTAAGTGCCTTAAGCAGGCCAAGGTCAGCCTTACATCGGACCATGTGCTGCGCACTCCAGATGGAGGCAGCGAGATCTGGGTACGCATCCGCCCGGATCTGTTTGAGCAGGGATCTTTGGAGACGGTCAGGATTGATGCACTCGGCCACGTGTCCAAGCCTCCCAAAATTACGATTGCGGGAAAATACGACAGCGCGATCGGCGTCACCTCAAAGGTCGAAACCTTCGAGGGTGGCAAGATGCATCTTCACAAAGAGACCATTCCCTGGGAATACTGGAAAACCTACCGAGATGAATATGTCCCCGGTTTAACCGTTGCACGCACGGATCGCGGCGTTCCGGCGGCAAAAGGAGACTGGAAGGGCACTCATACTCAAGTCCATTGATCCCGAAGGTTGAACGGGTCTTGTTCGCGCCGGCAGCAATTCCGTGTCGCTCTGTTCGTAATCGCGTTTCCAGTTGAGTGCCGTATGAGCTACGGCAATGCGAACGCGATGATGTTCGAGCCGGCCGCGACTGCAATGTACTGCTTTCCTTCGGCCATGTAAGTCATGGGCGAGGCGCGGAACGCGTCGTTGGTCTGGAAGTGCCACAGTGGCTTGCCGTTCTTCGCATCCACTGCCGCGAACGCGCCGCCATCGTCGCCGATAAACAATACGCCTCCGGCCGTCGAAAGCACTCCACCCGCGCTGCTGCCGGTACCAACCTGCGGAACTTCCCAGACGACCTTGCCGGTTTGAATATCGATCGCACGCAAGAATTTTTGTCCAGTCTCGCCAGGTACACGGCGAGCGCCGCCGCCGTAAAACGATTGACCGGGTTCCCACCACGCCGACGACTTCATGTAGATGTTGCAGGCCTCCAGCGCCATGACATAAAACAGCTTGGTCGCCGGATTAAATGCAGTCGACATCCAGTTCGTAGCACCACCCATCGAGGGACAGGTCTGGGTTCCTTGCGGAGTCGGCTCCTGGCCAGGCAGGATCTTCGGCCGGCCGTCGGGGCCGATGCCACTGGCCCAGTTCAGCTTTTTGACGAACGGTTCAGCCAACAGAAATTGGCCGGTCACCCGATCCAGAACATAAAAGAATCCGTTCCGATTCGCCTGCACCAGCAATTTTCGCGGATGGCCCCGAAACTCCGTGTCGATGAGCATCGGCGTTTCCGTAGCGTCCCAATCGTGCAGATCGTGCGGGCTGAACTGGTAATACCAGCGCAGCTTGCCGGTCTCGGGCTCCAGCGCCAAAACCGAGCTCGAGTAGAGATTGTCTCCCTTGCGTTCGTCGCCGTTGAAATCGGGGCAGGGATTGCCGGTGGGCCAATAAATCAAATTCGTACTGGGATCGTAAGTGCCGGTCAACCAGGAATCCACGCATCCGTGCTCGATGGCTCGCCCGACCCAGGTCTCGGACAGTGGCTCGCCCGGCGCCGGCATGGTCCAAAAACGCCACGCGTGTTCGCCGGTTGACGCCTTGTACGCGTCGATGAAGCCGCGCGCTCCTTCGTCACCTCCGGAAGTCCCCGATAGGACCAGATCTTTTACCACCAGCGGCGCCGACGTCGCGCCATAGTGCTTGCGAAAATCGGCCATCTCGCTATCCCACAAAAGCTGGCCGGTGAAACGGTTGAGCGCGATCAAGTGCGCATTATCGGTAACCATGAAAACGCGGTCGCCCAAAATCGCGACTCCCCGGTTGATCGCAGTCCCCGCGTCACCGATCACGCCCTTGGTGAGCGGGCGCGAGTAATGCCAGATCTGGCGTCCGCTGGCCGCGTCGAGCGCATAGGCTTCATTGGCCATGGTCACGTACATCAGGCCATCCACCACCACCGGCGTCACCTCCAGGCGGCGGCTGCGCGGGATGTTGAACATCCACCTGGCTCCTAATTGCGAGGCATTGGACGTGTTTATCTGGCTCAACCCGCTGTGGCGGTTTCCGCTGAGGTGGCCGTTGTAAGTCGGCCAATCGCCCGGTTTGGGATCCGCGATTGCGGAAAATAGCGGTTCCCCGCGAGGCGTGCCTCGGCCCGTCAAGACCGCATCGGCCGATTTATCGGACGTGAGCCGACTCAGGTATGCCAGCAGATCGCGCTTTTCCTGGTCTGTCGCGGTTACCGGCGGCATCAGCGGCTTCGGTTCGGCGGTCTCCTGCGCGATCTCATCTCGCGACAGAAAACGCAAGGTTCCGTCCAAGCCCAGCAATTGCAGATCGTAGTTGCTTTCGTTTTTGACCATGCCCCGGATGGTCTGTCCGGAGCGAAGGCGCACCGAAACCAATTTGTATCCCTGGACCGGGAGCGCGTTGGGATCTTTCAAAGCCGCTTCGATTTGATTCAGCCTGGCCTCACGGCCGAGATCAGAAAGGTCCGGTCCCAGCACTCCTCCGCGGCCCGTCACCATGTGGCAATTCACGCAATTTCCTTTGCCGAAGAAGTAGTTTTCCCCGGCCTGAGCATCGCCATCGGCGGGATGGGCGGCTGCTGGCGCGCGCAATCCTTCTACAAAGGTCACCAGCGGATCAAGTTCTCCCTGGGGCAGCGAAAACGGCGGCATGCCCGATTCGGGAACGCCCTCGGTGATGATGTTGCGGATGCTCCGGTTTGCGGCCGGGCCGGTCCGCCGGATGTCCAGGATGCTGGGGCCGAATTCGCCGCCGGCGCCGTCCGTGCCGTGACAACTGGCGCAGCGCGCTGCAAACTGCCTTCTTCCCATGTCGATTTGCTGGGCACTTACAGGCAGCGCGCACACAAACGCCGCGATTACAACCAGAGAATATCGTTCCACGCGAGAGTTTGGCTTATCGTTGCGCCGCGCCGCTGCGTCCCATGATAGGCCAAACATCGACGATTCGATCACCCTGGGCAACGTAATAACGATCGTAATAATTGGTGCTGTCGTCGAGGACCGTGCAATAAATCTCAACCCGGTCGCCCAGCTTGAGATCCTTGTCGCCATCCTTCCACTTCAGCATCCCGTACTCGGCGCCCTGCGTGCCCACTTGCAGCCAAGGCATTCCTTTTACCTTGTCCGTCGGCCTGACGCCGGCTTTGTTGCCGTAGTCGATGGCAACAACGTTGGGATGGCGCTTGCTGTCGACCGTGGTAAGAACGGACATAGCAAAGGCGAAATCGGAGAATGTGTGCTCGTCGGATTTGCCGCCAATGGGGGCGTACCGCATGTCCATAAACACGTAGGATCCGACTTCAAGCTCCGTAAGGCCGTACTGCTGATCGATGTTGTATGTTCCCGTCGAGCCACCAGTGAAAACGTTCACGGGCAAACCGGACTTTTTGCACAAAGCCACCGTTTCGTTGGCGCCGGCCATGTCCTGCTTCGATCGCTCGCTGCGCGCTTCAAAACCATGCGTGTGCGCGGCGATCCCGGCGTACGCCATGACGCCTTCGAACTGCATGCGCTTGGAAGAAGCGATCTTCTGGGCCAACTGCAGCGCGGGCTGGCCGTTCTCAATACCCTGCCTGGTGAGCGCGGCGTCCACGGAAACCAGGACTTTGAGCCGCGCATTTTCGGCCTCCGCTGCCTGCTGCACCCAATCGAACACAATCGGATCGTCGATCACGAAGCTGAAGGTCGGGTCCTTCTTCGATAGCGCGATGGTCCGCTCGATGTTATTCTTGCTGGCCGGCTGCTTGGTCCACATCACGTTTTTCAAGCCGGCATTGGACATCAACTCCGCCTCGGCGATGGTGGCACAGGTTAGTCCGATCGCACCGTGGTTCAATTGGATCCTGGCTACGTCCACACTCTTGTGAACCTTCACGTGCGGCCGAACGGCGATGCCATTCGCCCTGGTCGTGTCGGCCATGAGCTTCACGTTTTTGTCGAAGAGTTCCTTGTCGACGATCATGCACGGCGTGGGCAGAACGTCCTTGGTGATGTCGCGAAAGTCGCGTCGAGCAATGCGGGATTCGAAATCAGTGTATGGCATTCCAGTCGAACCGGTTCTAGCAGCCCGCCCTTCAACCGCCGCAAAAGCGCCCATGCTCGCGCCCGCGGCCAAGAAACTGCGCCGTGATGTCATCAGAACCTCCTGGTTGAGTATATCAAGAATCGAAGACGTGGGGCTCGCCGGGTGTGGTCAAATATAGTTCGATCATGTCAACCCAGTTAGGCGGCTCTTTTTATCTTCGCCGGTCACTTACGAAAGCCGCTCAATGCGGGTTCTTGTTGGCCATCCTCGCTATCGCCCAAGGTCAAGTATCCGACTCAGCGCTCGCGCCAGCGCCAGGCAGACAAGTTGTCTCCCTCACCGAACAGCTGGGTAATTTTCACACGCCGTCCGTCGCGATCAATCCAGAGAACCCACGGCAATTGGTGGTTGGTTTCCAATCGAAAATTAGCGCTGCGTACTCTACCGATGGCGGCGAGCATTGGGCAATCGCGCAAGGAACCGCTCCGGAAAACTATCGTTCCACCGGCGACACGTCCGTTACCTACGATCGCCAAGGTCACGCGATCCTGTGCTTCATCGCGCTCGATGGCGGCGGGCCGTTTAAATACTGGGGCCACAATCCGAAACGAAACGGCATCTTCGTCCGCCGATCGTTGGACGGCGGCAAGACCTGGGAGCCTCGCGCGATCCCAGTGATCGAGCATGCCGAAGCGCCTGGCGTTCCCTTCGAGGACAAGCCGTACATCGTTGCCGACAACCAACCGAAGAGCCCGCATTTTGGCAACCTCTATGTCGGCTGGTCGCAAGACCGCATAGAAGACGCGCTGATTGTTTTGTCCCGATCCACGGACGGCGGGCTGACTTGGTCGACGCCAGTGCGGATCAGCGATCAAGCTGGGCTCCCGCGCGACGATAACGGCACGGTGGAGGGCTTCGACGGCGTGGCTGCACCCGACGGCGCGCTGCATGTGGTCTGGAGCGACAGCTTTCACGTCATCTATGCTGTGTCCCGCGACGGAGGCAAGACCTTTTCTCGCAATCGGTCCATCGCCGACACCGCTCCTTCCCACTTCGTCGTTCTGGGCGCCGAGGAAGCCAACGGCTATCCGCAGATCGGCATTGGGCCCGATTCGAAGCTGTATGTTGCTTGGTCGGATTACCGCAACGGAGACGTGGATGTCTTTTGCATCTCGTCGGCGGACGGTGGGCGAACCTGGAGCCCTGCCGTGCGGGTCAATTCCGATCCCCTGCGCAATGCCGCGGATCAATTCTTTCAGTGGATGGCGGTCGACCCGGTCTCCGGCGCCGTCAATGTGCTCTTTTACGATCGCCGCCAGGATCCGGCCAACAAATCAGCCGACGTCGTACTGGCGCGCTCCATTGATGGCGGGCGCACATTTCGTAACTATTTGCTGAGTGACCATGCTTTCGACCCAAAGGGAGGCATGATCGGCGAGTACACTGCGCTCACTGCATTTGGCGGACGCGTTTATGGAAGCTGGACCGAAATTGTCCCGCCCGCCGGGTCGGCGCGAGGCACAGGTCATCTCCCCGCCGTGATTCGCTTGGGAATGGCCGATTTCCGCTAAAAGATCGCGATCGGATTTATCGGTGCACCGGTGCCGCCCCGAACTACCAGCGGCGCGGCGGTAAACATAAAGGTCCAGCGCTTGCGTTGTGCCGCTTCTTTTCCGACCGCTTCCAAATCGCATTCGTCGAGAAGAGGCATGCCCATGGCCACCAGCGTCAAGAGGTGAATCGGCACCGCAACGCCTTCGATCTGCGATGGCGATACTTCTGGGTCCGCATCTCCGCCCAATATTGCGACACCACGGTCGTGCAGCCACTTGGCGCAGGAGGCGTGCAGCCCGGCAAAACTGCTGCCCGGTCCTATGGCGGCGCGCATCGCCCAGCGTCCGGAACGTACGAACACGGCGTCACCGGCGGAAACCTTCACGCCCGTTTTTTTCTCCCACTGCTCCAGGTCCTCCGGATAAATCGGTGTGCCGGGCGCCAGATAATCCACGCCTTTCATGCGCGCGATGTCGATCAGGACGCCGCGCGTAACGATGCCATCTTTGGCTGCGAGACCGAGTCTTGAGGACAGCCCTGCGCGTTGATGCTGTCCATGGGGAACCCGTTATACAGTTTCCCCTTGTAACTCGCCGTGGCATAGGGCATCAAAATGCGTAAGTCCCATTCCGTGAAAGGACACGTTGTAGTTGTCCATGTGGAACCCGCTGTTAGTGGGCAGCATGGTATGAACCAGCGGATCGGTATTGTCTATTGCTTTCTCAGTGAGCATCTCATGCGCCATGGAAATCAAACGCCATCCTTGACCAATGCGGCGGCTCCACGTCGCTTGGCAGGAGTGATGAGATTCAGCGTGCCGAGCTGATCGTCCTTACCCCAGCGTCCCCAGTTAGAGAGTTCAGTCATCCAGCGGTCCACGTCCGCTTTCGTCATTGTGTGGTTAGATTGCGCGGCAACGAGGACGCAATCAGGACGCAGCGCAGAAGATACATATAGAGTTCGGTACGCAACATAGATTTCTATTAAGGCAGGCTGAAAGCGATGACGCTGCTGCCGGCCGACACGACGATATATTGCTTACCCTCGCTCATGTAACTGATTGGATTCGACCAAATCGCGCCGCCGGTTTGAATGCGCCACGCCAGCTTGCCGCTGACGGCGTCCAGAGCGAAGAAATCGCCTTCCATGTTCCGGAGAACACCAGATTACCGGCGGTGGAAAGCACTCCGCACCAGGGCGGCGTGTGGACTCGAAATTCCCAACGCATTTCTCCGGTTTTCCAATCCAGCGCGCGCAGAGCGCCCCAGGGCTCCTCGCCGGGAATCGGCAATCGGCTCGCTCCCATATACAACCTTCCGCGATTCATAGGCTGGCTTCATGCGCGTGAGGCGCTGAATAGCTCCTTTCTCCCGCACGTTTTGATAGAAAAGGCCGGTCTTCAGATCCAGTGAAGGACTGAACCAGTTAGCCGTACCGTCGTCGTCCGGATATACCAGCGCCCCTCTCTCGCTCGGAATCGCATCGGGATTCCACAGTCGGACGCCCCTTGTCATCCAACCCTTTCGCCCAGGTCTGTCGCGCAAATGCTTTCCCCAGCAGAAATTCGCCAGTAAGTCGGTCAAGGACATAGTAAAAACCGTTCCGGTTCCCGAATAGCACCAACTTGCGCTGGCGCCCGCGAAATTCAGCATCCAGCAGCACTGGCACTTGGTGGCATCCATGTCCAGCACGTCATGTGGAGTGAACTGGAAATACCATTTCAATTTTCCGGTGTCCGGATCCAGGCAACGATCGAATCTGAGTAAAGATTGTCGCCTTTGTCGATCCTCGCCGACGTAATCGGGGCTCGGATTTCCAGTGCCCCAATATATAAGTTAGCCTCCGGATCGTAAGATCCGGTAACCCAGGTCGTGGCGCCACCGATTTTCCAGCTATCGCCGGACCAGGTCTCATTACCGGGCTCACCCGGTCCTGGCACCGTCCAGAAACGCCAGTCCCCTTCCGGTCTTGGCGTCGTAGGCATCCACGAACCCGCGAATGCCGTACTCGGCTCCGGCAATTCCAACGATAATCTTATCCTTGACTGCCAGCGGCGCGGCTGTGATCGAATAGGCCGCTTATAGTCGGCGACTTCCACGTCCCAACGCACTCGCCCGGTTTTCATATCCAGCGCCACTAGTGCGCGTCCACCGTCCCCAGGAAGAGCTGATCGTCCAGCGCAGCTAATCCGCGATTCACCTGCCCGCAACAAGCGATGATCCCTTTGGCAGGGATCGGCGATACGTCCAAATCGGCCGTCCGGTCTAAGATCCAAAGCCGTTACGTCGCTGGGCGGTTCGGTGATATACATGAACCCGTCGAAAACCAACGGTTCGGTCTCGAAGTGGTGAGATACCTTGATTTGATACATCCAGGCGATTCGGAGGCCTGAAATGTTCGAGCGTATTGACCTGGTCTAATGGCGAATAACTATGCGACTGATAGCCGCCGCCGAAGCTCAGCCAGTTACCCGGCTCGGAATCCGCAGCCAGGATGCGTTGGTAGGGTATTTGGCCAAGCAATACTGCCGAGTAAGTGACTAACAAAAACATACAGCTTCATCAGTTACTCTTTAACGATTCTAAATACGCGATGAGATTGTTCAGTGCGCCCGGACTCAACTGTCTGGCCATAACTTGGCATGGGAGAGCGATTCTGCTCTTTCACCAGCCCGCTCAATTCAGCTTTTCCAGAAGGAATGAACTTGATTCGAAAGATCGCGGATTTGGATCGAGAAAGAATCCTCGTTCATCGCGGACTCCGCTCAGCCTCTTGCCGTCCTTGGTGGTCAGCTGAACCTGAGGAAATCGCGGGGAATAGAAGCCTCCGGAGTAACCAGCGAGGCGCGAATGAAACTCTGCATCCAGCCGCGACGCCGACATTGCTCAAATCCGGACCGATCGCGCCGCCGTGCCCGCGATTGTGTGACAACTGCGCGCAGCCCCCTTTTCCGAATAAATCTCTTCGCCCGGCGTCGCATCGCCTGTCGATTTGGATTCCTCCACATGACCCAGCGTCCGCACGTAAGCCACCAACTGCCAGAGCTGCGCGGCAGGAAGCGTGCTCGGCGGCATCTGCGTTCCGGCTATGCCTTCGCGAATGACCTGAAACATTGCGGATCCGTGGGAGCGCGGCGTATATGGGGCACCGCTAATGCCGGACCAATCGCACCTTCCCCTTTTCGGTCCATGGCAAAACGAACATTCGCTTCTGTAAGTCCGCTCGCCCTGGGCCATGTCCGCCGGAGTTGCCTTCGGCTGAGGTCCAGGCTCCGTACCCTGGCCCAACGCCGGCCAGCAGGCCAACAGTACGCCCGCCAGCAAGTTCATGCTGCGCTTCATCGTGAAGCGACGATAGCATAACTCCGACTTTGGATACAAGAATCGCGCGCCCACAGGGCATCCGGCAGCTCTTCGGGTCGATGCCTTCGAAAAAGTTTCTCGGTTCGGGATAAACTGATTCGATTGACCCGCGCTCAGCGCGAGAGGAGACCCCACCGGACACACTCCATGATCCCACGCTGCTTTCTTTACATGGTTGCCGCCGCAGCCTCGGTCGCGGCCCAGACTCCGGCTCCGTTTGAAGTGGAAGAAACCACCATCGCCCAGGTGCATGAGGCGATAAGTGCCGGCCGTCTCACCTGCCACGCCCTGGTGGACGCTTACCTGCGCCGCATCGACACCTACGACAAAAATGGCCCGGCGATCAATGCCATCGTGATCCTCAATCCGGACGCCATGAAGGAAGCCGACGCCGAGGACCAGCGCTTTAAACAGTCCGGCCTCACCAGACCGCTCGACTGCGTGCCCATGATCGTCAAAGACAACTTCGAGACTCAAGGGCTCCAAACCACCGACGGTGCACTAGCCTTTTCCGGGTACACACCGGTCGCGGACGCCACGGAGGTCGCGCGCGTGAAGGCCGCCGGAGCAATCGTGCTGGCGAAATCGAACATGGCCGAATGGGCGTTCAGTCCAGTGGAAACGGTAAGCTCGATCTTGCCGGGATACACGAAAAATCCCTACGCGCTCGACCGCGTCACCGCAGGATCGAGCGGCGGAACTGCGGCGGCCATTGCCGCGAGTTTCGGTTTAGTCGGCTTCGGCAGCGACACGGGCGATTCCATCCGCGGCCCTTCGGCACACACCGCTTTGGCTGGAATCCGCTCCACCATGGGATTGACCAGCCGCGCCGGCGTCTTTCCGCTGAATCTGCGCGCCGACATCGCCGGTCCGATGGCGCGCACTCTGGAAGACGCCGTCCGAGTTTTCCAGGTGATCGTGGGCCAGGGCCAATTCAGCGCAGATCCGCGCGATCCGGCCACCGAGGCGGCCCAGGGTCGCACCATTCCGGATTACTCAAGGTCGCTTGATCCCAACGGCCTCAAGGGCGCCGTGATCGGAGTCCTGCGCGAGGCGTATGATCGTGACTCCGCGGATCCAGAGGTCATGTCCGTGTTCCATACCGCCGTGGACGATCTTCGCCGCGCCGGCGCCACGCTGATCGATCCGGCAAAAATCGACGGCCTGGAGAATGTGCGGCGTCCCAGCGGCGCCGCGCCGTGCATGGGCTTCAAATACGATCTAAACCGGTTTCTGGAAGCGCGCTCGGAAGCAGTCCCAATGCCGGACCTAGCAGCGATCCTAAAATCCCGTAAGTTCCATCCCTCGGTGCAGAAACGCCTGGAGGATGCGCAGAACGGTCCGGAAAACGGCCCCGACTCGGACGCCTGCAGAGCCGACAGCGCATATCGCCAGCAGTTTCGCGATACTGTGCTTCGCACCATGGACCGCCTCAAGCTGGATGCGTTTGTCTACCCAACCTGGAGCAATCCGCCGCGTTTGATCGGTGATTTGAACACGCCTGCCGGCGACAACAGCCAGGTCTTCTCGCCCGTCACAGGATTGCCAGCGATCAACGTTCCCATGGGATACACGCGCGGCGGCCGGCTTCCCGCCGGCATGACGTTCTATGGCCGCGCCTGGTCTGAAGCGCAGTTGATCCGCTACGCTTACGCCTACGAGCAATCGACGCACCACCGCCGGCCGCCCTCCAGCACACCACCTTTGCGGTAAAAGCTCGACCGGCTATCTGCCGCCGCGCCCACGCCCAGCCGTCGATGGCGGCACAATTCCGCTGACACGCAAATACCCCACAATGTTTCCGTACACTTCATTGTTGTGCACGATCACGTGGAGGAATGCGCCCGCTCTTTGCGGCGAAGAAATAGCAGTCTGATCGTTCAAGTTTTCGAGAGCCGCCGCGCAATAGGCGAACGAATCCTTCAGCGCCTTGCTGACCTCGGCTTTGTCCTTCAGCGCCGCCAGAGATTTGTCCGCTTCCGGCACGCTCTCGCCCTTCAGCGTCGCGCAGTCTTTGTAGTTACGATCGGCGCTGTGCAGCAGCCACTCCGCGAAGGTCATCTGGGCATCGGTGAGCTTGAAACCATATTTTTCGGCGGGCATGACATCGGCGCTCGCTTCCAAATTCGCGCGCACGGGGTTGAAATACCGCTGGATCGCACTCTTGGTCAGAACCTGCGCGTGCATAGCCCCGGCCAGCGTGCACACCAATAGGAGCGCTCTTGTTGTCATCATGATTCCCTCCAGAGTACACCGCCCGACGAGGCGCGGTCGACTTGTTCCGCCACAATACCAGGTAGTCTAATATTTACCCTTTTTGGAGGTTGCCGATGTTAATGCGCCGGTCAGTTGTCTGCCCTCTATTGCCCGTTCTCCTGGTCCTCGCGTCCTGCAACAATCGGCCGATGACCATCGACGATGTGCGCCTCCGCGGCGCCGGCCAAGACACGGGCAACTGGCTGATGTACGGACGAACTTACGATGATCATCGCTTCAGCCCGCTCAAAGAGATCAACGAGCAGAGCGTCGCGAAGCTGGGCCTGGCTTGGAGCCGCGAACTGGGCACTACGCGCGGTCTGGAAGCCACCCCGGTGATCGAGGACGGCATCCTCTACACCACCGGAGCATGGAGCGTGGTGTTCGCCTTCGATGCCAAGACTGGCGAGCCTCGCTGGACGTACGACCCCAAGGTGGATCGCAGCCGCGCCTACTTCATCTGCTGCGATGTTGTGAATCGCGGCGTCGCTCTGTACAAAGGCAAGGTCTACCTCGGGACGCTCGATGGCCGCTTGATCGCACTCGACGAACATTCCGGCACTCCCGTGTGGAGCGTATCTGCAGCCGACCAAGCCAAGCCATACTCGATCACCAGCGCCCCTCGCATCGCCAAGGGAATGGTGGTGATCGGCAACGCAGGCGCCGAGTACGGAGTCCGCGGGTACATCTCGGCTTTTGACGCCGAAACCGGCAAGCTCATCTGGCGAACCTATACCGTCCCCGGAGACCCTGCCAAAGGCTTCGAATCGAAAGCCATGGAAAGCGCCTCCAAAACTTGGTCCGGCGAATGGTGGAAAACCGGCGGCGGCGGGACAGCGTGGGAAGGCATCGTCTACGACCCGGATTTGGACCTGCTTTACTTCGGGACGGGCAACCCCACCGCGTGGTATCGCGCCCTGCGCGGCACCGGCGACAACTTGTACGCAGCGTCCATTCTCGCGGTGCACGCCAGCAATGGCGAAATGGCTTGGCATTTCCAAACCACCCCCGGAGACAACTGGGATTACGACGCCACGCAGCCGCTCTTGCAGGCCGACCTCAACATCGGCGGCCGCGCGCGCAAAGTAATCATGCAGGCCAACAAGAATGGATTCTTCTACGTTCTCGATCGTCAGACCGGCGAATTCATCTCCGGCACGCCTTTCGTCGACGGCATCACCTGGGCATCGGGACTCGATCCAAAATCAGGCCGCCCGATCGAAACTCCTGCCGCCTACGCGGAGCTGAAGCCAATTCTCGTCTCGCCCAGCCCCGACGGCGCGCACAATTGGAATCCCATCGCGTTCAGCCCGGATACTGGCTTCGTGTATTTGTCGGCGAAGGCCGGCACGCAGTACCTGCATGCTCCCAATCCGAAATGGAATTACGATACGAACCGCGAGAACATGGGCGCCGAGCCGTACGAAGGCGCTCTCAACGATAAATTGGCCTCGCTGCCTCCACCCCAAGGCGAGCTGTTGGCCTGGGATCCGGTGGCGCAGAAGCCGGCTTGGCACGTAAACCTTCCGGTGGCGGAAGGCAGCGGCGTTCTCACGACCGCTGGGAACTTAGTTTTCCAGGGCCGCGCGGACGGCGTGTTGGCCGCCTATCGCGCCAGCGACGGCAAGCAGTTGTGGACCTTCGACGCCGGCACTGGAATCATGGCTCCTCCGGTGACCTATTCTGTCAACGGCGTCCAGTATGTCTCGGTGATGGCCGGTTGGGGCGGAGCCTCGGGACTAGCCAACGATCCTACGTTCGGTCCGCTCAAGCCCGGTTATGGAAGGATTCTCACATTTACTCTCGGAGGCGCCGCAACATTGAAACCACCCGCATACGGCCACAAGGATCCGCCCGCGCCCGCCATCACGGCCAAACCTTCGCCGCAGCTGGTTCATGAAGGAGCCTTGCTTTACAGCCAGCATTGCCTGACCTGCCACGGAGTGAACGCGGTCTCCGGACCTCTGCCCGATTTGCGCTACGCGACCAAGGAAACGCTGGACGGATTGGACGACATTGTCTTGGGCGGCAGCCGCGCCTCCGACGGCATGCCTTCTTTTCAGAAAATCCTCAATGCCGGACAGGTCCGGGCGATTCAGGCCTACATCGTCGCGCGCGCGCAAGAATCGGCGAAACGTTAGGAAAGTAGCGCTCGCTTCTCACCAATGTGGTGGTTTTCGGCCAGAGCCGTGGCCGCCCACGCTGAACAACAACGTGGAAAATATGCCACGAAAACAGGCTCAAATCAGCCAGTTGTGTTTCTCACTTCTCGCAACTCCCCATCTACAAACGGTTTAAGCTGACGCAGCGGCGCGGCACGTGATTTGCACATAACCGGACGGAATGAAGACGGGAATTGCAGCCATCGGCCTTCTGCTTTGCGCGTCTGCCGCGCACGCCAATGTGGCGCTGTTCCTGGAAGAGCCGCACGGCATGTTCGGCGACATGAATCCCACCGGCCATGCCGCCATTTATCTTTCGAACGTCTGCGCGGATTCGTTGACCTCTTTGCGGCCTTGCCAACCCGGCGAACTGGGTGTCGTGATCAGCCGTTATCATCGGGTCGGAGGCTTCGATTGGATCGCCATTCCGCTGGTCCCGTATCTCTACAGCGTGGATTCGCCGCAGCAGGTTCCTCCAGACGTCACCGTGCCGGACGTCGCCAGATTGCGAGACGATTACCGGCGGAAATATCTGGAGGAGATCGTTCCCGATCTGCCCGATGGAAGCGCGCCCAAGGGAGATTGGACGCAGCTGATCGGCTCCTCGTATGACCGGACCATCTACAGCTTTGAGCTGAAGACCACCGCCGAGCAAGACAACCAGTTCATCCGCGCTTTCAATTCACGCCGGAACAAAACCGATTTTCATCTGCTCTTTCATAACTGCGCGGACTTCGCGCGCCAGGCGATGAACTTTTACTACCCGGGCGCCGTGCACCGCAGCTGGATCGCCGACGCAGGCATCATGACTCCCAAGCAGGCCGCGAAAAGTCTGCTGCAGTATACAAAAAAGCATCCTCAGGACGATTTGACCACCGTTGTAATTCCCCAGGTTCCCGGTACAGTGCCGCGGAGCACTCCCGTGCGCGGTGTTCTGGAATCCGTCTTGAAATCGAAAAAGTACATGGTGCCACTCGCACCTCTGGCGGTTCTGCATCCTGTCTTCGGAGGAAGCTTGGCTTTCGCCTGGGTGGAGGATCGGCGCTTCGATCCGCGCCACTTGGCAGCCGCCGAAGATCCCGCCACGCAACCGGCCATGATTGCGCAACAGTTGGAATCGAACCCGGTTGTCCGTCCGCGGACGATGCTCCAAGCGCCGCGCTAATCAGCGTCAGGGCGCCGGCTGGCACAGTCCCAGCGGTATAATGCGTTACATATGGCGCGCGTGATGTTATTAATGCGCGTGAGGTATTTCCAAGCACCATTCCTTGGTTTTCTCACGGTTATATTCTGGTTATGCCTGAGCTGTCTCGCGTTCCCCGCCGTGAACTTGGTGGCGCCTTCAGCTCCCATCGTGATCGGGTTCGTCGGCGGCCGGGTGGGACACGCTAACGCGATCCACGCGGAAGTCCAGCTCGCGAAACATCTGGAGCGCGACTACCCTTCCGGCGTGCAAGTCCGAGTGTTTGAGAACCGCCACGGCAGGCAAGCGCATCGCGAGATTCTACAAATGCTCGATGTAAACGGCGATGGCAAGCTATCCACCACTGAGAAGACGGCTGCGCGCATCGCCATCTATGGACACAGTTGGGGGGCTTCGGAAACCGTCACGTTGGCGCGGGCGCTTGGCAAGGAGGGGATCCCCGTATTGCTCACCGTTCAGGTGGACAGCGTCGCCAAAAGCGGCGAGGACGACGGGCTGATCCCGGCCAATGTCGCGCAAGCCATCAATTTCTATCAAAGCGACGGACTGCTGCACGGGCGGCCCTTAATTCGAGCCAACGACCCCTCCCGGACCAGGATTCTCGGGAACTTTCAGCTCGACTACAAAAAGCACCCGGTGGATTGCAGCGCCTACCCCTGGTACGCACGCGTTTTCATGAAGCCTCATATCGAGATCGAGTCCGATCCCAGAGTCTGGAGCCGCGTGGAGTCGTTAATCCGTTCCAAACTGCAAGCGAGCGACGTCCGATAAGTTAGGCGGTTGGCCGACGTCCAGCCATCCAAACTTTACTTTCCGGGAGGCATCGATAGTAGCCGCGGTGCTACTGGCGTGAGGATCAGAACCGTTCCATTTACGCAGGCGCGTGTGAGGGCGACGCTGGCGAAAGCGTAGTTCTGGCGGCTTCGCAGACGCCCCTACGCCCGCAACCCCCGCCGTCTCTGCCGCCCGCCGGCACGAGACCAAAACGAATACGACTATGCTAGGTTGAAAACTGAAGTATGCGACATTTCCGTTTTAACCCGGTCTCCCTATCGATCCTGCCCCTGATTGGCCTGCTGTCCGGTTTCGTGCTGGCACAAGAGCCGCAGACCCACAAAAAGGGCATGCCACCGCGCGCGGCTCCCTCCGAATATCAGGCCCAAGCAAAAGCCGGCGCAGTAACCATCGGGGCGGAATTCATGGGACACTCCGTTCCAACGCCCGAAGCAATTTACGACACCGACGAATATGTGGTGGT
The DNA here is from genome assembly GCA_963761935.1 of Terriglobia bacterium. Classification (GTDB taxonomy): domain Bacteria; phylum Acidobacteriota; class Terriglobia; order Bryobacterales; family Bryobacteraceae; genus Palsa-89. The sequence continues at coordinate 540 of CAVXJU010000049.1, read as the reverse complement.
TGAAGTCGGCCTCTTTGGCCCGCCCCAGGCCACCGCCAGGCTGTCCACGGAGGATTTTTCGCTTCGAATCAATGGAAGCAAAAAGATATTGCCCAACCAGCCTTACGAACTGGCATTCAAGTCGTTGAAGGATCCCGGCTGGGACCCTCCCAAGGCCGAAGACAAATCAAAAAGCAGCTTCAGCACGAACGGCGGAGGTGGCGGCGGCAATCCCGGCGATCCACCGGCGGTGGCGCCCAAAATGCCGCTCGAGCTAAGACGCGTGATGGAGCAGCACGTGGAACGGTCCGCAATGCTCGAAGGCGACCGCCCATTGCCTCAGGCCGGCCTGCTATTCTTCGAATATCGGGGCAAGACCAAGAACATCACCTCGCTCGAGTTAATTTACAGCGGCGCGGCCGGAAACGCCACGCTCGCCCTCCATCCGTAGCCGGCGGCACCCGGCATTCTAATTCGGAGTTTTCACTGGCAGGCGGTGTCCGCCAGCGCCGCCTGGCATAAAATGAAGGCACGCCGACTAAAGCGTTAGCGCATTACTAT
>CAVXJU010000048.1:0-26542 GCA_963761935.1 Terriglobia bacterium | reverse complement strand
TCCGCGACAGGGTACTGCGGCGGTTTGCTCGGGCTGCCGCCAGCCGGCGCCGGGTTACGATCATCTGCCCGAGCGGCGGTTCGAGTTCATCCCGTTCTGGGGCTTTCTGGTTTTCTTTCTGTACCGGATGCGGCGCGTCCATTGCCGGAACTGCGGCATTGTGGTGGAACAGGTTCCCTGGAGCGATGGCAAGCACCAGTCCACCCAAGCCCACATGCTGTTTCTGGCCCGCTGGGCGCGCAAGCTCTCGTGGAAGGAAACCGCCGAGTCGTTCCACACTTCCTGGGACAAGGTGTGCGACGCGGTCGAATATGTGGTTCGCTGGGGTCTGGAGCACCGCACGCTGGAATCGATCCGCGCCATCGGCGTGGATGAAATCCAGTACGCCAAAGGCCACAAGTACCTGACTCTGGTCTATCAGATCGACGCCGGAATAACGCGCCTGCTCTGGGTCGGCAAGGAACGCACCATCCAATCTTTCCAGGGATTCTTTACCCTCCTCGACGACCCACTCGCTGCGCAGATCCAGTTTGTCTGTTCCGATATGTGGAAGCCCTATCTGGATGTAGTCCGCCAGAGATGCTCCCAGGCGCTGCACATCCTCGATCGTTTTCATGTCGTGGCCAAGATGAACAAGGCCCTGGACGAGGTCCGTGCCGCCGAATCGCGCCGGATGGCGCAGCAGGGTTACGAACCGCTGTTGAAGAAATCGCGCTGGTGCGTGCTGAAGCGCAAACAGAATCTCACGGCGCAGCAGAAGTTCCGCCTCCGCGATCTGCTCCGCTACAACCTGCAAACCGTCCGTGCCTATCTGCTCAAGGAGGACTTTCAACAGTTCTGGGAATACAACTCGCCCACCTGGGCCGGCATGTTCCTGGACTTCTGGTGCTTCCAAGCCATGCACAGCCGCATCGAGCCCATGAAGAAGATCGCACGCACGCTGCGCACCCACCGCGCGCTTCTGCTGAACTATTTCAAGGCCAGAAAGGAGTTTTCCAGCGGCGTGGTCGAGGGCTTGAACAACAAGGCCAAAGTCACCATGAGAAGATCCTATGGCTTTCGCACCTTCCGTATCCTCGAACTCGCTCTCTATCACTCACTTGCCAAGCTGCCTGAGCCCGATGCTTACCCATGAATTCTTCTGACGAATCAATTTTTTATAGTTTCAAAACAACTCCACGTTGTCGCCCAGATCGGCGCCAGCGGTTTCGGCGCCCGTTCCAGCGGTTGGCTCCATGGCCAGTGGCACCGGCGCGCTCGCTTCGCCACTAAACACCGCTGCGTGCACATCGCGCTCGCTTTGCATGGTGTAGCGTTTGCTCAGTCTCTGGATGTGCTGCGCCGGATCGAGCCCGCCGGAGCTGGCAGGATCGGCGTCCGCCCCCATCCGTTTCAACTCACTTTGGACGCGAGCGACCACCTCATCAAAAAGCTTCCCCACCGTAAGGCCGGCGAGCAGGGACCGGATATCGTCGCTGAGCTGAGAGCTCAAAGTAACGATCTCATTCAGCCGGCTGAAACTGCGCTCGCTGGAGGTGTGCAAGTCCAGAATCGCTTGGCGCGCCTCTCCGGTGGCATGCCCGGACTCGGCCCCGCCTTGGGACACCGCCAGGCTGGAACTTCCGGCGGCGCGCTCCACCGCATCACGCATGGAATCGAGCGAGCGGGCCGCGGTCTCGGTGCTCTCGTTGGACTCCAGCGCGGCACGATGCATAACGTCCGCAATCACGTTGAGCGCGTTGCCGGCCTGGCCGATGTGCGCCGATCCGATGGTAGCGTTGATGGCGGTGCGCTGGATCTGGATCTCGATTCCGCGGATTTCGTACACCGCCTCGCGCATTCCGCGCACGGTTTCCTGGAGTTCGGACGCGGTGGACTGCAGTGCTGTTTCCGAGCCAGCGCAACTCGACACGGCCTTAAGAATGCCGGTGAAGCACCCTTCCATGCGCTGGAAAAAGGAATCGTTTTCGCCCTCGGACTGGCCCATCAAGTTCCTGCCGGCCGCGGCCATATCGGCTATCCGCACGGCGATGGCTTCCAAGTCGCGCTGCATGCGCTCCACCGATGCGGTGAACGCGGAGGCGGCCCCGGCCAATTGCGAGGATTCGAGCGTCAGGATGGCGCGCGCATGCGGTAGCTCAGGCGAGCCGCCTCGATCCGCCGGCGAAGCCTCGGAACAGATCTGCCGCAGCGCTTGGCCAACGTGCTCGATCTGTTGCCGCGTAATGTCGTGGAATTGGATGGACTGGACCAGGTCTTCTATCGCCTCGCATACTTGCCGATGCTGATCAGACTGGCGGCCGGATGATTCGAGAGCGCTCCGTTGGCGGTCCTCAAAGGACTGCAAGCCCTCCACCACGCTAGCGATCAGCGAGTGCAGCTCGCGGACCTCGCGCGCGGAGAGATCGGCGGCGTTCCGCAGCGCTTCCCGGACCTTTTGGTCAAGATGGGAGGCGGCCGCCAGAACGCGTTCGCCGCTGGATTGGATGTTCTCAGACAGTGGCTTTACTTGATCGGCTAGATCGGAAAAGCTCGAAACGTCGTTCGAGAGCCGCGCCGTTTCGACCCGCGTCAAGGTACAGAGCGCTCGAAATATGGACACCGTTTCACCGAGCTTCGAAAAGGCCTGACGCACGCTGCCTGCGAGATCCCTAATAGCCTCCAACGCCTGGCCGCTCTGCTCCATCCGGCCGCCTATCTGCTGGGCGTCGTCGCGGATCCGGACCAGGGCCGCGGAGGCACTCCGTCCGTGCTCGCCTGCGATGAGGTCGCTGAGCTCGGCCATGTCGGTGGATATTTGCCGCGCCAGCGACATGAAGTCCATCAGCTTCCCACCCACGCTCAGAAAATCCTTCTCGGTGGAGCGATTCAGATTGTCGAGCTCGGCGGCCACGCCTAGGGTGGCCGAAACCCATCCACCTTCCCGTTCCGGAGCTTGCGGCCGCCCGGGCCCGGCGAGGTTATGGCGGCGAAGCCTCCCCATCGGCGCGGCCATCCGCATCGCTTTTTGAAGCCTCATCCGGCCTGCTTGTATCAATCTATTCATGGTCTTGTCCGCCCAGCGGACCATTGGAACTTAACATGAGATTTCGCGTCATCGAGACTCCGCCGCCAGCGCAGCGGACAACATCCATATCGGCGGGAACGGCCTGAAGTTAACCTGCGCGCCCTGATGGCCGAGCAGCCGCCCCCTGCGAGGATTGACCGAACGCATTCTGGATCACACACCCAGACACCTCTTGGGGGGCACCCCCGGTTTGATTCCCAGGTTTACTCCCCCGCACCGATAAGGAGAACTAAGGCCGGATGCAGACACTACTATCCCGAAGCCAATCCGTTCCGCCGCGAGGCCGCGGAACCGGAGAAATGCCCATGGAAAGTAGCCCCGACGACAGAAGACGAGCGACCCGCTATCCCATTGAAGCGCGGGTGAACCTCCGCACCACCAGCGGGTGCACGTTGACGGCGACGGCTGTGAACATCAGCAGTTCCGGGATGTTGCTGCAAATGCGGGAACCATTTCCGTTAGCTCTCGGCGAAGAGGTGACGGTGGAAGTGGATCTGCCGAACTCTTCTGACCAGACCTGGTCGGTGTGGGGATTGGCGAGAGTGGTGCGGCTGGACGGCGTGCACTCGGCCGTGCAGCTGTCCGCCGGCAGCTTCGAGCTTCATCAGTGAACCAGGAGACAGCGTGCCACTGACCGTTGAACAAGACCAAAGCGCCTGGCTGATCCGCGTGGAAGGCGAGTTCACGGTTACCTCGGCGAGCGAACTGAAGAAGATGCTGATCGAGGGGCTGGCGTCGGCTAAGCATCTTCAGGTGGACCTGACGCAGGCCGAGGAGATTGATGTATCCCTGCTGCAACTGCTTTGGGCCGCCGCACGGGATGCCTCGCGGCAGAGTGGCGCACTGGTAAGTGGGGTATCGGAAGCCGCCGCCGCCGCGGCTCGAGATGCCGGTTTTGACATATTCCCCGGGCTGAATGAGGTTGGAGGAACCGTTGGCTAAGGTAATCCTTTCGGTCGACGATTCGGCCAGCGTTAGGCAAATGGTGAAATTCACGCTCTCCGGCGCCGGCTACACGGTGATTGAAGCGGTGGATGGCAAGGATGCGCTGACTAAGTTAACCCAGCCCGTGAATATGGTGATCACGGACCTGAATATGCCCAACCTGGACGGGATCGGATTAATCCGGGGCGTGCGAGCGAATCCAGCTTGTAAAGGCATTCCCATTGTCATGCTTACGACCGAGTCGCAGGAATCGCGCAAACAGGAAGGCCGGCAGGCCGGAGCCACCGGCTGGATCGTGAAGCCTTTTACGACGCAACAGCTGCTGGCGGTAGTAAAGAGGCTGATCGGATGATCGACCATCGTCAGGCCTTCCTGGACGAAGCTCGAGAATTACTGGTCGAGCTGGAATCGTCGCTGCTGGAGATGGATCAAAACCGGGAGGACGCCGAGATTGTCGCGCGCGCGTTCCGGGCGTTGCACACCATCAAAGGCTCCGGCGCGATGTTCGGTTTCGAGGACATCTCCGGCTTCGCGCATCATCTGGAATCCGCATTCGACCAACTGCGCAAGGGTCAACTAACGGTCACGACGGACCTGATCAATCTCTCTCTGGGCGCCGCCGACCAAATAAAGAAGATGCTGGATGCAGCCACCGGCCAGGGCGCCGCGGATCCCAACCGGTCGGAAGCCATTCTGACCGAATTGCGGTTCCTGAGAGGGACGCCGGAGGCAGAGCCCGCGCGCATTCCAGCCCCCCAGGAAACGGGCCCCACCGCGGAGCGTGGCCCGGTGCGGGAGTGGCGTATTCGCTTCCGTCCCGCTCCCGAGGCGCTGTTGAATGGAACCAACCCGTTGCGCCTGCTGGGCGAGCTGCGCGAGCTGGGCGAGCTGCGGGTGCACCTGGACACGGCCGCTGTTCCAGCGCTCAGCGAGATGGATCCCGAACGCTGCTGTCTGGCCTGGGACTTGGTGCTGGCCACCGGGGCTGAGGCGGCTGCCATCCGCGATGTCTTCATCTTCGTCGAAAACGACTGCGAGCTGAGCATCCAGCCGGCCGACCCGGCCGCGCCAGTGATTCCGGCGCCGGTCGCGGCCGCTCCCGAAAATCGCCGCGTGGCCGCTAACTCGACCACCTCCAGCATCCGGGTGTCGGCCGAAAAGCTGGATCAGCTGGTGAACCTGGTGGGTGAACTGGTGACCGTACAGGCGCGTCTGGGAGCGGTGGCCGCGCGGCGGGAAGATCCTGAAGTTCTGGCGGTGTCCGAGGAGGTCGACCGGCTCACCTCGTCGCTGCGGGAAAACTCGATGAGCATCCGCATGCTGCCGTTGCGCGCCACCTTCGAGCGTTTTCGCAGGCTGGTGCACGACCTGGGAGCGGAGTTGCACAAACAGGTGGAGCTCACGCTCGAAGGCGCCGAGACCGAGCTCGACAAAACCGTGATCGACCAGTTGAACGATCCTTTGGTGCACTTGATCCGCAACAGCATGGATCACGGCATTGAGAAGCCGGAAGCGCGGCTGGCGGCCGGCAAATCCGCTACCGCGACGGTGCATCTGTCGGCCCAGCACTCGGGCGCCAATGTGCTCATCCGGGTGAGCGACGACGGACGCGGCCTGGATGTGGAGGCGGTGCGGGCGCGCGCCATCGAGCAAGGCTTGATTCACGCCGACGCCCAGCTTTCCGAAACCGAGATCGTTTCTCTGATCCTGGCGCCCGGGTTCTCCACCGCGCGCGAGGTTACTGATGTCTCCGGCCGCGGCGTGGGCATGGACGTGGTGCGGCGGAACGTGGAGGCTTTGCGGGGCACGCTGGAAGTGGCGAGCGTTCCGGGCGCCGGCGTTACCGTAACGCTGCGGCTACCGCTTACGCTGGCCATCATCGATGGGCTGCTAGTGCGGGTGGGGCAGGACTACTTCGTGCTGCCGCTGGCCAACAGCCTGGAATGCGTCGAGTTAACCAGCCGGGATATCGACGCCGCGCACGGCAATCACCTGGCCAACGTTCGCGGCCAATTGGTTCCCTACATCCGGCTCAGGGAATATTTCCACATGCCGGACCAGCGGCCAGAGCGCGAGCAGGTGATGGTGGTCGAAACCGACCAGGGCCGTTACGGCTTCGCCGTGGATCAGGTGCTGGGAGATCATCAGACCGTCATTAAGAACTTAGGCAGGATTTATCGAAATGTTCACGTAGTGTCGGGGGCCACCATCCTCGGAGACGGAACTGTGGCGCTGATTTTAGATCCGAATCGGGTAGTGCAGAACGCCATCCGGAGCGCGTCGCAAAAGCAAAGTTCGGGCGAAAGTCAGGGCATGGATGACCAATTGTCGAATGACGGTGTAACGAACAAAATTCATCAGCTACAAGGAGAATAACTTGAAGTGGTTTTATGATTTGAAAATCCCAGTCAAACTGCAGAGCAGTTTCATCCTGGTGGCGGCCATCGCCGGGCTCATCGGTTGGATTGGCCTTTCCAAAGTGAACACGATGAAGACCAACGGCGCCACGTTGTATTCGGGCCGGCTGGTTCCCATCCAGGATTTGGCGTATGCCAACTTCGCCTTCCTCAATGCGCGCGCCGACCTGCGCGAAATGATCTTATCGAATGATCCAGCCAAGCGGCGAGAACTAGCCTCCACCATTGACGAAGATACGCGGACCACTAACCAGCGTATGGAGGCTTTCAGCAAACGGACTTTGGGGAAGGAAGAACAGGAGTTGCTGCTGAAGTTTCAAACCGCGCGCGATCGCTATACGCAGTTGCGGGCTCCGGTGATCGAGCTGGCTTCGAGCGGCCAGAGCGCCAAGGCTGCGGCGGCGTTGGATGAGAGCGACGTCCAGAACGCCCAGGCCGAGACGCGCAAGAACCTGCGGGCGCTGATCGATCTGGACAGCCGCCTGGCTGAGGACGATGAAAAAGCCAATGAAGCCGCGGCGTCCGCGGCTCGAACCCAAGTCGCATTTGCGATCGGGCTGGGAGTTTTACTGGCGGTCGGCCTGGGGCTGCTGCTATCGCGCATCATCGGCAAGCCGTTGGGAGCCATGCAGACCGCCGCCGGAAAATTGGCGCTGGGCGACGTCGATGTGAATATCGAGCTGGATTCCAAGGACGAATTGGGCGAGCTGGCTCGGGCCTTCCGCACGATGACCGAGGTAATCCGGGACCGCGCAACGATAGCGCAACAAATCGCGGCCGGGGATATGACCGTGGAGGTACGGCCCAAGTCCGAGCAGGATGTGCTGGGCAAGAGCTTCGTGCAAGCGGTGGAATCCATCCGCAAGCTGGTCTCAGAGGTCGGAATGCTGGCCAAGGAAGCGGTGGCGGGCAAACTCGCCGCGCGCGGCAACGCAGGGCAATTTGAAGGCAGTTACCGCGAGATCGTGGAGGGAGTGAACCGCACGCTGGACGCCGTCATCGGCCCGCTGAACGTAGCGGCCAATTACGTGGACCGGATCAGCAAAGGCGACGTTCCTCAGCAGATTACCGATACCTACCACGGCGAATTTAACACCATCAAGAACAACCTGAACACGCTGATCGGGGCCATGAACGATGTGACGCACGCGGCCGAAGAGATCGCTCAGGGCAATCTCACGGTGACGCTGCGCGAGCGGTCCGCGCAAGACAAACTGATGCAGGCACTGTCCAGCATGGTGGCCGGGCTGACCCGCACAGTCACCGATATCCGCTCCATTGCCGGCGAAGTGGGCAGCGCCAGCCAGGGCATCAGCGCAGCTTCGGTGCAAGTATCCAATGGCGCCAGCGCGCAGGCGGCATCGGCCGAGGAAGCCTCTTCGTCCATGGAGGAAATGGTTTCCAACATCAAGCAAAACGCCGACAACGCGCAACAGACTGAAAAAATCGCCAGCAAGTCGGCCAAGGATGCACAGGAAAGCGGCAAGTCGGTATCGGAAGCCGTGGCGGCCATGAAGGAAATCGCCAGCAAAATCTCCATCATCGAGGAGATCGCGCGGCAAACCAATCTACTCGCTCTCAATGCGGCCATCGAAGCGGCGCGCGCCGGCGAGCATGGCAAGGGCTTCGCGGTGGTAGCGGCCGAAGTACGCAAGCTGGCCGAGCGCAGCCAAAGAGCGGCCGGTGAAATCAACCAGCTCTCCGGAACCACGGTGAAGGTATCTGAGCAAGCCGGCAACATGCTTGAAAAACTCGTACCCGACATCCAGAAGACCGCCGAGCTGGTGCAGGAAATCACGGCCGCCAGCAAGGAACAGGATACCGGCTCCGAGCAAATCAACAAGGCGCTGCAGCAACTGGAAAAAGTCATCCAGCAGAACGCCTCCGCGGCCGAGGAGATGGCTTCCACAACCGAGGAGCTCACCGGCCAATCCGATCAGCTCATTTCGGCGCTGGGATTCTTCCGCACCGGCGATCAAGGCCAGGCCGCCACACCCGCGGCCGCCAAACCCGCCGCCGCTTCGGTCAAGAAGCTCCAGCAAGCTGTCACGAACCATCCGGTATCCAATGGCCCGGCGAAGACTTCCAGATCCGGCGTGGCGTCTGAAGCTGAGAGAGAACGGCGACGCCAACGACAAGGAGTTCGAGCGCTACTAGGTTTGCGGCGCGGACCCGGGCGCTGGGTCCGCGCCCTAGACTTCAGAACGCGAAAGGACACGATTCTATGAGCGTTACCGAAATTACCGAAACGCGGCAATATCTCACTTTCAAGCTGGGCGGCGAGGTGTTTGGGATTGACGTCGCCAAAGTCCGGGAAGTGCTGGATTTCACCACCATTACCAAGGTCCCGCGCACGCCCGACTTCATGAGCGGGGTGATCAATCTGCGGGGCAACGTGGTTCCCGTCGTGGATCTGCGGCTGTGTTTCGAAATGTCCCGAACCGAAAAGACCGTAAACACCTGCATCGTGGTGGTGGAAGTGCTGCTGGAGGGCGAATCCACCATCATCGGCGCACTGGCCGATTCGGTGGAGGAAGTAATCGACCTGGAGCCGGATCAAATTGAACCGGCGCCCAAGATTGGCGTCCAGGTTCGAACCGATTTCATCAAGGGCATGGGAAAGCGCGATGCGCAATTCATCATGATCCTAGATATCGACCGCGTGTTTTCCGCCGAGCAGCTCGCCGTAGCTGGAGTGGGCGGATGACTGAGGTACCCGATCGCGTCGCGGCGGATCTCTAATTCGATGCCTTGAACGCAACGATCCCAATCGCGGGATGCGGGCGAGCACCAAACCGGAACATGCACGTCTGACTAATTTTGAGAAGGAAACTCGATGTTACGTAAGGCAAATGGAAACCGAAGCCCGAAACACGCCGGGAATGGCGGCTCAGCCCTTCTCGACAACGCCGCGAGCCCAGAGAATGGCCGACGGCGCGCCAATGGCAAAAGCGAAGACCTGGAGATGCAGCATTTATCTCAGGAGATCCTGCGGCTGGTGGATGCGTCCCGCCAAGGACATCTCTCGGAACGTGGCAAGGCCGATGAATTCGAAGGCGTTCACCGCGAGGTCGTGAACGGTATCAACCAGATGCTGGATGCGATTCTGCTGCCCATTGGCGAAGGCAATCGCATCCTGGCGCAAATTTCCAGCGGTAAGATCGACGAGCTGATCGCTCAGACCTACCAAGGCGACCACGAGAAAATGAAGCTGGCCGTCAACAACGTAGGCCTCGTTCTGCAAAGCCTGGAGAAGGAACTCGGCCGCCTGACCGAAGCTTCCAAGGACGGACAACTCTCCGAGCGCGGCAAGCCGGAACAATTTCATGGCGCTTATGCCGACATCGTTCGCGGCATGAACGCCATGCTGGATGCCATTCTGCTGCCCATCGGGGAAGGCAACCGGATTCTCGGACAGATCTCCAACGGCAAAATCGACGAGCTGATCGCTCAGACTTATAAGGGCGACCACGAGAAGATGAAGCAGGCGGTCAACAACGTCGCCACGGTTCTGCAAACCCTGCAAAAAGAGCTAGGCCGGTTGACCGAAGCTTCCCGGGAAGGCCAACTCGCCGAGCGCGGCAAGCCGGATCAATTTCAGGGCGCCTATGCCGAGATCGTGCGCGGCATGAATACCATGCTGGATGCCATTCTGCTGCCCATCGGGGAAGGCAACCGGATTCTCGGACAGATCTCCAACGGCAAGATCGACGAGCTGATCGCCCAAACCTACAAGGGCGACCACGAGAAGATGAAGCAGGCGGTAAATAACGTGGCCGCGGTTCTCCAAACCCTGCAAAAAGAGCTGGGCCGGCTGACCGAAGCTTCCCGGGAAGGCCAACTTTCCGAGCGCGGCAAGCCGGATCAATTCCAGGGCGCTTATGCGGACATCGTGCGCGGCATGAACGCCATGCTGGATGCCATCCTGCTGCCCATCGGGGAAGGCAATCGGATTCTGGCGCAGATCTCCAACGGCAAGATCGACGAGCTGATCGCTCAGACGTATAAGGGCGACCACGAAAAAATGAAGCAAGCGATCAACAACGTGGCGGGAGTGCTGCAAAGCCTGCAGCAGGAACTGGCCCGCCTGACCGCCGCCGCCAAGGAAGGAAAACTAGCCGAACGCGGCAGTTACGAACTGTTCCACGGTGCGTACTCGGAAATCGTGCGCGGCGTCAACGCCATTCTGGACGCGGTGATCGCGCCGCTCAACGTCTCCGCCAATTACGTCGAGCTTATCAGCAAGGGCGATCTGCCTCCGCAGATTACCGATACGTATTACGGCGAATTCAACACCATCAAGAACAACCTGAACACGTTGATTTCAGCCATGCATGAGGTGACGCACGCGGCCGAAGAGATCGCGCAGGGCAACCTCACGGTCACGCTGCGGGAGCGGTCCGCTCAAGACAAATTGATGCAGGCCTTGTCCAGCATGGTAGGCGGGCTGATTCGCACGGTCACCGACATTCGCGCCATCGCGGGCGAAGTGGGCAGCGCCAGCCAAGGCATCAGCTCGGCTTCGGTGGAAGTGTCCAACGGCGCCAGCGCACAGGCGGCGTCGGCCGAGGAAGCATCCTCGTCGATGGAGGAAATGGTTTCCAACATCAAGCAGAACGCCGACAACGCGCAACAGACCGAAAAGATCGCCACCAAATCGGCCAAGGACGCGCAGGAGAGCGGCAAGTCGGTCTCTGAAGCCGTGGCCGCGATGAAGGAAATCGCCAGCAAAATCTCCATCATCGAGGAGATTGCGCGGCAAACCAATCTACTCGCTCTCAATGCCGCCATCGAAGCGGCGCGCGCGGGCGAGCATGGCAAGGGCTTCGCGGTGGTGGCGGCCGAAGTACGCAAGCTGGCCGAGCGCAGCCAAAAGGCCGCCGGCGAAATCAATCAGCTCTCCGGGACTACGGTGAAGGTATCCGAGCGGGCCGGTGAGATGCTTGAAAAACTGGTGCCCGACATCCAGAAGACCGCCGAGCTGGTGCAGGAAATCACGGCCGCCAGCAAGGAACAGGATACCGGCTCCGAGCAAATCAACAAGGCCTTGCAGCAACTGGAAAAAGTGATCCAGCAGAACGCCTCGGCCTCCGAGGAGATGGCTTCCACAACCGAGGAGCTCACCAGCCAATCCGATCAGCTCATTTCGGCGCTGGGATTCTTCCGCACTGGCGATCAGGGGCAAGCACCCGCCGTACGGCCTGCCGCCAAACCCGTGGCTTCGGTCAAGAAGCTCCAGCAAGCCGTCACGAACCATCCGGGGCACAATGGCCCGGCCAGGAGTTCCAAGTCCGGCGTGGCACTCAAGCTGAAAGAGAACGGCGATGCCACCGACAAGGAGTTCGAGCGCTACTAGGTTGCGGCGCGGACTCGGGCGGCCGGGTTCGCGCCTAACCTCAGGACGCGAAAGGACAAAACTATGAGCGTTACCGAAATTACCGAGACCCGGCAATATCTCACTTTCAAACTGGGCGACGAGGTATTTGGAATTGACGTCGCCAAAGTCCGGGAAGTGCTGGATTTCACCACCATTACCAAGGTTCCCCGCACGCCCGACTTCATGAGCGGGGTGATCAATCTGCGGGGCAACGTGGTTCCCGTGGTCGACCTGCGGCTGTGCTTTGAGATGTCCCGAACCGAAAAGACCGTCAACACCTGCATCGTGGTGGTGGAAGTAGTGCTGGAGGGCGAATCCAGCATCATCGGCGCACTGGCCGATTCGGTGGAGGAAGTAATCGACCTGGAGCCGGATCAAATCGAACCGGCGCCCAAAATCGGCGCCCAGATTCGAACCGATTTCATCAAGGGCATGGGAAAGCGCGACGCGCACTTCATCATGATCCTGGATATCGACCGCGTGTTTTCCGCCGAGGAACTAGCCTCGGTACGAGGCGCGGAGACAGCCAAACCGGTGGAAGTTAACGCCTGACCGGGAAGCGGAGCTACCAACAGTAGCCCCGCTTCACAATCTCTATGATGAGTATCGCGCAACGAATGCCTCTCCAACGCGGATTTCAACCGGCTTCGCGACCTGATCTATGACGAATCCGGCATCAACTTGAACGCCGAGAAAAAGACCATGGTGGAGATCCGCATCCGCCGGCGCCTGCGCGAGCTGGACATCGCGTCCTTCGCCGACTACTGCAATTACGTGTTTGCGCCCGACGGCCATCAGGCCGAGCTGGTCCATCTGATCGACGCCGTCACCACCAACAAGACCGATTTCTTCCGCGAGGCGGGGCATTTCGACTTCCTCGCCTCGAAGGCGCTTCCCGACCTGGCGCGCGCTGTACGGAATCAGCCGGAAATCGCTGATCTGGAGCGCGGGCTGCTCCACCGGCGAGGAGCCTTACACGCTGGCAATGGTTCTGAGCGAGTACGCGCAAACCCACGCCGGTTTTCACTTCAACATGCTGGCCACCGACATCTGCACCGCCGTGCTGGCCAAGGCGCGGCAGGGCATCTTCAAATCCGAGGCGGCGGCGCCCGTCCCGGCGGAGCTGCGGCGGAAGTATTGCATGCGCTCGCGCGAGCCGGGCTCGGAGCTGCTGCGCATCGTTCCCGGAGCTGCGCGCGCGAGTGGAATTCCGGCGCGTCAACTTCATGGACTCAGACTATGGCGTCAGCGAGCCGCCCGAAATTATTTTCTGCCGGAACGTCATTATTTATTTTGACCGGCCGACACAGATCCGCATTCTTCAGAAGCTGATCCGGCATCTGGTTCCGGGCGGCTACTTTTTTTCCGGCCATTCGGAATCCTTGCAGGGCATGGATCTGCCCTTGAGCGCTTCGGGGCCGTCCGTTTACAGGAAGGGGAGCTGATGGAGCTACTAGTGGATCTGCCGGAACTGAACCTGCAACCAGGCCGGATCCATCTGGCTCGCCGGCCCATGATCATTCACACCATCCTGGGATCGTGCGTGGGAGTCACTTTCTGGAACGCGCGAAGTCGGGGCCGGCGCCTTGTGCCACGGAGTCCTGCCCCGCTGCCCGCGCCGCTGGTCCGCATCGGCCAGCATTATGGATGGCCATCGCTATGTCGACTTCAGCATTCGCTACCTGGCGCAAAAATTCGACGCGCTGGGGCTGAATCGAAAAGAGGTGCAAGTGAAAGTCTTCGGCGGCGCCGACGTGCTGCCCACCTCGGAAGCCCGAAAAGACAAGGCTACCGTGGGCGCTCAGAACTGCGAAGCCGCCCTGGAGGTTCTAGAGGAGGAAGGATTCGTGGTCCTGGCCTACGATCTGGGCGGAACGCAGGGGCGCAAGATTCATTTCCATACCGGCACCGGCGAAGTGCGCGTGTACAAGCTGGGTCCGGGGAGCGGCGCGGCATGAAGCAGGAACGGATCGGCGTTCTGATCGTGGACGATTCCGCCGTGGTCCGGCAGACGCTCAGCGATATCCTGTCTTCGGACCCGGACATCGAAGTGGTCGGCACTGCTGCCGATCCTTTCGTGGCCGCCGAAAGAATACAGGCCCGAACGCCGGACGTCATCACCCTGGATATCGAGATGCCGCGCATGGATGGGCTCACCTTCCTGCAAAAGATCATGAGCCAGCATCCCATCCCGGTGATCATTTGTTCCAGTCTGGCCGAGGAAGGCGCGCAGACTACGCTGAAGGCGCTGGAATACGGCGCCGTGGATATCATTGCCAAACCTCGCCTGGGCAGCAAGCAATTCCTGGAAGAATCGCGCCTGATGCTGTGCCAGGCCGTCAAGGCCGCGGCGGGCGCCCGGTTGCGCACGGTTAGCCCCGCGCGCCGCGTGGAACCGAAGCTTACCGCCGACGCCATTCTTTCGCGCTCCACCGGGCGCCATGCTCGAAACCACGGAGAAAGTGGTGGTGGTCGGCGCTTCCACCGGCGGCACCGAGGCGCTGCGGGCGCTGCTCGAAGTGCTGCCTCCGGACGCGCCCGGGATCGTCATCGTGCAGCACATGCCGGAAGTATTCACCCGCGCCTTCGCCAATCGCCTGGACAGCCTGTGCCAAATCTCGGTGAAGGAAGCCGACACCAACGATACCGTGCTGCGCGGGCGCGCGCTGATCGCGCCGGGAAATCATCACCTGCTGCTCAAGCGCAGCGGCGCGCGCTACTACGTCGAGATCAAGGACGGCCCGCTGGTCTCGCGCCATCGCCCCTCGGTGGACGTGCTGTTTCGATCCGCCGCCCGGTATGCGGGCGCTAACGCCGTGGCCGTGATCATGACCGGTATGGGCGACGATGGCGCTCGCGGAATGCTCGAAATGAAGGAAGCCGGAGCCTACACCATCGCGCAGGATGAAGCCACTTCGGTGGTGTTCGGCATGCCGAACGAGGCCATCAAGCGCGGCGCCGTGGAAGAGGTCCTGGCGCTCGACTCTATCGCCCGATCCGTTCTTGCACACACTCGCTAGTCCGGCCGGCGTGGCGGAGCCTGGCCCGGTCTAAACCCGCGCGGTCACCGGTTGCTCGCACTCAGCGTGGCCGCAATTGCATACGATATCCGCCGTTTTCGCCTCGCCCTCGCAATACGTGCTGCAATATTTGCTGCCCGGTTTGGCGGTGCAATGGCAGCTGGGATGTGCGCACTTCTCAGTTTTGTCCATAGTGGTCTCCTAAATTAAGATTCGGGTCGTAAGATTCGCGCCGGCGCTACATGCAGCCCCTGCAAGCGGGCCGCAACACGAGGAAGGGTGGTTGGAAACGCAGCACGGTCTCGGATGGAACATGGATTTCCGCACCCTGCGGCTGTATCTGCCCTCCAGTGCCAACCACTTCCGGGCCGGCGGCTTCAACTCCGCCGCCGTCCTCGGTTTCGTACTCAGTATCGATGACGTACCGCCGTCCGTGGACGGTGATCGACTGAATGTCTACGATCATCTCTCCCGGCCCGGTTTCGCGTACGGTCAGCTCCACGGGCGATCCCTTCGGAATCGCCACCGCATCGCCTGCTCCCCAGAACACGTCCAGAGCGATATGGCCCCTGTAAATCCTACCGCAGCCGTCCCAGGGCTGAACGTTTATGAGGCTGTCCGTTCTCACGACAACTTCCCGGCGCGAATCCGCCTTTGTCGGAAACGGCATAGACATCAGCAGAGCGGTAACTGTCCATAAGAACGTCTTCATGAGCTCCCCTTCCCTGCCACGGAAATGAGCAATCGATGTACCAGCGCAGCGGAGTAACTTTCCCTCACGTAAGGGGCCGCCGTGAAGTCTCATCGCGACTGCGGCGGTTCTCTGCACATCACGTAACTTTCCGGCTACGGCGTTGCACGAGACTCGGCTCCAGAACAGAAATACGGCGTAAAATCGTTTAGCACCCATGCCCCTCCGCTCGCTGAGATCTCAGGGCCAATCCAAGCGGCTGCACACGCGTTATCGCCGGCGGAGAAGCAGGGGACTACGCCGGTGCCCGCAGGTTCTGGCTGCGCTCCTCCTCATCACTTCCGTCCCGGTCTGGGCCGCCGAGCTACGGAAGGAGACGGTGGAAGCATTCGATAATTATGTAGCCGATTTGGAGGCTCGCCTGGAACCCCGCTGGCATGGGCATGGTTTTCTCTGGTCGGACAGTCTGCCCCAACGCGATCAGTTGGCACGCGGCACTACGCTAATTGAGCCCGCCAGCGGAAACGGGAATACCGAAATCAAGGGCGGCATGATTCAAGACTGGATCGGCGCCATCTTCATCCCATCCGCGAATCTCCCAAGCGTCCTGGCCGTCGTGCAGGACTACCCGCACCACAACGAAATCTACAAGCCCGAAATCGCCGGCGCCCTGGTGCGCTCCCATACCGGCAACGATTTTACCGTGTATATGCGGATCGTGAAATCCAAGCTGTTTCTATCGGACGTATTGAATACCGAGCACGAAATACACTTTGTGCGGATCGATTCGAAACGGGTCTACAGCCGCGCCTACAGCACGCGTATCGCGGAGGTGAGCGATCCCGGCCAGTCCAGCGAACGTGAGCTGCCGGTCGGCGAGGATCGCGGCTTGATGTGGCGGATGTATGGTTATTGGTTTTTCGAGGAAAGAAACGGTGGAGTAGTCGTCGAGTGCGAGTCCGTCACCCTCACCCGCGACGCCCCATTCGCAATGCGAAAATTGCTATCGCCGATTATCCACGGGTTACCGGCCGAATCCCTCCGCATAGGTCTGGAGTCAACGCGCAAAGCTGTCTTGAACCGGCACGGTCCCACGGCCCCCGCCCAGAGCCCCGAATGAAGCGGTAACTATGGCGCCTTCGCCGGAATTTAGAACTTTGGTCGACGAACCCTCATTCATGATGTAATGGAAAGGTTTTCCTCGCGGATATTCAGCACAAATGAAAAAAATCACACTGATCGTTCTCGGTTCCTTGGTCGCGGTTGTGGCGCTGCTCGTAATCCTGTTCTACGTAAGAGGCCCCTTCGTCGGTTTTGCCGGGAGCGCCACCGCCGATGGCTCGCGTGCGGTCACCGACGGCGGCGTTAAGGTTGCGGGCTGGAACGGCGACATTGACGCAGCCGAGGAAAAGGCCGGCATGAGCATCAAAGATGCGAAGTTGTCCCAAGAAGGCGACTCGCTCCACGCTACCACGGGTCCCGCTGCGAACTACTGGATGGATGGAGCAAACGCCTCCGGGGACTACACCGTGAAGGCAACATTCCATGAGCCGAAGTACATGAACCTCAACACGCATCCGCACCCCTACGGTGTGTTCATCGGCGGCAATGACATGGGAACGCCGCTGCAGACCGACCTTTACTGTGCGGCCTATGGAAACGGAAGGTTTATCGTGCGTGGATTCGGACCGGCGCCATTCAAAATGGATGGGTTTCGCGGCGAGGCCAATGACGCTGTTCACAAGGCACCCGGAAAAGGTCAGCCCGTCACTCAAGAGATCGCGCTCTCGGTGAAGGGTGGCCAGGTGGAATGCTCCATTAACGGGGCAGTGGTGGGCAGATACGACAAGGCCCAACTGGTAACCGGCGGCAAACTGAAATCAACTGACGGGACGTATGGTCTGCGCTTTGCCCATAATACGGATGTTATGGTAACCGGCCTGGCGATGACAAAGAACTGAGCCGGCGCAGAGGAACCGCGGAGGCATCACAGCCAAGTTTTGGAGGGTTTTGGTCGGGCCGCCGGGATTTGAACCCGGGACCTCTTGCACCCCAAGCAAGCGCGCTAGCCAGGCTGCGCCACGGCCCGAATGCTTTATTCTAGCGCACTGGCGTTCTATTTCTCCGCGCCGAGATCGCAGGTTGGCTGGAAGGGCCGGGCTAGCCGCGCATATCGGTCTGCCCGGTCTGCCACACGGCGCAGCGCGCCAAAGCTAGCTCTAACGCCGCCCGGCTGACGGGCTTGGAAACATAATCGTCCATGCCTGCTTCCAGGCAGCGATCGCGGTCGCCGCTCATGGCATGCGCGGTCATCGCGACAATCGGAACGTGGCCCCCGCCGGCGCGCTCCTCCAGCCGGATACGCCGCGTCGCTTCCAGTCCGTCCATGGCCGGCATCTGGACGTCCATCAGGATCAGATCCACTTGCCCCTCATTCCACTTGACCAGTGCCTCGGCGCCATCGGCGGCAACTACGGCGCGGTGCCCCATCCTGTGCAGCATGGCCACCGTGACTTTCTGGTTCACCGGATTGTCCTCCGCCACCAGGACGGACAGCGGGCGTGCCGGCGCCGCGTTTGGTCTGGGCGAACTGCGCAGGGATGGCTTCCAAGCTCCCACAGCTCTCCGGATCATCTCCAGAAGTTCGGCCGGCTTTACGGGTTTGATCAAGTAAGTCTCTACGCCCATCTGCCGGCAGCGCGCCGCGCTGGAGCTCTGGTCTGAAGAACTGAGCATCAAGATGGTGGCGCCGGACAAAACCTGATGTTTGCGAATGCGCTCGATCACTTCCAGACCGCCCATGCCGGGCATCTGCTCGTCCAACAAAATCAGGCCATAAGCGCAGCCCGAGCGCGCCGCCGCCTCCAGCTTCTGCAATCCTAAAGCTCCACTGTCGGCCTCATCCGGCAGCATCCCCCACTGCTTGGCAGTCTCAAATAGAATGCGGCGGTTGGTAGCATTGTCGTCGATGATTAGAACCGGCAAGCTCCCCAGGTCCGGCTGAATGGGTTGGCTGCGCGGTACCGGCACAACGCCAACTCGCGCCGTGAAGTAGAACGTGGAACCTGCCCCAGGAGCGCTTTCCACCCAGATGGCGCCGCCCATGAGCTGCACGATGCGCTTACAAATCGCCAAGCCCAGGCCGGTGCCCCCATAGTGGCGCGTAGTAGACGAATCGGCTTGCTCAAACGGCTCGAAAAGCCTGGCCCGCGTTTCCGGTGCGATACCGATACCCGTATCGCGAACCGAGAAGACCAGAACGGCGTGCTCCGGTTGCAGCTCCTGCGCTTTGATTTGCAGCACGATTTCGCCGGTGTGGGAGAACTTGATGGAATTCCCCACCAGGTTCAGCAGCACTTGGCGCAAGCGTACCGCATCCGCCAGCACGTCCTGCGGCACGTCTGGCCCGATATCGACCGCCAGCTCCAGACCCTTTTTGTGAGCCGCCAGAGCCATGCTCTTCATCGCGTCGCCCACCATTTCAGACAGATTGAACGGAACCGGATCGAGCGCCATCTTGTCCGCCTCGATCTTGGAGTAATCCAGAATGTCGTTCAGGATCACCAGCAAGGCCTCCGCCGAAGACTTGACCAAGCCAAGAAACTCGCTCTGTTCCGGGGTCAATTCGGTGGACAGCGCCAGTTCGGTCATGCCCAGAATGCCATTCATGGGCGTGCGAATTTCGTGGCTCATGTTGGCCAGAAAGGCGCTCTTGGCCTTGTTGGCGGCTTCGGCGGCCTGTTTGGCTTCGGCCAGCTCGCGTTCGTGCAGTTTGCGCTCGGTGCAATCGCGGATGCTGCTCGCAAAACCAATGGGCTGTCCCTTTTGGTCGCGCTTGAGCCAGATCGAAAGCTCGGTGAAACGTCCGGGTTGGGACTCGTGCTCGAAACCCTTGACCGGCTTACCGGTTCTGTAAACCTGCTGATAGGCATCCCGCAAGCCCACACTCCGTTCGCGATCGAAGAAGTCTTTGTAAGTATGGCCCACTACGTCTTCCCGGGTACGGTTGAACAAGCGGCAGTATGCATCGTTCACGAAAACGTAGTTGCCGTGAAGATCGACCTCGCTGTAGGCGTCCTCCAGGTGGTCCAGAATTTCGACGTTGCGCGCTTCGCTCTGGCGGAGATCCTCCACCACCTGTTTCCGCTTAGTGATATCGCGGACCAAGCCAATGAAACGATGGCTGTCGCCCCAGGGAAACGCGGAAGCAATCAGTTGCACCGGGAATTCGTGCCCGTCGCGATGCAACGCCCTGGTTTCGAGCCTCTGGTTCAGCATCAAGCTGCTGCCGGAATCCAGAAATTCCTGGATGACGTGCTCATGAGCCGCGCGGAAACGCTGCGGGACCAGAATGTAAATGGATTGCTGCGCTACTTCGGAATAAGCCCAGCCAAAGATTCGCTCGGCTTGCGAATTCCAACCGACGATCCGTCCCTGCGAGTCGGCTTCGACGAATGCGTCAAAAGAGGAGTGCAGGATGGCTTCTACGCGCGCCTCGGCATCGCGCGTCGTTGACGCGCCGACACTATGGGCCAGATTCTCGATGGATACTTCCAACTTGCCGTCGACGGCCATGTTCTTTTCCCGATGCATTCGGGGCTGCGCTAACTAGGCGCAAGTAACCGACTAAGCTTTCCGAAGAAATTTGGTCCTATTCTCAATCATCGGCAGCTTCCGGAAATACTGTAATCAGTGGGTTGCAGGTTTCCGAACCAGTAACCCGGCGGGGGCTTTGCGGCTACCTCCAGACCAACTGCGCGGAAGGATGCAGCGGCCCGTTCCCTGAGAATATCCCTGTTATTCCGGCACGTATAGGACGTGCAGATATTTGGAATACCCGGCTGGCGCGGGCTGCTGTGCTGCGCGCTCGCTTTCACGGTCTCGTTGAACGCCTCGGTCATCATCCAGCTCAAAGTGGTCGAAGGGGAAGGCACGGTCTACCGGACTGGTGCGAGGGCAGCGCGCGGGCTGACTGTGCTAGTGACCGATGAAGCCGGCAAGCCGGTTCCAAATGCCTCGGTGAGCTTCCGGCTGCCCGATTCAGGACCGAGCGGCCTGTTCAACAGCGGCCTGCGCACGGAAATCGTGACCACCGGCGCCGACGGGCGCGCGTCCGTCGGAGGCATGCAGTGGAACAAAACCGCCGGACCGATAGAGATTCGCATCACCGCGATCAAGGACCAGGCTCGAGCGGGAATCATCACCACCCAATATCTGAACGAGACAGCGTTACCGCAAGCCGCGCCACGAGCTGCACCGCAAGCGGCATCGGAAACCACATCGCAAGCCTCGCCGCAAGCCGGGAGCGTAGGCGTTTTCAAAGCGTCGCACAGAAGCAAGACCAAATGGCTGGTGATCGGCCTGCTGGTGGGCGGCGCAGCGGCGGCGGGCATGGTGTTCGCCCAATCGCACGGTTCCTCTCCGGCTGCGGCGTCGCCGGCCGGCATTTCCATCGGCACTCCGAGCATCATTGTGGGGCAACCGTAATGAAATCCTTTGTTATGGCTTTTATGCTGGCCGCGGCCGCTTACGCGCAGCCGGCGCTCGCACCTCCCCAGGTGGGTTTCCTCCAGGATGGCGCCCATTCGTTTCGGCCGGTCTGGGGCATCGCGGGCAATTTCGTA
Source organism: Terriglobia bacterium (assembly GCA_963761935.1). GTDB lineage: Bacteria > Acidobacteriota > Terriglobia > Bryobacterales > Bryobacteraceae > Palsa-89. Next base: position 5,401 of record CAVXJU010000048.1, on the reverse strand, counting down.
TTGGGCGGTTCGACCTTTAGTGGCGTCGCCAGCGCGGCCTATTCGGGATCGTTTGGATTGGTGAAAACGGACACATCCGTGGTCGCCATGGATAATCTAGCCCGAGTGCTCGGCAGCGTGGATGCGCCTCCGGGACCAGCCGCGTTTGCATTCTTCAGCGACGGTTCGCCTGCGTTCGTGTATCTCGCGAGCGCGAACCTGCTCTTCACCTGGTCTGGAACGGCATTCCAGATGGTCCCCTTCGACTGCCAGCTTTTTACGCCCAGTGCCGTTCTAGGGATCGCCGCCCCGGATCGCGCACACGTCGCCTTTCTGATTGAACGCAATGGCGGACTGCGGGAGTTTCGCATCCTGATTGAAAGTGGCCAAGCCGACTCCCAGATTTTTCTCGGCCAAGCCAGCGCTCCGGCGCTCAGACTTGCATCCGGCGAACTGATTTACACGGACTCGAATGGCGTCGTGATTCGAAAAGCCGACGCAACCGAGATTCATCTCAACGCGCAGTTGCCTCCCAGCCTTTCCTTCGCGCAGATGGGCGCCGATTGGGTGGAGCTGAGCGATCTGGCAAGCAGCGCTCGCTTTGCGATCCGCGTCACGCCCGGCCGTGAAAGCCTCTACTTCTTGCCGGAGGTGAGCCAATGAAAACGTGGCTGCGATTGGCTCTCGTTCTGCTGCCGCTACCGGCGATGGCGCAAATCCAGGTTTTCACGTTCAACGGAACCACTGAAACACCGGTGGGTTCGTTTGTCAACATCGGTTCCGCGACTCCCGGCGACACGTTGGAGACGCGATTCCGGGTACACAACGAAGGCTCCGGCCCCGCCACTTTTCAGACGCTTTCATTAGCAGGCGAAGGCTTTCAACTGGTCTCAGCCTCGGTCCCTTCGCTGCCCTACATCATCGCGCCAGGCAACTATGCAGAATTTCGAGTCGATTTCACTCCTACATCGGTTGCCACGTATTCGGCGTTCATGGCGATCAACACCACCAACATCACGGTGCAAGGCAACGGTGTGGCGGGAGCTTCAGTCACGCTGGCCGGCTCGCAGGGGCCGCTCGCCGCGGGAGCCGCAATTGATTTCGGCACGGTCACAGTGGGGAGCAGCAAGGTTCAAAGCTTCACGCTGTCCAATCCGAGTTCCGCGAATCTGACGGTCCAAGCCATCACCGTGACCGGGACTGGATTTTCGGGCCCGACCGGCGTCACGACGCCATTGTCGCTCGCCTCCGGTCAAACCGCGTCTTTTCAAGTGCAGTTCCAACCACAAACCGGCCAAGCGGCGCAGGGAACGCTGGCGGTGGACGGGCGCGTGTTTAACCTGACGGGATTGGGCGTCACTCCGCCGTTAGCGGCCGTATTGCCTTCTCTGGCGATGGACCTCGCTTCGACGACCGGCGCAAGCGCTCAGCAGAACAGTCTCACGGTTGCGCTCGGGTCGGCCTCTCCGGTCGGCGGATCGGGAACGCTGGCCATGCAGTTCACGCCCAGCGTGCCAGGCGTCACCGACGACCCCTCGGTTGAATTCCTGTCCGGTAAAGCGCGACTCGCCACGGTAAACTTCACACAGGGCAGCGCGGTAGGAACGTTCAACGGGCAGTCCAACATCGCGTTCTCCACCGGCGCGACAGCGGGAACCATCTTATTCACGCTCACGCTGGAGGACGGAACGCCGGCGGGGCAGACCAGCCTCACCATCCCACCCGCACCCGTGATGCTCGATACGGCCACCGGTCTCAGGAAAGCGGGGGAACTGGATATTAGCTTGGCAGGTCTGGACAATACTTATTCGACCTCGCAGCTCTCATTCACGTTCTACGACGCCAGCGGCGCCACCGTGCAGCCGGGCGCGATCCCAGTCAACGTCAGTTCCGTTTTTCAGCAGTACTTTGCCTCCACTCAAGTAGGCGGCATGTTCGCGCTGCTGGCCAGGTTTCCAGTTACCGGCGACACAACGCAAATCGCCAGCGTCACCATTCAAATCACCAATTCGGCCGGCACCATCACGGCGCAACAGATCGCGATCGCCGGCTCCACTCCGCCGCAGGTAATTCCCACTTCGTATTAACCGCGACGGCTCGGCTATTCTCGGAACATGCTGTTGGCCGAGGTGGTGGAGACTTCGCGACGCGTAACCGAGACGCCGCGGCGCTTAGAAAAAGTCGAAGCGCTGGCGCAATTGCTGGGCCGGCTGCACGGCGGCGAGATCGAGATCGCGGTCGCGTTTCTTTCCGGGCAGATTCGGCAGGGCAGGATCGGCGCCGGTTACGCGGCGGTGCGCGAGGCGATTGGCTCTCCGGCCGCGAGTGCGAGCCTGGATCTCATCGAAGTCGACCAGATCTTTGAGCAAATCTCGACGACTTCCGGCAGTGGATCGCAGCGCCGCCGTTTCGAGTTGCTCCAGGGCGTGTTCACGCGCGCCACCGAAGCCGAACAGCGGTTTCTTATTGCGCTCTTGGCCGGTGAACTGCGGCAAGGCGCGCTCGAAGCCGTCATGGTGGATGCCATCGCCAAGGCTTCCAAAATCGCAGGCGACCATGTCCGGCGCGCCGTGATGCTGGCAGGCAATGTCGCGGTGGTGGCGCGGGCGGCATTGGAACAAGGCGAGGCCGGACTCAAACAATACGATATTCAGTTGTTTCGGCCCATCCAGCCCATGCTGGCGCAGTCGGCCGAGGATATCGGCGAAGCGCTCGGCGACCTGGGCGAAGCGGTGCTCGAATTCAAAATGGATGGCGCGCGCGTGCAGGCGCACAAGTCGGGCCACGATGTCAGGATTTACTCGCGCGCCCTGAACGACGTTACGGCCGCCGTGCCCGAGCTGGTGGAGATTGTCCGTGCGCTTCCCGCGCGCGACCTGATTCTGGACGGCGAGGTGCTGAGCCTTCAACCGGACGGCCGTCCGCAGCCATTTCAAATTACAATGCGCCGCTTCGGACGCAAGCTGGAGGTCGATCGTTTGCGCGCCGAATTGCCCATGACGCCGTTCTGGTTCGATTTGCTGTATCTCAACGGCGGGTCGCTGCTAGAGGAGACGCAGCAGCGCCGTTTCGACGCGCTCGCTGGGTTGACCAGCGATTTTTTGATGCCGCACCTCGTCACGTCCGACCTCGGGCAGGCGCAGGAGTTTCTTGAACAGGCCCTGCAGCGCGGGCACGAAGGCATCATGGCGAAAGCGACCGATGCGCTTTACGCGGCGGGCTCGCGCGGTCAGAGTTGGATTAAAGTGAAGCGGCCCCGCACTTTGGATCTCGTGATTCTGGCGGCCGAGTGGGGACATGGCCGCAGACACGGCTGGCTGAGCAACCTGCATCTGGGCGCCCGCGATACGGAAAAGGGCGGATTCGTAATGCTCGGCAAGACCTTCAAAGGCCTGACCGACGCGATGCTGGAGTGGCAAACCGCCGAGCTGCTCAAGCTCGAGATCGGACGAGATAATTACACCGTATTCGTTGAGCCGAAGCTGGTGGCCGAGATTGTATTCAATGAAATTCAGGCGAGCCCGCGTTACCCGAGCGGTCTGGCGCTGCGCTTCGCCCGAGTGAAGCGCTATCGCACGGACAAGACCGCGGCGGAAGCGGATACGTTCGAAACCGTGCAGAAATTGGCGGGACTGAAGTCTTAGCCAAAAAGCGTTCCGCGGTTCAAGAGCCAGTGCGGGTCAAGCCGGCGTTTCACGGCTTTCATGGCTTCGATCTGCTCGGGCGTGTACTGAATTTCGAGCAGTTTCGATTTGCGTTTGCCGAGGCCGTGCTCAGCCGAGACCGTACCGCCGAGCGCTACGGCTTGGCGCGCGAACTCCAGCATCAGGCTTTGCCCGGCATCGAACTCGGCCTGCGACGAAGGCAGGATGTTAACGTGCACGTGCGCATCGCCGATGTGCCCGAAGATCACGTAATCGAGCGAGCGCTCGCGGAGCCGCGTGTGATAACAGGCCAGCATTTCGCGATTGCGGTGTAGCGGAACCGCATAATCTGAATTGAGCTTCAAGAATCCGCGGCGCCGCACCGTATCGTTGACCAGTTCCGGCAGCGCGTGCCGAAAGCGGCGGAAGCGTTCGCGATCCTTGTCGTTGTCGGCGAACCAGCTGTCTTCGGGTGCGTTATCGGCCCAGAAATCTATATCGCCGTTTTCCTGCTCGACCAGCAAGGCCGCGCCGGAATTTTCGGGAACTTCCGGAAAGCGCTGCCGCAAAAACGCCAGCGAGTTGCGATCGAAATACTCGATCATGCGCAATCCGCGCAGCTCTCGCCAATCCTCCACGGCATCGAGCGTAGGGTCATCGCTCGAAAGGAAGACCACGCCAGCCAGCACGTCCGCGGGTTTCGGTAGAAGCTGAAGCTCGGCTTCAACCACGACTCCGAGCGTGCCCTCGCTGCCGGTAAACAGGTCAATCCAGTCCATCTCCGGAGACAGCAGATAACCGGCGGTGTTTTTCGTCGTTCCCGGAAGCGGAATCGCCGGGACATCGAAATCTATTTTGTCGCCGCGCTGGAACGTATTAACGCTGCCGTCCATCAGAGCGACGCGCAAACTCAGAATGTGGCGTCGCGTGCTGCCGTAGCGAAAACTGCGCGAGCCACTGGCGTTAGTAGCGATAGTGCCGCCAATGCTGGCCGTTCGCTCGGTCGGGTCGGGCGCATAGAACTGCCCGGTCGGATTCGCGCCGGCTTGCAAAGATTCAAGCGAGACCCCCGCGCCCGCGATCGCGCGCCCACGTGAAATTTCCAAACCCTGGAACTTCTCGATCGACACAGCCCAGCCGCCTTGCGGGATTCCGCCGCCGGTCAACCCGGTTCGCGCGCCGGAAATCGTGACGGGTATGCGTTCGCTGCTCGCGTTCCGCAGAATCTCCACCAGCTCGGTTTCGCTGGCGGGCGTGAACACCTGATCGGCTTGGCCCTGAAAACCGGAGGCGTCGACCAGATACGAGCCCAAGTCAGACTTCCAGGATAACCGGCATGATGAGCGGACGGCGCTGCGTTTCTTTAGTCAAGAAACGCTTCAGATCGGCGCGAATTTTTTCCTGCATCACGCCCCAATCGGTGCGTTCTTCCTCGCTCGACGATTCCAACGTGCGCGCCACCACCTGTCGCGCGGCCTGCAAGAGCTGCGAGCCGTCTTCAAACGACATAAACCCGCGGCTCACGATCTCCGGCAGCGTTTCGCTCTTTCCAGAATGCTTGTTGATGGCGATGATCGGCAGCACAAAGCCGTCCTCGGAGAGATGGCGCCGATCGCGAATGACGATGTCTTCCACCACTTCATCGATCGTTCCGGAATCGATACAGATGCGGCCCACCGGCACTTTCTCGCCCCTGCGCGCACCATTGCGGTCGATCTCCAAGGTCTCGCCAGTCTCCATCACGAACGTCTCTTCCAAGCCCGCGCCACGCAAGTGAT
>CAVXJU010000047.1:0-103439 GCA_963761935.1 Terriglobia bacterium | reverse complement strand
CCAGCCGCTGCTATTGCTTCAGCGTGCGCACGAACGAGATCACGTCCGCAACTTGCTTCTCGTCCAACCCGCCCACCGGTTTCATCTTCCCGTGACCTTCGGTGACAACCTTCTTGATATCGGCGTCGGACAGCGATTGAATATCCTTCGATCCCAGCGGCTGCATGGTGACGTTGAACATTTTCGCGATGGATGCTTTGCCTTCCCCGTTGGGTCCATGACAGGCCTGACACTTGGCGGCAAATATGGCTTTACCTTCTGGAGCGCCGGCATAGGCCAAGCCCAAGCAAGCTGCCAGAGAAATAGTAGCGATGGTAATTGCATTTTCATAACGAGTTATCTCCATTGTTGAGAGTTGAGTGCTTCAAAAACATTCAGGATCACCTGCGGCGTAGCCGACGCGTCCCGCGGCCGGCCGCTTGTTTCCAGGCGGCGAATCAGGGCCCAAATGGCGAAAATGGTGATCCCAATGAACAACACCGATATCGCCAGACCCATGCGGCGGACATCTTTTTCGTGCAGCGCGGCCTGGCCGGCATGCAAAGTTTCACTGGCCACCGCCATGCCGGCCTCCATCGGCTTATGCATTTCCCCGGTTGAAAAGCGTGCATCGCCAGCCGGGCTTTGACCAGATCTTCCCGGCCGTCGCCAGCTTCGCCTGCGCTTCGGACACTTCCATGCCGGCTCTTTTGGCTTCGCGCCAGCACGTCTTCAGAATGTTTGAGCGACGCATCCAGTCGTCCAGCCACTCGGCCATTTGCGCGGCGACTTTCGCCCCCGGCGTACCGGCATCGTGACATTGCGCGCATACCGCTTTGGGACCCTCCAGCATGGCCGTGGAGGGCTGATGGATCCCATGGTTGCTGTGGCACACGATGCATCCGCCGCCGCCGGACGGCAGCCGAGAATATCGGCTGGTGCAGGCTCTTCTGGTAAAGTTGCGCGAACATCACGTGGCAGATCCGCACACCGCCGCTACCGATTCAACTTGCGGCGGCTTGGCGCCGTGATTGCCATGGCACGAGGCACAGGTGGGAGCCGAAAGATCGCCGCGCACTTGCAGCGCGTTCCAATGAACGCTGGTCCGGTATTCGGCGAATTGATTGGTCGGTATGCCGTACTTCGCCATCTTCTTCGCGTCGGCGTGGCAGCGCGCGCAGGTCTCCGGCATATGCAGCGGATAAACCGGCGCCGCGGATCCTTCACGGCGCGAATCTCGTGCACGCTGTGGCAATCGATGCACGTCGCCACGTTCTCATCGCCCGGGCGCAGGCGCTTGCCATGCACGCTGGTCTTATAAAGTTCGAACTGGTCGACGCGTTGCTGCGGGCGGAATCGCCGCATGTAATTCGGGTCGCTGTGGCACTTGCGCACAGCTCCGGAATCGCCTTGCGGCCGGCTTGCCGACGAATCCCTTGGCCTTGCTCATGGCGACGCCGGGATCGTCGTTCGCCGGGTCGCCGCCGTGGCAGTCCGCGCAGCTCAATCCGTTGGCGGTGTGGACATCGGTCTTGATGAGCACCGCGGGCCGCTGCATATCGCCGTCCATGGCGTATGGCACTCGAGGCAAGTGTTTTTGGCAGCCTGCTGCGCCAGCAAACCGCTGGCGCAAGCAGCAATAAAATCAGCGCGCGCTTTCATTTGACGTACCCCAAGAGTGTAAATGTCGCGAGATAAGCGACCAGGAAAACCCCTGCTCCGGTTACCAGGCGGGTCCGCGCCTCGCCGACGCGATGTTCCCCATAACGGAATCAGCGCCCATCCGAACGGCGAGCAAACCGAAGCCGGCAATTCCCAGTATCTCGCCCTCGAAAATCCAGATGTGACTCGGGATCAGCTTCAGCGTGTAGAACTGAGCCAGGAAGTACCACTCCGGGCGAATGCCCGTCGGCGCCGAAGCGAAGGGGTCGGCCTTCTCGCCCAGTTCCCAGGGAAAAATGGCCGCCAGCGCGCCCAGCACGGCCAGCGCTCCGTACCAAACCATGGCTTCCCGCAGAAAGAAGTTCGGGAAAAATTTCATCTGCCTCACCCGCGACGCCGCGATCCACGGCGGCGTGCTCATGCCGTTTTTCTGAACCAGCAAAACGTGCAGCGCCACCAGCCCGGCGGTGAGCATCGGCAGCACCATCACGTGCAGGGCGAAAAAGCGCGTCAATGTGGGGCCGCCCACGTCCTCCCCGCCGCGCAGGACGCGCGCGATGGAGGGGCCGATCACCGGCGTGATGGAGGCCACGTCGGTTCCTACCTTGGTGGCGAAATAAGAAATCTGATTCCACGGCAGCAGATAGCCGCTGAAGCCGAAGCCGAGCAACAGGCCGAGCAGCACGATGCCGCTCGCCCAAGTCAATTCCCGCGGCGGCCGGTACGCGTGCGTGAACACCACGCTGAACATATGCACGAAAGCGGCAAAGATCATCAGGTTCGCCGACCAGCTATGGATCGACCGGATCAGCCATCCGAACTCGACGCGCGTCATGATGAACTCACGCTGTCGAATCCTTCGGCGACCGTGGGGCGGTAATAGAACAGCAGCAGCGTTCCGGTCACCACCTGGATGCCGAACAGAAACAGTGTGATGCCGCCGAAGTAATACCAGCGGGTGGCGGAGTGGACGGGAACGGTTTTATGCGCCGCCAGCGCGCGAATGGAACTGAGGCCGAGCCTGTTGTCGAGCCAGTAGATTTTCGCTCGTCATCGTGGCAGCCATTACATTCCTTCTTGCCTAGGCCCGCTGAAATCACGACTTCGTCGCCGCGGATGTTCACCGCGATACTCTTCCAGTGGTTCGGCGGCGGGCCCGACACCACTCTGCCGTTCATGTCGTAAGTTCCGTTGTGGCAGGGACACCAGATCTGCTCGCGTCGAGGCGCGATACTGCACCGTGCAGTTCAGATGCGTGCACACGGCCGAAAACGCCTTCTACTCGGTCTCGTTGACCCGCACCAGCAAGCGCCGGCTTGCTTCCGAACCTCACGATCTTGCCGGAGTTCGGCTCCAGATCCCCGACTTTGCCACCCGAAACCTCGTCTACAGGGGCTTCAGAAATATGCGGAGGGTTAAGAAAATGAATGACGGGATAGAAAAACGAAGCCAGTGAGGCAGCCACGCCGCCGCCGAGAAGCCAGGATAGCAGCGATCGCCGGCTTTGCGCCGGGTCCTCGCCGGGAACGCCTGCGAGCCCTTGGCCCGACTTTCCACATTGCTGGCAGCCCTGCTGCTGGCCATCCTTTTCCATGCCGTGCCTCCTTGGGTTTCGGGAGACCTCAAGCACGTCGGTATCCAGATCTAGCGCCAATTCCTGTAAACCAATAAACAATGGAACGGCACCCTGAGCGGTGCGTCAGCGGGAATTCAGGTAGGCGATCAGATTGGCCATCTCGTCCTGAGACAACTGGGGCCACGCAATGTGCTTCTCATGCATCTTGGCCAGCATCGTGGGGCCATGCTGCCAGAGCACCGCGACCATAGTGATGGCCGAGTACGGTTCGGCGGGCTTGCCCAGGCTGGGAGCGCCCGAGGAAGTATCGTTGTGGCAAACCGCGCATTTCTTCGATTCGAACACTTTGCGCCCGCGCGCTGCGTCGCCGTGGGTGGCAAAAAACTGCTTGGTCCAAACATAGCCGATCAGTTGCCTCCACTCGGCCAGGCTCAACTCGGGCGGCGGCTGGCGCATCTGCGGCGCGTGGTTCCACATCGCAGCGGCAATATCGGTCAGCGTGCTATCCCCTAAACGGTTTTCGAGCGCCAGCTTCCCAACGTGGCAGCCCGCGCAGCCTTTCTCACGGAATAACGCTTCCCCGTTTCCGCCGGAAGGCAGATCGACGGAAAGCTCCTCGCCGCGAGTCTGCGGCAGGTTCTGAAGATAGACCAGCATGTCGTCCAGATCCTGCGACGTCAGTTGCGGCCAGGCGATGCCTCGCGCCGCCATGGCGTTGTGCATCTGTGACTGATGGTTCCACATGCGCTGGATCAGAAGAATCGGAGACTGCAGCGATTCCCATTTGTCCACCGGCGGCCCCACTCCGCCCGAACCCGTCAGCGCGTGGCAATCGATGCAATGTTTTTCCTGGAACAAGCGCTTGCCGCGTTCCGCTTCGCCAGGCTTCTCGAAAAAGCGCGCCGCGTAAAAATATGCGAACAGGTCGGCGGCTTGGTCGCTCGTGACCTTGGGAGGAGTGATGTTCTCCTTGCTCATCGCCGACCACATCACCGGTGCGTGACTCCACATCCGAGCGGCGATTCCGGCGGGTGCGTAATCGCGGTCCAGCCGGCGCCCGAGATCCGGCGCCTTCTGCGCGCCCACGCCCTTCAGCGCATGACAGTTCACGCAGCCTTGCGTTCGGAAAAAGTCCGCGCCACGCCGCGCGTCGGCGTCCCCCCAAAGCGGGAGAGCGATGAGCGCCACAATCAGCGGCAGGTAGTGAATCCGCATAGACAAGGGTTCCCTCTCCTTGCAGATCACAAGCCTAAGGAACAGGCGTCAGTTTGTCAATCACTTACCTGGGCGTTTGCCCCGAAGAACTGGGTGTATTTCCGCTGATCTTGCGCGATATGACCCATCGACTCAGACGTAGATTCTATATCTAAACTTCATGGCGAAAACGTCAATAGGTTCCTTTCGGATAGCACGTCCCCGCAATGAGCCAATGAAATCAGTTGAATAGAGATGGCCGGATGTGGCCGACGACTTGCTGTGTTTTCGTCGCTGGGAGGCGACCGAGTGCCAGCTTGGGTCGCCGTGTCATCGAGCGGCTCAGCTTCGATCGTTTCTCCCAGCCGCAATAGAATTCCCTGTTTTGGTTCCTCGCGTCCATCCCCCAATGGCCTAGACCGGACTAGCAGAACAACCCGATCTATCGGAAGGGTCCATCTTTCACCAGCGATCTGGTTTATAATCATTCATAGGCATGAATAATTATTCCAAGCCCCAACGCGCCGGTATTGTCGGCTTTCGCGGCTACAGCGGCTCGGAACTCGTGCGCCTGCTCGCTCATCATCCGCATGTCGAGCCGGTGCTGCTGGAGCACCGCCAGGATTTCGAAGAGCGCCCCCAGCCGCTAAATGCCTTGCAGCCGGCGCGCGTCGCTTTTGCGCACGACGTGGTGAAATCCGAAGGCCTAGCCCTGGTGTTCCTGGCCACGCCCGCCAACGTTTCGATGGAACTTGCGCCGGAACTCCTGTCGGCCGGCGCTAAGGTGGTCGACTTGAGCGGAGCGTTTCGTTTCCGCGACGCCGCCACTTATTCGCATTGGTACAAGGAACAGCACACCGCCCCGGACCTGCTGCGCGAAGCGGTCTACGGACTGCCTGAGTTTTGCCGCCAGGGCATCTCGGGCGCCAGGCTAGTCGCCAATCCAGGCTGCTATCCGACGGCGGCCAATCTGGCCATTCAACCTCTGATCTCGAGCGACGTGGTGGAACGCGGCGCGGGTATCGTCTGCGATGCGAAGTCGGGCGTGAGCGGCGCCGGCCGCAAAGTCACTCTCAGTACCAGCTTTTGCGAGGTGGCCGCGAATTTTTCCGCCTACTCGGTCTTGAATCACCGCCACGTGCCCGAGATCCTCATGACCTCCCAGCTCGAGGAGAGCGAGTTGAGCTTCACCGCGCATCTCCTCCCCATCGACCGCGGAATTTTGGAGACCATATATTTCCGCGCCCGCAATGTGTCCAGCGCGGACAGCTTGCTCGAAATCTACAGCCAGCGATACCAGAATGAGCGCTTCATTCGTCTGTACCCGGCCGGCACACTGCCCGACATCCGCGGCGTAGATCGCACCAACTACTGCGACATCGGTGTTCGCTTCGACGCCGCCAGCGGGCGCGCCGTAGTGGTGAGCGCTATCGACAACCTGGTCAAGGGAGCGGCGGGCCAAGCCATCCAGAATATGAACCTGATGCTCGGCCTGGAAGAAACGGACGGCTTACTGTGAAGGTTTTAATCAAAATCGGCGGCACTTTGCTCGATTCTCCGGAATCCAGGAATCGCCTGGCCGCTGAAATCGGCGCCGCGGTCAAAAGTGGATTGCGTGCCGTGGTGGTGCATGGTGGGGGCAAGCAAGTGACGCGCTTCCTAGCCGACCACGGCATTGAGAGCCGCTTTATCAATGGACTACGAGTGACCACTCCCGCCGTGTTGGACGCCGTCCTCAAAGTGTTGGCGGGCGCGGTGAATCAAGAACTAGTGGCAGCTTTCATTGCCTCGGGTTCGAGCGCCGTTGGATTAACTGGAATGGACGCGCTGTTAGCTCAAGCCGAGCCAATGGGCGAAGAACTGGGAGCAGTCGGAAAGCCTATCCCGTCCAGCGGCCAGTTGCTTAAGCTCCTGATGGAAAATGGTTATCTTCCGGTGGTCGCGTGTTTGGCCGGAGACCGGCACGGCCATTTCTACAACGTGAATGCCGACCAAATGGCTGTAGCGGTAGCAGTATCCATTGGAGCCAGCAAGCTTTTCTTCTTGACCGACGTGGACGGAGTAAAGGGCCAAGATGGCGCCATTCTGGCGGAGATGTCGCCCGAACGTTGCCGCGATCTCATCCAACACGGCGTCGCCACCGGCGGTATGCAAGCCAAGCTCGAAGCGGCCACCCAAGCCGTTCGCCAGGAAATTGGCGAGGTCCGAATCGCTCCCCGGATCCGTCCCAGACGTAATTCGTAAGCTTTTGGATGGCGCCCCACTGGGCACGCGATTGGTCAACGAGCTGGGAAGGGTGTCACATGGTTAGCGCCGCTCTTTCCGATTCGCAAGTTTCCATGGCTGCGGGCCCGCTGATCCTGCGAAAAGCGGTGATGAGCGACATCCACGATGTGTTGCAACTGATCAATGCTTACGCCGCCGATGGGATCATGCTGCCCCGAACCGAATTCGAAATGTCGGAAAACATTCGCGACTTCAGCGTGGCTTATATGGGGCCCCGGCTGGCAGGTTGCGGAGCGTTACATTTCTATACACCTACTTCCGCGGAAGTGCGGTCCCTGGCAGTCAACCCCGCGCTGAAATCGCAAGGCGTGGGGCGCAAGATAATTCAACATTTGGAAGGTGAAGCGCTCGAAAACGGCTTGCACGCTATCTTTGCGTTCACCTACGTTACTGATTTCTTTCAAAAACTCGGCTTTCACGAAGTGGAGCGCGGAGAGCTCCGCTAAAAGTCTGGAAAGATTGCCTACGGTGTCCCAAGTTTCAATGCTGCGATGAAATTGCGATGCTCAAGGAGCTCCGCGCTCATCCCATCTTGTCGGCCGATCGCGGGCCGGATAATGAATTGATTCAATTGCCAAATTTGAAAGTGGAGTAGTCCATTATTTCAAACTCTAAGCCGGTTTTTTCTGCCGCGATTCGGCGCTCTACTGAAGTCCGGGCGACATTTAAATCCGCGCGCTCCCAGACGACAAGCTGCACCAATACACCCGCACGGCCCGAACCTTTTAGTCCATTCGCCGGTCCGCAAAAAGATATTTTGAGAAGTTTGTGCTCAATTTCCACAAAGGGGAGGTATACTTTAAAAACGTTGCTGTACCCTGCAAAGGACGAGAATGGGATGCGTGCTCAAACCATCGATGTTAAACAGGCAGCAGGGAGGATCCTGTGCTGCACAATTTTCCGGGCTGGCGGAAAAAAGCTTTTGGCCAAGGGCCACGTAATTAGCGACGAAGACGCTAAGATGCTCGAAACGGAAGGAATGAATCAAGTTTGGGTTACTGAGCTGGAGGAAGGCGAAATTGGCGAAGACGATGCTGTTATGCAGGTCGCGAGCGAAATCGGTTGCGGTTCGCTCGAAATCCGTCTCGCTGCCGGAGGAAGAGCTAATTTATTCGCCACCGAAGCATGTTGCATGCTGGTGGACGACGAGCTTCTGAAACAAATCAACTGCGCGGCGAGCCTGGTAATCGCGACCACGCTGAATTTTTCTCACGCACGCAGCGGCCAGCGCGTCGCAACCGTCAAAAGCACACCGTTCGCGGTCACCAAACCGCAACTGGAGGCGGTGATCTCGATCGTGAAAGAGCGCGGGCCCATTTTGCAAGCCCGGCCCATCCGCACGCCCTCCGTGGCGGTCCTGTATTGCGACCCATTAGCCGGCGAAAGAGCCCGGCAATTGTTTGAGAACATCATGCGCCAGCGGTTGGACCGTCTGGGTACCAACGCCGGCTTCGTACTCTCGGCGGTTGAAGAGGAGGGCGCTCTGACCCGCTCGCTGCAACATCTGTTGCGCGCGCGCCCAACCTGCGTCCTGATCGCGTCCACCACCGCACCGGCCGGTCCGGACGACGTGGTGGGCCGCGCCATGCTGAAGGCCGGATGTACTATCGAACGTTTTCTGGCGCCCGTTGAACCGGGTAACCTCCTGCTGCTCGGCTACAAAGAAGAGATTCCAGTGGTCTCGGCGCCGGGCTGCTTCCGGTCGGCCAAATCGAATGTGGTGGATTTGATCTTGCCTTCTATGCTGGCGCGCTACCGAATCTCAGGATGGGAGATCGCCGGGCTGGGACACGGCGGCCTGCTGGGCTGATAAGCGTCTCCGCCGTCCATGGACGGCTTCCGCTGCCGGGCCGGACGCCCATTTCAAGTGAAATGAAGCGCGTATTCCAGAACACGGCAACCAAATCGCGTTCCGTGATTAAGTAATAATGGATGTTGAGCGATGCCGCTTGACACTCATACGCTGATCGTCGTCGCAATTTTTGTCGTCCTGGTTCCGGGCCTCATGGGTGCTCTCATCTGGCGGAGCACGATCGTCTACCCCGGCCGGTGGGTGCTGGGAAATTTATCGGCAGCCTGCGCTCTGATTTTGCTCCTATTGCGCGGGGCCGTACCGGATTGGATCAGTATCGTACTTGCAAACGCGCTCGCAATTGTCGCGGCGTTAGCGTTCTTGCAAGGAATTCAAAGGTTCCGCGGATTGCCGATCGCCTGGTGGCCGGAGTGTACAATGAGTGCGCTGGCGATTGCGGGCGTCGCCTATTTTCGCTATTTAAACGACAACATAGACGCGCGAATCGTAGTTATGAGCGCGGCCCTAGGAGGCATCGGGATCGCCTGCGGGGTCATCTTGCTGAGGGACATGCCGCGTGAGCGCAGGATGGGCCTGACCGTTACCGGCCTGCTTTTCCTGCTGGGCGGTGCGTTTCATCTGCTGCGCGGCGCCGATGCCCTGATCTTCGCACCGGTTACCAGCCTGTTTGACCGTTCCGCTTCGAACAACGTTTTTTTCCTTTTCATTTCGGTCGCCGCGGTGAGTTGGTCGTTGGGCTTTATTGTAATAACGTCCGAAGTTCTTCAGAAGAATGCCCACCAGGTCCTTGAGATTCCACCCCAGGCCGCCGCATATTCGCGTCCGGAGCCAGCTCCCGATGTTGTCCCCGACGACCAAGTCCGTCGACAATTGCACAGAATTCTGGAGAGTGACATGTTTCGAAGGTCGCCCCAAATGGAGCGGTTCTTGAAATTGGTGGTAGAGCGTTCCCTGCTCGGGCGTCCCGAAGAATTAAAGGAGTACATATTGGGCCGAGATGTGTTCAATCGCGGCGAGGACTATGATCCCCGAGCGGACTCCATTGTCCGCGTCGAGGCTCAGCGCCTGCGCCGTAAACTGCGCGAATACTACGAGTCGAACGGCACTGCTGACCCGGTTCTCATCGATCTTCCAGCCGGAAGCTACGTGGCGGTGTTCCGCTATCTCCAATCCGGTGGCCGTCTCGCGCGTGCAGCCCGCTCGCCCGGCGGGTTTTAACCGTTAGCTAACCCTTTTTAGCTCCCCGTTCCTCCCGGATGAACATATCCTTGATTGTCCTGGATGCGCAACTCGCTACGCAGCCCACCATGTCGTGGCCGATCAACGTGCCGGCGCCGGATTCCAGCGCTCGCACCGGCCGATTTTAGCGAAAGTTACGGAGAGACGCCATGCGTGCTGAAACGGTCGATGTTAAACAGGCCGCGGGCAGAATCTTGTGCTCCACAATCTTCCGGGCTGGGGGAAAAAAGCTTTTGGCCAAGGGCCACGTGATTAGCGACGAAGACGCTAAAATGCTCGAGACGGAGGGGATGAATCAGGTCTGGGTTACTGAGCTGGAGGAAGGCGAAATTGGCGAAGACGATGCTGTTATGCAAGTCGCCAGCGAGATAGGTTGCGGTTCCCTCGAAATCCGTCTCGCCACGGGAGGAAGGGCTAATTTATTCGCCACCGAAGCATGTTGCATGCTGGTGGACGACGAGCTTCTGAAACAAATCAACCGCTCCGCCAGCCTGGCCATCGCGACCGCGCCGAATTTTTCTTACGCCGGCAGCGGCCAACGCGTGGCAACCGTCAAAAGCACGCCCTTCGCGGTTAGCAAACCGCAACTGGAAGCGGTGCTCTCGATCGTGAAAGAGCGCGGGCCGATTCTGCAAGGCCGGCCTATCCGCACGCCCTCCGTGGCGATCCTGTATTGCGATCCATTGGACGGTGAAAAAGCCCGGCTATTATTCGAGAACATCATGCGGCAGCGTTTGGATAGTCTGGGGTCAAACCTGGCCTTGTTCTCTCGGCGGTTGAAGAGGAGGACGCTCTGGCCCGCTCGCTGCAGCATCTGTTGCGCGCGCGGCCCACCTGCGTTCTGATTGCCTCCACCACCGCACCGGCCGGTCCGGACGACGTGGTGGGCCGCGCCATGCTGAAGGCCGGATGCACCATCGAACGTTTTCTGGCCCCGGTCGAACCGGGCAGCCTTCTGCTGCTGGGTTATAAAGATGAGATTCCGGTGGTTTCGGCGCCGGGCTGCTTCCGGTCGGCAAAAGCCAATGCAGTGGATTTGATCCTGCCTTCCATGCTGGCGCGCTACCGAATCTCAGGATGGGAAATCGCCGGCCTGGGACACGGCGGCTTACTGGGCTGATAAGTCTGTCGCCCTGGGCAGGCGCGTGGTCGCGGGGACGCATCGAGCGTCACTGCGCCGGAGGCGCCATGCCGCCCTGCCAAGGGCCGCCCTGCTAAGGGGCCTGCTACGATAAAAATTGCCCGTCCCTTCCAGCATGAAGTGCCAACTTTGCGAAACGCGCAAGCCGCGCCGTTTTTGTCCCGGAGTGCGTGGAGACATATGCTCCATCTGCTGCGGCGACAAGCGGGAAGTGACGGTGGATTGCCCGCTCGATTGCCCGTATCTGGCCGAAGCCCGGCGGCATGAAAAGCTGGCCGACATCAATCCCGATGAAATTCCGAATCGCGACGTTCCCATATCGGAGGACTTCCTGCGCGCGCATGAACCGCTCCTGCTGTTCCTGGGCGTGAAGATCCTGGAAGCTGCGCTAGCCACGCCGGGCGCGGTGGATTCCGATGTGCGCGAGGCGCTGGATTCATTGATTCGCACCCATCGCACCTTGCAGAGCGGTTTGTACTACGAGACCAAGCCCGCCAATCTGATGGCCGCGTCGATTCACGAAAAAGTTCAGGAAGCTGTCGAGGCGTTGCGCAAGGAACTCGCCGAAAAAGGTGCGCCGGCCGTGCGCGACGCCGAGATCATGGGCACGCTGGTCTTCTTGCAGCGCGTGGCGCTGGGTCATAACAACGGACGGCCGCGCGGACGCGCGTACTTGAGTTATCTGTTCGCCCATTTCCCGTACCAGCCGCAAAGCGCTTCCGAATCGCCCGCGCTCATTCAAGTATGACCGAGCCAGGCAGCACGGGCATTGTCGTCTTCGCGCATGGCTCGCGCATCGAAAGCGCCAATCAAGCTGTGCGCGATGTAGCCGCGCGCATGGCGGAATTGGAAAACTATCTGGTGGAACCGGCCTTTCTCGAACTGGGTGAGCCCGCTTTGGCGGGCGCTGTCGAGCGCCTGGTATCGCGCGGGGCCGCGCGCATCCTGGTGATCCCGTATTTCCTGACCCTGGGGACGCACCTGCAGCGCGACCTGCCGCGCTTGGCCGCCGAGGTCGCGCGCCGCTTTCAGAATGTCGAGATTCAGGTGACTGCTCCCTTGGACGGCCATCCAGCCCTGCTCGAGGCCCTGCTGGACCGCGCCGGCCAGGCCTCCCCCGCCAAGAAGGCCGTATGAGGGCCCGGCTCATCGAGTCGCACGAAATTGCTCCTCTGATCCGCCATTTCGTCTTCGAAGTGCCGGAGATCGAGCGCCTGCACTTTAAGCCCGGCCAATTCGTCTCCTTCAGCGAAATGCTGAGGGGCAAGAAGATCATCCGTCCTTACTCGATTGCTTCTTTGCCGGATGGCAATCGATTCGAGCTGTGCCTGAATCTGGTTCAGGAAGGAATTTTTTCGCCATTCCTTTTCGCTTTGCAGCCCGGCGACACCGTGGAGATGGGCGCACCGTTGGGATTCTTCGTCATTCGCAATCCGGACAAGGACGCGCTGTTCATCGCCACCGGAACCGGAATCGCGCCGTTTCGCCCGATGGCTCCGGACTATTTGCAACATCCGCAAGCCAAGCAGTTGACGCTGCTATTCGGCATTCGCCATGAAAACAGCATTTACTATCGGAATGATTTCGACAACCTGGCGCGGGAGCACGCCAACTTCAGGTTTTGGCCGACGCTGAGCCGGCCGGAATCCTCCTGGGCGGGCCGCACAGGGCATGTCCAAACGCATTTGCTCGAAGCGCTGGGGGACCGTCGCGATCTGGACGTGTATGTTTGCGGAATGAAAGCCATGGTCGACGACGTGCGCGGCATCCTAAAAGCCATGGGTTTCGATAGAAAACAAATTATTTTCGAAAAATACGACTAAATGAATCGCGCGCTTGGGCTGGCTGTCGGGATGCTTTTGATCTTCGCTGTATCGGTGGGGGTCTTGCTGTATGTCATGCCCGCGCCCCACAAGCCCACCGACTATCTGGTCACCGGCGCCATCGGCACGCTCTTGTGCCTGGTGCTGCTGTTCGTGGTGTTGATGAAGACCGCCGGCAAAGGCCGCGGCGGCAACTCCAGTCCCGAGTCCTGAGAGGCGGCATCAACTCGCAAAGAACATGCGCCAGGTAGTTACCACCAGCGCGTGAGTGACCATACTGGCCCGGATGCTGCCTGCTTTCAAGAACGCCAAGCCGTAGAATACGCCGGCGGTGCCGCCCACGATCGCAAAGCGCCAATTGGGAAACGATCGAAACCAGAAATGCGCCAGACCGAACAGCACCGAAGCGGCGATCAGACCAGCCGTATCGCTGCCAAATTGCTTTGCCAGCCGAACTTGAAGAAAAGCGCGAAAAAAGAATTCCTCCGCCAGCGCCACTACCCACAGGAATGCGAAGAATGTTCCGATCAGCAATAGCAGGAACTTCCACCACACGAGCGGCTGCGCGTGATAGTGCACAAAGTTGAGCAGGTAAGCCAGTGCCACGGCCACCGGCAGGAACAACAGATAGAACTGAACACCCACGCGCCATTCCTGCTTTAGCGGCATAAAGCTGAATCGTATTTCGCCCATCCCGCGCAGCGAAAGCACCGCCATCAGACCCAACCGGATCCACATCAACTGGCCCAAAATCCCCAGTGCGACATGCGGCGCCGGATGCCCATAGCCGCGGTCGAACGACTTGCTCAAATACACCGCGCCCATGAACGCCAGAAAAACAATGTCGGACGCCAGCCCCGCCTCCAGCCACACGTACCAAAACGCCGCTACTAGCGCGACCGCGAGTAACCCAAGAAAAAACTGCCCGCGGAACGTGCCGGTGAATGGGCTTTCGATCAGATAAGGAAGCACTGCGCTGGCCGCGAGCAGCGCCGCACGCACCGGCTTGGACCCCCAGCGGTCGAACGCCGCCCGCACGTCCGGAAATCCAGGCGCCAGATAAAACAAGAACTCGACCAGAAACGCGGGCACCACTGCCAGCGCGATCCCGGACGGGATACCCTGTTGTTGAGTGTAAATGTACGCTGCGATCGAAGCCGCCGTCCAAAGTACGACCAGCGTCGTCAGGAACTGGCGCATCTGGTTCATCTTAACATCGCTTATTTGCGTGCCTGCCGCGCGTGCGGCCGATCCGCCGCCCGACCTTGCCCGCCGCGTCGCCGCTCGCGAGACCGAAACCGCGGAGGCACAGGCCAATTACACCTACCGGCAGAGCTTCAGCATCGGCGAGTTGACGACTCTAGGCGCGCTCACCGGCGAATACCGCGAAGTCCGCGACATCGTCTTCTCGCCCCAACACGAGCGCACCGAGCAGTTGGTTGGAAAACCGTCCAATAACTTGATCCACCTGAAACTGACCGACGAGGATTTCCGCGACATCCGCGAGGTGCAGCCCTTTCTGCTAACCAAGGATCAAGCGTTCCTCTACCAAACCGCCTATCGCGGCGAAGAGACCGTGGACGGCATCGATTGTTTCGTGCTGCGCATCGAGCCGCGGCAAATCCTGGACGGCCAGCGGTTATTCGACGGAATGCTTTGGGTCAGCGAGCAGGATTACTCCATCGTTCGCAGCGCCGGCCAGGCAGTTCCGCAGATCCAGACCACCCGGACCGAAAATCTGTTCCCGCATTTCACCACGGTGCGGCAAAAAATGGAGGGCGGCTTTTGGTTTCCCGCGGTCACTTACGCCGACGACACCCTTCCATTCCGCAACGGCCCGCAGCGCATTCGCCTTACCATCCGCTACAGCGAGTACCGCCAGTTCGGCGCGGACTCCAAAATTACCTACGAAAAATAGCGGCGCCCATCTCAGGGAACCGCTAGCTCCTGTTTTTCGTATAGTAAAACGACAAGCCGCGATCGGAGGAGAGCATGGCTCAACATGTCAAGATCCTGGGAATTCTGCATATCGTTTATGCGGGGTTGGTGGTGCTGGCCGGCATCATCGTGCTGGTCGTCATGGGCGGCATCGCCGGCATTATCAGCACTTCCGATACTTCGCCCGACAGCCAGGTCGCTCCGCCCATTCTCGGCCTGATCGGCATCGGGGTGTTCATTCTGCTGCTGGTGCTGTCGCTGCCGGGGATCATCGGTGGATTCGGGCTCTTGCAGTTCAAACCCTGGGCTCGCATTCTGGTGATTGTGCTTTCGGCGCTCGAGCTGATCAGCGTCCCCTTCGGCACCGCGTTGGGAATCTACGGCCTGTGGGTACTGCTGAATCGGGAGACTGAACGGCTGTTTGAGGCCCGGCCTCCACAGACCATCGCGCCACAGGGCCCTGCCACGGCCTAACCCACTTCGCTCCGCCAGCCGATACACAGTTAGATACTCCCATGAAACGTTGGCTGCGCAGCGCGCTGCACGTGTTGGCGTCGGTCGCCGCGGTGTGCGCGGTTATAGCCATTGAGTTTCGATTCCACGGCCTCGACAGCACCACCGTCGACTATTCCTTGCTTTTGACGATCCTGTACTTCGCGGTTCGCTGGGACCGTCTGGAGACGATTGTCGCTTCGCTGGTCGCCGCGCTCGGGTTCCTGTACTTTTTTCAAGCCCCGGTCGGCAGCCTCAAGGCGGATGACCCGCAATCCTACGTCGAGGTGTTAGGCTTCTTGATCACCGCGCTGGTGGTCAGCCAGACCGCGCTCACCGCCCGGAAACGAGCCTCCGAAGCGTTGCAACGGAAATGCGAAACCGAGCGCCTGTATGAGCTGAGCCAGGCCATGTTGGCGAGCGACAGCCTGCAAGCCACGGCCTGGGTCGCGACCAATCAAATCATCCGGATCTTTGAAGCTACTGGCGCGGCGTTCTTTCTCCAGGCCAGCGGCGAATTTCAACGCGCCGGCGAGAGCAGTGCGATCACCGACGACGATTTGCGCGCCGTGGCGGCGAACCGCGCTAACCGCACCGATTCCGAAAGGCGTCTTGCGATTCTGTCCGTCGACACTGGCGAGGAAGTGGCCGGAAGCCTCGGCATCTCGGGCGTGGCGTTGTCGGAAACGGTGCTCAAGTCCATCGGCAGTCTTCTGTCAACGGTGCTGCTGCGCGTTCGCGCCAGCGAGAAGCTGCGCGCGGCCAACCAGGAACTGGAGCAACGGCATCAGCAGGTGGAGCAGCAGAAGAAAATCTCGGAATCGCTGCTGCTCAATATCCTGCCGGCCGAAGTAGCCGACGAGCTGCGCACCAAAGGCATCGTCTCGCCGAAATATTTCGAGGACGTGACCATCCTCTTCACCGATTTTGTCGGCTTCACGCTCTCCACCGAGAAGCTGGCCGCCGAAGAACTGGTGGAGCTTTTGCACGACTACTTCACCGCCTTCGACCAGATTGTGGCGCGCTACCGGCTGGAGAAAATGAAGACCATCGGCGACAGCTACATGTGCATCAGCGGGCTTCCGATGCGCAACCCCGCGCATCCGGTGGATATGGTCATGGCGGCCTTCGAGATGCTGCATGCTGTCCAAGTGCGCCAGCAGCCCGATCGCGCCGCGCAATGGAAAGTCCGCATCGGTATCCACACCGGGCCAGTGATCGCCGGCGTCGTGGGCATCAACAAGTTCGCTTTCGACATCTGGGGCGACACCGTGAACTACAGCTCGCGCATGGAATCGAGCGGAGAAGCCAATCGCATCAATTTATCGGAACGCACTTATTCGCGCGTCAAGGATTTCTTCGCCTGTGAACACCGCGGTAAAGTGCTAACCAAAGAAAAACGCGAACTGGATATGTATTTCGCCAACGGCATTCTGCCGGGACTCCTGAATGGCTCCTGCCAGATTCCGCCGCCCGCTTTCGCCCGGCGGTACAACGTCTACTTCCAGAAAGATCCTCCGGCGTTCCCGGCATTTCTGCTGGATGAAGTGCTCGCTGCGCTTCCGGCCGATCTCCCCATCGTGTGACGGATCAATCGATTTGCGACCATCGGAAACAGCCACGCACATGATCGTTCACCATGCCGGTAGCCTGCATGAAGGCATAGCAAATGGTGGATCCCACGAACTTGAATCCCCGGCGCCCCAGGTCTTTGCTCATGGCGTCCGATTCCGCCGTTCGCGCCGGCAACTCGCGCTGCGTCTTCCAGCGATTCTTCTTGGGCTTGCCGTCCACGAATTGCCAAATGTAGGGATCGAAACCTCTGAATTCATCCTGCACCCGGAGGAAGGCCTGGGCGTTCTGAACGGCGGCCGCAATTTTCAAACGATTTCGCACGATGCCGGGATTTTCCAGCAGCGCGGCGACCTTGCGCGCGTCGTAGCGCGCCACCTTGCGAGCGTCGAATTTATCGAAGGCTTTTCGATAGTTCTCGCGCTTTTGAAGAATTGTGTTCCAGCTCAAGCCGGCTTGCGCGCCTTCCAGGATCAGCAACTCGAAAAGCCGCCGGTCATCGTGGAGCGGAACACCCCACTCCTGGTCGTGATACGCGATCGAGAGTTCGCCGCTAGCCCACTGACAACGCCGCATAAACGCAATAATAAATCCTAAGCGAGGGAAAAAGAAACATTGGCCAAACTACGCGTGCGAAATTTATCGAGAGATGCTCTGCTGGCCGACCGCGCCGACATCGCCGACACTAGCCGCAAGCGCAATACCGGCCTGCTGAAACATACGGGACTCGAACCGGGCGAGGGACTCTGGATCACGCCTTGCGAAGCGGTCCACACCATCGGCATGAAGTTTGCAATCGACGTCTTGTTTCTCGACAAGAAACGCCGCGTGCTCAAGATCCGGCACGCCATGCCGCGCTGGAGGATCTCTGGCAGCTTGCGGGCGCATTCGGTTCTGGAACTTCCCAGCGGCACAGCGGCGGCCACCAAGACCGTCGCAGGCGATCAACTGGAATTTGAAAAGTACGAAGCGACCCCGTGCTAATGCTCGGCACTCTCAAGCTCGCTCTGAAATCGAGGCATGATCGACAGGTCCTCCGGCGCGAGATCCAGCGTCTGGCCCAGGACTTAGAGCAATCCCAGCAATACTCATTCACCGCGGATTGGATGTCCCCTCGCGTGGAAGACTGGCGGCAGGACTTTGCTAAATTCGCCGGACATCCTGGCATCAGAATGCTGGAAATCGGCTCATACGAAGGACGGTCGGCGGTCTGGTTCCTGGAAAACATCCTGACTCATCCGACCTCTCGCCTCGTCTGCATCGACCCGTTCTTCGATCCGCGGGTAGAAATGCGGTTTGACCACAATGTGAGATTGTCCGGGGCGCGGGAGCGATTGGAAAAGCGCAGGGGACGATCGGAATCAGTCTTGCCTCAGTTGGAGCGAGCATCCTTCGATCTGATTTACGTGGACGGCTCTCACGATGCGCCCTTCGTCCTGCTGGATGCCATGCTCAGTTGGGAGTTGCTCAAACCGGGCGGAATCCTGGCCTTTGACGATTATGAATGGGAACCGGAGCTTCCTCCTCAAAGCCGTCCCAAGCTGGCCATCGACTTGTTCCTCGCGAGCCACGCCGGAAGGTACCAATTGCTGCGCCAAGCCTATCAAGTCGTGATCGAGAAGAAGGATTCATCCGCCAGTCGGTAAGCACTTTTTGGCTCCAAGGATGAAGGCGCATCACCCTTGGCGGCTTGGAAGATCGGCGCGCCGCTAGATAGCCGTCCCCCCGCTAGTACAGATCCTCTTCACTCGAAGTCCTGCATGCTGACGAGCAATCACGTGGTCGATGTGAAAGGCCAAAAGTAAACGGAAGATGGTGGTGGCAATTACTCGCATCGATCCCGCGCCCGCCGGCGGACTTGCCGGACAACCTCCCGGTTCACGAGTTACGGCTGCCGGGTTGCTTTCTCTTGCTGAGAGCGAGTCTGGCCTTCGATTGCATGACGGCCAGGAAGTTTCCAACGTGCAGATAACTGTCGAACTCCGCACCTTCTTCAGCAGTCAATGTCCCAGCTTCCGAACGGTCCGCGAGTTCGAGCATTCGGTGTCTGTCGTCTTCTTCGAAATTAACCGCTAGGAGGAATTCGGCGGCTTCAGTAGATAACTCATCCTTCTGTGCTCGCATTAGCCGGGCCCAAATGTCCGCTTCGCGATTTGGGTTAGGGAGGCCCGAGTTCATAATCAGACTGATCCAATTCTACCGCTGGGATGCGGTCGGAGCGTCAGCATCGTACGAGGGAGCACCTGCATCTACTCTTGCCGGCCCGAGCGACGCTTCGCGTCCTCTGCAAGCAACCGCTGCACGATTGTTTTCGGATATCGGAAAGACGTCTGCCTCAGGCGCTCGACTACTTCTGGTAGAGAGATCAACTGTCGGCGGGCCGCCTCATCCAGGATCCCGAGAGTGCCGGTCACCAGGAGTCCTTGAGAGCGTGCCACCTCGGCACCCTTCCGCTCGTCAATCAGGAGAACCGACGGCTGCCGGGCGACCGCCAGAGCCAACGCTGCCCTCTCCCCGAGATCCAGAAACTGCCAGCGAGGATCGTCGCGCAGCGCGGGGGCCGCGGCACAAACTTCAATCCAGTCCGAAGGTCATTCGCCCAGGACCGCACAACAGCAGGCGCATCGGCAGCCAAAAGTTCATCCCGTACTTCTTGCGGAATCAGAACGCTTCGGTACAACTGCTGGAGGATCTCGATAGAGCCGATCCAACATCAGGTAGTTCAGTGGGCTCGTGTCCGCGACAACGAGCATCACGGGTTTCCGAGTTTGCGGTGAAGCTCACGCTCGCGCTCCAGGTCCTCCCAAGTGTAGGCGAGCTCGACCCCGTGATCCTTGAGAAATTGATCCAACGCCAAGCGAGTCAGCCCCAAGAATCGGCCGAGTTCGCCCTCCGTCCATAGACCCTGACGGAGCGCTTCCAGTCCGAGGGCTTCTCGCGACATTCGGGCGGCCTGGGCCCCCAAGCGTTGTGCCAGCTCTTCCGGGATTTCAAGAGTAACTGTCATTTTTTCACCCCAACCTGGCGGAATTCAGCATAGGTAGGCGATTGCAAACAACTCAAAGTACGTCTGGCGGAGGAAGAGGGATTCGAACCCCCGAGCGAGTTACCCCGCTAACGGTTTTCAAGACCGCCGCCTTCAACCACTCGGCCATTCCTCCAAGTCCAAACTAGCTGATTTCGCTAACGTTCCGCAAATCCGCCAGCCCACGCCGCGTTACAATAAAAGACATCGGTCATCAACCGAAGGAGTTCCAATCTTGATGAGCTATCGATTCTTAAGCAGCCTGGGCGCAGCGCTGTTCTGTGCGGCGCTTTTACCCGGCCAGACGCCGAACACAGCCGCTAAAACAGCACCGTCCGCGAAGTCCAAGGCGATTCCCCGCGCCGCCGACGGCCATCCCGACCTGGAAGGTATCTGGACCAACGCCACCGTCACGCCCATGGAGCGCCCCGCTCAGTTCGCCAACAAGCTGAACATCACCGACGCCGAAGGCAACCGCGTTCGAAAAGGCTCAGGCCCAGGATCTGCAATCGGAAGACGGCCAGTCCGATGGAAAAATCATCCGCGCCGCGGGTTCCGCCGGCACCGGCGGCTACAACGTCCTGTTCGTCGACCGCGGCACTCAAATGATTCGCGTCGACGGAGTCAAGCGCAGCTCGCTGATCATCGATCCGCCGGATGGCCGCGTCCCTCCCATCACGGAAGAAGCGCGCAAGCGCAACGGCGCCATGATGCGAAATTTCAATAATTACGACGACGTGAAATACCGGCCGCTGAGCGAGCGCTGCATCATCGGCTTCGGCTCCACCGCCGGTCCGCCCATGATGCCGGTGCTGTACAACAACACCTATCAGATCATCCAGAACAAAGACACCGTCATGATTCTGGTCGAGATGGTGCACGACATTCGCATCGTTCGCATGAACGGCACGCACCCGCCGTCCGATGTTCGCGAACTGCTGGGCGATTCGATCGGCCATTGGGAAGGCAACACGCTGGTGGTCGACACCACCAACTTCACGAACCAGACGCGCTTCCGCGGCGCATCGGAAAACCTGCACGTGATCGAGCGCTTTCAGCGCATCAGTCCGGACCAGATCCTGTACCGCGCCACCATCGACGATCCCAGCACCTTCACCAAGCAGTGGACCATGGAATTTCCGTTCCGCGCCACGCCCGGTCCCATCTACGAATACGCGTGCCACGAAGGCAACTACGCCATGACCGACATCATGGGCGGCGCGCGCAAAATGGAATCGCAAAAAAAGTAATCGAGGAGCATGCTAATGAACTGTAAGTTTCTTGTCTTGAGCGCCGCGCTGGCGGCCCTGCTGGTGGCTCCGGTCGCCGCTCAAACTTCGAAGTCCAAAGCCTCGGCCATCCCGCGCGCCGCCGACGGCCATCCCGACTTCTCGGGCATCTGGACCAACGCCACCGTAACGCCCATGGAGCGCCCCAAACAATTCGCGGGCAAACCCACCCTTACGGACGCCGAAGCGGCTGTGTTCGAGCAGGCCCAGGCCCAGGATCTCAAGGACGAAGACGGCAAGTCCGACGGCCCCATCATCCGCGCGGCCGGATCCTCGGGAACGGGCGGCTACAACGCGCTGTTCCTCGATCGCGGCACTCAGATGGACCGCATCGACGGCGTCAAACGCAGCTCTCTGATCGTCGATCCGCCCGATGGAAAAATGCCGCAGCTCACCGCCGAAGCGCGCGCCCGCATGGGTAAGATGATGCGCACCTTCAACGACTACGACGACGTCAAGATGCGTCCCTTGAGCGAGCGCTGCATCATCGGCTTCGGTTCCACCGCCGGCCCGCCCATGATGCCGGTGCTCTACAACAACACCTACCAGTTCGTCCAGACCAAGGAAAACATCATGATCCTGGTCGAAATGGTCCACGATGTTCGCGTGGTCCGCATGAACGGCACGCACCGCCCGTCCAGCGTGCGCACCTTGCTGGGCGATTCCATCGGCCATTGGGACGGCGACACCCTGGTGGTCGACACCACGAATTTCCGCGAAGAAGGCGCGTTCATTGGCGCTTCCGAAAACCTGCACGTCATCGAGCGCTTTGAGCGCGTCAGCCCCGATCAGATCCTCTATCGCGTCACCATCGACGACCCCAGCACCTACGCCAAGCAGTGGACCATGGAATTCCCCTTCAACGCGACCAAGGGTCCGGTTTATGAATACGCCTGCCATGAAGGCAATTACGCCATGACCGACATCATGGGCGGCGCGCGCAAAATGGAAGCGCAGCCGAAAAAATAGAGGAGCTCAAATGAAATTCCGGTTGCTCGCGTTCAGCATCGCGCTCGCGGTGTGCCTGGCAGCCCCGGTCGCCGCTCAGACCTCGAAATCCACAACCATCCCGCGCACACGCGACGGCCATCCCGACCTGCAAGGCATCTGGACCAATGCCACGCTCACCCCCATGGAGCGCCCGGCCAAGTATGCGAGTAAGCCAACCTTGACCGACGCCGAAGCCAAGGAATTCGAGAAAAACGCCGCGACGGAACTCGCCGATGTCGACGGCAAGTCGGTAAGCCCGATACTTGCCGAGTTCGGCTCCAACGGCACGGGCGGCTACAACGTCCTGTTCGTCGACCGCGGCTCCCAGCTGGCACGCGTCGACGGAGTCAAACGAACCTCGCTGATCATCGATCCCGCCAACGGCAAGATTCCGCCCAAGACCAAGGAATCGCAAAAGCGAATGGCCTCCATCATTCGCAGCTACATGGTGTACGACAGCGTGAAGGACCGTGCCCCCTCCGAACGTTGCCTGATCGGGTTCGGCTCAACTTCCGGCCCGCCCATGATGCCGGTGCTTTACAACAACAACTATCAAATCGTCCAGACCAAGGACGCAATCATGATCCTGGTGGAGATGGTGCACGACGTCCGCGTCATTCGCATGAACGGCACACACGCTCCCTCCAACGTCCGGCAATGGCTGGGCGATTCCATCGGCCATTGGGAAGGCGACACGCTGGTTGTCGACACCACCAACTTCAACGATCAGACTTTGTTCGAGGGCGCCTCGCCGAATCTGCACGTCATCGAGCGCTTCCAGCGCATCGACGCCAACACAATCCTCTACAAAGTCACCATCGACGATCCGTCCACGTTCGCCCAACAATGGACCATGGAATATCCATTCGTAGCGGCGCGCGGCCCGATTTACGAATACGCCTGCCACGAAGGCAACTACGCCATGACGGACATCCTGGGCGGCGCGCGCAAAGCGGACGCCGAAAAGAAACATTGAATTCCACCACCCCCGAAGCTTTGATTCTGGATTTGATCGAGTGGGTGGCAGCGCGCGAGCGCACCTATGAGGAAACTATGGACGCCTGGCGCACCTCCTGCCCGAGGCTCACAGTTTGGGAAGACTCGATCGACCGAGGCTTGATCACGGTCGAGCAACTCGACGGAAATTCATTGGTCCGTGTTACACCGTCAGGCCTCGCTCTGCTCGCAGGAAGCAGACCTTCATCGGCCGGCGTACTAGCTAAACGCCGCTCCTAGTCCAATTTCCTGAGCCCGAAACTCCTGGCATTCACGCGGCATCTAACTGTACAGGGAAGGTGATAAGTGTCATTAGGGGTGTCCAATGTTATACATGGGTTGTTTATGTCCCATGTGATTCACGAAAGAGAAAAAGAAGGAATCGTCATCCTGGACGTCAGGGGCCGGCTGGCCTTGGGACCTGATGACTCCGCCATTCAACAACACTTGCAGGCTCTCCTCGAGGCCGGCAAGAATAACGTCATAATCAATTTGCACCAGGTTTCCTCCATTGATCCAGCCGCGGTAGGCATGCTCACTGGATTCGCGGAACAATTCCAAAATGCGGATGGGAGGCTGGTACTGCTGAATCCTGATCGAGATCACTCAGCTGGCGAAGCGCTCGAGCTTGACACCACGTTCCCCACCTATACCGATGAACAGGACGGCGTGAACAGCTTCTTCCCCGATCGCAAAGTTCCACATTATGACGTGCTCCAATTCGTCGAAGAGGAAGCGCAGCATCACCCCGATCCGGATCTCCAGGAAAAGCAGGAATGACCAAGCGCGCGCCGCCCAACGGTAAGAAGAAGCCCACCCCTCTCGAAGAGTATCGCCGCAAGCGGGACTTCGAAGCCACACCCGAGCCGGACGGCGGCTCGCGCTCAAAGGCGTCTTCAAAGAAGGGGCTTCTGTTCGTTATCCAGAAACACCAGGCTTCGCACTTGCATTACGATTTTCGCCTGGAATGGGGCGGTGTGCTGCTGTCCTGGGCCATCCCGAAAGGTCCGTCGCTCGATCCGTCCGTGAAGCGTTTGGCTGCCCAAGTGGAAGACCATCCGGTCGAATACGGCGGATTCGAAGGCGTGATTCCGGAAGGCGAATACGGCGCCGGCACGGTTATGCTCTGGGATCGCGGCGCCTGGGTCCCCGAAGTGCCCGATGTCGACGCGGCCCTGCGCAAGGGCGAGCTCAAGTTCACCCTGAACGGAAAAAAGCTGCGCGGCTCGTGGGTGCTGGTTCGAACCAAGTTCGGCCGCGCCTCGAAACCGCAGTGGCTTCTGATCAAGCATCGCGATGAATATGCTTCTTCAGAGGACATCGAGTCCGAGCAGCCCCGCTCGGTTCTTACCAAACGGCTTATGGCGGACATCGCGCGCATCGATCGCGGCGACGTCGAAAAAGCCGCCCAGGCCGATCCCGCCCGGAGCCTCGCGCGTTGAGCGATCGCATCCCGTTTCGCGTGCGGCCTATGCTGGCTACGCTGGTTCGCGACGCCTTTAATCGCCCCGGCTGGGTGTATGAAGAAAAGTACGACGGCTATCGGATATTGGCTTACAAAGAAGGCACTCGCGTAACCCTGCTCTCGCGCAACGCCAAAGATCGTACCCAGACATTCGCTCGCGTCGCGCAGGCCGTCCAGACAATGCCGACGCGAACACTGCTGCTGGACGGCGAAGTGGTGGCCTTCGACCGGCATCGCGTATCACGCTTCCAGCTTTTACAAAATCTTCAATCCCCGCCCAGCTACGCCGTGTTCGACTGCCTCTATAAAGACGGCCAGGATCTGCGCCGCCAGCCGCTCACGCATCGCCGCTCGATTCTGGAAGAGGTCGTCGGTCGAGGCGCAGATAAGCGCGCCGCCATTTTTCTTTCTGCCCGCCTTTCCGAGAACGGCCTGAAAGCCTATCAGGCAGCCAAGCAAAAAGGCTATGAAGGCGTGGTCGCCAAGGATGCATCGTCGCCCTACGTCGAAGGACGATCGCCCTACTGGCTCAAGTTCAAGGTCCATCAAGAAGACGAGTTCGTCATCGTCGGCTATACTGCGCCGGCGGGCTCGCGCAAACATTTCGGCGCGCTGCTGTTGGGCGCTTACGAACGCGGCAAGTTGATCTTCGTCGGCAAAGTGGGCACCGGTTTCAACCAGGAAACGCTCGCGCAGCTCTACAAGAAATTTCAGCCGCTGGTGCGCGCCAAACCTCCCTTGATCGATCCGCCGCGCCAGCGCAACGTCACTTATCTCGCGCCGCGCCTAGTGGCTCAAATCGCTTACGGGGAATTGACCGCCGACCGCAAACTCCGCCAACCGGTTTTTCTGGGCTTGCGCGACGACAAGCGCCCCGAAGACGTCACACTCCCGGAGGCCACATGACGCTAGAGAAAATCATCACCCATCCGGACAAAGTATTTTGGCCCGATGAAGGCTACTCCAAACTGGACCTGGCCCGCTTCTATGCAGCCGTCTTCCCGAAATTGAAGCCGTACGTTGCCGATCGTATGCTGACCATGGAGCGCTGCCCGGACGGCATGCGCGGCCAGTGCTTCTATCAAAAGGAGGCGCCCAAGAGCCTGCCCCCCGGCACTCCCATCCAGGTGATTAAACATTCCAATCGCAACGTGCGCTATGTCGTCGGCGGCTCCCTCGAGACGCAACTCGCGCTGGTGAACTTGGGCTGCATCCCGGTGCACATCTGGGCCAGCCGCGCCGGCCACGAACGCCAGCCGGATTGGATGGTGTTCGATCTCGACCCCAGCTCCAACGAATTCGCCGCCGTCGCCCGAGCCGCACTGTTGGTCAAAGAAGCGCTCGACGAACTCGACCTGGTCTCGTTCCCCAAAACTTCCGGCAGCCGCGGCCTGCACGTCTTCGTACCGCTGCGCGTCGGACCCGATTTTGACGAAGTGCTCCAGTTCTGCCGGGGAATCTGCGAGCGCCTGGCCGCCGCGCACCCCCGCGATCTTACCGTGGAGCAGCGCATCGAGAATCGCGGCCAGCGCGTTTATCTGGACTCGTTTCGCAACAGCTTCGGCGCAACCGTAGTCGCGCCGTATTCCGTGCGCCGCCGTCCGGGCGCTCCGTTCTCGATGCCGTTGCGCTGGAGCGAAGTGAAACCGTCGCTGGTTCCGTCGAATTTCAATATCGGCAACTACGAAAAACGCCTGGCCGGCAGCGATCCGTGGGAAGATTTCTTCCAGAGCCGCCAGTCCATCAAGACCGCGGCTAAGGAGCTCGCCAAGATCTAGCAGCGAAGCCGGCGCCGCGGCGCCTCGCTATACTAAAAACGTGGTGCAACGCAGCCTGCTTTGGACGCTGCTTCTGACCGGTGTGCTCTGCGCGCAACAGAGCCAAGCCCAGAAATCCAAATCGACCGACCAGCCTAAAACGCAAGAGCAAGTTCCTCCCGAAGAGGATGAGAGCCTCAAACCGAGAGTTTATCCCTTCAATCCACTGGAAGCCGCAAACGACGTCAAGGTCGGCAACTTCTACTACAAACAGGGCAAGTACAAAGCAGCCTTGAATCGCTTTCGCGAAGCCACGAAATACAATCCGTCGTTTCCCGAAGCTTTCCTGAGACTCGGCGACGCCGAAGCAAAATTGGGCGACAAGCAAGCCGCCAGCGACGCCTACCAGAAATATCTGGAACTCGCGCCCGACGCGAAGAACGCCGAATCCATCAAGAAGAAAATCGTCGCCAAGCATTAGTCCCCGGCCCGGCCGCTCGCCGCCTCCCTGAACACGCCAGAATAGATGCTGTGCCAGTATTTGAGCCTCGCGCAATGATTCCATGGACGGTCGCATTCTTAGAAGGATTTTCCACGCTCGCGGTGGAAGTCATCGCCATCCGGCTCGCCATCCCCGTGGCCGGATCCAGCGTCATTCTCACCGGCGTGATGCTCGGAATTGTCTTGTTGGCCCTCAGCGCGGGCTATTGGCGCGGCGGCGAGCTTTCGGCCAGGTGGGAAGCCGCGCGCACCCGCAAGACCCTGGCTCGGAACTTGCTCATCGCCGCGGCTCTCTACGGCGCGATCGCGTTTCCCTTCGAAGCCCGCCTGCTCGACCGGCTGCTGGACTGGCTGAATCTCCCGCTTTCCATCGGGATCACCGCCGCTGTCCTGTATCTGGCGCCCATTTATTTCGCTTCCCAAACCGTGCCCATGCTCGCCGAAGTGACCAGTGGCGACGGCCACGCCGGACGAGCCTCGGGCAAGGTGCTCTTCTTCTCTACTCTCGGATCCGTGATCGGCGGCGTGTTCACGCCGGTGTATCTGTTCCCCTCGCTCGGCGTTGCGCGATCCAGTTATGTGGTCTGCGCCGTTCTCGCTGCCGCGGCCGCCATGATGATGGCTAGCCGCGCCGAAGTTGTTCGCACCCTGGCTCTGGGATCCGCCGCCGTAGCCGCCGCCGTTACCGTGCACGCCCTGACGTCGCCTTCAGGCGACCTGTATTCGTTCGACAGCGCCTATCAAACCATCCGCATTGTCGACGAAAAGGCCGCCGACGGGCGGATCGAACGCGTGCTCAGGATGGGTGGCGGAGGAGCGTCGGGTGTTTTCGCCGACACCGGACAAACGTCTTTCGCCTACACGCTCGCCGCCGAACGCCTGCTACGCGAAAGTGGCGCAACCAACGCGCTGGTGATCGGCTCCGCCGGTTTTACCTTCCCTCGCGACGTTGCACGATTCCCCGCCATCGCGCGCGTGGACGCCGTGGACGTCGATCCGTCGGTGAAACAGATCGCCGAGCGCCACTTTCTGAACGCCCCGCTTCCCGCTAGCGTGCACTTTCTGCCTCTTTCGGCGCGTTTCGCCGTGCGAAAGCTCGCCCGCGACCGCGAGCGTTACGAGTTTACCTTCGTGGATACGTATTTCGGGAAAGGAATTCCCGACGAACTGGTAACTACCGAATTCTTCCGCGATGTGCGCGCCATATCGGATCGCACGCTGGTGAACGCCGTCGTGGATCGCGATCTTCAATCCGCATTCGCGCGCAATCTGCTCGCGTCGTTTCGCGACGCCTTCCAGGGAGTCTGGCTGATCGACAGCAAGCCGAATGAGGAAAGTTTTCTGACCAACATGCTGGTGCTAAGCTGGCCCGCTCCAGGCTCGCACCTCTGGGACGGCGCCGGAAAAGCATATCGCGACGACCGCAACAACGCCGACCGCGATCGCGTGGCCCTAATGTGGAGTGATCAAGACTCAGGAAGGTGAGCTATCCGGCCAGCGGCAGCAGCTTTCGCCGCCGGCTCACTTCTTGCCGCGCCACGATCGCCAGCACTTTCTCCAGGCCAACTTCCCAATTCGGGAACAGATCCACATATTGAATCTTTTTCGAGATCCGAGCCGGCACCTGGCATTCCTCAAACCGCACCGGAATGAAAAAGATCTCGTCCAGCGGAACCGTAGCCGCGCAAGTCAGCGCGTAGCGCAGCTCACTGTGGAAGCTGCCGCGCTTGCAGGTCGAGCGGCGCGAAAAGCACGCCACGAAAAAGTCCGACGTTCGAATCGCATCTTCAATCGCCCGCGGCCAGTTCTGTCCAGGCATCAGCTTCATCTTGTCGAGCCAGGGCCGATACCCGCGCTCCTCGAAGGCGGAATACAGGTTCTTGGCGAACTCCAGATCCTCTTCCACATAGGCGATAAAGATGCGCGCGCTGTTCTGCGCGATGAAGCGAAATCCCTGCTTTTGTCCCGGCAAAAACGTCCCCAACCCGTCAATCTCTACCGCCGCACCATGCTCCAAAGCGCGCCGCAGAATCCGCGCCACATGCCGCGCCGGTGTCAGGTTCGAACGCGGCCCTTTCACTTGGACCTCTTTTTGGAGCTCACCGCGCCGGTCTTGGGCGCCTCCCGGTCGAATTGAAATTCCTTCTCACTTCCGGATTGAAACGTTCCCAATCCCGGCAGCGATGCCGTCTGCCCGCGTCGAACTCTGGTCAGCAAGTCGCTCACGATGCGGTCCAATTGGTCAGCGGCCGCGGCCGGCGACACGTGACTCTCCCGGGCCAGTCGCTTGGCAAGTTGCTCTTTCTTCATCTCACAAAAATCATACCCGGAACCCTCGCTTTTCCGCAGCCCTGACTCCGTTGACAGCTCCAACATACAAGCCATGTAAACTCAGTAGCATAAGATCCAAGAACAGGCTTCCGTTTAAGCCGTGAACGGCCCAACCTGCGAACGCCGCCGCCAGCTTGAATGAAGCCATTTTAATAACCTCTTAACCCGACTTTCATGTCCACCTGGAATTATGGGTAGGAAGTTTACGTATAGTTCTATACTCAAGGAGATCTCAATGAAGAAACTGATGACATTGATGCTCGGTTTGTCCCTGATCGTCGGCGCGACCTCGCTTTTTGGCGATGAAGCCGGCAAGGACACCAGCAAGAAGATGCCCAGAAGGGAAAAAAGGCAAAAAAGGCCACCACCTAACCGGGGGCTCACCTCTTAGCTTCGATCATATTTCGTCGCGCATGCGCCCGCCGTCCGGAAGGGTTCATGCGCGACAAGTTTTTTAACCCCTTCTTGATCTAAGCTGTCTAATGAGTGTCCCGCCTCCGCAGCGAGCAAATTGAACGTCTCCAGGCGGAGCCACTCGATGTTCTGGTCGTCGGCGGGGGCATCAACGGCGCCGGCGTTCTGCGCGACCTCGCTCTGCGCGCCCGCTATACAGGCCAACCCCTTCGCGCCGGCTTGATCGAGCAAGCGCATTTCGCATCCGGAACCAGCGGCAAAAATTCGCAGCTCATTCACGGTGGCCTTCGTTATCTGAAATATCTCGAATTCCACTTGGTGCGCGAGTCGCTGCGCGAGCGCTCCATCCTGCTCCGAATCGCTCCCCAATTTGTCCAGCCGTTGCAATTCCTGCTGCCCCTGTACGGCCTCAAGTCGCGGCTCATGTACCCCACCGGATTATGGCTCTACGATCGCCTGGCCGGATCGTACGCCATCGCGCGCCACCAGACCATCTCGTCCGAAGAAGTCGCGCGCCTCGAGCCTGGTTTGACGCGCTCCGGCCTCAACGCCGGCGCCCTGTTCTACGATGCCTCGGTCTGTTCCGCCCGATTCGTAGTTGAAAATGTTCTGGACGCCATCGATCACGGCGCTTTCGCCGCCAACTACGTTCGCGCGGAAAAATGGCAGCGCGGCGCCAACGGCAATTGGCGCGTCCGGTGCCAGGACACGTTGACCGGCGCAGCATTCGACCTTCAAACCCGCAAGCTGGTGGACGCACGCGGCGCCTGGATCGACGGAAAAGCCATCCGGCTGGTCCGCGGCTCGCACATCGTGATCCCGCGCGTCGGCTCTCCGGATCGCGCCATCGCGCATTTTGAACCCGACGGATCGATTGTTTTCGTCATTCCCTGGGGCAGCCAGCGCCAGCTCACTCTGGTGGGAACCACCGATGAAGATCACACCGGCTCGCCCGATCAGGTCCACATCACGCGCACCGAAATGCAATACCTGCTCGGCATGGTGAAGAAGCTTTTTCCTGAACAATCCGATGTTACGCCAGTGTCAGCTTTCAGCTCCCTACGCCCCTTGGTGCGCAGCGACGGATCGCCCACCAGCGTGAGCCGCAACCACAAGATCTGGAATTCGCCGGACGGTGTCCTGCAGATCGCCGGAGGCAAGTACACCACCTACCGTCTCATGGGCGAGCAAGCCGCCGATCTGGTG
This sequence comes from Terriglobia bacterium, assembly GCA_963761935.1. Lineage (GTDB taxonomy): Bacteria > Acidobacteriota > Terriglobia > Bryobacterales > Bryobacteraceae > Palsa-89. Next base: position 72,750 of record CAVXJU010000047.1, on the reverse strand, counting down.
TGCCGCGAGATCGCACCGGCACTGGCGAACGTACACCGCACCGCGCAAACATCCTTCCCCCAACGCGAACGCGCCATCGGCGACGCCCTGGAGCAACACCTGCGCGACTACCTGTTCGTTACAACGTATCTCGGCTACGAACGCCGCTGGGACGCCGAATCGCTCCTGCCTTATGCCCACGCGCTCGGTGAAAAACTAGGTTGGGACGACGCGCAGGTCCGCTCCGAGGTTAACGAAATCGCCTCCGTTGAATTCAGCCCAGATAGCGCAGCGCCAGCGCGGTGATGTCGTCGGCCTGAGGCGCGCCCATCGCGAACTCCTCCACCTTCCGGTGCAGACCGTTGATGAACTGTTCGACCGGCTCCGAGCCATGCCCCCGCAGATACTCCTCCAGCCGCTGCTCTTCGAAGAATTCTTCAGCCGTGTCTTTGGCCTCCGTCACGCCATCCGTGTAGACCAGAATGCCCTCGCCCGGCGCAAATTTGGTGGTCGACGTTTCATAAGTCAGGCCTGGAAACAGCCCCAGCATGGGTCCGCCGTTCCCCTCTAAAACCCGATAAGTCCCGTCCGGCGCGAACACGTAGGGCGGATTGTGCCCCGCATTGGCAAACTGCAGCTCGCCTGTCCTGGTATCCAGCACGCCGTAGAAAAACGTCACGAACATGCCCGAGGTATTCTCCGCGTTCAGCGAAGCATTCATATAAGTCAGGCATTCGGACGGCGATTGGCGATGCGGAGCCGTGGCGCGCAGCAACGTTCGGGCCACCGCCATGAACAGCGCCGCCGGCACCCCCTTGCCGCTTACATCTCCCACCGCGAACGCCAGGTGGTCCTTATCCAGCAGGAAGAAATCGAACAGATCGCCTCCCACCCCGCGCGCCGGCGTCATGTGCGCGTGCAATTGAAACTCCCGCCGGTCCGGAAAGGGCGGAAAATTACTGGGCAGAATCGACCCCTGGATCATGGCCGCGTGCTTCATCTCCTGCGCCCGCAGCTTCTCGGCTTGCTCCAGCTCCGCCAGACGCGCATGCTCGATGCGCACCGCGGCGATGTTGCTCATCACCGTGAGCACGCTCAAGTCTTCTTTCGTAAACTCGCGAATCAGGAACGGCGAATCCAGATAGATCAGCCCGATCACGCCGTTCTTAGTTTGCAGCGGAACCGCCAGCATGCTGCGGATCTGATCCTGCACGATGCTCATGCGCGCTCCCAGGGCCTGGTCCGTCAGCGCATCGCGCACCAGCAGCGAACGCTTTTGGTTGAGCACCAGATCCCGCACGTGCGAGCTGATGCGGAAACCCGCGCCTTTCGAACTGCGCACCTGGAGCTCGCCTTCTTCCAGCGTCATCAGCACGCCGCGCGACGCACCCACTGCATCCACCGACAGATCCAGGATCAAATCGAAGACCTTGTCGAGCGGCATGTGTCCAGCCAGCTCGCGCCCGGCCCGTATCAATGCATCGACGTGCGCGCTGACCGCGCTCTTGCTTTCTTCCTCCAGCCCGTCCAAACTGCTGGTCATGCTGGTCTCTTCAGTGGTCTCGGCGGTCTTCTCGATAAACACCACGGTTTGATTCGCGGGCGCCGCGCCTTCGGAATAAACCACGGTCAACTCCCCGGCCGTGACCCGATCCTTGGGCTTCAGCACCTGACTCCCGCTCAGTTGCGTTCCGTTTACGAAAGTCCCGTTGGTGCTGCCCAGGTCGCGCACCACCCAATTGTTGCCGTCGCGCTCGAACGCCAGATGTTTGCGCGACAGCCCGGCCACGTCGCGAAAACACAGATCGGCCGTGTCGGCCCGCCCCAGCTCGTAGCGATCCTGCTTCAGTATCACGACCTGTGTTTCCCCGGTTGGCTTCCGGATAGATAGCTCAGGAGTTCTCTTGCCTACTGTGGGTGCCATGACACTAGGGTAGCCGAATCGTCAGAGGTTTCACAGTGCGGTAAACTCCTGAACATGGACTTGAAAATCGAATCGCTCGCCGGCTCTCGCGACGGCATCCGCTTGCTTCGCCTGACCGGACCGTTCACGCTGCCCGGCATCTTCGAATTCCAGTCCATTGTCCGGAGCCTCGACGATCCACTGGTCATCGTCGACCTGACCGCAGTGCCCTACATGGATTCGGCCGCGCTGGGCGCGGTGATGTTCCTGCACGCTTCTTCGATACGCAAGCAGCACCAATACGCTCTGGTGGGCGCCTCCGAACGCTTGCAGACGCTATTCAAAGTGGGTGGAGTGGACGAGATCCTGGTTACGTTTCCGACCGTCGGGGAAGCCGAAGCGAAGCTCCAGGGCAAAGCCGCTTCGAGTTGACGCCGGCGCGAACTCCCAGCCCTAAGCTGCAAGGCCAACACATACCCTCCTTGCAGCTGTTACCTTGACGCTGGAAGTTTTTTCCAGCCAGCGGGGTTTTCGACGAATGCCCTAGCGATGCGTTACATGCCCTCGCCCGTCGCGCATCTCGTTTCCATTGAAATGTTGGATCCGTGCAACCGAGTGCGTCGCATGCTCACCTCGCGCCGGAAACGGGCCTTTATAGCCGTGCTCCGGATGGAAGTGATTGTTTACGTGCCCGGCAAAGTGCTCCGGGCCATGGAACCACGGCCCCACGCCGATAAACAGGCCATTCGTAAACCATTCTGGCCCGTAGTAACCGTAGGGAGCGCAATTGTAGGGGGGCACATCATAGTAACCATAGGGGCACACCGGGGCCGGTCCAACTTCGACTCCGACACCGACCTGAGCATTTGCTTTTGGGGCCGTAGCTGTTATACCGATGGTAAGAGCCGCCGCCAGCGTTAGTAATGTTAGTCCGCGCATCATTTCACCTCGCTCGATCAGATGCACGTCTCCGGCCAGGATCGGCGGGTTCGCACCAGCCACGCAGCGATCTCGATCAACCGCGGTTTTTCGCAAAGCTAACGTCGACGCTTGCGGATGATCCGCGCCAACGCGCGCAACGCCTCATTGGCTTCGCTCGAGGTCGGGAACGCAGCCGCGACATCGGGCTCAAGCACCACCACAACACTCCCCGCGGCATATCGCGACGCGTACTTATTACGCGAAGCGCGCTTAAAATCGTACTCGGGAAGAATCTCGTCGGCGCCGACGGCTTTGCGATCATGATCCTTCCGGATCGTTCTCTTCATAATTTGCTCCCGCGCTGCAACTCGCGACCTATGACCCGACCCACAGCGTCTCGTTCAAACGCAGCAATTCGGGCAATCGCCATCCCGCGAGAAACCAGCAAGCTGCTCACCTTACGGGTTTGGCGCGTTTGGCCACTTCGACAATCCGATCGAGTTTCTGAGCGACTTCCGGGTCGATTTGCTGTGGAGGCGCCAAATCCGCGAGCGTGTGAAAGTCCGTTTTCTGCATTAGATTCGGAAGCCCCAGCGCTTCGAAATAGCTCTCGAAGACTGGCGCCAAAAAATCATCGCTCGCCTTGACATCGTGTCCAAACGGATCTTGCCGGTGCAACGTCCGAAACGCCGCGGCAACCTTATCTATTGATTCCTGCATCGCAGCGCGTTGCTGCTCCCTCTGCGCCGGTTCGAAGAGCGGTCCCAGCCCACCCTCGACCCGATCCGCGAATGCCATTAGCGTCTCCGGGTAGCACAAATAATTCTCAAGCTCACGCCTGCGCCACTTCAACTCACATAGCGCCCCAGCTTCATTGAGCTCTTGAGTGATCGCGTCAAACACAGCTACCCCGACCAAGTCCGGTTTTGCCTCGCGCAAGCCAAAGAAATGATCCCTGGCTTTGCTTGGCAAATTCCCGACATAGTGCACGAACGGCTGTTCGAGAAATTCCTTGGCAGGGTGATTCAGGCGATCGGCGAACGCCTGCAGAATCGCCAGGTCCGTCGACCCCTCGAGATAGAGGACCCAACCCCTCTCTTCGGCTTGATAATAATGCTCAAAACCAATGGCCTTTAATGATTTCAGCAGTTGACTGCCGCGATCGTCGATGCGATGAGGTTTACCCACGAAAGCCACCACAACATCTCGATCCGCAGCTTCATTGAGGAGCACTTCCGAGTGACTCGCCGCGATTACTTGGCATCCTTGGGACTCCGCTGTTTCGATTAGCGTTTGATAAATCTGCCTCTGGCGCAGGATCTCAAGATGCGCATCCGGCTCATCCAGCAGCAGCGTGGCCCCTGGATGAGTATAGAGGTGTGCAAGCAAGAGTAGTGTCTGCTGGAGTCCACGCCCGGACGACACTAAATCCAGCTCAATCGCCCCCTCCGTATACGACATCGTGATCTGGCCGGTTTCTTTAATGAACTGCGGTTGAAGGAGCGTCACCCCAAAGAGCGCTTTGATTTGCATGGCTAATGCCTGCCACTTCGTTTGATCTTGGTCGGAGCTTAGCTGAAAGCAGAGATTCCGTAAGACTTCGGCAGTCCGGCCCTCCCCAATCCGAACATTGATGGCTCCCTCTGGAAGCCTGTCCTCGGTAGAGGACATTCCCGACATCGGGGGCAAGAATGCGACCCGGACTGATGCCGCCAACGGTGGCACCGGCATACGTGTCGGCTGGGCATTCTCATTGCTCCTCAGCGGTCGGCAGTAAAGCGACTCCTGATTGGCGTAGTCGAACTCGAAGCCGCATTCCCATGACTGGCCGTCCGTGACTCCGGAGACTGTGATATCGATGCGAATATTCTTGGTTTCCTGCTCGCCGTTCTTCCGCTGAATGGCGCGCACGTGCAGATCTCTCCAAAGCAGGTTCGCGTCCGGCACCGGAACCGCAATCAGATCCCGGCGATTGATCGTCACGCCCGGCCGCTTCTCCGGAGTGTCCTTCGCTGACCTTTTCTCTATCCATTTCCGCAGGCCGATCTCCCACAAAGCGAGCGCCTGGAGAGCGGTCGTTTTGCCCGAGTTGTTGGGGCCTACGAAGACCACGGTTCTGCCAAGTTCGATCTCAACGTTCTCAAGCCGCTTGAAATTCTTGACCCGCAGGTTCGTGAGCACTCTCGATGATCTTACCGCGACCGCGACATCCCGTTCCTCGCAGCAGACTAACAATCCCTCGGCACCAGCTGGACAGTCACATGGTTATCGCACCCCAATCTGTCGCCGCTGCAATACATTCGCTCGAGCTGCCCTGCTTCCAGTGCCACCTCACCGCTACCCTAATCCACCGAGGTAGCCAAATGACCAAATCCGAATCCGCCCGCATCAACGGCGCAAAATCCCACGGCCCTAAAACCGAAGCCGGCCGCCAGCGCTCTTCCCAAAACGCTCTCAAGCACGGCCTCACCGCCCAAACCCTCGTCCTGCCCACTGAGGACCCCGACGAATTCAACCAGCTCCTCACCTCCTACCTCGATCAGTTCCAACCCGACGGCCCCGCCGAGCTCCACCTGGTCCACGATATGGTTGCCGCCAAGTGGCGCCTTGAGCGCCTCGCCATCATCGAGACCCAACTCTACATCGAGTACATCGAACGCGCCGAAGAACGCGCCGACGACCCGCTCAGCGCCATCGAGTCCCTCACATCCGCCTTCACCGGGCTGGCTAATTCCAATTCTTACCCGTTCCTCCAGCGCGTCGAGGCCCGTCTGGAGCGGACCTACTCGCGCGCGCTCCGCAACCTGATCCAACTCCAGCGTCTGCGCTCGTCCACCCCGGCTGAAAACAAAAATTGCACAAACGAACCCACCGAGCCCGTCCAACCCAAAAGAAAAACCGGGGACAGTGCACTCTGTCCCCGATTAATTCGCCCCCCTGCTGATAAACTGAGGTCAGGAAACATACCAACCGATGGCCACGCCAACCAGCGTCGAAACCTCGATGTCTGTTCTGCCCTCGCGAGAAGACCTGCTGAGAGCCTATCGCGCCATGTACACGGCACGCCGCCTCGACGATCGCGAAATCCTTCTCAAGCGCCAGAACCGGATTTTTTTCCAGATCAGCGGCGCCGGTCACGAGGCCGTGCAGGCCGCCGCCGGATTGATTTTCCGCCCCGGACACGATTGGTTTTATCTCTACTATCGCGACCGCGCGCTCGCCCTCGCCTTGGGCGCCACCGCCGAGCAAATGCTGCTCGCAGCCGTTGGCGCCGCTGACGACCCTTCCTCCGGCGGCCGCCAGATGCCCTCGCATTGGGGTTTCCCTGAGTTGCACATCGTTTCGGGATCGTCTCCCACCGGAACGCACTACGTCCAGGCCGTCGGATGCGCGCAAGCCGGCCGCTACCTCGCGCCCCATTCCGACGAAGTGACGCTCATTTGCAGCGGCGAAGGCGCAACCAGCGAAGGCGAATTCTGGGAAGCGGTCAACGCCGCGTGCCTCGAAAATCTCCCCGTCGTTTTCTTGATCGAGGACAACGGCTACGCCATCTCGGTCCCGGTGGAATGCCAGACCGCCGGCGGAAACGTCGCGCGCCTGCTGGCCGGCTTTCCCAACTTGTTGCGCGTCGAAACCGAAGGTACCGATTTCATGGCCTCCTACCAGGCCGTCTCCGAAGCCGTCGCGCATGCTCGCGAGCGCAAAGGCCCCGCGTTAGTGCACGCCACCGTCACTCGCCCCTATTCCCACTCGCTCTCCGACGACGAAAAGCTCTATAAGACCAAGTCCGAGCGCGAAGCCGAGGAGTCGCGCGATCCCCTCCTCAAGTTCCCCGAATGGCTGGTTTCGGAAGGCATTCTGGATCGCCAAGCCCTGCAAGTGATCGTGCAGGAGGTCGACCAGGAAATCCAGCAAGCCACCGACCGCGTTCTCAAAGCCGACCCGCCGCCCAAAGGATCGGCGCTGCGCCATCTCTATTCCGAAAAAATCGATCCCGACTTCGGCGCAGTTCGAAACCCAGCCGCGCTTCACCGGCGATCCGCGCACCATGGTGGACGAAATCAATCTCACCCTGCACGAAGAAATGCAGCGCGATTCACGCATCATCGTGTTCGGCGAGGACGTGGCCGATTGCAGTCGACAAGCCAACCTGGCCGAGGTGAAAGGCAAGGGCGGCGTCTTCAAAGCTACCGCCGGGTTGCAGATCAAATTCGGCTCCGAGCGCGCCTTCAATAGCCCGCTCGCCGAAGCCTCCATCATTGGACGCGCCATCGGCATGGCGACGCGCGGCCTCAAGCCGGTGCCCGAAATTCAATTCTTCGATTACATCTGGCCCGCTATGATGCAAATTCGCGACGAGCTGGCGACGCTTGCGCTGGCGCTCCAACAATGGCTTCAGCGCTCCCGGTCGTGGTTCGCGTCGCCATCGGCGGATACCTGAACGGCGGCGCCATTTATCACAGCCAGTGCGGCGAAGTGATCTTCACCCACATCCCCGGACTGCGCGTGGTCATGCCGTCCAACGCCCTCGATGCCTGCGGATTGCTGCGCACCGCCATTCGCGCCGACGACCCCGTGCTTGTTCCTGGAGCACAAGCGCCTCTATCGCGAGCCCTACAATCGCTCGCCGCATCCCGGCCCGGATTTCACCATCCCGTTCGGCCGCGCCAACATCGTCAAGAGCGGCCAGAGCCTGACCATCGTCACCTACGGCGCGCTGGTGCAGAAATCGCTCCAAGCGGCCTTGCAAATCGAGCAGCGCTTCCCGGATCGAAGCGTCGAAGTGATCGATCTTCGCACCTTGTCGCCCTACGATTGGAATGCGATTCGAACTTCGGTCGAAAAAACCAATCGCGTCCTGATCGCTCATGAAGACTGCCTGTCGTGGGGCTACGGCGCGGAATTGGCCGCGCGCATTGCCAACGAACTGTTCGAACATCTGGACGCGCCAGTCGGCCGTGTAGCGGCGCTCGATACCTGGGTTGGTTACAACCCGCAGCTGGAATACGAAATCCTCCCGCAGGTCGAAAATTTGGTAGCCGAAGCCGAGCGCCTGCTCAGCTTTTAGTTCGCCGTGCCGTAGCCTCGATGTAAGTCTTGAAAGTACCCGGCTGATCGGAAGGCGCGATTTCAAACTTGATCGCCACCGTGGAGGCCCCGGTCTTGGAGTAGGTAAGGCGATAGTTCTTGCTCAAGAACTGAACGCTTTGGCCGTCGCCCGACGGCTCGACGTCGTAATGGATCACGTGATCCTCAGTATCGAAATAGATCGCCCGAAATTTCGCGTCTTCGAGATAAACGATCATGAGGTCGGTGTGCGAGTACGCGGGCCGATCCTTGGAAGCGGGATAATCGGCCCGGTTTTTGCGCACCAGAATAGTGCCGTTCTGCTCCGGCAGAAACGAAAAGCCGCCGCTGCCTTCTCCGGGTCCGCCGCCGCCTTCTCCGACCCATTCGCCGACCAGAAAAGCCAGCGGCGTCCAGCGATCGGCGGGCTTCGCAGTCTGAGCAGAGAGTGAGGAAAAAATGAACAGAAAAGTCGGCAGAGCGGCGCGCATGGCTTCCATTCTAGGCGTCGGCGGGAAGCAACGTGAAGGCCTTCCCGCCCGCGCCGCGAATGGCCCGAAAGTGCCGCTCGTCCACCGTCAGAATGCGGCTCACGCCCAAGCGGTCGGCCGTAGCGATGACAGCCGCGTCGGCCAGCCCTATATCGAGCCCGCTGTATTGCTTGATCAGCTCTCGCGAACGCGCGACATCTTGGGATGTGAAGGGCTCCAACGCAAACACGCCGGCCACGATGTCATCCAGGAAATCAAGTTCCGCCGCGAGACCCAGCTTCGTGTGAAGCAAATAGTCGATTTCGCTAAGAATCGCGGAGGGTATCAGGATGTCCTCGTGCTGCTGGACAATAAACCTGCGGAGCGCGCCGTGATGCCGGTCATCCCGGTCGTGAAGACCATAGATCGCGCCGGAATCCGCGATCAGCGCCATCGCCCCTTCTTAGCCGCCTCGCGCAGGATCTCCCGCGCTCGTTCGGAAACATCGCTCTCGCCGCTCGAATACTTCCCCAGCCCGCGCGGAAGCGGGCGCTTACGACTGCGTGTGAATTTGTCCAACGCATCGCGGATCAGCTCCGCTTGGCTGCGGCCTTCCGACTCCGCCATTCGCCGCAGCGAAAGCGCGACGTCCGTATCCAGGTAGACGGTGGTCTTGATCATTTACCATATATGGTACCACATACGGCACCCTACAAAACCGGGCCAGCGTCGCGGCCGCCGATTCCAACCGTCAGCGAGGCGGTGGCAAAATCGCAGAACTCCAGCGCGGCCTTCTGGGAAGTGTGCGGAAACTGTCCGCCGATTGCCAGCTTGGCGATCCCGTGCACCAGCGACCAAGCCAACAGCGCGTATTGCACCGCATCGCCTTCCTTGAGCGCGCCAGCCGTCTGGCAGGAGCGAACCAGATCGGCCAGCACTGCAAACGCCCGCGCGCCCGCCGCCGCCAGCGCCGGATATTCTCCCTGTGGAAGTGGAAAATCGAACATCACGGCGAAATGCTCCGGCCAGCGCAGCGCGAACGCGACGTAACCGCGTCCGGCCAGACGCAATCGTTCCAGCGGCGTCCGCCCGGAAGCCGCGGCCTGGTTCATCGATTCAGTGAGCCGGTCGAACCCCTCCGCCGCAACCGCTGCCAGCAGATCGTTCCGGTCGCGGAAATGCCGGTAAGGAGCGTTGTGGGAGACGCCGGCGCGCCGGGCCACTTCGCGCAAAGTGAACGCCGCCGGCCCTACTTCGGCGATCAGGCGCAATGCCGCTTCAATTAATGTTTCCTTCAGGTTCCCGTGATGATAACGGCGCGCTGGTGGCCGCTTGGTAGCCATATACTCCATTGATACCAGATCGATGTTGACAGGAGCAACTTGTTGCGGCTACAATGTTGCTGATGTCAACATTCGATTCCTACCGCCAGCATCCTCCGTCCGCCGATGGCTTCGACGCCATCGTCATCGGCTCCGGCATCGGCGGGCTCTCGGCCGCCGCTCTCCTAGCCAAGCATGCCGCCAAGCGAGTGCTGGTGCTGGAGCGCCACTACACAGCCGGCGGCTTTACGCACGTCTTCCATCGCCCTGGCTACGAATGGGACGTGGGCGTCCATTACATCGGCGAGGTTCACGACCCGGCCTCGCCCGTCCGCCGCATCTTTGACCACATCAGCGAAGGCCGCCTCGAATGGAGTCCGATGCCGGATGTCTACGACCGCATCCTGATCGGAGATCGCTCTTACGATTTCGTCAGCGGACGGCAGCGTTTCGCGGATCGCGTGAAGCGGTACTTTCCAGCCGAGGCGCGCGCCATCGACCGTTACCTCGAACTGGTCGCCGAGGCATCGCGGGCAGCCCGGCCGTTCTTCGCCGAGAAGGCCATCCCAGCGTTCGCGGCGCGAGTAGCCGGGCGGTTGCTCCGGTCGGGTTTCCTGAAACACGCCGGCCGCACTACCGCCGATGTGCTGGCCGAGCTCACGGACAATCCGGAGCTGATCGCCGTTCTAGCCGGCCAATGGGGCGACTACGGCTTACCGCCAAGCCAAAGCAGCTTCGGAATCCATGCCATGATCGCAGCGCATTATCTCGAAGGAGCGAGTTACCCGGTGGGCGGAGCCGCCAGCATCGCCAACGCGATCGCACCCGTTATCGAAAGTGCCGGAGGCAAAATCCTGGTCTCGGCCGAAGTCGCCGAGATCTTGATCGACCGCTCCAACCGCGCCTACGGCGTTCGCATGGCGGACGGCCGCGAGCTTCGAGCCGACATCGTGATCAGCGACGCCGGCGCGCGGCAACACCTTTTCACGCCTGCTCGAGCCAGCCACTTCGGCCCGCCTCGGCATAATGCCGAAACTTAAGGCCATTCCGCCATCCTCCGCGCATCTGTGCCTGTACTTGGGATTGCGTCAGCGCCCGGAAGACCCGCCGCTCGGCGCTACCAACCTCTGGATCTATCCAGGCAACGACCACGACGGAAACGTCCGCCGCTTTACCGAAAATCCCGAAGCGCCATTTCCGGTCCTGTTTGTTTCCTTTCCATCCGAGAAAGATCCCGACTTTGCGCGGCGCCATCCGGGCCGCGCCACCATCGAAGCCGTCACGTTGGCGCCCTACGATTGGTTCGCTGCCTGGGAAGGCCGCCGTTGGAAGCAGCGCGGCCCCGACTACGATGCGCTCAAACAGCGCTTCACCGACCGGATACTCGATCAGCTCGAGCAACACCTGCCCGGAATCCGCAACCGGATCGAACACTGCGAGCTGTCGAGCCCGCTTTCTACGCGCAACTTTGCCAACTACGAGCACGGCGAGATCTGTGGACTGAGCGCCACTCCGGCCCGATTCCAAACGCGCGAGCTGCAGCCCAGAACTGGAATCCGGAACCTGTTCCTGACCGGATCCGATGCGGCCAGCTTCGGCGTCACCGGCGCGCTGATGGGCGGCGTCCTATCGGCATCGGCCATTCTAGGGCGCAATATGATTAGCCTCGCAACCAAGCCGGGAGAATTCGAGCGTCCGGCCACTCGACCTCAGTCCCTGGCGCGCGCGAGCTAGGTCATCGAACCGCCCAGGAACGCCAGTGCCGTCTCGACGAAGCGCTCGCGCTGATCGCCAAAGATCGGCCCATGGCCGCCGTTCGGCACGATCCATAGATGCGACTTGGGGATGGAGGTGTGCATCTCCACCGGTATCTGCACCGGATACAGCGGATCGCGATCGCCAAACACCAGCAACGTGCGCGCGGTGATGGTGCCCAGATACGGCGGCGTGAAGGTCATGTCATCGTAACTGGACTGAAAACCCTTGGCCAATTTCAGCAAGGCTTGCACCTGTTCTTCGCCATGCTTGTGGCGTTGGCGCATGGCTTCTAGTTCGGCGAACGGCAGGCTCTCAATCGAAAACTGCCGCATGAACGCGCGCGCTTCTTTCGGAAAATAGTGCCCGCCGCTCACCAGCACCATGGCTTCGATCCGGCCGGGCTGCTCGGTGGCCATGTGGAGCAGAGTCTGGGCGCCGCCGCTCACGCCGATGGCTTTACACTGCGCGATTTTCAAGGTGTCCAGCAGCGCCAGTATATCGCGCGCCGATTGCTGAAAAGTGAAAATCCCCAGCGGATTGGTGGATCGCCCGTGCCCACGCATGTCGGGGAAGATGGATCGAAAACCATCCGGCGGACCATTGAAGACCTGCCCCCAATCGGCGCCCGAGCCCATGAAACCATGCAAAAGCAGCAGCGGCTCGCCTTCACCGTATACTTCGAAGTAAAGATCGATGCCGTTGATGGATTTAGTCTGCCCGCCGGGCGGTGCGTCAACCATTTAGTTATCGTAACGCCTATTCCGGGACCCGAACCACCAAAACCGAACAAGGGGCGTTCCAGGCGACTTTGCTCGACACGCTTCCGAGCACGCTGTGCTTCATGTCGTTGGCTTCGTTGGCGCCGAGCACCACCAGATCGTAATCGCCCTGATCGGCCTCGCTCAAAATCTCGTTGGCGGGAACGCCTTCGCGAATGGTAGTGGTAACGCCGGGATGATTTTCGGCCACGCTTGCATGCGCGTCGGCGAGCAGTTTCTCGCCCTCGCGTCTCAGTTCGGCCAGCACCTGCGCAGTCTGCGCGAAATCGATATCGCCTTCCCCGAGCGACTCTTCTTCGCGGCTTTCCGGCAGCCAGGCCGTCTCCAGAACATGCAGCAGCGTGATGTCGGCCGATTCCAGATCGAAGAACTCGTTCAACGCATCCAGGGCGTGTCTGGAACCCGCCGATCCATCTACCGGCACCAGGATCCTGGCTTGCCGGTCTTCCGGCGGTTCGCGTCCCACCAGGACACAGCCATTGGCGTGCTCGACCACGCGGCTGGCCACCGGTCCCAGGCCGCCAAGGTTTTGCATGTCGCGCCCCTTGGCGCCGATCACCGTGACATCGTAATCGTCGGCTTCCGTGATGACGACGCCGGCCGGGGATCCGGTCTCCGAGAGCGTCAAGGCATCCACGCCTTCCTCCGCCAGCGCTCGTTTAGCGCCATCCAGAATGCGCCTGGCCTCGGCGGCAGCCCGGTGCTGGAAGGCACGCTGGGCGATCCCGCCGGACTTGGGCACGCGCGGTTCGCCAGCGACGTACAACACGTCCACCTGGCGATCCGTCTTCGAAAGCAAACGGCAGGCTGCGCGCAAGGCCGCGGTCGCTTCCTTGGAGCCATCGGTGGTGGCAAGAACTCGCATAGGATCTCCTAAGTGAACCGGTGGAGCAACTCAAATGCCACGGCAAACTACGCCCATACGTTATCATGAGTAAATGCGTTTCGGGCAGTTGCTTTTCTTCTTACTAATTACATCTCCAGCTTTTTCCAAGCCGTTGGCGCCGCAGGAAGCGCGCTTACGCCTGTATCACACGCATACCGGCGAGCATCTGGATGTCATCTACCGGCGCGGTGGCGAGTACATCGCCGAAGCTCTCGCCCGCGTTGACCAGTTTCTCCGCGACCACCGTACCGGCGATGCGCATCATTATGATCCCCGGCTTCTCGATCTGCTGAGCGATTTGGAATCCTCGGTGGGCCGGCCGCTGGCCGAAATCCACGTGATCTGCGGCTATCGGACACCCTGGAGTAACGAGTTTCTCCGTATTCATACCAGCGGCGTCGCCAAGAACAGCCTGCATATGCAGGCCGAAGCCATCGATATCCGTCTGCCCGGGACCAAGACTTCCACGCTCCGCGATGCGGCTCTGGCGCTGCACCGCGGCGGCGTCGGCTATTACGCTAAGTCCGATTTCGTTCACGTGGATCTGGGCCGTATCCGCCGCTGGTAATCGGCTCGCAAATTTACCAGACTGTTCGTGGCCGCGGACAAGCTTTCGTAGGCGGCTGCCAGCCTGAATACGGATAGCCGTGTGAAAGCACCGCGTCGAGCGACGCATCGTGCCCGTAGATGTCGTCGAAAAAGGAAACTTCACCGGCTTCGTTCGCCACTGCCGTGCCATATACGATCAGCACTGGAATGGATTGCTTCAGGTTCACTTGCAGGGTTCGCGTCGCGCTTTCAGCTTCGCGGATGCGCTCCGGGTTCCACTCCGGCAAGCCCCGCAGCACCCAAGCCGCCAATTCCTCCGGCTTCTCGACGCGAATGCAGCCGTGGCTGAAATCGCGCCGCGACCTGGAAAATAAAGCCTGCGCCGGGGTGCCATGCAAATACACGTTGTACTCGTTGGGGAACATGAATTTGACGAATCCCAGGGCATTCTTCGCGCCCGGCCTTTGACGAACGGCGAGCTTTCCGGAGCGCAGCTGGTTAAGTGTCTCAGCCGAGACTTGGCCGGCAACCACGTTACTACGAGCGTCCACGATTTCGTAGTCATTTTCGGCGAGGTAGGAGGAATCCTGGGCGATTTTAGGAACCAGCTCTGCCCTCTGGATGCTAAGGGGGACGTTCCAATAGGGCCGGAAAATCACGTGTGTCATTTCGTTGGTGAACACTGGTGTCTGATGACGATAGGCTCCTCCGACCACCACTTTCATCTCCAGCTCGGATTCATAGCGGTCGTTCAAGGCTCGCAAGCGAAACTCGGGGATGTTCACGACGATGGGCGGGCGGTTGAAACCAGACGGAGCCCAGCGCCAGCGCTCTAAGGTCAGCGCAATTTGCCGGACCCGGTGGCTTAAGGGCGTGTTCAACTGCTGCAACGTGGCATTCCCGATGCGCCCATCGGGTTCCAAGCCATGGCGAGCTTGGAAATGCTTCACTGCGTCTACCAAGGGGCCTTGGTAGGTCCCGGCGCCGGGCGGAACTTGCGCGTTCGCCGGCAGATCGCCCAGCAAGCGCAGCAGCCGCTCCAATCTTGGGACACCCGCATAACCGCTGCCCGGGTCGACCGGCTTCTTGACCAGAGGCAGCGCCTCTCCATCGTCGGCTCGCGCGAGCTTGAGATAGTTCTCGAGAGCCTGCTCCAGACGGCGATAACCGGGGTAAGGCGGCCCAATCCCAGCAACTAGCGAGCGCACATCGCTGCTGGCCGTTAATCGGCGCAAGTTATTCACGAGGTCGCATTGCTTCTGATCGGTGTTGAGCCCGAAACAGAAGACCTTGGGATTCACTCGTCCAATGCGCAGGTCGGAGATGAAGCGCATGCCGGAGACAGTGAGCGCCAGATCGAACGCGGCCAGATCGCGCTCGGACGGTTTAGCGACCGCAGGCCGCAACCGCGCTAGCCGCGCCGCCCAGCGGGAGCCGTCGTAGTCTTCCGGATCGAGCCCCTTCGTTTCGGCATGCTGAAGGGTCAAGATCAACGCCTCGGCCTGCGAGGTGGGCGCGCTGTTACGGGTCCACGCCAGCGCATAGTTGGAAGATCCGTAAAAGTTCGTGACCTGGACTTTCAGGGGCGAGAAATCAGGCCAACGCAGTTCGGCTAAAGCGCCGGAAGCTGCCATGGACTGCAGCGCTCCTGGCGGCGGTTGGGCGGCAGCGCCGGAAGCGAGCGCGATGACGGCCACCAGTCCGCGGATCAGATCGTGTAGCAAAGGCCCCCAGACGCGGATAGTGCAACTCGGACGCCGCGCCGTTTGAAACCGCAAAGCAAAGTAAGCCAGAATGCAGACGTCTTGGATTTGGAGGCTGTTGCGCAGAATCATCCACGGCGGGATGTGTCATATCACCCAATTCGCCCGTTTGTGTCGCGGCTAAAGCCTTTAGCGAGTGTTTGATTCCAAACTGGCATAGCAACTGCAGGAAAATCGGAAAAGACCATGCTTGTACCCGCGCTCACACCACGTGATCAGTCCGCCGTTATGGAACGGACCACTTATCGCCTCCTTTCACCTTGTTTGGAGCACGGCGATGGAACAGGCCAGACGATCGATCTAGGCGTCGACCACGCCGGCCTGCTTGTCATCAGCATGGGCATCAACCACGTGATCGAGAACGAAAGGCTCACGCTCTCGATCTGGGGTTCCGCGGACGGAAACGATTGGGGCGACAAACCGCTCGTTTCGTTTCCGCCCAAGGCCTATTGCGGAGTTTACTCGGTCTTTCTCAACCTGACCGGTCATCCTCAAGTCCGATACCTTCGCGCCAAGTGGAACATGGTTCGATGCGGCCACGGCTGCGGGGATCCACTTTTCGGCTTTTACGCCTCCGTGCGAGAATCCAGTTCGCAGGTAAACTAGCAGCCGGGCGAAACTACGAATTGGACCCGCATCACAGCGCTAGTCATGGCTCGATCTTGTAAAGACGAATTATTCCATTGCCACCCTCCGCGATGTATTGGCCGTCTGGCGACATCGCGAAATTATATGGCTCAGTGATCGTTTTCGGGGGCGAGAATACGTTCGGATAGGTCTGTGACTCGGGTTGCCACGATGCTAGCTCCTGGCCGGTTCCGAAGTCCCAAACATACCGTCCTTTGAACGTGCTGTGATACTCATAACTGAACGGTATCTTGCTGCGTTGATAATCGGTCACCACGACACGTGTGGCGTGGGCTGCGGTTTCGATCGGTCGCTCGCCGCTCCTGATCGTCTCGCCGATCACTTTTCCGGTGTCGACATTGCGGCATACTGCAGGTGTTCGCTCAGCGTTGAACCCTGCACCGCCTTGGCAGATGGCGTTGCCGCTGTCCGCAAACTGCCAAGCCCCACCAGGGGTGTCCTTCCAGGGCCGACCAACCCTCCGCGTCCGCGGATCAACAATAAGGCCGTCCTCTTCACTTAGAGAGATGTCTCTCAAAACGGAAAGTAGGCCTCGGTCTGTTGAAACGTCCGATATCAACCACCCTCTGGGACATCCCATTGCCCGCGCTCTTCGCAATTCCGGTTATAGAACTTGATTTGCGCGGCGGTGATATTGCCCGAAGGAGGCACGCCCCGCGTCGACATCGTAACGTCATCGCCGATGAAGACACCCCTCTGATTGGGGAGTTCACAAATTGCCCCGTCCGCGAGGTGGATTACCTTTCCTAAGGCATAAACGGTTTCGCCGGAGGGCGCCCATCCGAAGTTTAACGACCCTCCCCAACGGTTGTCCAATATCCCGAACTCGATCTCGAATTGCTTGAACTTCGTCGGAGGATGGTCGATGTCGCTCACCAATAGACGGCTTTTCCTGCCGTTGTCTGCGTTGTAAATATCAGCAATCACCGCCAGTTTGCGGCCGTCTGGGGAGAACCGCAGCGCCAATACCGAGAACTCAGGAAGACCATTCGTCGCGTTGACCAACTTCCTTAGGTCGACCTCCCACACTTTACGTAGCTGGCCCGCGTCGGCCATTCCCGGCGTACCACAGAAGATCGCAAGAATCAGCGCAATCGTGCAAAAACTACGTCTCATCTTTCGATGCCGGATCCCAGGTGCACGTGGTGAACTTCGCATGATAATGCCTACTGGGATGGGCGCGCCACAGCCGCGCTCAGCCATCCCAGCGTATCTCTATCGACCAGACATTTTGAGCTGCCAACTTCAGTTCTCCTGCCCGTTTGAACGTCCACTATTTCCAGGGTTCCGGCCTCGCTTAAACCACACATCAGCTGTGATTTTCTGTTTAAAAGATAACGAGAATCGGGGGACCATTTCAGAAGCGTAGCACCGAGTACCCGCCGCTGCCTCAAAGTTGACGAGTCCAATAGAATGGTAGTCGCACCCTTGTTGACGGCCAGCCACCTACCATCGGGGGACCATGCAGCCGCTTCAATTCCAGCTTCGAGAAGCCTGGTAGCTCCGTTTCTAAGGTCGATGATCTCGACCCGGTGATTATAGTAAGCGGTCGCTTGTAGCGCATCTGGTTACAAGCTAAGATTCGCATAATAAATAGTTCGATCTGTCATCGGGGCAAAGCTTTCGACAATTGTTCTTACGGCGCCGGTTTTGAGGTTGAGTTCGAGCAAGCCAGACATGCCTTTCTTGCCGCCAGGTTCAAATCCTATAGCGACTAACATGTCCTTAAGCGCTGAGACCGCCAGACTGTAAACAGGAAACAGTCGTTCCGAGCCAGGTAAAAGAGATACTCGAACTGGATCGAATTGAACTTTGAAGACGCCTCCGTTTTTTGATGGATCTTGCTGAAGCAGCATCGTCGCATCGAATAGGCGACTACCGTACAGCGCTTTTCCATCGGGACTAAAGGACAAGCTGCTAAGAGCGATAGGCAACGGGATGCTGAAGGCTTCTCCCGCCCGAGGAAAAACCTTCAATTCATGTCCTGCCCGCGAGGACGTGTATAATGCGGGAGCAAACGAATCTGAGCTAACCTGCTGTGCGCAAGCCGTTAAGGCGCCGGTAAAACACGCGATGATCGAAACCGATAGGCGGTATCTCATAGCACAGCTGGGAAACCTTCATCTGCTAGCTAGCGGCCTCTTTGTTAGCTTAATCCAACGGATGTGAGACGGTTAGCGAACGGAAATGGTCACGCTATTCGAAACGGTGGCGCCGAAGGAAAGCACAACCGGGACAGCGTCTCCCGCGGTCACTCCCTCCGGCACTTGGACGTTCACCTGGTAGAGTCCGATATAACCGGGAGACAGTCCCGCGAAACTGACGGGAGCCGATACGCCGCCAATGGTCGCCGACGGGTAGCTAATCAGGTAGGAAAGGTGGGGCGCTGCCAAGGCTACGGCACCGGTCGCGGGTTGATTGGTCACCATTCCCAGTCCGGTTGCAAAAATCAGTATGTAGTCCCCGGCATGGGCCGGCGAGTTGGAGTCTACCACGGCTCCGGCAACATTCTCGATGGCGCCCTGTCCGCCCTGGGGTGCGCCCAGCGAGAAAATACCGGGGTCGTTCTGCCCCACCGCAACCGACTCCAGTTCGCTGCTGATTGAATTGCCGGTCACGGTGACGGTGACCGGCACAATCGGCATGCCCTGCAACTCCCAAGGCACTTGCAAATTCAGTTGCGGCGAAGAGGCATAGAGGATGGGGGCTGGGATGCCGCCGAACTGCACGGTAGCTCCGTTCAGATCGAGACCAAACAGGGTCACCAGGGAGCCTGGGACTAAGGCGTTTTGCTGAAAGGTGGCGGCGTTGACCAATCCCCCGGTCTCGGGTCCGTTAACGGTTCCGGAGGGCTCGGCCAGCGATATCGAATTTCCCGAGCCGCCGCTTCCCAGGTAGGTGAAGAAGGACGCATCGTTCAGTACGCCCCCCACCAGATTGTTTCCGATGCTCAATTGCTGCACCTGGTTGCCACTGGCGTTCAGCATGCCCGCCACCACGTTGATGCCTTTAATTCCGGTAAACGGCGCAAGAGCGACTGTGGCGGCCTGGTCCAGCTGATTGCAGGAGATGGTGGCGGTGGACACGACGTTGTTGTCGGCCGGGGAGATGGGGGCGTTGAGTGCTCCGGACTGGCCCAATCCCGCGATGATGCTGATTCCCACGAACGACGTGTCCACCTCGTTATTGAGGATCGAGAGACCGTTGACGCTATTGCCCGGCTCCTCCTGTCCTGTCCAGACCTGAATGCCTCCGAATGTGATTCCCAACGATCCGGGGTAGCAATTGCAGCCGTTATAAACGGACGATGTCATCCGGATGGTGTTGGCCTGAACCAGGACATTGGAAAGGACGTCCGCGGTAGTGGTTCTGCTGTAATACCCACCGGAAGCGCCGCTATTGAGGTTCACTCCGACATTCAGATTTCCCGTAATAGTGTTTCCTAGGATCGAGAGGCCGGTAAGTGTGTTATTGCGGTTACCGCAGCAGGACTCCTGCACGGAGATTCCGAAGGCGCCAATACCCACCGGCGCCGATGCAGCCTCAGTCACTTCGATGGTGTTCGCAAGAATGCCGAGGTTACTGATGAGGTTGTTCTCTGAGTATTGGATGGGGATAAGGGATGGATCTCCATCGTCCGAGGCGGCATCGCCCCCCACGATTTCGATTCCAACAGGCTCGGCTGGATAAGGGCCCGGTCCGTTCATGTGCAACTGGTTGCCGACGATCTGCATTCCGTTCATTGTGTTTTTCGAGGCACTGCCGATACCCGTCCCGACGTGAATTCCGGACTCGAAATAAGTGCCTGTAATGGTATTGTGCGCGATCAACGTGTCGAGCACCTGATTGTTGGTATTCCCTATCCCAGCTCCGGCGACTACTTGAATGCCGCCCCCGCCAGGCGATTGCATCGTTATATTGTTGTTGGCGATGGTGGTGTGCTGGAGAACGTCGCCCACGGTGTCGCCGAGGATCAGATCGATTCCCAACACGCGGCCGGAGGAGGTGGCGGAGATGGTGTTGCCGGTAATCAGAATGTGGTCCCAGATGTTGTCGGTGAGCAGGCCGGGGTTGGGAGGAGCCGTCTCCTGTTCGCCCAGCCTGGAATTCAACGTGATCCCCTCGTTTTCCACGCCCGTGATCAGCATGTTGCTGATGGTGATATTGGAGAACGTTGTATTGGTAGCCGGGGGCAGCGTGAATTTCGCGGACGGGCGTTGAATGAGAATGCAGAGCCCGCAGTTCTGGAGAGCCAGCGCGTTGAGCGTGTTCCCGCCGGAAAGGATAAAAAAGTAGGTTGTGTTCGTCCCCGGCGCGCTGGAGATCGTGATACCGGGTTTTCCGGAGCCGTCGATGTCGCCGTTGATGGTGACGTTGCCTCCGGCCAAGGAAGGGAATCCCCCGGGCCCTCCACCAGGATCGGAGACGATAGTGGATCCCTTCAGGGCAGGGGCGAACTGGATGAGCCATGTGCCGGGATTGTTGTTGGTGGCGAAGATGGCTTCAGAGAGAGAGATTCCGTCTGGGCCTGGGTTGGCAATAAGCGCGTTCACCGAGGAGGTATCGCCATTCACCGCCATGGTCGCGTTGGTGACGGTGATCACGGTGCCGCGATTGAGAGTAACGGCGGGAATGGTGACCGTTGGAGGCGTATAACTGCTCGCGCCAACCGGGCCGCAAGAGACCGGCAACTGGTCCGCCGCCGGCAGCGTGGCGATGGCCAATAGAAAGGGGGCGGCCGCTAGGGCGCTTCGTATGTTCAGGTGTCCTCCTAGCCGCGGCGCTTAGTTCTGAACGGTAGACCCAGTTTACTCTCAATCGCCTGCGCTCGTTTGTTGTTACACGGCGTCGTTAGTGGCCCGGCGAAACTGCTTCCGCGATCAGGATGTGATTGGCGACATCGGCCACTCCCGGCGCGGACCAGGCGGTTTTTTCCGCTTCCTCGCGCTCGGCGGCGGAGTGCACCTCGCCGTGGAGAACGACCTTGTCGTTGTTCACTTCCACCAGAACATTCCGATCCTCGATGGTCGGACTGCGCCTCAATGCGGATTCGATCTGCTCCTTGACGCCTTCAGCGTCCAGGGTCGGGTTCACGCTGATCAGATTATCCACCCCTTTAACTCCGGTCAGCTCCGCCACCACGCGAGCGGCAGCGTCTTTTTGATACTGCCAATCCACGGTGCCTTCCAGGGTGATCCAGTCATTTTCGACGCGCACGCGAATGCGCTCGGGTGAAACTGAGCAGTTCCACGCCAGCACGTTGGCGGCGGCCTGGGCCAGTCCCGTAGAGGTGGCGACATGCGGGCCTGGCAGGCGGATCTGCAGTTCGCAAGCTACCGCGCGGACGTTGGCGATGCGTTCGGCGGCACGCAGAGCGGCTAACTTCTGCTCGTAGGTGTCCACGCTGCCGCTGAGCGTTACCACACCGTTCTCAACCGAGACGCCGATACGGGCGGCGTTTAAGCCGGGCGTGTAGAACATTTCGCGCTGTACATCATCTCGAATATGGGTGTCCTTTATCATGAGTTCACCTCACGGCAATCAAGGTGCAATCTCCAGACCAATAAGGCGCCGGCGTCTTACTAGCGCTGCGGAGCCGAGTCCGTACGCGGGTAGTAAAGCATTTGCGCGAATTAACACACCTAGCTTGGCTGTAGCGGCGCTGTTTTGCCCACATGGCGGCCAGGCAATTCACTTGACAATGATATGAACAGAGGCCGAGGAGCATCCGATGAGCTCGTTCCCGCAAGTCACGACATAGGTGGTGCCGGCCTTGGGATGAACCTCCAGTGTTCCGCTGGACGGGAATGTTCCGAGCGACTCGAATGCGGCGCGAATATCCGCCCTCGGATCCACGGCTTGTTCCAGCGTGACGCCCGCTGCATTTTTGGCGTCCCAATGGAGGAGCACCGTTTCGCCGGGATGGACGATCGTGGGATGCGCGGTGAAACGCATAATTTGGGGAAAACTTCCGGCAACTCGAGGCGTTTCGGGCGTTTCCAGAGGTATTCTTTCGGCGCAGCCGGCCAAAGCCAGGATGAGCCCGGTCAAGATCAGAAGTTGTTTCAACTCGCACCTCCTTCCGCAGCAGGCACGAATACGCGATTTTAAGATGCACGCGCTGGACCAGACCGCGGTTATCGGAGTTAACGGTTAGCTAGGGGCTTGATCGCGCGTTTTCACGCATCTTTTGCTGAGCGCATTGGAGCAGCCGGGCTCGGCGGATCGCGAATCACCTGCATAACTAGAGTTAATGCCATTTGGCAGACCTAGTGCGTCTCTATAAGTAGAGAGGACCTGTGTCTCAAGGAAAGGAGGCCACATGAAAGTCCGGGAAGTAATGACGAAAGAGACCGCTTCCTGCGGCCTGGACGCCAGCCTGGCCGGGGCCGTGGAGGCCATGCGGAAATTCAGCTGTGGATTTCTGCCGGTGATCGGCGAAGGTGGGAACGTGGTGGGGGTGATCACGGATCGCGATATTTGCATCGCGCTCGGAAAGCGAGACCAGAAACCATCCGAAATACTGCTGCGGGACGTGATGCTTCCCAAGGACCGCACGTTTCCCAAGCTGTATGTGTGCACGCCCGACGATAACCTTCGTTGCATTCTGAAAACCATGCGCGCGCAGAAGATCAGGCGCTTGCCGGTGGTGGATCGGGACGGTGCGTTGCAGGGCATGGTATCGATCGACGAACTGGTGATGCGTGCCTGCGAGCAGTCAGGACCGGAAGGCATTTCGTGCAAAGAGGTGGTTGAAACGTTCAAGGCCATCCGCCGCCCCGGGCAGCGCTGGCCAGTGGCGGCATGAGCGAGCCGGAGATTGCGTACTTCTCGATGGAAATCGCCATCGATCCGGCGATGCCCACCTGTAGTGGAGGCCTGGGGGTTCTGGCGGGCGACATGCTGCGTTCGGCGGCGGATCGCGAAGTGCCGATGGTCGCCGTCACGCTGCTGTATCGCAAAGGCTACTTCAGACAGAAGCTGGATGCGAGCGGCCACCAATCGGAGAGTCCTGAGCAATGGAATCCGGCCGAGAAGTTGCAGCCGCTCCCCGCGGTTGCGCAAGTCACGCTGGAAGGCCGGCCGGTCCGGATCCGCACGTGGTCTTACGAAGTTCATGGCATTTCCGGGCATAGCGTCACAATTTACTTCCTGGATACGGACGTCGACGAGAATGATCCCTACACGCGCAGCCTGACCGACACGCTGTATGGCGGGGATCAGCGCTACCGCCTTTGCCAGGAGGCGGTGCTGGGGCTGGGCGGTCTGGAAATCCTGGAGGCGCTGGGGTGTCGCGCCTTGAGGGTCTACCATATGAACGAAGGCCATTCGGCGCTGCTGGCGTTGGGATTGCTGAAGCGTCAACTACGGCTCAGCGGCAGCGCGGCGGTTACTGCCGATGATCTTCAGGCTGTTCGCCGAAGCTGCGTTTTCACCACGCACACGCCCGTTCCAGCAGGCCACGATCAATTCTCCAAAGAGCTCGCCCGGCAAGTGCTGGGCGACGAGTACGTCAACACGATCGAAGCAGCCGGAGGGTATCACGACGGCACGCTCAACATGACGTACCTCGCTCTGCGCTTCTCGCACTATATCAACGGTGTCGCGATGCACCACGGCGAGGTTTCGCGCGGCATGTATCCGGACTATCCGGTGCGCGCCATCACTAACGGAGTGCATGCCGTCAGGTGGTCGTCGAGTGCGTTCTGCGAGCTGTATGACCGCCACGTGCCGGAATGGCGCGAGGACAATCTGTATTTGCGATATGCTCTGGGAATCCCACTGGAGGAAATTCGAGCGGCGCATCTGGCGGGCAAACGAAAATTACTGGACGAGATTCGATCGCGAACCGGACGCACGCTGGACGAGAAAGTGATGACCATCGGTTTCGCGCGGCGTGCTGCGGCTTATAAGCGCCTGGAGCTGTTCTTCAGCGATGTAGAACGGCTGAAGTGGATCGCCAAGCAGGTTGGTCCTTTTCAAGTGGTGTGTGGAGGCAAAGCGCATCCGCGGGACCAGGCCGGCAAGCAGTCTATTGAGCGCGTCTTCGCGGCCGCTGCGCAATTGGGCGATGCCGTTCCGGTGGTGTACGTCGAAAACTACGACCTGGCTTGGGCAGGACTGCTGGTCAGCGGCTCGGACCTGTGGCTCAACACACCTCTGCCGCCCGAGGAGTCATCCGGAACCAGCGGGATGAAGGCGGCGCTGAACGGCGTGCCCGGCCTGAGCGTGTTGGACGGCTGGTGGATCGAGGGTCATATCGAGGGATTCACCGGTTGGTCCATCGAAGACGGAATCGGCGGCGATGCGGTTGGCGAACTGTCGTCGCTCTACGGGAAGCTCTCGCGCGTCATTCTACCGATGTATTATGGGCGCCCCAATGACTACAGCGAAATCATGCGCTACACCATCGCGCTGAACGGGTCCTTCTTCAATACCCAACGTATGATCTCGCAATATGTGGCCAACGCCTACGGCGCGGGCGCTATGCTGACACCGAATTTGCCATGATCGTTTCTTCCACGATGCGCCCGTCGAAGAGCGTGATGCTGCGCTCGGCGCAACGGGCATAGCGCGGGTCGTGCGTCACCATGCAGATGGTGGCGCCTTCCTTGTGCAGCTCGCTCAGCAGCGACATCACGGCCTCGCCGTTGGCGGAATCCAAGTTGCCGGTGGGCTCGTCGGCCAGCAGGATGGAAGGATGCCCGCCCAGGGCGCGCGCCACGGCCACGCGCTGCTGCTGGCCGCCGGACAATTGCGAGGGGTAATGTTTCATGCGATGCGACATGCCCACGCGCTCCAGCGCATCGCGCACCTGCGTTTTTCGCTCCGCCGACGGCATGCTGCGGTAGGTGAGCGGCAGTTCCACGTTCTCGTACACGGTGAGATCGCCAATCAGGTTGAAGGCCTGGAAAATGAATCCGATTTCGCGATTGCGCACGCGCGCGCGCTCCGACAGCTTCATTTGATCGACGCGCTTATCGTTCAAAATGTGCGTACCCTCGGAGGGCGTGTCCAGCAGGCCCAGGATGGCGAGCAAGGTGGATTTGCCGCATCCCGAGGGGCCCGAAATCGAGACGTATTCGCCTTTTCGAATTTTCAGCTCGATGCCGGCCAGGGCATGCGTCTCCACTTCGTCGGTAGTAAACACTTTTGAAACACTCTGGAGTGCGATCAGGGTCTGACCTTCGGGATTCATTTGTGCTCCTTCCGAGCCGCGCCGGGACCGGGCCGGCGCTCATCACTTGGACGAACGCAAGCGCGCCGGGTTAGGTTCCAAGAAAAATAGCTGCTTTTCGGTGGTCCGGGCATCGCGGCTCTGGAGGTAAGTACTGGGGTCAAGCGGGAAAGTTACAGGGCGAGCGAAATTTTGACCGGCTTAGCGTGGTACAACCAACTCGCGGGTTGCCGGCACAGGCCCGAGGCGTCCGGCTGGCTATAGAGGTCTGCGATCTGCGATCGCCTGGCGGGTCCAACGCAATCTCACTTGCGCCAGCCTTCAAAAGCAGCAGCAACCTCGGCCTTGGTTGCAAACTTGCCCCGGTCGGCTTGGCGAATCCCAGCTTTGATGTGTTCGATCTGCCGCCGATGAACCTCCAGATAGGCATCAATGGCTTCCTTCAAAACATAGGAACGGTCGCGACCCAGCGCCACAGCGATCGAGTCCAAAGCATTCTTCTTTTCGTGGGGCAGCCGGAAGCGGATCGTTTTCATGTCCTCGCTTGCATGATACGCTGCAATGCAAGCAGCACGCGACAGGTCAGCTTAGCGGCAACATCAGCCGGGCTTCGCAGCCGGGGCCGTCCGAAGCATTTTGCAATGTCAATGTTCCGCCGTGCGCCTCGGCGATCTGGCGGCTCAGCACCAGTCCGATTCCCGAGCCGGTGGGTTTGGTGGTGAAAAACGGGACGAACAGGTTGGAGGTATTCGGAAGGCCGGGGCCTTCGTCGCGAATCCATACCACTAGGTGCGAATTCTGCCGGTCCCAACCGACCCGCACGCCGCCGCCGGTCTGGAGCGACGCGTCCGCCGCGTTGCGCAACACGTTGATCAGCAGTTGCTCGAGCTGATCGCGATCGGCCTGGATGGTCAGCTCGGGACCAGGCTGCAAAGTCGGGCCGCAGGCGCGTCTCGAGACCGACCACGCGGCGCACCAGGTCGCCCACGCCTACGGATGCAAAAGTCGGCGGGGGCAGTTTCGCCAGGCGCGCGTAGGCAGTCATGAAACGGCTGAGCGCCTCGCTGCGACTAGCGATCACGGCCAGTCCGCGGCGCACGTCCTCCTCCCAATCCGCCGGCACGCGGCTGGCGAGCGAGCAGTATTTTCGAGGCTGCCCGGCGATGGACTTGATGGGCGCGAGCGAATTGTTCAGCTCGTGGCCCAGCACGCGCACCAGGCGCTGCCAGGCCTTGCAATTCTTCTTCGCGCAGAGGGCGGGTCAGATCGGTGACCACCAGCAGCTGGTGCGGCAGTCCGCCTTCGCGAAAGGTGCTGCGGCTGATGCCCCAGCGCGCCGGTGCCGCCCGGGAAAGGTGCGCTGCACGGTGCGCTGCGCCTCGCCTTCCAGGTACTCGGCCAGGCCGAGATGCTGCGGCGATCGCGCCCTGAGCAGCCGCTCGGCGGGTTGGTCGAGCAGCCGTTCGCCGGCGCGATTCACCAGCCGCAGCCGGCGCTCGCCGTCGAAGGCGAAGATGGCGACGTCGATCTCCTCCATCACCTTGCGCAGCAGCGTGGTGGCTTCGAGCGCGCCGAGGCGCTGGGCGCGCAGCGTGGCGCCCATGCGCGTTGACCTGCTGCATCACTTCGCCCAGCGCGTCGTCGCGCTCGCGCGCCGCGGGCGCGGATGGAATAGTCGCCCTCGCGCATCGCCTCCAGCAGATTCGCCAGCGTGTCGCAGCGGGCGAGGCGACGCGTTCGCGCACCGCCAGCCGCGAAGCCCAGCCAGCAGCGACGATGAACACCGTGAGGGTCCACTGCACTTTGGACGTGTAGTCGGCCAGTCCACAGCAGGATGAGCATGCAGGTGAGCACGGCGGGCAAGCCGGCGGCCAGCGCCAGCAGGAAGACGCGCTGCTCGTGACGCGAGGCTGGGCCTGGGCTTCCGCGAGCTTCACGGCGTCGTTCACAATCCGTAGCGCTGCAGGCGGCGGTAGAGCGCGCTGCGGCTCAAGCCCAGGGCGCTGGCGGCGTGGCTGACGTTGCCGTTGTAGCGCGCCAGCGCCTTCTTGATCAGGAACGCCTCCACCTCCTCGAGGCTCATGTCTTCGAGCGCGGCGTGCCCTCGCGCCGGCGCGCAGCGCCAGGTCGGCCGGCTTGATCTGCGCTGTCCTGCGCCATCAGCACCGCGCGCTCGACGACGTGGTCGAGCTCGCGCACGTTGCCCGGCCAGGGATGTGTCGAGCAGCGCCTGCAGCGCCGCATGATCGAAGCCCGCGATGCGCTTGCGGTAGCGCTGCGCGTGCATGCGCCAGGAAATGCGCGGCCAGCAGCGGGATGTCCTCGCGGCGCTCGCGCAGCGGCGGCAGGTGGATCTCGATGGTGTTCAGCCGGAACAGCAAGTCCTGCCGGAAGCGCCCGCCTTGAACTTCTTCCTCCAGATTGGCGTTGGTGGCCGAGATCATGCGCACGTCCACGCGCTGCGTCCGCGAGGAGCCGACGCGCTCCATCTCGCCCGTCTCGAGCACGCGCAGCAGCTTGGCCTGCAGGTTCATGCGGGACGTTGGCGATTTCGTCCAGGAACAGCGTGCCGCCGTCGGCCAGCTCGAAGCGGCCCACGCGGTCGGCCTTGGCGTCGGTGAACGCGCCCTTGACGTGGCCGAACAGCTCGCTTTCGAACACCCCCTCGGCCAGGCCGCCGGCGTTCACCGTGACCATGGGCTTGGAGGCGCGCGGCGAAATGGCGTGCAGAGTCTGGGCGACCACTTCCTTGCCGGTGCCGGGCTCGCCGGTGATCAACACGTTGGCGTCGGACGGACCCGACGCGCGTGATCATCTGCAGCACCGGCTGCATGGATGGCGATTCGGCGATCAAGCGCCGGCACGCCCTCGGTGCGCAGCAGCCGGTTCTCGGCTTCCAGGCGCAGACCGCGGCGGATGGCGTTGCTCAGTTCGATCTGGGTCTTGACGACGCTGAGCAGCCGCTCGTTTTCCCAAGGCTTCTGGATAAAATCGCGCGCCCCGCGCCGCATCGCTTCGACCGCCAGGCCCACCCTGCCCCAGGCGGTCATGACGATCACCGGCAGAACTGAGTCGATGGTCTGGATGCGCGTGAGCAGATCCAGGCCTTCTTCGCCGGAGGTGGTGTCGCGCGTGTAGTTCAGATCCATCAGCACGACGTCGAAGTCGCGAGCTTCGAGCGCGCTGACGATCGCGGCGGGCGAGGCGGCGGACTCGATCTGATAGCCCTCGCTCTTCAGCAGCAGGCGCAAGGCTTCCAGCACGTCGGCCTGGTCGTCGGCAATCAGGATGCGCGGCGCCGCATCGGAGGCAGTTCGCATGGTAATGGGTTGAGAACCAGCCTTCAGAATACTGAATGCGGAGACCGCGTCGCGTTCTATAGCCGGTAGCGTTTGCTTCTCCGTAGGTTGATGCCGCCGTTGACGGTAGCGATGCGCAGCTCCGGCCCGCCGCATCCGATGTTCCCGTCGGCGTGCTGGGCGGGGAAGTGTCCGCCAACCGCCAGCGGAAAATCGGCGCGAATGGGCCCGTTCAAAGTTTTGGCGTGTATTCGCGCGGCGGCCGCGCGGGGTACTTCCAGCGAAATGGTGCCATTCACGGTGGAAAAATTGAGCGCGCTATCGATTTTCCCCATCGACGCCGTGATCGATCCGTTCACCGTTTCGCCTTGCGCGGTGCCGGTGGTGCTCAGCACGACGTCGCCATTCACGGTGTGGGCCTCCATGTCGGCGTCGAGCGCCTTCGCTTCCACCAATCCATTGACCGTGCGCGCCACGAAGTGCACGCCCGACGGCACACTGACGGTGAAATCCACGTTAGCGTCGCCGGTTAAATCGCTCGCATCGCCGGTGTATTCCGCGGACCCAGGAGCGTTCTGAGGAATGGCGAAGATCATGACGCCGCCATCGCTCTCGACCACTTTGACGCCGATTGCGGCGGGATCGATCTCGCGCCCGGATTTGTAGGCGATCACGTCCACGCTTTCGCCGGAAGCAGGTTGCGCATGAATGCTTCCGTTGATTCCGCGAACTTCGATGCGTTGTCCGGCGGTCACATGGCCGGACCAGTGAAACGTATCGGCGCTGGTGGCAGCGCCAAACAGGGTCAGAGGGGTCAGAAGGACAGACAGCAGCGAAACATCCACGGTCGGTCTCCTTTCAGGCTCGGTGACGCTAGGATGCAGCAATAGACGCTTCCCAGGGGCAAGCCGGTTGCCAGAGATAAGTGGTTTCTCCTCAGAAAATTTGCGCCTGGCTGTGTCCGCTTGTGGGACGAAAATGGACGGAAGCGGACGTCCGAAGACGGGGGCATTGGAAAAAAGCAACCAATTTATTAGCGAGCTAGGGGTGCCTGAGCTTCGCCGACAAGCAGCCCTGCAGCGCGGCGGTTGTGGCTTTCGCCTTAGCACCGCGCTGCATTGCGCGAGGAGCACGGAGCCCGCCGGTTCGAGCGGGGCCGGCCTTCAAATGGCTCTTCCTGGATACAGCCTCTTCGCGACGCAAGTGATTACGGAGCCCGGATCTGTCACGAGGATTTCCAATTCGTCGCCGCTGCTATCGATGACGAAAGAAGCTTGAGACGTGATACCAAATGGAGAAATCTGGACCGTGTAAGTTCCGGTGCAGTCGGAATTCACCGAATATGTTCCGGTTTCGGTAGCTTGGGCGGTGCTGCCGTTCTGGTTCACCACCAGGCCCCCTGTAACACCGCCATTTCCGTCAAAAACAAGAGTCCCCACGTTAGCGAACGGGCCGGCCATGTCAGGCGGGGCCGTAATCGCGCCGCTGCCTAGCTGCGCGTAGGTGCCCCGCAGAGTATAGTTCGAGCATCCTTTGTCCTGGGCCTGTGCTGTGGGCGCTATGCCCAGAGCGAGTGCGGTGAGTGCGGCCATGGTGAAAGTCTTTGCGACGGTGCTGCGTTTCATGAAAAATCTCCTTTTCGGGCTTGATTGATTCGGGTAGCCGGTTCAAATCGGCTCCCTGGCACGAATAAGGAATCGCGGGCCTGGAGGTTACAGCGTCTGGGGCGAAAGGCATAAAATAGCTGCTACAAATCAGGGTGAAATGCCAACCTGCCCTCAGTGCGGAGCGGAACTAGGTTCCGGCGATCCCGCGGGACTCTGCCCGAAGTGTCTGATCCAGGGCGCGTTCTACAGCTCCGTCGCGGACGACTTCGGCGCTCAGACCATCGACACAGCGGCAGCCGGTGATGACGACTTCGGCCGTTATCGCATCCTTCGGCCTTTAGGCGAAGGCGGCATGGGCACCGTGTATCTGGCCGAGCAGCGCGAACCCATTCGCCGCAGCGTGGCCCTCAAGGTAGTAAAACTCGGCATGGACACCGGCCAGGTACTGGCCCGCTTCGCCAACGAGCGTCAGGCCCTGGCTCTCATGGACCATCCGAATATCGCGCGAATCTTCGACGCAGGCGCAACGCCCAAGGGCCGGCCTTACTTCGTGATGGAGTACATCGAAGGCGTACCAATAACTCAGTACTGCGACCGCAATCAGATGACGATCGGTCAACGGCTGGAGCTGTTCCTCGCCGTGTGCCGTGCCGTTCAACACGCGCACCAGAAAGGCGTGATCCATCGCGACCTCAAGCCATCGAACGTACTGGTGATGGAACAGCAAGGCACGCCTGTTCCTAAGGTGATCGATTTCGGCATCGCCAAGGCGACCGATCAGTGGGCCGTGGAGACTACTCTGCTAACCCAATTCGGCCAGATGATGGGAACGCCGGAGTATGCCAGTCCCGAGCAAGCCGAGGTGACCACCGGAGATGTGGATGAAAGCTCGGATGTGTATTCGCTCGGGGTGCTTCTGTACGAGTTGCTGATCGGCACGGTGCCTTACGATGCGGCCAGAATGCGGCAGGCAGGTTTATCCGAGATGCTCCGCATCATCCGCGAAGAGGAGGCTCCGCCGCTTTCGCGAAAGCTGACGACCATGGGCGCGGCGGCGGCCGATATTGCCGCGCGCCGCCAGACGGACCCGGCCTCGCTGCGCCGCCTGGTGGATGGCGACCTGAACAGCATCGCGTTGAAGGCTCTGGAGAAAGTGCGGGAACGGCGATACTCCTCGGTCGCCGAGTTCGCAGCCGATCTACAGAGATACATGGAGCATCGGCCAGTGCTCGCGTCTCCGGCGGGCAACCTCTACCGGGCGCGCAAATTTATTCGCAGGCATAGGCCGGCCGCTTTCGGCACAGCCGCCGCGCTCGCGCTGATCCTGTTGAGCGCAGTAACGGTATGGTCGCTGGTGCGCCGCGACTCTCCGCCGAGGTTGGCAAGCAAGGGCACGATTGTTCTGGGCGAATTCGCCAATGCCACGGGGGATCCGGCATTCGACGGTAGGCTTCGACAGGTAATGGCGGGAGAGCTCGGCAAGTCGCCATACCTCAGCGTGCTTCCCGATACGCGCGTGAGCGAGACACTGCGCCTGATGGTCCGGCCCGCGGATACCAAGCTCAGCCCCGATGTTGCGTCCGAAATCTGCGAGCGGACGGCAAGCGCGGCGGCGGTGGAGAGTTCGATCACAAGCCTCGGGCGCGAGTACTTGTTGAACTTGCGTGCAAGGAATTGTCGAACCGGCGATGTTCTGGACGAAGAACAAGCGACGGCGGCGAAAAAGGAAGACGTCTTCAAGGCACTAGGCCAAATGGCAAACCAGTTCCGGACCTGGGCCGGCGATTCGCTTCCACGCGTCGAAAAGGAGCCCACTCTGTCGGCCGACGTAACCACGCCCTCGCTGGAGGCCTGGAGGTCTTTCAGCGCAGCAATGAAGGCTCAACAGCGTAGCGCGCAGACAGCGGAAGTCATTCCACTCCTGAAGCGAGCCATCGAGCTCGACCCGAAATTTGCGATGGCTTATGCGAACCTGGGCCGGCAATATGCCTCATTCGGCGAGTCCGAACTGGGAGCGCAGAATATCGCCAAGGGCTACGAACTGCGGAATCGTGTCAGCAATCAGGAGAACTATTTCATTACTTTCAACTACCACCGGCAGGTAACCAGAAACCTGGAACTGGCGCGACAGACCCTGGAATCGTGGGTCCAAGAGTACCCCCGAGGAGCTCATGCCGCACGGATTTTTGGCAGCCTTCACGATGCAGGGGTCGGGCCGTTACGAGAAAGCCGCGGAAGAAGGTCAAAAGGCGATCGCACTCGATCCCGATTACTCCATTGGCTACGAAAATGTTGCTTTTGCGTACATCTACCTGAACCGGCTGCCGGAAGCCGAGGCAATGCTTCAGTAAAGCATCGGAGCGTAAGATCGAAACCAATGAGTTCTCGCTCTGCCGGTACTTTATCGCTTTTCTGAGGAGTGACCAGGCGGCAATGGAAAGGGAAGTGACCCAACGTCAGGCGAAACTGGAAGCCCAGGGATTGTTCGAGCACCAGGAAGCTCTGACCTTGGCGTACCAGGGGCGCCTGAAAGAAGCGGCGCGGCTATCGGACCGCGCGGTGAGCTTATCTCGCCAGGCGGGTTTGCGCGAGCGGGCGGCCCTGTTTGAAGGCGCTCGTGCCGCCTGGTTTGCGCTGTTGGGAGATCGTGAGGAGGCCAAAGGAAGAGCTGCGGCCGCGTTGTCGCTGTACCGAAGCAGGGACGCCGATTATGGACCTGCCTTCGCGCTGGCGCTGGCTGCACGATACCGCGCAAGCTCACAACATCGCAGCGGACCTCGAAAAGCGCTACCCGGAGGATACGTCAGTCCAGTTCAGTTACCTGCCGGTGCTGCGGGCGCTCGAAGCCCTCAACCAGGGAGATCCGGCGAAAGCGCTCGAGATGACACAAGTGGCTGCTCCGTACGACCTGGCTGTTCCAGCTACAGCGTTCTACACCGGTTCCTTCATGGGCGCTCTTTATCCGGTCTACGTTCGCGGCATGGTTTATTCCCGAATGGGCCGTCAGCGCGAGGCAGCGGCCGAGTTTCAGAAGATTCTGGATCATCCGGGGATCATGCTGAACGATCCGATGGGACCCTTGGCGCGTCTCCAACTGGCCCGAGCGTTGTCCGCTTCCGGGGATCGCGTGAAATCGGCCGCCGTCTACAAGGATCTGTTGGCTGTTTGGAAGGATGCCGATCCCGATCTTCCGGCGGTTCAGGAAGCTAGGGCTGAGTCCGCCCGACAGCCATTATTAGATGTAACTTTGCACTGCCGATTTCCTTATCCTGTTTGGAATGCCCTTTGAGGATAAGACCATGACGAACGGCCAGACCATGCACACGCTGCCGGGATCATCCCAGTTTCCGACCACCCGCTGGACCCTGGTGGTCGCGGCCGGCGATCCACATCGGAAGGAAGCTCGGTCCGCTCTGGTTTCGCTTTGTGAGAACTACTGGTATCCGTTGTACGCGTATCTGCGCCGGCGCGGATATTCGGCCGATGAGGCGCAGGATCTCACGCAGGAGTTCTTCATGCGCGTGCTGGAAGGGCGGTATCTCGATCGCGCGGACCCGGAAAAGGGCCGGTTCCGATCCTTTATTTTGACTTCGCTGAAATTCTTTGTGGCCGACGAAGAGGACCGCCAGCGCGCGCACAAACGGGGCGGCGGAGCGGTGGTGCCGCTTGAATTCTCGTCCGGCGAAGAGCGCTACCAACGCGAGCCTGCGCACGATGAGACGCCGGAGCGGATCTTCGAACGGCGCTGGGCGCTTTCGGTGCTCGACCGAGTGGTGGAGAGATTGCGCGAACGAGTTCGTGCAGCACGGCCGCCCGGAGCATTTCGAGCGGTTGAAGGTGTTCCTTCTCGGGCAGTCCGACGCGCCGTATGCCGCGCTGGCACGCGAAATGAACACCTCAGAAGGAGCGCTCAAGGTGGCCATTCACAGGCTTCGCAAGAGGTATCGCGAACTCTTTCGCCAGGAAATCGCGGATACTGTCGCCGATCCCGCGCGAAGTGGAGTCCGAACTCCGGTTTCTGGCGGCCGCGCTCTCGAAGAAATAGCGGCCTACCGCCATGAGATGAGTTCTAGTCGTCTTCCCTCAAGTCTTCGGCGCCCTCAGCGCCACTCGCGCTATACTAAGTTTTAGTCAACGTGTCGGGTCTCCGCCCGGGCCGAGGATCAAATGCCAAAACGTACATTTCAGCCGAACAATCGTAAACGGGCCAAGACCCATGGGTTTCTGGTGCGTATGAGCACTAAAGACGGGCGAGCCGTCCTGGCGCGCCGCCGCGCCAAAGGCCGCCATAAACTCACGGTGAGCGACGAGCGGGCCGTCCGGTACGACTGATAGTTCCGTCTTCCGGCCGGCGCAGACCGCGGGCCCTCCTTCGCCCCCAACGAATGCTCCACGCCCTCTGCAATTCCGGAAGCGCGATCGGATTCGGAGAACTTCTGACTTTCGCAGGGCGTATACCCAGGGGAAGCGGATTGCCGGTCAATACTTCACCGCATTTTGCCTCAAGGTCCCGCTCAATCCAGGGCCGCGCTTCGGTTTCACCCTGCCGCGCGCTCTGGGAAAGGCCGTCAGCCGGAATCGAATGAAACGACGTATACGGGAAATGCTTCGAGTCCGGCTCCAGGAGTTCGCCTCCGAATGGGATATTGTCATCAATCCGCGGCGCGGCGCGCTCACCGCTTCAGCGGACGACCTGCGCCGCGAAGTGGAACGGCTTATTACACAATGCGCAAAATTGTAATCGTCATCCTCAAAGGCTACAAGCGCTTCATTTCGCCGCTGCTGCCGTCGGCCTGCCGTTTCCATCCCACCTGTTCTGAATACATGCTGGAAGCCGTCCATAAATATGGAGCCGTGCGCGGCGTCTGGATGGGCACGCGCCGCCTGTTGCGCTGCCATCCGTTCCATGAGGGAGGATTCGATCCCGTCCGCTGAAGGACGCCGTCATCATGGCCGATCTGCCTAACACTACCGACAAGCCGAAGAAAGAACTGACCATGGAGATACGCCTGCTCATTGCGTTTCTCCTGATGGGCCTGGTTCTGTTCATCACGCCGTATATCTACAAAGCGCCACCGCCGCCCAAGCCGGTTCAGCCCGCTAAGCAAACCGAGCAGGCTGCCGCGCCCGTCAAGGCCGCCGAGGTCGCGAAGCCTGTCGCCGCCACCCCCGCCGTAGTCGCCGTCCCACATGCGCCGGCGCCCGGTCAAATCCAAGCCACATCCGAACAGCTCTTCACTGTCGATACGCAGATTTACCACATCGTGCTCTCCAACCACGGCGCGGTGGCGCAGACCTGGGTGCTCAAGAAATACAAGGACCACAACGGCAAACCACTGGACCTGGTGAATCCAGCCAGCTTCACCAAAGTTCCTCCGCCGTTGTCGCTGGCGCTCAAGGACGATCAGGAAGCTAACGCGCTCAACTTCGGTTTGTACGTCGCCAAGCCCGATTCCGACGGCCTGGGCGTTCAGTACGAGTTCTCCGACGGCGTGAACTACGCCAAGAAGAGCATTCGCTTTACCCGCAACGGCTACCTTACGCAGATGACCACCGAGGTTACCCATAACGGCGCGCCGGTGGAGCACATGATCGCCTGGCGCGGTGGATTCGGCGATCCTACGGTGCTGAACCGCGCCGCCGAGCGCCATGCGGTCTATTACGACCTTCACGCGCCAAGCCGGTTCTTGGGAATCCAAACCGGAACGGGTACGCTCCTCAGCAAGGACGCGAAATCGGTAAAAGACGGGCCCTACAGCACGTCCGGCGATTTTTCCTTCGCGGGCCTGGACGACAAATATTTCGCTTTCGTTTTTCTGCCCAAGGACAACACCTCCACCAAAGTGGAAATCCTGAAGGACGATGCGCCCGTCACGGCTGGCGGCAAGGAGGAAATGCAGGTGGGCGTGGAAGTGGGCGGCGACAGCGTCAATCATCTGACCGCTTTTGTCGGCCCTAAGGACGTGGATCTGCTGCGCGTAGTAGATCCCAAGCTGCAACAGCTCATCGATTGGGGCTGGTATGGCGTCATCGCCAGGCCGATCTTCATCGCGATGCACTGGCTCAACGACAACGTGGTCCACAACTACGGCTGGTCCATCATCGTCGTCACCATCGCCATCAACCTGATCGTGCTGCCGCTGCGCTTCTCGAGCTTAAAATCGCAGCGCAGGATGCAGCGGCTGCAACCGCAGATCCAGGCCATCAACGCCAAGTACAAAGGCCTGAGCCTGCGCGACCCCAAGAAGGCCCAACAGAACCAGGAAGTCATGGAGCTGTATAAAAAGGAGGGAGTGAATCCGATGGGCGGGTGTTTGCCCATGCTCATCCAGCTGCCGCTGCTCTATGCTTTTTACAAAGTTCTGAACGTCACCATCGAGCTGAGGGGGGCGCACTGGCTTTGGGTCACCGATCTGACCCAGCCGGAACGGCTCGCCATTCACCTGCTGCCGATCATCATGATTGGCACGCAATTCATCGCTCAAAAGATGACACCCACGCCCGGCATGGACCCCTCGCAGGCCAAAATGATGGGCTTTATGCCGCTCATGTTTGGCTTCCTTTTCTATAATGCGTCCAGCGGCCTGGTGTTATACTGGTTGACCAGTAACGTGGTAGGAATCGTTCAGCAGTGGATGATCAACAAAACCATGCCTCCTCCCCCAGCCCCGGCGCCGAAACTCGCGCCCAAGAAGAAAAACTAGGCACACATCCAGTGGAACAGACGAAGTATACCGTCACGGAGACGGGACCGCGCCTTGAGGAATTTTTAGACCTGATCCTCGACGACATAAATCTGGACGTCGAGTATGAAATTCTGGATGGCGCGCACACTCATCCGGATTTAGAAGATCCCGATATTCTGGTGAAGTTCTCGGGGCCGGACGTGGATGTGCTGCTTTCGAACAAAGCCGAGGTGCTTCTGGCGCTGGAATTTCTGGCCATGGAAGCGCTGCGCTTCGCTCCCGAGCATCATTCCCGGCTGTGCTTCGACGCCAATGATTACCGGCTGCTGCGCATCGAGGAGCTGCGGCTCAGCGCGGCCACGGCGGCGGAACAAGTGAAGCGGAGCGGGCGGCCTTTCCATTTCAGCCCCATGAACAGCCGCGAGCGGCGTATCATTCATTTGAGCTTGCGCAACGAAACCGAGATCCGCAGCGAGAGCACGGGGTCGGGTCCTTTCCGGCAGGTTGTGGTTCTTCCGGTCGGCATGCCGCTGCCGGAGCCGATTCGCCCGCCTCGCCCAGGGCCGCCGCCGCGGGGCGACGGAAGAGACCGGCGCGGTGGACCTGGCGGACCGCGCGGAAGAAGATCCGGACCACCGCGCCGCGGCCGGCGACCCTAAAAGCCTGGCCAGCACAAAAGACACCATCGTCGCCATCGCCACCGCGCCCGGCAGGTCGGGCTTAGGCATCGTCCGTCTTTCGGGAACCTCGGCGGTGGAAATTTCTGAAAAAATCCTTCGATTTCGGCCCGGTCACGAGTGGAAATCCTGGACCGCCGCGGTGGCTGAATTGATCGACGATTCCGGCTCGGCCATCGATCAAGTGGTGGTCACATACTACGCGCGGCCTCGCTCCTACACCGGCGAAGATCTGGTTGAGATCTCCTGTCACGGTTCTCCGGTGGTGCTGCGATTCTGCGTCGAGCGCGCTGCCCGCGCGGGCGCCCGCTTGGCCGAACCCGGCGAGTTCACGCTGCGCGCGTATCTGAACGGCCGCATTGACCTGCCGCAAGCCGAAGCCGTGCGCGATTTAATCGAGGCCACCACGCTCTACCAGGCCCGCGTCGCCGCCCAACAGGTGGAAGGCTCCGTCTCGCGCCGCATCCGCCCCATCAAGGAGCAACTGCTGGAACTGATCGCGCTGCTCGAAGCCGGAATCGACTTCGCCGAAGACGATGTCAGCGTGGCATCGGCTGGGGAAATCCTGCGACGCATCGAGCCGGTCGAGCGCGCGCTCGCGGCGCTGGCGGCAACCTTTGACTACGGCAAGCTGGTTCACTCCGGCATTACGCTGGCCATCGTCGGACGCCCCAACGTCGGCAAAAGCAGCCTGTTCAACCGCTTGCTCGAACAGGATCGCGCCATCGTCACCGACATCGCCGGCACCACGCGCGACCTGATCTCCGAAGCCGCGGCAATTCGCGGTATTCCGGTGAAGTTCGTCGACACTGCCGGCATCCGGACCGGGCACGATTTGGTGGAAAAACTTGGAATCGAGCGCAGCTATCAAGCCATGGCGGATGCCGGCGTAACGCTGGTGGTGCTGGATCTTTCCGAGGCCGTTCATGCGGACGATTTGGCGCTGATCGAGCGCGCCAAGAGCCAGGGGCGTTACATCTTAGTTGGCAACAAGAGCGACCTACCGCGCCGCGCCGATCCGAGCGAACCGTTCGCGGCCGTCTCGGCGATCACCGGCCAGGGCCTGGACGAATTGCGCGACCAGATTGCACCGGCGGCCGCGCGCGAGCAGGATTCCGGATTCATCACCAGTATCCGTCACGAGCAATTGCTGAGGGAAAGCATCGAAGCCCTGCAACAGGCCCGCAAGGCTGCCGAACTCGGCATCCCGCACGAGATGCTGTTATTGGATCTTTACGCCGCGCTGCGCCCCATCGACGCCATCACCGGCGCCACCACCGCGGACGACATCCTGAATCGCATTTTCTCTACCTTCTGCATCGGAAAGTAATCCATGGAGCAGATCGAGTTCAGCGTTCCCGCGCGATGCGATCTTAGGAAAGCGGAAGCCCTGATCGAGCGCGTGTGCGCGGCGCATGGCCTGCAGGCCGCCATGAAAGGAAAACTCTCAAGCTACCCCGGCTCGATCCATTGGCATTATAAAAAGCGCGCCGAGAAAGGCACGCTGGAATTGACGTTGTTGCCACGCGAGCGGCGCATCTGGGCGGCGATTCACACCAATCGCCAAGCGCCCTGGATCGGAGGGGTCTTGCACAAAGTTCGGGTGGACATCGAGCGGGCGTTGCAGGGCGCTGCAGATCGCTCCTGACGGCGTTTACAATGGAAAGTTGATTCGCTCGCTTCCAGTCATCGCACTCCTCTCGGCCGTGCTCGGTCACGCTCAGCCGGCTCAGCACGCACCCGCGAGGCTTCAGCAAGGACAAGGCCAACTCGACGCGAGCGAGACGCTCTTCACCGTGCTCGCGGCTCTGAACGCCTCGGGCTACGACTACGATCTGGATTCGAACGCAAACTCGCCGGTCCGCAAGCAAATGATCGATCTGCTGACCGCCAGGCACTTGGATTCGCTCGAAGACCTCAAGCGATTTTTCGCCGCTCACCGCCAGCAGGATCCCGGCGCGGAGTTCAGCCAGTACATTTCCTTCGCGCTTACACTGGACGGCCCGCCGGATTTTCATTCCAACTTCAAGCCGGAAGAGATCCCTCCGGACGTACGCGGGCTGGAGGGCCTGGACACACGGATCGCCAGCTTCTATCAGGAAGCTGGAATCGGGAGTTTATGGCGGCAGTTCCGCCCGGCCTACGATCAAGCCATCGCCTCCTATCATGCGGGCGTGATCCAGGCGCTGCTCGAAGCCAACGCCTACCTGCGCAATCCCACCAGCGGCGCTCGCGGCCGCCGCTTCCAGGTTTATGTGGATCTGCTCGGCCCTCCCAATCAGGTTCAAACCCGCAGTTACAAGGACGACTATTTCGTCGTGGTAACGCCATCGGTCGAGCCCGAGATCGATCAAGTGCGGCACGCTTATCTGCATTACCTGCTGGACCCGCTGGCGCTGCGATATTACGAACAACTGAGCCGCTTGAAGCCGCTGGCGCCATTCGCTAATCCCGCGCCCGCCCTCGACGACGCCTATAAAGACGATTTTCTGCTGCTGGCCACCGAGTGCGTCATCAAAGCGGTGGAAAGCCGGCTGGCGCATACCGCTCAGGAACGCCAGGCGCTGGTCTCCCAGGCCCTCGCCGAAGGATTTATTCTGACCCCTGGGTTGGCCGAGGGACTGGCGCTCTACGAAAAGCAGGAGCAGTCCATGAACCAGTATTATCTGGATTTGGTCGCCCAGATCGATCTGGCTGCCGAGGACAAGCGTCTGGAAAAAGTTCAGTTCGCGAAAGAAGCTGCCGTAAAGATCGCCAAGCACGCGCCAGCCCCGCCGGCGCCGGTGTTGAGCAGCGCCGAGAAGACGCTGGCCGAAGCGGAGGATTTGTACATCCACCGCGATCTCGACCGCGCCCGCCAAACTTACCTGAAAGTCCTGGATCAGCCCGATGACAAGAGCCTGCACGCCAAGGCATACTATGGACTGGCCCGCATCGCGGCGCTCAAGAAGGATCCGGAGCTTTCGGAGAAGCTGTTTCAAAAAACCTTGGAAATGTCACCCGACAACGAAACCAAATCCTGGGCATACTTGTACTTGGGCCGGCTGGCGGATGCCGCCGGCGAGCGTGACGAAGCCGAAAAGAACTACCGCGCTGCTCTCGCCATCGAGGGAGCGCCGGCTTCGGTCAGAACTGCCGCCGAAAAGGGGCTCGCGCAACCATTTCGGCGATAATTTCAAATAGGAGCATCCATGAGAATAGAATTCAAGAGCTTGCTGGCAGCGGTCGGCATTTTGGTCCTGGCGTCTTCGCTGTGGGGCCAGAAAGGCCAGTCAGGTCCCAAGCCTAAATCGAATAAAGAAGTCGCGGCCCTGAACGCCATCAACGCCGCAACCACCGTCGACGACAAGCTCAAAGCGATAGACAACGTCCTCACTAATTTCAAAGACACCGAGTTCAAGCCCATGCTCCTGGACATGGCTTTGCAGCTGGAGGCGCAAAAGGGCGACTACGCGCAAGTCATGACCTACGGCGAGCGGATTCT
Source organism: Terriglobia bacterium (assembly GCA_963761935.1). Taxonomy (GTDB): domain Bacteria; phylum Acidobacteriota; class Terriglobia; order Bryobacterales; family Bryobacteraceae; genus Palsa-89. Next base: position 31,774 of record CAVXJU010000047.1, on the reverse strand, counting down.
GGATAAGGATCCAAAGAACGCCACTGCGCTGGTTACCATGGCCGCGGAAACCGCGCGCCGGACTCGCGAGTTCGATTTAGATAAGGACGACAAACTCGCCAAGGCCGACAAGTGGGCCAAGGAAGGCATCGAAGACGCCAAGACCTTCCCCAAACCGCCCGGCACCAGCCTCACCGACGAGCAGTGGGAACATACGAAACTCGATCTCCAGTCGCAAGGCTACGAAGCTCTGGGCATGGCAGCGACGGTTAGCAAGAAATACGACGATGCGGTCGCGAACTTCAAGCAGGCTCTGGCGCTCTCTCCCACCGCTGGAACATGGCTGCGGTTGGGCCAGGCCTACGAAGATGCCAGTAAGTTCGACGACGCCAACGATGCGTTCGATAAGGCTGGCGCTATGCCCAATGCCACCGCCCAGATCAAAAGCATCGCCGCAAACAAAAAGGCCGAAGTAGCCAAGCTGAAGGCCAGTGCCGCTGCGAAACCGGCGACCGGCGCACCAGGGTCAGCGACGCCCGGCGCTCCCCAACCAGTGCCTATCCAGCATTAAGACGGATTCTTGAGCCATGAGCGCGGAGCAGCCGGCGCTGGAGGAACTCCTCGGCCATCGCTTCGTGCGTCCGGAACTGCTCCAACGCGCTCTCACGCACCGCTCTTCGATCTACGAGAAAACGTCCCAGGTGGCCTTCGCCGATAACGAACAGCTCGAATTTCTGGGCGATGCCATTCTCGGTTTTTTGATCAGCGATATGCTCGCTCGATCGCTGCCCCGATTTTCCCGAAGGACGGCTCTCCAAGGTCAAGGCGCACCTGGTGAGTGCGCTGCATCTCCACACTGTGGCATTGAAAATCGGCTTGGGAAGCCATCTTCGATTGGGACGGGGCGAGGAGCTGAGCGGCGGCCGGGAGAAGAAGGCGCTGCTTGCCAATGCGCTCGAAGCCGTCATCGCGGCCGTATACCTGGATGGCGGTATGGAACCGGCTCGCCAGTTCGTAGACCGCTACGTCCTGGGCGCGGCCGAAGTTCCCGAGGCCGGCCTGGAAATGACGGATTACAAGAGCGCCCTGCAGGAAAGAGCCCAGGCTTTGAAACTGCCCCAGCCGCGTTACTCCATCGTCGCCGAACACGGTCCCGAACACGCCAAGACGTTTCTGGTGGAAGTGCGGGTGGGGCGCGATTGGTCCAGCCGCGCCGAAGGGCTCTCCAAGAAAAGCGCCAGCCAGAAAGCCGCGCAGCGCGTGCTGGAGCAATTGAAATGAGCGCTGATCGCGGTCCTAATGCTTGGCGGAATCGCCGGGTTTGGCGGAACTGGCGGTCTTGGGAGCCTGGGCCCCTTTAGAAGCCTCGGCCCCTTTGGAAATCGCGGCCGGCGCGGGGCGCTCCGGTTCGCCCTTCACGCCGGTTTGATTGAGGATGATAATATCCACGCGCCGGTTCTTCTGCCGGCCTTGCTCGGTCAGATTGTCGTCCACGGGCGCGGTATCGGCGTAGCCGGCGATCGACAGACGGTCTTTCGAAACGTCCATGCTGGTCAGCAATTCCAGCAAAGCGATGCTGCGCGCCGCCGAAAGCTCCCAATTGCTTCGAAAACGCGAGTTGTGGATCGGCACCGCATCGGTGTGGCCTTCCATCCGGACCGGATTGGGGATCTGATTGATCGCCTCGGCGATTTTGCGAATGGTCTTAACGTTATCGGGCGCAATCGCATCTCCACCGGAGGGGAACAGCGCGGCTTGGGTGAAGCTGATGATGAGCCCGCGCGCGCCCATGCTGAGCTGCAGCTTGCCGCTCTTGATTTCCTGGTCCAGTTCCTTGGATAGCACCGTGAGTGAAGGCAGCAGTTCGGCGACTTGCGTGTTGGAGGGCTCGGTAGTGCGCTTGGTGAGGACCGTGCTAGCGACCGCTCCGCCCGGCCCCTTGCGCTGTGCATTGCCTTGCCCCTTGTTGTCGATGGCGCCGCCTAGAATCACGCTTACAACGCTTTTGAACGACTCGCCCTCCAGCGCTTTTTTCACCGACTCCGAAACTTGCTGCGCCTTGGCCTTATCGGTTTGCGAGGTGGCGAACATCACTACGAAGAAGGCAAACAGCAGCGTGATGAAGTCGGCGTAGGAGACCAGCCAGCGTTCGTGATTCTCGTGTTCTTCGCGTTTTTTGCGTGGCATGATTTTCAGCTCTTAGCCGGGGCCGCGGCGGGCGGGGCGGGCGGGGCGGGCGCGGCGGCCGGCTTCTTCTCTTTCTGCTTAGCCTTGTTGTCCTTGGCTTCGGCTTTTACCTCGTGCCGGTAGGCATCCAGCTTGCTGCGGATCAGCTTGGGATTTAAGCCTTCCACGATAGCCACTACGCCCTCCAGCTTTAGTTGCTTGAGTTCGGTGTCGCGCTCAATGCGCGCTTTGATTTTATTGGCGGCCGGCAGCAGGAAGATGTTGGCCAGCCCCACCCCGTATACCGTGGCCACGAAGGCTACCGCAATGCCGTGTCCAACTTCCTCAATATTGGCCAGGTTCTTCATCACCTGGATGAGTCCCATCACCGCCCCGATGATTCCGATGGTGGGCGAGTAGCCGCCCGCGGCTTCGAACACTTTGGCTTCCGCCACCGCGCGGCCGTCGACCATGTCGATTTCCAGTTGCATCATATTGCGCAGTTCCTGCAGGTCGGTGCCGTCGACAGCCAGGGTGAGCGCTTTGCGTAAGAACGGATCGGGGATGGCCAGCGCTTCGTTTTCTAGCGACACCAGCCCGTTCTTGCGCGCCTTGGTGGCGTAGACAATCAATTCCTCGATGACCGCGTCGGGCGGCTGCGTCTTGTCGAGGAACACATGCACCAGCCTTACTGCCGCGCCTTTCAAGACGTTAAGCGGCATGGCTACCATGACGGAGCCCAAGGTCCCGCCCAGCACAATGAAGGCGGCCGTGATCTGCGAGACGTCCTTGATGCGGCCGCCCTCCATGACCAGACCTCCCAGAATGCCGCCAAAAGCCACCAGGATTCCGGCGAGAGTTGCGAAGTCGGGCCGGGAGCCCGCGGCTTTCTTTGGTCCAGGAGGTTTGTTCGGCTGGGGTTTGTTCGGCGCAGGCGAGGCTTTGGCTGGTTCGGCCATAGCAGGCTAGCTTTGCTCGTCCTCCTGTTCTGAGATTTGGCTGTCGCGTGTCGCCACAACTTCAGGGAGCCGCGCGATGCTGCGCCGGAACTCGATTACTTTTTCAATTACCTCATCGGCCGATTCCGTCACCATGAACTTCTGGCCGTTGGTCATGGCGATCACCGTGTCCGGCGTGGTTTCGACATGCTCAATGAGATCCGCATTCAGCACCAGGGGAACGCGGTTGATGCGGGTGAGACGGATCATGGTTTTCCGTCTTGCTTATCGGCTATTGGGAAAAATGTATGAACCGGCGGGGCAGCGCCGCGCTAACCGAGCAGCGCGAGGATCTCTTTGAGTTCTTTGCGGATCTCTTCCAGCGCCGCATTGGGGTTGCGGAACAAATCGCCCTGGTGATTACCGGCCGCGGATCTGGCCAGGCCTTCCGGCGCTTTCGGCGCGCCTTCCCGGCTGCGCGATTCCAAATACTTGCGCGCGCCCTCGATGGTGTAGCGCTTGTCATACAGCAGGCGCTTGATCTCCAGCACCAGCTCGACATCCTTGCGCCGGTACAGGCGATGGCCCTTGCCCGATTTCTTGGGCCCTAGCGAGGAGAACTCCGTCTCCCAGAAACGCAAGACGTAGGGCTTGATACCGGCCAATCGGCTCACCTCGCCGATCCGGAAATACAGCTTATCGGGAATCTCGGGCCGTTCCCCGCTGAGTGCAGGCTCAGACATACTTGTGGACATTCTACCACCGAGGCGCGCGATTTCCGCAGCTATTTTCGGCTATACACTGGAGACTACGAAACGCGAAAAAAAAGAGCGGCCGAGGGAGCCCGAACGGCATGCCGGGACTCTGGCAGGGGTGCATCCAGTGCGCGAGGCTTTGCGTGCCGGAAGGCCGTTGGACCGGATTCTCATTGCGCGTGGCGCCGGCGGGCCGCGCTTGCAGGAGATTATCGATGCAGCGCGGGAGCGATCCGTTCCAGTCCGCTTCGAGCCGCGCGAGGCGCTGGACCGCGCTTCCAACAACGCCACCCATCAAGGTGTCCTGGCGTTCGGCGCCGCCCGGCAGTATGCGGATCTGGAGCGGATTCTAAGCGGCACGCCGCAGCTGGTGGTGGTGCTGGACGGCGTCGAGGATCCGCATAATTTGGGCGCCATCGTCCGCTCGGCGCATGCCGCCGGCGCGGCCGCCGTGCTCATTCCCGAACGCCGCGCTGCGCCCCTGACCGAAACGGTGGCCAAGGCCGCGGCGGGGGCCCTCGAGCATCTCCCGGTGGTGCGCATCGGCAACGTCACCCAGACGCTGGAGGAATTGAAGCGCCGCGGCTTCTGGATTTATGGATTGGACGAGCGTGCGCGCGACCTCTATAGCGACACCGATTTTGCCCGCCCCACCGCGTTCGTCCTGGGCGCCGAAGGACAGGGGCTGCATCAACTGGTGAAGCAGCATTGCGACGCGCTGGTGCGGATTCCAATGGCCGGCGCCATCGCGTCGCTCAATGTTTCGGTGGCGGCCGGGATCGTGCTGTTCGAGTGGCGCCGGCGAAACGGAGTTGGCTGAGCCCTCAGCTCTATGCCCTGGGCATCTCCGCCCAGAATTTGCGAATCTCGCTGCGCGGATCGTTTTCCACCCGGACTTCTTTGTCGAAAATCATGGTGGCGCGCGTCTCGGCATCGTACGCCGGCCAGTTGGGAATCTTGGAATTATTCGGATTGGCGTTCTTCGCCATGCTGACCCAGGTGTTGGCGAAGCGCGACCATAGGGCGCGCTCCTGCTCCGAACCGGTGCCGCCCACGCCGTCGCGATAATTATTGAACGTGGCCGAAACGTCGGTGCCGTGCACCGCGCCGAACTTGCCGCCGAAACCGGCGCTGGCGAACTCCCACAGATACATGTAGGCCGGCGCCTTGCCCAGCGCCGATTTGCGTTCGGCCTGCAGCATGGCGCTGCGGCGCGCGGTGGAATCGGTCGCAATTTGCGCCTGAATCAAGAACGGCGACTTGTCCGGATAGCGGTTGCGATAGATCGCCAGCATCTCCTCAGCCTTCGCGCCATAACGCTGGTTCATCATGGTGCGCAGGCCCTCTTCGGTGAGGTCGAAGTTAGTCAAACGCAGCGCCGCGTCTTCCAGAGTATTCGAAATGATCACCGGCACATCGGCCGACTCGGGCGGCGCGGTGGGATCGAAGGGATGATGCGGAAGAATGGTCCCGTCCACGACCGGCGTGAATCCAGCGGTGGGGCCGAGCGAAGTCTGCGCCTCTAGAATCTGCTGCCAGGGCAATTTCTGGATCGCGGCGATATTACCTTTGTCGATGCCCAACTTCGCCAGCAGCAATTCAGCCGACTTGGTGCCCTGCTCGCGCGTGGCCGAGCGGATGGTGGAGCCGCTCTGAATGCCGGCCGCGTGGAACAAGCCTTTGGCGGACGGAATCGCCAGCATGGTGGACGTCTTGGCGCCGCCGCCGGATTGTCCGAAGATCATGACCTTGGCCGGGTCGCCGCCGAAGTTCTCGATGTTGTCCCGCACCCATTCGAGCGACGCCACCAGATCCATCATTCCAACCACGCCCGCGTGCGCGAACTCGGATGGAGCGCTCAGATCGGCCAGATGCAAATAACCGAAGCTCGCCAGCCGGTGATTCACGGTGACAACCACGACGTCGCCCAGGCGCGCTAGTTGCGTGCCATCGTACTGCGGCCCGTTGCCGGAGCCGGTGGCAAATCCGCCGCCGTGGAATGAAACCAGCACGGCGCGCTTGGCGCCATCTTTGATGCCGGGAGTCCAGACGTTCAGAGTGAGGACATCCTCGCCCATGCCGGTGCCGTAGTGCAGGTCCCACTGGATCAATTCACCGTAGTCGCTGGTGGGAGACGAGATGGTCTGCGGTGAGATTTGCCCGTAGGCCAGGCACTCGCGCACGCCGGTCCAGGCAGCGGGTTTTTGCGGCGGCAGGTAGCGATTCTTGCCGCCGGTGGAAGCGCCGTAGGGTACGCCCTTGAATTCCTTGATTCCGGCATTTGCCATGCCTTGGATTTTGCCGTACTGCGTCTCGGCGGTGAAAAATAATTCGCTGTTGCGAGTGGCGGCAGCGGTACGCCCGGATTGCGCCCAGCTATTATTCGCGATCGCGTAGCCCGCACCCAGCGCGGCGAGAAATGAACGTCGATTAGTCATGCCGGAATCCTTTCGATTTCGAAATGTCTCCTAACATGGCAGTATACTGCCAGCGGAACTCGGATATTTCATGCCGTGATCTGTCACGGTTAAAACTCTTAAAACCCCGATGCGGAAGGCAAATTGCACAGCTTCGCCGAGGAGGTAAACATGCCCGAAAAGAAAACAGTCGAGCGAGCCCGCCAGGATGCGCGTGAAGGCAAGTCGCCCAGTACGCAAGCGGGAGAGTTCGTTCGCGAAGAGATGGACCACATTCGGGAAGGCAAGCACGGGGCTCGCTCCACCAAACAGGCGATCGCTATCGGGCTTTCCAAGGCTCGCCGGGCCGGGGTGAAACTAAAGCCACCGAGCAAGGGCAAAGCGTCTTCGACAACGCGAAGCAAAGCCTCTCGGGATTATGCCAAGGGCCAGAAATCGCATGGCCGGCGAAAGCCGTCTCGCACCCGGTCGCGAGCCACCACCGGCGCACTTCAGCGCGAAGGCCGCTCGGCCGGATCGCCCCGCGCCCTTTCTCGCCATGCGCACTCCAGTGCCCAAAAGCGCGGCGCAGCTAGCCGAAGCCGCGCGGCGGAAAAAGCGGCTCGCACCAGAGCGCGGCGCAGATCGTAAGCGTCGCCGGCCGTTAAAGGCCAGTTAATTTTACACGGAGAGTGTACATCGTTCTCCGCCGCCGTTGCTGCTGGGGTTCACATTTGTTTTCCGCATGCTAGACTGCGGAATGACGCCCTAGCTGCAGCGTGAACCTCTCTGAAACCTTCATCCGGCGCCCCATCGCCAGCAATCTGCTGATGGTGGGTATCGCCATGTTCGGAATCTTGGCGTACCGTTCGTTGGGCGTTAACGATTTGCCGAACGTCGATTTTCCCACTATCAGCGTCAGCGCCACGCTGCCCGGAGCCGACCCTTCCACCATGTCGTCGGCGGTGGCCACCGTGTTAGAGCGGCAATTTACAAGCATTGCCGGTCTGGACTCGATGACTTCGCGAAGCTCCACCGGAACCACCAACATCAACCTACAATTCAATCTGGACCGCGACATTGATGGCGCTGCCGTGGATGTCCAGACCGCCATCGCCGCAGTGATGCCGCTGCTTCCCACCGGTATGCCCGCTCCCCCGTCGTTCCGGAAAAGCAATCCCTCCGATCAGCCCATCGTCTACATGTCGCTGCTTTCCGACACCCTGCCCCTGTCGGCCTTGGACGACTTCGCCGAGACGATGATCGCCCCGCGAATCGCCATGATAAACGGCGTCGCGCAAGTGCAAGTGGGAGGACAGCAGAAGTTCGCCGTGCGGGTGCAAGTGGATCCGGACAAGCTCAAGGGCTATGGAATCGGACTGAACGACGTCGACACCGCGCTCAACCAATGGAACGTCAACACCCCGCTTGGCACCCTGTATGGCCCGAAGACGGCCTATAACATCTACGCCAACGGTCAACTGATGAATGCCGCGCAATACCGAAGCTTGGTGGTAGCGGAGCGGAACGGAAGGCCGGTCTATCTGCGCGACATCGCCAACGTGATCGACAGCGTGCAGGACGACAAAACCGCCACTTGGGTTTATCACCAATACGATACCGGCCAGCGTTGTATCACGCTCATTGTGTTTCGGCAGCCCGGCGTGAACACCATCGAAGTGTCGGACAAGATCAATGCCTTGGTTCCGATGTTTAATCGGCAATTGCCGCCGGCCGCGCATTTGCAGATACGCGGCGATAAGTCCGGAAGCATCCGCCGGGCATTCACCGATATCCAAATCACCATGCTGATCACGCTGGCGCTGGTGGTGGGAGTGATTTTCTTTTTCCTGCGAAATCTGTCGGCGGCATCCATTCCGACGCTGGCGCTGCCGTTCTCGCTGCTGGGAACGTTCGCCGTAATGGCCGTGCTGAACTTCACGCTCGACAACATGTCGATGATGGCCTTGATCCTGTGCGTTGGCTTTGTGGTGGACGACGCCATCGTGATGCTGGAGAACATCATGCGGCATATCGAGATGGGCGAGACGCCGCTGGAAGCCTCGCTGCGCGGTTCCAAGGAAATCGGCTTCACCATCATTTCCATGACGGTGTCGCTGGCCGCGGTATTCATTCCGATTCTGTTCATGGGCGGCATCCTGGGCCGTCTGTTCCGCGAATTCGCCGTAACCATTACGGTGGCGATTTTGTTTTCCGGCCTGGTTTCGATCGTCTTCACGCCCATGTTGTGCAGCCGCTTTCTGAAGGTGCACGATCCCAACAAAAAGCACGGCGCTGCATACCGCGCCACGGAGCGATCCTTTGACAATCTGCTGGGCTTCTACAGCTGGAGCTTGCGCGGCGTGCTCCGATTCCGCGCCGTCATGGTAGTGGTCTTTTTCCTGGTGGTCGGGTTAACCGTCTATCTGTTCAAAATCGTGCCCAAAGGATTTATCCCGGAAGGCGACATGGACACCTTCCAAGTGGCGCTGCAGGCCGCGGAGGGAACTTCCTTCTACAAGATGGTGGATTATCAGCGCGACGTTGCCAACATAATCCGGCGCAATCCAAACATCGATTATTTGATGGCCAGCGTGGGCGGCGGATTCGGCGGAGCGAGCAGCAATACCGCCAACGTGAATATCCTGCTGACGCCGTCGGAGCGAACGCCAGGATTCCGTGCTGCAGATCGTGAACAAATACGGCCGAGATTGCGCGATTCCCGGGCTTCCGCGCCATCCGCCGCATTCCGCCGGCGATCAATATTGGGGCTCGAGGCTCCAAGCCGCCTATGAGCTGACCCTTACCAGTTCCGATACCGAAGAGCTGGCCCGCCAGGCGCGCCGCTTGCAAGTTGCCGTGGAGCGCGAGCGCAACTACGTGACGGACGTCAACTCCGACCTGCAAGTCCGCAGCCCGCGCGTGAATCTGGTGGTGGATCGCGACCGCGCGGCGGTGCTGGGACTGGACGCCAAGTCCATCGAGAACGCTCTCTATAGCGGTTATGGACCTAAGTGGAGTTCCACCATTTATGGGCCCGCCAATCAGTACGAGGTGCTGCTGGAAATCCAGCAGAAGTACCAGCAGTTTTCAGATTACCTTTCGAAAATTTATTTCCGCACCAACAACAACACGCTGGTGCCGCTAAGCGAAATAGTAAAGCAGACCGAAGATGTGATGCCGCAGACCATCAACCATACCGGCACGCGCCATCGGTAACCATCTCGTTCAACTTGAAGGCCGGTGTTTCGCTCGGGACAGGCCGTGGATCGTCTGACCGAAGTGGCCAAGCGCACCATGCCGGACCGCATGGACGTGCGTTTCACCGGAACCGCGCAGGTGTTTGAGGATTCGCTCAAGAATCTGACCTTGCTGCTGTTCATCGCCCTCGGCATTGTGTATATCGTGCTGGGCGTGCTCTATGAAAGCTACATTCATCCGCTCACCATCCTGTCGGGACTTCCCTCGGCCGGTGTCGGCGCGCTGCTGACTCTGATTATTTTCAAAGTGGACCTGAACATCTATTCCTTCGTGGGACTGGTGCTGCTGATCGGCCTGGTGAAGAAGAACGCGATCATGCAAATCGATTTCGCGCTCGAAGCGCAGCGCAAGGAAGGCAAGACGCCGCTGGAGGCGATCTATCAAGGCTGCCTGATCCGTTTCCGTCCGATCATGATGACCACCATGGCGGCGCTGCTTGGTTCGGTGCCGCTGGCGCTGGGCTGGGGATCGGGCGGCGAGTCGCGGCGTCCCATGGGTCTGGCGGTAGTGGGCGGCTTGTTGTTCTCGCAATTGCTCACGCTGTACCTGACGCCAGTGGTTTATACCTACTTGGCCAGCGTGCTGGAATGGTGGAATCGCCGCCACGCTGGAGCCGCTGAGGGACAACCGCAACCTGCCGCGGGTTTGGCCGGCTGAGATTCGCGGACCGGCGGGAGGGAACCAAGCTCGTGGTGGTCTTGAGAGCTGCCTCAAAACTCCTGCCCGGCCTGGCTCTGCTGGGTGCTCTGCTGGCCTATCAGCAGCCCTTCCGTCAATATCCTGGGATCGAATACGACGACTTTCCATTGCCGCCGGACTGGCAGGCCCCCAGCGAATGGACCTTCGCGCGCCTGATGTATCCGCAGGCTCGCGGCGGATTTCGAGGTTACGGCGCGTGGGGCAATGGCGATTGGCGCCGCGGCTATTCCATGTGGACTCAGGATTACCCTCGCGCCGACCGGCATTTCTCGCAGGCCGTCCGCCGGCTCACCCGCATCGATGCGCGCTCGGTGGAGCAGCCCGTCAATTTGGACGACGGCGACGACGTCTACCACTGGCCCTGGCTGTACGCGGTCCAAGTGGGGCATTGGAATCTGACCGACGAACAAGCGCACAAGCTGCGGGATTATCTGCTGCGCGGCGGCTTCTTCATGTGCGACGACTTCTGGGGCAATTCCGATTGGAATGTTTTCCTGGCTAGCATGAAGCGCGTGTTCCCGGACCGGCCCATCGTGGACATCGAGAACGCCGATTCGATCTTCCACACGGTTTTCGATCTGAATGACCGCTACCAGGTCCCGGGCGCGCGCTATCTGTCCACCGGCGTGACCTGGAAATGCGAACCTTGCCCGGCGCAGTGGAGGGGAATCTACGACGACAAAGGGCGGCTAATGGTCGCGATGAGTCCGAATTCCGACATCGGCGATTCCTGGGAGTGGGCCGACGATCCACGCTATTTGGAGAAATTTTCGGCGCTGGGAATCCGGATCGGGGTGAACTACATCGTGTATGCGATGACGCACTGAAGCCGGAAGACGACACGTAACGACTGCGATTTAGGCCGCGCCGAAGACGTCGTCATCAGGATGCAACAGGCTTAGCGGCGTAGTACGGCGTTTCTTTCTCACCGGCGCCGGCTCGTTTTCATGCGCCGCCGGCGTCCGTTCATGCAAGAGGAATTTTTTCGCCTTGCTGTAGAACTTGCCGTACTTGGTCGTGCACACAAAAGCTCCCTCGTCCGATGCGAGCCGGATGTACAATTCGCGTCCGAAGAATGCATTCATTATTGGCTAACTCCTCTCCAACGGCGCTTCCAGGCCCCGCTTCCAATGTGGGCATGAGCAGTTAGCGTTCCACAAGACCGGGATCCCACGCCGCGGAGTGTGCAGGCAGCCGCACCATTGAGCCACATCGCACACCCGGCCGCTAGTCACTTGTTAGAACGCCTAAGATCTGTAACACTTGCAAACCTGGTCTAAAGCCGCGATTCGCGCTAAAGTTTTTCACTCCCTACCGATGAGGACTGTGACGACGTTCTCACAGGAGTGAAAAAATGAATCTTCGTTTTACGAATCTGGGCACAAGACTATCGGCGCGCTGCTTTTTGCGCCTCTTCACCATTGGCTTTACCTGCGCGGGGCTCGTGGTCTCAACCGCTATGGCGACGGAGTTGGGAGCCAGTGTCTATCCGTCGGGAGTCGAGACGGTGATGCCGGGCATGACTGCACCGCCGGGAGGCACATTGCTTTTGGAGTTTGACGATTTTTATCAGGCTAACGCGCTGGTCAATAGTCAAGGACACAGCGAGATCCCCGGTTTCCATCTTCGCGTGGCCGCTTTTGCGGTCAAAGTCGTGCATAACTGGGGCCTGCACATTTTGGGAGGCTCACTGGTCAGTACTGCCGCTCTTCCCTATTTATACGAACACCTGGACGGCCCCTTCGGCGTTGGGGCCAAGACCGGCTTCAGCAATCCGGATTTTCAACCGGTCGCCATCGCTTATCAGGAAGGTAACTGGCACTGGTGGTACGGGCTGGATGTCTTTACTCCGGGCTTCTCGTATAACAAGGCCGACTTAGTCAATATCGGACAGCATAATTACGCCCTGGCGCCCAGCGGCGCGTTCACGTACTTGCCCAGCCGCCGGACTGAAATCAGTTCGAAGTTTCAATTGATCAATAACGGCAAGGACAGCGCCACCGAATACCAGTCCGGCCGCGAGTTCATTTGGGAATACGACGGCATGCAGAACATCACCAAGAAACTTGCCGTGGGATTCAACGGCTTCTACTACCAACAAGTCACCGATGATATGCAGCTTGGCCTGCCCATCGGCAACCGCGGCCGCGATATGGCGATTGGCCCGGAGATTCGTTATCACATGGGGCGCACGGAGTTGATCGCCAAGTACCAGCGCGACACTTTGGTGCAGAACAGACCCCTGGGCAATCAGTTCTGGCTGCAAGTCGGGCTTCCGATCGGCAAGGGACACGAGTAACAGCATCCTGGCCAGGAGAACTCAGCCGTCATGAAGAGCCAATACGGAATCAAGACAAAACTGTACGTGACTCTCGGAGTCGTCATCGCCACGGCGATCGGCGGCTCCGCTTATTCGGTTCTCACGGCCCGGCATTTGCGAGGAAGCGTCATCCGGGAGATGGTAGGGGGAGCGAAGCGGCTGGACCAAAGCCGGCAAATGACGATTGACGTCGCCAACATGAGGATCGCCATGCGCGGCGTCTCCTTGTTCTCGATTCAGAACCATCCCGAACAGGTGCGGAAGGCGCGAGCGATATTTGGGGCCTCGGCCGCGGATCTGCGAACAGTACTGCAAGGAATGGAAGCCGTGGATCTGAGCCCGGATGAGCGCGCGGCCGTGAACGAGATTCGCTCGGGCGTGGACAAGTGGCTGACCGGCTTCGGCCAGTTCTCCGATCTCAGCGCTGCCGGGCACGGCGATCAAGCCGCCGAGATCGCGCTGAAGACCCTAACTCCGCTCATCGATGCGATCCAAAAGAGAGCGGCCGAGCTGGGCCGGACCGGCCAGACTCTCCAGGGCCAGGCCACTGAGCTTGCGCTGGCCCAGATGCGCCGTAGCGAATTGCTGAACTGGATATTGGCGCTTGCGGTGTTGCTCGCGGCCGCCGGGGCATTCAGCATCGTAGCCGGCTTAGTAAAGACGTTACGCGAGATCGCAGCATCGGTCGGCACGGGAGCCCGGGAAGTCGCGAGCGCGGCGGCCCAGGTTTCCAGCGCCAGCCAATCGCTCGCGCAAGGCTCGTCCGAACAAGCCGCATCGCTCCAAGAGACCTCCGCCGCAAGCGGGGAAATCAGCTCCATGGCGCGGAGAAATACCGAAAATTCCGATGCCTCCAGCAAGATTGCTGGGGAGTCCGCCGGAAAGCTCGATGAGACCAATCGCTTATTGCAGCAGATGGTGACGGCAGCGGGCGAAATCGACGCCTCCAGCAATAAGATTTCTAAAATCATCAAAGTCATCGATGAAATTGCCTTCCAAACCAACATCCTGGCGCTCAACGCGGCCGTGGAGGCAGCTCGGGCCGGAGAAGCCGGCATGGGCTTCGCGGTGGTCGCCGACGAAGTTCGCAACCTGGCGCAACGATCCTCTCAAGCCGCCAAGGACACGGCGGGGTTGATCGAAGAGTCGATCGAAAAATCCCGCGGTGGCACCGCCCGAGTGGATCAGATCGCTACCGCCCTGCGCGGTGTGACTGAGGACTCGGCTCGCATGAAAACATTGGTGGAAGAAGTGAATCTCGGCAGCAAGGAGCAGGCCCGGGGCATCGAGCAGATCGCCAATTCCATCGCGCAGATGGAGCAGGTCACCCAAAAAACCGCCGCCGAGGCGGAGGAAACCGCGTCCGCTTCTGAACAATTGAGGGCGCAATCGGACAGCATGAACCAGGTGGCGGAAAGACTGGCCAGCTTGATCGGGGCCGTGGAACCAGCCTCATAGCGACCGGTTCCAACGCAGGAGCTTACTAATGATTAAACACTTCGGATTACGTGGCAGGCTGGTGGCGTGGATTTCGCTGTCGCTAGTGCTGACCTTTTCGGCTTTGATCGTGGGAGTGACCTGGCTGATCTCCCGCGCCATGGAGTCGCAAGCCAACGAGGAAATGACTCGCGTAGTAGAGAAGACCAGCGACGAACTGGACAACTGGCTGAGCAGCCGCCAGCGCGATGCCGTGAACCTAAGCGCGCTGGAGGTCTTCGCCGCCGCCTGCAAGAACGAAAGGCGCGCCGAGGCCGAGCAGATGCTGATTGCCATCCAAAAACGCTCGCCTTTCTATGAAAACGTCTTTCTCGCGGATGCCGATGGGAAGTTGTTCGCCGATTCCATCGGACACAAATCGGTGGGTATCGATCTGTCCACCCAGCCAGCCTTCCGTGTGAATCTGGAACACGGGCGCCAAAATGAGCTATGGATCGGAGAGGTCGGGAAATCTCCGGCCACTGGGCGTCCGGTGCTGCTCATCACCGCGCCTATCCTGGACGCCGGCAAAATGATCGGCTTGCTGGGAACGCCCATCGAGCTATCGGAATTTTCCGACAGCTCCATAAAGAACTACACGTTCGCCAAGTCCGGCTATCTTTTCATGTTCGATTCCTCCGGCACGATGCTGGCCCATCCGGACGCCAAGCTTATCCTGAACGATAACGTGGGCAAGAGCCCGGGCCGAGCGATGCTGGACAGCGATAAGGGTGTCGTGCGCTACACCCGCGCCGGGATTAGCAAGATTGCCCACTTTCAGCGGGCTCACATCAAGCCCTGGAAAGTCGCGGCCGTGGTCTCGGAACCGGAACTGCTGGGCGAAGTGCACCGCATTGAAATATTCTTGCTGCTCTTCGGCCTGGTAGCGCTGGCTGCCAGCTTCGGCTCTATCTGGGCGGTCGCCGGAAGAGCCGCCGCCAGAATCTCCGCGATCGCCGCTCAACTGGCGGACAGTACCGCGCAGTTCAACAGCGCTACCAACCAAATCGCCGCCAGCAGTCAATCTCTGGCGCAAGGAGCATCGCAACAGGCCGCCTCCGCCGAGGAAACTTCCGCCTCCGCCCACGAGATTTCTACCGTCACGCATCAAAATCAGAGCCGCGCCAATAACCTGCGGGACATCATGCAAAAAGCCGCCGCCAGCTTTCAGGTGATGAATATCTGCGTCCAGGACTTGGTGGGCTGGATGAGCGACTTTAAGGAGTCAGGTCAGAAGGTCTCGAAAATCATCAAAGTCATCGACGCGATTGCTTTCCAAACCAACATCCTGGCCTTGAATGCCGCCGTGGAAGCCGCCCGCGCGGGTGAAGCCGGCATGGGGTTCGCCGTGGTCGCCGACGAGGTTCGCACCCTGGCCCATCGCAGCGCGGACGCCGCCAAGGATACCGCCAGCTTGATCCAGGACTCCCTCGATAGGACCGCCACAGGACAAGACACCGTAACCAAATGCGCGAATGCGATGACTGAAAACTTCCAACTCGCCGAACAGGTAAACAAGCTGGCCGAGGAGCTGGCCGCTTCCGGCGTCGAGCAGGTGCGCGGCATCGATCTGATCTCAAAATCCATTTCCAGCATGGAAACCGTTACGCAGTCCACCGCCGCCAGCGCCGAAGAGAGCGCATCGGCCAGCGAGGAAATTGCAGCGCAGGCCCAGACTCTTACTTCCATCGCCAGCGAGCTGAAGAACATCGTCGGAGGCGCTGCGGCACGCGAGGCCTGATCCGCGATTGCTCCGCACTGGATGGGATGCTGGACGGCGTCCGCTACGATGGTATTAGTGCGGGGGGCTCAGGCAGTTTCCACCAGCGCGGCCATCCAAGTGCTCGATCTCACCCGGCGTTACGACGCGCTGGTGGCCGTCGATCACCTCACCTTCTCCACTGAAGCCGCATCCATCTTCGGTTTGCTCGGGCCCAACGGCGCCGGCAAGAGCACGCTCATCAAGATGCTCACCACCTTGCTGCCGCCCACCAGCGGCACCGCCCTGGTAGCCGGTTTCGACATCCGGCAACAGCCTCAGAAAGTTCGAAGCTGCATCGGCTATGTCTCGCAAATGTTGTCCGCCGACGGCGAACTCAGCGGCTACGAGAACCTGCTCATCTCGGCCAAGTTGTATGGCATCCCTCGCCCAGAACGCCAGCCGCGCATCGAAGAAGCTCTGCAATTCATGGATCTGGCCGGCGCCTCGAGACGACTGGTAAAACAATACTCCGGAGGAATGATTCGCCGCCTCGAGATCGCGCAATCCATGCTGCACCGGCCGCGCGTGCTGTTCCTCGATGAACCCAGCATCGGTCTCGACCCCGTCGCTAAACGTTCGGTGTGGGAGCGCATCAGCGAGCTGCGCGAGCAGTTCTCCACCGCCATCCTGATCACCACCCACGATATGGAAGAAGCCGACGTGCTCTGCGACCAGGTTGCTTTTTTGCATCATGGCCGGATCGCGGGGCTGGGTTCGCCGGACGAACTGAAGGCGCAGGTCTCGCCGCACGCCACGCTCAACGACGTTTTCATTCAGTTCACCGGCGCCTCCATCGCCGAGGAAGGAGCTCTGCGCGATGTCCAGCGAACACGCCGTCTCGCCCGCCGCCTGGAGTGAGACGGAATCGCCGTTTGCGTTCTTCCGCCAGATGTTCGCGGTGGCCGAAGCCGACACTCGCAAACTGATTCACGACCCGGTGGAGCTGTTCACGCGCATGATCCAGCCGGTGCTGTGGCTGACGGTTTTTGGATCGGTGTTTTCCCGCACCCGCGGCATCCCCACCGGCGGCCTGCGCTATCTGGATTTCATGGCGCCCGGCATCCTGGCTCAAAGCGTGCTCTTCAGCGCCATCTTTTACGGCATTTCGCTGATCTGGGAACGCGATCTGGGAATCCTCCAGAAATTCATGGTGAGCCCGGCCCCGCGTTCGGCGCTGGTGAGCGGCCGCGCCCTCTCGTCCACCGCGCGAGGTCTTTTTCAGACCGTCCTGGTGTACCTGATCGCGTTTCTGCTGGGTGTCAATCTGCGATTCCAATGGTGGACCATCGCGGGCGTTCTGTTTACGGTGATGCTGGGCTCGGCAATATTCTCCACGTTCTCCCTGATTGCCGCCTGCATCGTCAAATCGCGCGAGCGCTTCATTGGCATCGGGCAGGTCCTGACCATGCCGCTGTTCTTCGCCAGCAACGCCATTTATCCGCTCAGCATGATGCCGACCTGGCTGCGCACTTTGTCGAAAATCAACCCGCTCTCCTATGAAGTGGACGTGTTGCGCGCGCTGATGGTGCACGGTGGCGTGAGCGTATTCGGACTGGGCGTCGATTTCGGCGTTCTGTTTCTGATCCTGGCGCTGTTGATCGCGGTGGCCACTAAGTTGTATCCGCGCATCCTGCTGTGACGCCCGGGGCGCGCGCTCAATCCTGTTCTGGAATCAGTTCTAGCTGCTCGAGCCAGATTGCGGCTTCACTGTCGCTGGGCGCCCGATAATCGCCGCGCGGCGAAAGCGATCCGCCCGAGCCCACCTTAGGCCCGTTCGGGATCGCGCTGCGCTTGAACTGGCTGAATCCGAAAAAGCGCGTCAGGAAGATTCGCAGATTCGCTTTGATCTGCGCGATGTCATATTGATGGCGCGCCGCCTCTGGAATGTCCGGCCACGCTCCCAGCCCGGCATCGTGCCAAGCGCAATAAGCTAAAAACGCCACCTTGGGCGGCGCATAGCCGAAGCGCAGGATGTAGTACAGATGAAAATCTTGCAGCTCGAAAGGACCGATTACCGCCTCGGTCGGTTGCGACGGCTGCGCGTCCGCCGTCTCGCCCGGCACCAGCTCCGGGCTGAATTTGGTAGCCAGAATATCCCCGAGCGTGGCGCTCGCCTCGCTCCCCAACGTGCCCTGCTCAGCCACCCAACGGACCACATGCGCGATCAGCGTCTTCGGCACGCTGACGTTCACGGCGTAATGCGACATCTGATCGCCCACGCCGTACGTGCACCATCCCAGTGCCAATTCGCTCAAGTCGCCCGTTCCCACCACGAGCGCGCGGTTCAGGTTCGCGAGTCGAAAAAGATGACTGGTGCGCTCGCCGGCCTGCACGTTCTCGAACGTTACGTCGTAGGTCTTCACACCGTTCGCAAAAGGGTGTCCGATATCGCGCAACATCTGCATGCAGCTTGGCCGGATGTCGATCTCGTGCGCATCGCAGCCTACCGCGCGCATCAGGCGATGAGCCTGCTCCAGCGTGCGTGTGCTGGTAGCAAAACCCGGCATGGTGTACGCCAGAATGTTAGAGCGCGGAAGCCCAAGCTGGTCCATGGCCTGAGCGCACACCAGCAGCGCCTGCGTGGAATCCAGGCCGCCCGAAATCCCGATCGCCACGCGCTCGATGCTGGTCGCCTCCAAGCGCTTCACCAAGCCCTGCACCTGGATTTGATAAACCTCGCGGCAACGCTCGTCCCGGTGCGCAACTTCCGAAGGCACATACGGGAAGCGCTCGTAAACTCTTTGTGGGAGCAGCCGCCCCTGATGCGGAGGACTCACCGCGCAGCGAATGGTTCGGAAATCCCCCAGCCGCCCGCGCTCGCGTAGAACGTTCTGGCCGAAGCTTCCCATGCGCATGCGTTCCTCGGAAAGCCGCTCCAGGTCGATCTCGGAAGTAATCAATTGCGGCTCGCGGCTGAATCGCGTGGACTCGGCCAAAACGTTGCCGTTCTCGCAGACGATGCCGTGCCCATCCCAAGCCAGATCCGTGGTCGATTCGCCCGGACCGGCCGAAGCGTACAAATACGCGGCCAGGCATCGCGCCGCTTGCCCGCTAACCAGCTCGCGCCGGTAATGCGCTTTCGCAATCGTGACGTTGGAGCCCGAAAGGTTCAACAACACGCTGGCCCCCGCCAGTGCCGCGTAGGACGATGGCGGTATCGGCACCCACAAGTCCTCGCAGATCTCGACATAGAAGCTCAGCAGCGGCTGTTTTTCCAATTGAAAGATCAGCCGATTCCCGAATGGAACACCGCGTTGGCCGAGAATTTCGATTTCTCCACGCGTCGCGGCATCGGCCGGAACAAAATAGCGCTGCTCGTAAAACTCGCGATAGTTGGGCAGATAAGTTTTCGGAACCACGCCCAGGATCTGGCCGTCGGCGATCACCGCGGCGCAATTGTAGAGCAAATGATCCACCTGAAGCGGCAGGCCGACAACGCTAACCAGCGGCTGGCGTCGCGAGGCCGCGACCACCCGCTCCAAAGCCTCCAGACAGCCATTCAGAAGCGCCTTCTGGTGAAACAGATCGTCGCAGGAATAAGCCGAAAGGCCCAGCTCGGGAAACAAAGCCAGCAGGGCATCCGTGCGCGCGGCCTGCTCCATCAGCGCGATGGTGTGTTCGGCGTTGAAGGCCGGATCAGCCACACGCACGCTCGGAATTCCCACCGCAACTCGCACGAAATCGTGATTGTAAAGGTTGAAAAAATCGTCGCCGGCGCGCATTTTGAGATGTCCTGGCCCAGCTACGACACCAACCGGCGAATGATTTCCACCGAGCACTTGGCGTGCGTCGCGACGGCCGACGACACGCTTCCCAGCAAGAACCGGCTCAACCCGCGCCGCCCATGCGACCCACACACGATTAAATCCGCGCCCCACTCCTCCGCGTTTTGAAGAATCACTTCCTTGGGCGTTCCGGTGGGCACCGCAACCGTCCCAGATTCCTCTAGTCCTGCCTCAGCCAGGATCTCTTCGGCGGCCATTTCCGCCTGCTCGGCCCGCTGCATCGCTTCGCCGCGCAGCTTCTCCATGGTGTGCGGAAGAAAATAAGGCATCTCCAACAGAGGCAGCGATAGCTCCGCCACGCTGAGCGCCCGGATGGACGTTCCCTCGGGCCAGGGACGCTCTGCGATGGACCGGGCGGCGAGCTGGGAAAACTCCGAGCCATCCGTCGCCAGCATAATCTTCATCGCGGCATGCGGCGGCTGGCCGGCCTGCGCGGCGCGAACAATCTCCACCGAACACGGAGCGAAGCGAGCTACCGCCGCGGCCACACTGCCCAGCAAAAAGCGCGTCAACCCACGTGACCCACGCGAGCCGACGACGATCAGATCCACGCTTGTCTCGCGGGCGCGATCCACGATCACCGCCTCTGCATCCCCCACCAGCACATTGGCCGTGGCATTGAAACCATCGGACCGCAGCCGCTCAGCCGCCTCCTCCGCCGTGTCGCGCGCGGCCTGCTCCAGCCCCTCGATCAGCGACGGCACATCCCAGACATGCGACGGCTCTACCACGCTCAGCACCTCGATGCTGCTATTCGCAGGCCAGGGCCGCGTCGCTACTTCCGCGATGGTGGCGTCGCTTTCACCGGGAGGATCCACTGCCAGAAGAATCTTCATAATGACCTTGTTGCTCCAGCGTACCAGCAACGCATCGTCCATTCGCTGTGGAACTTGTAACCGCCTGTTACCCCAGCCATGGCGCTACAACGGTCACCGGCCGACTCTAGTTTGAAAAACAATTTGAGCGGCTACGCGTCTAAAATCCGGGCCAACAAAACCGTGAAGATTCTCGCAGCGCTGTTATGCTTCTCAGCAATCCCAGCATTCGGACAGATTGATCAACCTGCCGCCGCGGACCAGCGCGCCGTCATCGGCAATCCCCTCGCTTCTGTCGACCTGACGCGATTCGCCCTGGATCAAACGCCGGCCGCCTCGGATCAAACAACGCAAACCACCACTCCCGCCGGGCAGCAGAAACGTACCGTCCTGGGCATAACCCCGGGAACCGAGGCGATTAAAGAAAAGGACTTATTCGAAAAGTCGGGTTACTTGCATCCCTTCCGGCGCATGCCGAAATTCGTGCTGGTGGATCAAAGACGCATCTGGACCAGCCCATTTCACACCAGCCGCAAGGACCTCAAATGGTGGGCCATTTTCGGTGGCGCCACCGCCGGCCTCATCGCCGCGGACCAGCACATCGAAAGAGCGGCTCCCACCAATTCCACGCTCGTTCATCTGGGAAACGATGTCTCCTATCTCGGGACCGCTTACACGCTCATCCCCATCGCTGGCACATTTTATTTCATTGGCAGCGCCACTCACGAAGAACGCTTCCGCGAAACAGGCCTGTTGTCGTTTGAAGCCCTGATCGACGTCACCATCGTGCAAGAGGCGATTAAATCCATTACCGACCGCCAGCGCCCCACCGAAGGCACTGGCGAAGGCCACTTTTTCGCTTCGACTGGCCCGCGTTACGATTCCGGTTTCCCCTCCGGTCACGCCATGCAGACCTTCGCGCTGGCGTCCATATTTGCCCACGAGTACCATGACAAATTCTGGGTCAAGTTCCTGGCTTATGCCTACGCGGGCGGCGTTGTAGGCGCGCGTCTGGCAGCTAAGAAGCACTTCCCCAGCGATGTTGTGGCGGGCGGCGCGATGGGCTGGTTCATCGGCGACTACGTCTACGGCAAACGCCATAATCCTGAGTTGGACGACAAACGCAGCATGTTGAAAACGGTCTTGGCCCACATCGAAATCGGCGGCCCTGCCTGGTGACTTGCTGATCCATCGCCCCCGGCCGTAACGTTTGTTACCGCACATTGGTGCTTCAACTGCGATAGTAAAGAGGGCGGGTCCATGGCATCCCTAACTCTACACGGCGAAACCGTTACAAAGCCCCCGGCGTCGTCTCCCAGCAAACTGCCGGCCTATCTCGACCGCGTCTCCCAGATCGATTCAGAATTCATCGTCTTCGATGACGGATACCGTGGCTGGACCTACAGCTATCCGGATATGGCTCAAATGGCCGCAGCCTTTCGAGCCCGCCTTCAAGAGGAGGCCATTCACAAAGGCGACGCCGTCATGATCTGGTCTGAAAATCGCCCCGGCTGGACCGCCGCGCTCTGGGGATGCGTGCTCGAAGGCGTGATCGTCGTGCCAGTGGACCAGCAGTCCTCAGCCGCTTTCTTTGAACGGATTCAAGACAAAGTGCACCCGCGCGCCATTCTGTTGGGCGATCGTGTTCCTGACGTAGCAGACCGGCACGGCATCGCGATCTGGCGCCTGGCCGAGATGGAACGAGCGCAGCGGCCAACTCCCGCGGTCACGCCCGTCCCTCTCACAGGCGACGACGTCGCCGAAATCGTCTTCACTTCAGGCACCACCGCCGAGCCCAAAGGCGTCGTCATCACGCACCGCAATCTGGCCGCGAGCCTCCGGCCGGTAGAGGATCAACTCGCGCCGTATCTGAAGTACGTTCATCCATTCGCACCGTTGCGATTTCTGAATCTGCTTCCAATGAGTCATCTGTTCGGCCAGGCGCTAGGGCTGTTCCTGCCGCCGATAATCCCAGCCTCGGCGGTTTTTGTCTCCAGCGTGAGCGCCCAGGAAGTCGTCCGGCAGATTCGCGCCCGGCGAATTTGCACCGTGGTCGCAGTCCCCAAGATCCTCGAAGTGCTGCGGGATTTTGTGATCCACCGTTTCCCCGAGGCCGCCGGCGCGTCGCATGCGATAAATCCATGGCCGCTGCGCTTGTGGCGCTTTCGAAGAGTGCATCGCATGTTCGGCTGGAAATTCTGCAGCTTCTTCGTCGGCGGCGCGCCACTGCCCTCCGATCTCGAGCAGTTCTGGGCTAATCTCGGATTCGTAGTAGTGCAAGGCTACGGCTTAACTGAAACCGCGCCCATTATCACCTTCAGCCATCCCTTCCATGTCCGCCTCGGCACCGCCGGAAAACCTCTGGAAGGCGCCGACGTCCGGATCGCCCCGGACGGCGAGATCCTGGTTCGAGGCGACCTGGTTACGCCCGGCTACTTCGAGTCCCCCGAGCAAACCGCCGCTGCATTTGAGGACGGCTGGTTCCACACCGGCGACATCGGCGAGCTGGACGCCGAAGGCTACCTGACCATTCGGGGCCGCAAAAAAGAGATGATCGCCACGCCCGAAGGCCTCAAGGTCTTCCCCGGCGACGTGGAGCACGTGCTGAATCAAATCCCCGGCGTTCGCGACTCGGCTGTCATCGGAAAAGATCAGGTCCACGCCGTTCTGGTGCTTGAGCCAGGCGCCAACGCCGATGAAATCGTGCGCCAGGCCAACCAGCGTCTCGAACCGCAGCAAAGAATTCGTTCGGTATCGGTGTGGAGCGAGGGCCAGCTGCCCCGCACTGCAAGTACGCGCAAACTGCGCCGCGCTGAAATCGCCGAGCGCGTCATCCGGGGCCAGAGCAAATCGCAGCCCGGACGAAAGCTGGAAGTGACGGACCTGGTTCGAAAATTCGCGCCCGGCCGCCCCATAACTCCCGAAACCACGCTGGAAGAATTAGGCCTCAGCTCGCTCGACCGGGTCCAATTGATGATGGATCTCGAAGAAAAGCTCGACACCAGCATCGACGAGAGCGCTTTTGCAACCGTAAGCACGGTGGCGGACTTGGCCAAGCCCCTGGAGCCGGCCGAGCAAACGCCGTTCCCGCGCTACAACCGCACCTGGCCCGCGCGCCTGATTCGCCGCGTCTCGCTGGCGGCCATTCTGCTGCCTCTTACCCGCTTCTTCGCCCGTGCCAAGATCTCGGGCCTTGAGAATCTCCACGGCCTCCGCGGTCCTGTAATTTTTGCCTCCAATCATCAGAGCTATATCGATACCCCGCTGATTCTCGCGGCCCTGCCCGTCGCTTGGCGCTATCGCGTCGCCCCCGCTATGTGGAAAGAATATTTCGACGCGCATTTCTCCCCCCAGCGGCACTCGCGCCTGGACTACTGGGCCAATACTTCACTGTATTGGCTGATCACGATACTCTTCAACGCCTTTCCCATGCCGCAGACCGAAAAGGGAGCCCGCGAGTCCATTCGCTACACCGGCGAGCTGGCCGAAAATGGTTGGTCCATTCTCATTTTTCCGGAGGGAGAACGAGCCGAGACTGGCGAGATCCATCCGTTCCAGCCGGGCGTCGGCCTGATTGCGTCCCGCCTCGATCTTCCGGTGGTGCCTATCCGGCTGAAAGGCGTCGATCGAGTGTGGCATCGTACAAAGCTGTTTCCGCGCCCAGGCCGGGTCGAAGTTTCGATCGGCGCTCCTCTTTCGCTCCAAGGTGAATCGTATCCGGACTTAGCCCGGAAACTGGAAGAAGTCATTCGAAAGTTGAATTAGCTGTCGGCCAGGCAACGCCTCTGCGGAAATTGCACCTCAATTGGGGGAAAGTACCCATTCAGACGTCCACGGAAGCGCCTGTCCAGTACCAATTGCGTGGTATCGGACGTGCAGCCCACTCCCAGCGAGACCACCATGGCTCAGATGCACATTCGCCTGAATCCAGCCAGCATGGGAGCGGAAGCCGAGCTTCTGAATCTGAAACTCCGCGACCTGATCGTCGGCCAAGACGAAGCGATCCGCGCCATTGTGGACGTCTATCAAACCTACTTGACCGGCTTGAACTCGCCCGGCCGTCCCATCGCGAACTTGTTATTTCTCGGCCCCACCGGATCCGGCAAAACACGCATCGTGGAAGCTACCGCCGAATCCCTGCTCGGCAATGCCCGCGCTGTAATCAAAATCGATTGCGGAGAATTCCAGCACAGCCACGAGATCGCCAAGTTGATCGGCTCCCCTCCCGGCTACATGGGCCACAAGGAGACTCGGGCGCTGTTAAACCAGGAAACGCTGGAACAGTATTTCACCGATCGCGTCCAGATCAGCTTCCTTTTATTCGACGAGATCGAGAAAGCCAGCGATGCGCTCTGGAACCTGCTGCTCGGCATCTTGGACAAGGGCACGCTTACGCTCGGCGACAATCGCAAGGTGGACTTCTCGCAGACCATGATTTTCCTGACCAGCAATCTGGGCGCGGCCGAAATGACCGCCATGCTCAATCCCAGGCTGGGCTTCGCGGCTCAGGCGCCGGTCGCGGCCCCCGGCGAGCAGTTGGATCGGAAAATTACTCGCAGCGCCGAAGAAGCGGCCAGGCGCAAATTCACGCCGGAGTTCATCAACCGTCTGGACAAAATCGTCACCTTCAGGCCGCTCGGCGAGCCCCAGCTCCGCCAGATTCTCGACATCGAGCTCAAGATGGTTCAGGAGCGGATTTTTGGCTCTGGGCCGCGGCGTTCCTTCATCTTCAACGCAACCGATCCGGCCAAGGAACTGCTGCTCCAGGAAGGCACGGATCTAAAGTATGGCGCCCGCCACTTGAAGCGCGCCATCGAGCGGTTGCTGGTGCAACCCATGTCCAACCTGATGGCCACCGAACAGGTCCGCGGCGGCGACTCCATTCGCGTCGACCTGGACGGATCTCAAACTCTTCTGGCCTTCAGCCGCCAAGCCGAAGGTTTTTCCCTGCGCGCCATGACGGAGTTGTCCGGCGTCGCCATGCCCATCCCAGCCATGGCCATGAGCAGCGCCGCGACACCAGAACAGAGCAGAAACTGGAAAAGCACGTTCTTTAAATAAGCGCAGCGCGGGCCGCGTTAAGGAGTCGCCGAGCCAGCGCCTTCTCTGGCGAGAAAATCCTCCAATACCGCTTGCCAATCGAGCGAAGATAGTCGATCGCGTGCCCCGACGGAAACCCGCTGTCCACCCCGCCGATCACGGTGCGATAAAGCGGGTGATGCGCCGGCAGCGTTCCAAGCGAACAGCGCGCGCCGCGCACAATGGCTACCGAAACGCCCGCGGCGCGCTGCGTTGTTCGCGTTTTAGCGAAGACGCCTGATGAAGGTAGAGCCGGTCATCCTTCACAACGGCGTGGCCTCGCGCAGAATTCTGTCGCGTACGTACCAGTGAAGCGATTTCTCTGTTCCAATGTGGACCTTCATGCCGAGCAACTCCTCAAGATCCTGAACCAATCCGGCATGGTCCAGTAAGCTGCGGCCGGGTTCCCATTCGACCAACAGGTCTAAGTCGCTGCCCTCCTTGGCCTCGCCGCGGGCCACGGAGCCAAAGACACGGAGACTGTGCGCGCCCCGTTTCCGGGCAAGACCAAGTATCTCCGGCCGCCGATCGGCGCGCAATGTTTTCAGGTCGACCACGGTCCTATTGTGCGACAATTCCGTTCGGCGCCGCCCCCGACACCAACTGTCTACCTCCCCGGCGCGCGCCGCGGCATCTTACGCTCGCCATCGACCACCGGCGGAAAGTCTTTGACTTCGTCATACACTTCGGAAATGAACCGATCCTTGCTCTGCTGTGTGTCGCCCAGCGTGGTCGCATCGTAGGGCGCGGTCAGGTTCGCGGCCAGAACTTCATTGAGCGACTTGCCCTGGTCGCGCAGCTTCTGCACCTTGGCCAGGATGTCGACCAGCATGGCGCGGTACCCCAGCAGATCCTTCTTCTTCACCAGCGTGCCATGTCCGGGAATCAGCGTGGTATCCGGGCCGGCAATCTTTTCAATCAGGTCGACTGCCGCGAGCATGCCCTTGATCGAACCCCCGTTGGCCTGATCCGCGAACGGGTAGCCGAAGTTGCGATAGAAATCCTCGATGTAAATCACGTTGGCTTTGTTGAAGCGAACGATCGTGTCTCCGGCGGTATGGGACGGCATCATCGGAATAAAATCCACCGTTTCGCCGTTCATATGTATCGTCACCGCGGGAGTGCCTGGCGTGCTGTACCGATAGGTAGCGGTGGGAACGCCGGCCGGATCGGGCACGCGGCCCGGATTGCCCACCGGATGTATCATTTCATCGCGCAGATTCTCTTGCGCGAAGATCACCGCTCCTTGTTTCCCAAAGAACGCATTGCCGCCGGTGTGGTCGGGATGGATATGCGAATTGACCACAATCTTAATCGGAGCGCTGGTGAATGTCCGGATCGTGTCCAGCGTCTTGGACGCCAGTTGCGGGTCCTCCGTATCCACCATTAGCACGCCGTCGGGGCCGAAGAGCACTTCGACGCGACCGCCCGCGGCGTCGGGATGTGTCGGGTCAAGTCCCGCGGACCCGTGCAGAGTATAAAGATTCGGAGCCAGCTTTTCCGTTACCAGCATCTGGATCTTGTCCCAGGGGATTTGGTATCCCGCCGGAAACTGGAAAGGCCCTTTTCCCGGAGGAACTACCGTCATCGGATAATTCCCCTCTTGCGCCCACGCGCCCGCGCAAAGAATCGATACAGCCAGCAGTGCTAATAGCAGTCCCTGTTTCATAGCCTTTATCCTTCCAACCCTGAGCTACGATATTACCCGATCTGAAGCCGGGCCTCGACCCGCGAAGTGTCAGGCTCGCGCTAAAGCGATACTCCGGCGCACGCGACGCAGCACCGGAGCAAGCGTGAAGTAAATGGCCGCAATGACTAACGGGCTCATCACCATCCAAATGGCCATCGCCCCCAGACTCGCACTCCACACCATCTTGATCAGGCTCCAGGGGTCGGACTTGATCATCCCAAACACCTGCTTCATCGATAGCGTGATGTGCTCAGTTCCAGTGATGCGGCTACCGGCTTGAAGAAAAGGCAGAAAAAGAATCAGTTGCAGCGGGTAGGTGAGGTAATTAACCACCTGGATGGCAGGCAAATTGAGCCGGAAGATAAACGCCGCGGCTGCGCAGAGAATCGTCGTCGAACCTAGCACGGGAAAAATTCCAATGACTGTACCTAAAGCAACGCTTAGGGCGATCTTCTCCGGCGTGATCCCTTGGCGGAGCAAATCCGCGATAGGCAGCAGGATTTTCCTCAGGGCCGTCTTCAATGTGCCTTCCTTCTCAAGCATAACGTTCAGATGTTTCTAATGGCTAGCTCCTCATTGATTGTCGCCACGATGTTGGCACGAGTCTCGTGGGCACGTTGAATCATCAACTAGGAGCGTGACTCGCCTTCCCGTGAAATGTTAAAACGTTTCACTCGCGAGGCGAGAAGAAAGGAGCGCATCATGCCTATCCCTCTGATCTGGGGTACAACTGTAGCCTTCGGTTTTCTCGCTTGGGGTGTTTTCGCCGCACAATACATTTGGCCGGCGATAAGTAAACGGGAACGCGCGGAAGCACTCCGGCCGATCCTGGTTTTGCACGGATTCAGGTACATCGGTCTTGCAGTCCTGATCCCCGGTGTGGTTTCGCCGGAATTACCAGCCAGCGAATTCGCTCGCGGACTCGCCTATGGCGATCTGGCGGCCGCGACCTTGGCCCTCATCTCGCTCGCCGCACTGCGCACCAGATGGGCAGAAGTTCTGATCTGGATTTTCAATATTTTTGGGACTGCCGACCTGCTGAACGCGTTTTACCAGGGTAACCGCCTTTCGCTCGCGGACTCGCCGGGGTCTCTGGGCGCGGCGTATTTCATCCCGATCTTCGGGGTCCCGCTCCTCCTGGTAACCCATGTTCTTGTGTTTAGGATCCTGCTGGGCAAGGAGAGGCTCACCCACGCATCTGAGAGTGCCGCGCGGTGAAATTCCCGGGGCGACTTGGTGCGATCAGCGATGGTCTTCCCCACCGCCACAGTTGGCTTTCGTCGACGAGCGTCTCAGAGCCTCACCTGGGCCGTCGGACCGCCCGCACCTTCCCGCTAGCTCCTCCGCCGCAAAAGAATTATCGCCGCCATCGGAGTCCAAGCCCGACACGCCGGCGCCGGCCGGCATATCCAGCTGCTCCAGCACCTCACACGAGGATCTATTCGCCTCAGGTCGCTTTCGTCGCCTTCCCAGGTCCCGTGCCACAGCTCTCCATCCACCCAGGTGACCCCGGTGACGAAGCGGTTGCTCTCGATGGTGCGAAGAATCGCCCCGGTCTCGGGATCGATCTGATGGATCTTGCGTCCCCGTTACTGACCCACCCACAGCGTGCCTTCGGCCCAGGCCAGCCCGGAGTCGCGGCCGCGCGGCTCCCGAAGTTTGAAATGGATAGAGCCCGATAATGCGAATAACTTCAAGCTTCAAACACCGCTAGCGGAGGAGTTAGCGCCCCATGCTATAGAACTCGGTGTTGGGACGCATGTTGGTGACGTTGGCCATGCGGTTTGACATCGCGAAAAATGCAGCGATCGCCGCGATGTCCCACGCATCCTCATCGTCGAACCCATAAGCCTTCAGGGCTGCGAGGTCGCTCTCGCCGAGGTCGTAAGCACCTGTGGAAACTTTCATGGCGAAATCCAGCATCGCTTTTTGACGATCCGTAATGTCAGCCTTGCGATAGTTGACGGCAACCTGATCGGCAATGAGTGGATTCTTTGCACGAATGCGCAGAATGGCGCCGTGGGCTATCACACAATAGTGACACTGATTAGCGTTGCTGGTGGCGACCACGATCATTTCCCGCTCCGCCTTCGTGAGCTTGCCCGGTTTTTCCATGAGTGCGTCATGGTAGGAAAAAAACGCACGGAATTCATCGGGGCGACGCGCAAGCACCAGGAAAACATTCGGAATGAAACCAGACTTCTCTTGAACAGCAACAATTCTCGCCCGAATGTCATCAGGCAGAGCTTCGAGTTCCGGGACCGGATAACGGCTAATCGGGCTTTGAGTGAGTTGGCTCATGAATATCTCCTTAGCTTTTAACGTCGCCTCTGCGCATACCGGGCGGGCTTGGTGCACGACTCATCGTGCGCAATCCAGGAAATCGTCCACGTGCGCAAACAAGGCTGGTGTACCACCGCTATGCAGGAACAAGACGGATTCGTTCGCAGTAACCACCCCCCCTCGGATATCGTCGATCAGGCCGGCCATGGCTTTCGCCGTATACACTGGGTCGAGAAAAATGCCCTCGGTCTGTGCCAATAGCCTGATCGCCTCCGAGGAGCCGGCCGTGGGAACGCCGTAGCCGCTGCCGATGTGCCCATGGTCGGTGGTCAGGTCTTCCTCACGCACACGGGTGGCGATGCCGAGCCCGGCGGCCGCCTCGTTCGCGATGCGCAGAGCGCGGGCGGTTTTCTCCGGTTCGCCTCCGCTAACCGCGATCCCACAAAGCCGGTAAGGCACATGGTACATCTTGCAACCGAGAGTCAGGCCGGCCTGGGTGCCGCGGGACCCGCTGGCGTAGTATAGGCGGCTTGGCGATTCGTCCAAGTTGAACAGTTGGCCGGCGATCTCCAGCGTCCCGGTCACGTACCCAAGAACCCCGATCGCGCTGGAGCCGCCAACGGGGATAACGTATGGACGCTCCCCCTGTGCCTTTAGGGTGTCCACGACCTCGGCGACTTTGGCCGCCTCGGCATCGCCGATAGCAATCAGTGGATCTGGATTCGCTGCAATGAAGTGAAGTTCCGCCCCGAGCAGGTGGTCGAGCAGCAGGTTTCCCTGCATCGCCGGGCGTTCCGTCTCGCTGGTCAGCACCAGCGCCGCTCTCATTCCCGCCACCCGCGCGGCGGCTGCGGTCATGCGCGCATGGTTCGACTGTAGCGCGCCCGTCGTAACCAGCACCGTCGCGTCGGCCCGAAGCGCATCGCCCACCAGGAACTCCAGCTTGCGTGCCTTATTGCCGCCGAATGCGAGTCCTGTAAGATCGTCGCGCTTGATCAGGATACGCGGGCAACGATGCGGGCCGCCCAGGGCGTCCCGGAGGCGGGGCAATTCGTGTAGGGGCGTTGGGAGCGTTGCCAGCCGAAATCGTGATCCAAGGTGCATGGGCCAACCCTTTTTCAATTATGTCTGAACCGGTCGGCTTGTCAGCGACACAGCGATGGACACTGGCCAGGCTCACCTCGGCCGCCGGACGGCCCGCACCTTCCCGCTAGTGTAGTGCGTCCCGCATTGATCCCAGAAACATATAATCTCAATCCGTGTTTGTCATAGTAGGAGACGAACTCGTGCGAGTCGCTCCCCTTATTACACTGACCGAGGAACAACGTTCACAAGATGCAGAGCTACGCCCGCGGGCGCAAGGTGCCGCAGCGCTTGGTGGAACGGGCCGGTATGATCCTGCTGGCGGCCGAGAGCAAAGAGAATCTAGAGATCGCTAAGCAGTTAAAGATCAGCCGCCAAACGGTGGCACGTTGGCGCGAGCGGTTTCTGAAATTAGGCATCAGCGGGCTGGAAAAAGATGCGCCCCGGCCGGGACGGACACCGCGACTGGATATAGAAGAAATTATCCGCAAAACCACCCAAGAGAAGCCGGAAAACGCCACGCAGTGGAGCACGCGCAGCCTGGCTCGTGCGGTTGGCGTCAGCGAGTCCAGTGTTCGCCGCGTGTGGCACGCACACGGGTTGAAACCTCACCGC
The DNA here is from genome assembly GCA_963761935.1 of Terriglobia bacterium. GTDB lineage: Bacteria > Acidobacteriota > Terriglobia > Bryobacterales > Bryobacteraceae > Palsa-89. The sequence continues at coordinate 672 of CAVXJU010000047.1, read as the reverse complement.
AGCGAACCTTTCAAGCTCAGCAATGATCCGCGATTCGCCGAAAAGCTGGAAGACATCGTTGGCTTATATCTGAATCCACCACAGCACGCGATCGTACTTTCGGTAGACGAGAAGAGTCAGATTCAAGCGCTGGACCGTACGCAACCCGGTCTGCCGATGAAGAAAGGCCGTGGCGAAACCCAGACGCATGACTACAAGCGGCACGGAACAACCACGCTATTTGCCGCTCTGAACACACTCGACGGAAGCGTGCTCAGCCAGTGCCGCGACCGCCATACCAACGAGGATTGGATTGCGTTTCTCCGACTCATCGACCGACAGACTCCCCCGAACAAACCGCTCCACATCATTGCTGACAACTACGCCGCCCACAAACATCCCAACGTGCGGCGTTGGCTAGGGAAGCAAAACGTTTCCATGTCCACTACACACCGACCAGCGCGTCCTGGTTGAACATGGTGGAACGCTTCTTTCGTGACATTACCCAGAATCGAATCCGTCGTGGCGTCTTCCACAGCGTTCCTGAACTGGTGGAGGCTATCAATGGCTACGTCTCCCTACACAACCGCGATCCGAAGCCATTCATCTGGACCGCCAAGGCATCCGATATCCTGCAGAAAGTTACTCGCGCACGGCGCGCTCTCGATAAGGTTCAATCTGACTGACGCACTA
>CAVXJU010000046.1:0-44714 GCA_963761935.1 Terriglobia bacterium | reverse complement strand
GATGGACCGCACCAGCGCTGCCACAGCTCCCAATCGTGCCGCGTGCGAGGGACCCGCGGTGCGATAGATAACCGTTCGTCCGTAGCCTTCGTAGGGAACATTGAACAGTACGATCTTGCCCTCGATCGCGGCCGGCCTTTCTTCTCCAGCTCCTCGAAACTCGAGACCGGAACCACTTCGGCGGTGATGCCTCGCTTGGGCGTGGCCACGCTGCCGCCGAGCCCGAGCATCGCCAATCTTTTATTCACCGGGTCCACGATGGCCGCACTTTCGTTGCCGCGCACCCAATGCGGCACTTTGACGCGCGGTGTCGAGACGTTGACCAGTCCGTCGTGATTCATCTGCGCCGCGGCCCACGCAATCGCCTTCTCCAGCGCGAGCGAGCCGCTCAGCCGGTTGCCGATGCGGTCGCAGAGATAGGACAGCTTCTCCATCCCGCCCTGATCCGCCATAGCGGCGTCAATCAGTTTATTGGCAATTTCACGGTACTGTTCGGCGACGTTCCCGGCCGGCTGAGCAGCCAAGCCGAGCGCGACCAGCCCGAGCGCAATTCGCCCGATCAAGCTCCGACGTAGCATTCGTTCAGAATAGCAATCCGAGCGCCGAGAACGCTCACCAGCCTTCAGCCGCGGCTCGAAATTCGTGGAAGCGGAATCCATGCTGATGCATGGTTTCACGGGCCTGCTGGGCGGCCTCCGGCAAAACGTAAAAGAACGCTCCCACTCTCTGGCTGGGAAAGATCACGCCGCCGCTATAGGTGTCGGGCTCCACCGCGTATTCCACCGCCGACTCGGTCAGCGCGGTCTCCAGCCGCAAGGCTTCCTTCAATCGCTTGGCGATGTAGATCAGCTCCATCTCTCGTTCTTCGAAAAAATCCGGTTCCCGGCGCATTTTGATTCAATTTTATCGTGACAGCCGGCGCCGATGTCATGCCGCGGCGGTCCGGTTCCGGGCGCCGCTCACCGATCTCCGGCGGGCGTTGGCCGAATCCCGGTTCACCTCCGGCGCGCGGCACAGTAGCATCGAAAGCGTCCCAGCAAAACCCAGCGCCCGGCCGCCGGCCAGATTTTGCATGTAGACAACTAAACCGTTTAGTATAGATTGAGGAGCACGGCCCGATGATTCGAGTGCAGAACCTTGTCAAGAAGTACGGCGATTTCACAGCGGTTAACGATATCTCCTTCGACGTCGCGCAAGGCGAGATTTGTCGCCTTCCTGGGCCCCAACGGCGCCGGAAAAACCACCACCATCAAAATGCTGACCACTCTGCTAACGCCCACCAGCGGCGCAGTGAGCGTGGACGTGTGTCTGAACCCGTGCCGTCGTTCACAACGAGGTCCGCAAACGTTTCGGCATCGTCTTCCGGGACCCCAGCCTGGACGACGAGCTCACCGCCTACGAAAATCTGGACCTGCATTGCATCCTCTACATAAAGTCCCGCGCAAGGTCCGCAAAGAGCGTATCGAAAGGCTGCTCACCCTGTTCGAGCTCTGGGTTCGCCGCGACGATCCAGTGAAGCAGTATTCCGGCGGTATGAAGCGCCGCCTGGAGATCGCGCGCGGCCTGCTGCACACCCCGAAGATTCTGTTCCTGGACGAGCCCACGCTCGGCCTCGACCCGCAAACCCGCAACCACCTCTGGACACACGTGCAGAAGCTCAACCAGGATGAAAACGTGACGGTGTTTCTCACCACGCACTACATGGAAGAAGCCGACCGCGTCGCCCAGCGCATCGCCATCATCGATCACGGCAAGATCGTCGCCCAGGGCTCGCCGCAAGAATTGAAGAACCAAACCAACAGCGAGACGCTCGAGCAGGCCTTTCTGGCGCTTGACCGGTTCCACCATCCGCGACGAGGAAGCGCGGGCTCGATCGATCAGTTGCGCAAATGTCGCAGCATGTGGAGAGGCAACCGCCGATGAACGCGATTTATGTGCTGTGGCTGCGCCAGTTGAAGCGCTACGTTCGCTCGCGCGCCGCGCATCATCGGGTCGCTGGGCCAGCCGCTGCTGTTTCTGCTCGCCTTAGGCTTCGGTTTCGGCCCGATTTTCCAGCGCGCCGGCCAGGGCAATTACATCCAGTTTCTGGCGCCCGGCGTGATCGGCATGACCATTCTGTTCACGGTCGATTTTCTCCGGCATCGAGCTGATCTGGGACCGCCAGTTCGGCTTTTTGAAGGAAACGCTGGTAGCCCCCGTGCCGCGCATCGCTGATCATGATCGGCCGGACCTGCGGCGGCGCCACCGTCGCACTGAGCCAGGGCCTGATCGTCATATTGATCTGCTACGCCGCCGGTTTCCGTTCCAATGGCCTCGCTTCGCTGCCGTTACGCGCTACTATTCATGGCGCTCATGGCGCTCATGTTCACGGCTTTGGGCACGGCCATCGCCTCTGTGCTCTCCGATTTTCAAGGCTTCCAGCTGGTGATGAACTTCCTGATCATGCCCATGTTCTTCCTTTCAGGCGCCTTGTTTCCGCTCCTCGGCGTCCCGCGCACCCTGCAGATCGTTGCGGCCGTAAATCCATTCGCGTACGGTGTGGATGGCATGCGAGCCGCTCTCATCGGCGGCACGGCGCACTTCGGAGCGCCGCTAGACTTGGCCGTGCTAAGCATCATCACCGCGTTGCTATTGGGTCTGGGCAGCTACCTGTTCTCCAGGATCCAGCTCTGAGCCGAAATGCCCCGCCAACCAAGCGTTCGCGCCCACCGAGAGGTGCTCGCAACGGCCCTCAAGTTGATTGGCGAGCGCGGCATCGATGGCGTCAGCGTGGATGCGATCTCGGAAACCTCCGGCGTCAGCAAAGCCACCATCTATAAGCATTGGGCCAACAAAGAAGCGCTGTGTCTGGAAGCCATCGGCAACCTGCAAAGCAACCTGCCGCAATTGGACTCCGGCGATCCGCGCACCGCCCTGGTGCAGTTACTAAGGCACTTGGCCAACGCTCCCAAGCCGCGCGCCTTGATGCGCATCATGCCCAAAATTTTCGGTCACGTTTCGGCCAACCCGGCGTTCCTCAAGGCCTGGGCCGAACGCATCGAGCAGCCGCGCCGCGCGCGCCTGGCAGAACTGATCGCCCGCGCCGTCAAAACCGGCGAACTGCGCAAAGACGTGGACGTCAACTTGGCGCTTCACCTGCTGCTCGGCCCAATCCTTTACCACCGCATGATGCAGACCACGCTACCGCCGGATGCACCCGAGCGCATTGTCGACGCATTCTGGAAAGCCCATGCGCCTCAGGTTGGCAATACAAGCTCTAGCCGTACCACCGCAACCGGTTGAAACTGAGATTCCAGCGGCATCGCCCTGGCGACGTGCTTGCGCGCGTCCGAAAGACCCTCAAAAGCCCCCCAGCCCAGCGCCAAACCGTGGCCAGTTTTCGTTTTTTCGCGAAGTGCCGGAGCTAAAATAAGTTCAGGCAAACCTTTGATCGATCGAGAACAAGCCGGACTACGCGGCCAGGTAAGAATCAGCCGTGTCGAGCGTGACTACGTACACCCGGACCAGCACTGGGTCCTGTGCACGAACGAGTCATTTTCGCCCGATGGCCGGCTCCTGGAACGTCTGCACCAGAATCCAGATGGTTCAAGTTGGTCGATGATCTTTCGATACGCGGAGAGCCGGTTGATCGAGAAGGAGCACTTCGGCACGGAGGCCGATGCCCACCAACTTTTCTCGTATCGCTACGATCCGCTGGGCAGGCTGGAGCGCGTCATGCTGCATTCTCCCACGGAGGGCGGGCGTGTCTTCGAGTCGCTGCACTACGCTGCCGATGGGACCAGAACCAGCACGTCTTACTCTGCACCGCTGGATGACACCAAGAGAAAAAATGTTGCTGTGTGCGTTGACTCCATGCTGCATATGTCGACCGACGCGGTCGCCATAATGACCGTGTTCGACTCTAATGACCGTCCATCCCGAAAGGTACTTTACGACGCCGGCGATCGAGTGATCCGGCGTGTTGGCTTTCGTTATGATTCACGTGGCCTTTTACTCGAAGAGGGGGAACTGATTGTCGGCCGCATTCGCGACGACTTCCGAAACGTTTATCAATACGATGCGCTGGGACGCCAGGTTGAAGTGGATAGGCGGTGGAGTGGATTTGGCCGTGGGCGACGAACGTTCGCGTACAACCAGCACGGCGATATAGCGCAGGAAAACATCGAGCAGAACTCATGGTTGATAGGAGAACAGGAATGCGAGACCTGGACCCAGCGATTCGCCTACCAATATGATCCTTATGGAAATTGGACCGAGCGAAGCACCGGGACGGTTTTGCAAAACGGCGAGTCTCGATTGAGCATGATTGAGCGACGTGAGCTGAGTTATTACTGACCGTGATATCCGACCCTCGCTCCACCAATCTCGATAGCGATGGCCACCGCCGCTCTCACTAGAGAAGATGAACTGCACCGACTTGCCCTCCGCCTGGTCACCGGGCGGCTGCTGAAATCAGTTGAACCTTTGTCCAGGTGGCGATAGTCCGCAGGGTTGTTTGTGACGAGTGTCGCCGCCAAGACCAAAGAAGTGGCAGCGATCCACGCATCGGCTGACCGAGACCGCGGAACATGCCGCGCCGGTTCTCGTCGAATTCCTCGGCGAAAGGGCGGGACCATGCAGCCAGCAATCCATAGGCGGATTTAGCCGGCGCGGGACTCGATAATTCGCGTGAACAGGGAACCGGCCAATGGTATCGGGATCGCCGCGACAAGACGCGATAGTGGCAATCTTTGCCAAATTGTTAGAATGGACCGAGGAGAGGTTTCCTATGCCGACTCGCAACATAAGCCTGACCAAACAACTCGATCGCTTCGTGGCGAAGAAAATTGCCAGCGGACGCTATGAAAATGCGAGCGAAGTGATCCGTGCCGGTTTGCGAACCTTGGAGCGCGAGGAACAGCAATACCAGGCCAAGCTTACCGCCCTACGCGCAGCTTTAGATGAAGGAGATTCAAGCGGCATTGCGCCCGGCGACGTGCTCGCACGCGTCCGAAAGAATCTAAGACTGACTAGGCCCAAGCGCTGAGCCGTGGGCAGTTTTCGCTTTTCGCGGCGCGCCGAAGCCGATCTGACCGGAATCGTCGCATTCACGCTTCGCACTTGGGGAGAGGTGCAAGCGGCCGAGTACCTTGATCAGTTTGAATCGTGCTTGCAGGCCCTCGCCGACAATCCCCGCTTGGGCCGCGCCTGCGACTATATTCGTCCAGGCCTGCGTCGCTTTGAACATGCAAGACACGTGGTCTTCTATCGGTTGGGCTCCGAAGGAATTTTGATTTCTCGGATCTTGCACGCGCGGATGTTTCCAGATAGGCAGAATTTCGTCGACTAGGGCAACGATAAGTAAAGCCGGCCAACATATGTCGGGCCACTGGTTTCTTATTCAAAACACGGAAGAAAGCTGCCTCTGCCAAGGCGGCCTGGGTTCGTTTTTTCAAACCCCGAGAGCCCGCACCTTGCGCCGCTGGCTTCATTCTTACCACCCGAGAACATCCCCGCCCTCGCCCCACCAATCTCCATAGCGATGGCCGCCGCCGCTCTTACTAAAGAAGACGAACTACACTGGCTGGCCCTCCGGCTGGTTCCGGGACTCGGCTGCCGCAAAGCCGGCCATCTGCTGCAACAATTCCGCACCCCTCAAGCCATCTTTCGTGCCTCCCCCGACGATCTGGAATCGAGCGGCCTCCCGGGCAGCCTCGCCCGCACCATCTCGAGCGGCTGCACCTTCGAAGACGCCGTCGACCAGCAGCAAAAGATGCTCGAGAGCGGAGCGGCCTTGATCACCATCTCCGATCCCCGCTATCCGGAACGCCTGAAGGAAATATACGACCCGCCCATCGTCCTGTTCGCGCGCGGCCGCCTTGAACTGCTCCAATCGGTGATGCTCGGCGTAGTTGGGACCCGCCGCGCCACGGCCTATGGGACCGCCGCGTGCGAGCGTCTGGCAACTGATCTGGCGCACGCCGGCCTCACCATAACCAGCGGCATGGCCCGCGGCATCGACACCGTCGCGCATCGCAGCGCACTCGATGCGGGCGGCGACACCATCGCGGTCTTCGGCTGCGGCGTCGATCTGGTCTATCCAGCCGAGAACCGCAAGCTCGCTTCCGAAATCGCGCAAAAAGGCCTGTTGCTATCCGAGTTCCCCATGGGCGGACCAGCCTACCCGCAGAATTTTCCCACCCGCAATCGCATCATCAGCGGCATGAGCGTGGGCGTGCTGGTGGTCGAAGGCGCGCAGTACAGCGGATCGTCCATCACCGCCAAAATGGCGCTGGAGCAGCAGCGCGAAGTTTTCGCCGTTCCGGGCAACATCACCTCGAAAATGAGCTGGGGCCCGAATCTGCTCATCAAGCAAGGCGCCAAGCTGGTCCAGGAATGGAATGACGTGATCGTCGAGTTGCCCGCCGACGTCCGCCGCGCCCTGGTGGCCAAAGCGCAGGCGCGCTCCGCCGGCATGTCATTGGAAACAGCAGGACAATCAGCTCCCGCTCGACGGCGCCGTCGGCCCCGCTCATAGAGCTCTCCTGGGCCATCTCAAGCCGCGACCTCCCCACCCACATCGACCAGCTTCACGAAACTTTTGATACCCTCACATCATCAGAGATAATTGCCGCACTCTTCGATTTAGAGCTGCTCGGCCTCATCAAGCAACTCCCCGGCAAGAACTTTGTTAAAGTGTGGTAGATTCTAAACCGATAGTCTCAGGCTAGATACTGTAATCACTCGTACGGACTAATAATCATGGCAAAATCGCTCGTGATCGTCGAGTCGCCCGCCAAGGCGAAAACGATCGGAAAATATCTCGGCAAGCAGTTCGTCGTAAAAGCTTCGCTCGGACACGTCAAGGATCTTCCCAAAAAAGATCTCGCGGTGGACGTCGACAAAGGCTTCGAGCCTCACTATGAAGTCATCGAGGGCAAGAAGAAGCTGATCGCGGAATTGAAGCAAGCGGCCAAGGACGTGGAATCCGTTTACCTGGCGGCTGACCCGGACCGCGAAGGCGAGGCCATCTGCTATCACCTGCAAGAAGAGCTGGACGGCAACCCCTCGGCGAATGGCGCTCCCGGCAAGCGCAAGAAGAAAGCTGGCGAAGGTCCCAAGATCTACCGAGTGATGTTCAACGAGATCACCGCCGGCGCGATCAAAAAGGCTTTCGAGAAGCCGATGTCGGTGAATCTGCATTTAGTGGACGCGCAGCAGGCGCGCCGCATCCTGGATCGCCTGGTCGGCTACAAGATTTCCCCGCTGCTCTGGGACAAAGTCCGGCGCGGGCTTTCGGCCGGACGCGTCCAAACCGTGGCGCTGCGCCTGATCGTCGAGCGCGAGCGCGAAATCCGCGCCTTCATCAAACGCGAATACTGGACCATCGACGTCCAGCTCAACGCCAAGAAGCCGCCGGTGCTCACCGCGCGCTTCACCAAGAAAGACGACCAGGCCGTCGAGGTCGGCGACGAAGCCGCGGCCAAATCCCTGGTCGATCAGCTGGACGCCGCCAAGTACCTGGTCCATTCCGTCACCACGCGCGAGAAGAAGCGTAACCCGGTTGCCCCGTTCATCACCTCCACGCTGCAACAGGAAGCATCTCGCAAACTCCGCTTCAGTGTGAAGCGCACCATGATGATCGCGCAGCGCTTATACGAAGGCGTCGAGCTGGGCTCGGAAGGTTCCGTAGGTTTGATCACCTACATGCGAACCGACTCCACGCGCGTGTCGAACGATGCTTTGGACGAAGTTCGCGGCTTGATCAATGAGCGCTACGGCGCAGCCTTCTGTCCAAAGGAACCCAACATCTACAAGAGTAAGAAGGAAGCGCAGGATGCCCACGAAGCCGTGCGGCCGTCTTCCCCGCGCCGTACGCCCGAGGATGTCGCCCCATTTCTGCAAGAAGACGAGTTGAAGCTTTATCGGCTGATCTGGATGCGCTTCGTCGCTTCCCAGATGATGCCCGCTGTGTTCGACCAGACCACCATCGATGTCGCCGCCAAAGGCAAGGACGGCGCAACCTATATGTTCCGCGCCACCGGCAGCGTGCCGAAGTTCAAAGGCTTCCTCGAAGTCTACGAAGAAGGCAAGGATCAAAAAGACGAAGACGACGAGGAATTGAAACATCGCCTGCCGCTGGTGGTGGAAGGCGAAGAGCTGAAGTTCAAGGCCATCCTGCCCGAACAGCATTTCACCGAGCCGCCGCCGCGCTTCAACGAAGCGACGCTGGTCAAGGAACTGGAAGCCGACGGCGTTGGCCGTCCCTCCACGTACGCATCCATCCTCTCGACCATTCAGGAGCGCGAGTACGTCAAGAAAGACGGCGGCAAGTTCATACCCACCGAGCTAGGCATGGTGGTCACGGACCTTCTGCTCGAAAACTTCCAAAACTTGTTCGATGTGAACTACACCGCTCGCATGGAAGAAGAGCTGGACGAGATCGAGGAAGGCAAGCTGGATTGGCGCACGGCCATGTCGGAGTTCTACGAGCGTTTCGAGAAGGACCTGGAACACGCCGAACGCCACATGACCGACATCAAGCGCATGGAGAAGCCGACCGACCTGGTCTGCGACAAATGCGGCAAGCCCATGGTGATCAAGTGGGGCCGTCACGGCAGCTTCATCGCCTGCACTGGCTATCCGGAATGCACTAACACGCGCGAGCTGACAGTGGATCTGCCGGACGTCGATAAAGTCGACCTCACCGAGCAGGACGCCGAGGAGTATTGCGAGAACTGCGGCCGCCCGATGGTCCTAAAGAAGGGCCGCTTCGGCCAGTTCTACGCTTGTTCCGGCTACCCGGACTGCAAAACCACCAAGCAAATCGGAGGCGAGCAGAAGAAATCCGACGTGCCGCTGGAAGAAAAATGTCCACAGTGCGGCAACAATCTGGTTCTCAAACATGGCCGCTTCGGCGAATTCACGGCCTGCAGCAACTACCCAAAATGCAAATTCGTCAAGCAGAAAACCATCGGAGTTCCCTGCCCCAACTGCTCGCAAGGCGAAGTGGTGGAGCGCCGCTCCAAGCGCGGGAAGACGTTCTACGGTTGCAGCCGTTATCCGGAGTGCGATTTTGTCGCCTGGGGCAAACCGTTGCCCGAGAAATGCCCGGAATGCGGCTCCAGCTACCTGATCGAAAAATGGCTCAAAGCCGGCCCGGTCGCGCAGTGTCCGAACGGGGAGTGCAAATACAAGAAGCCGCTCCCGCAGCCGCAGGAAGAAAAAACTGCCTGACGCATTTCTCGGAACCCTGAGTTGCGAAAAATCATCTAACCGCAGCGGAGGCAGACCAATGGAAATCCGCGACCCCGGCGAGTTTCTGAATTACTTCAACAAAGTTCACCAGCGCACCATGAACGTCGTGCGCGCCATCCCTCCCGATCGCGTTGACTGGCAATTTCGGAAGGACAAATTCAGTTTGGGAGATTTGGTGCGGCATATCGCCGCCGCCAATCGATATATCTTCGTCGAAATCGCGCAAGGCAAGCCCAGCCGCTACTCAGGATGCGGCCAGGATCTCGCGGCCACTTACGACGACATCGTTCAGTTCGCCGAGCGGCTGCAAGAGGAAGACGTCGAGATCCTCGCGCGCCTCGGCCCGGAAGATTTCGACCGCAAGTGCATGACGCCCGCCGGCGCTCCTATAGCAGCCTGGAAGTGGCTGCGCTCGATGATCGAGCATGAAGTCCACCATCGCGGCCAGATCTACACTTACCTCGCACTGCTCGAAGTCTCGACTCCGCCGCTGTATGGGCTAACGTCCGAACAGGTACGCGAACGAAGCATCGCCACGCTGCGCGCCAAGTAGAATAAGTTCGTGCAGTCCGCGCGATGCCCATCAACGCCACTCGCCTGATCCGAAAAATGCGCGGCGGGGCCCAGGCGCATCTGCTTCAGTGCGACGACGGGCACTTCTACGTGGTGAAGTTCCGGAGCAATCCGCAGCACCGGCGCATCCTGGTGAACGAATGGATCGCCTCAGCGTTCTTGCAATATCTGGAGATCTCGACGCCGGCGGCGGAGATCGTGAATTTATCGGCCGATTTCCTGGCTGCCAATCCGGAAGTGCACATTCAACTCGGCTCGCGCCACGTGCCGGCGGAACCGGGCTGGCATTTCGGCTCGCGCTATCCTGGCGATCCATCCAAGATAGTGGTTTACGATTTCATCCCGGACTTGCTGCTGGACAAAGTGGCCAACTTGAATGAATTCCTGGGCGTGCTGGCGTTTGATAAATGGATCGGCAACGCCGACGCGCGCCAGTCCATTTTCTTCCGCGCGCGCTTGCAGCAATGGTCCACCGCCAAAGCGAATCCTCCGTTGCGAATGGGCTTCGTCGCATCCATGATGGATCACGGCTACGTTTTCGACGGCCCGCATTGGACCTTCAGCGATTCGCCGCTGCAGGGCCTTTATTTTCGTCCATCCGTATATCGCCGCGCGAAATCTTTCGACGATTTTCAGCCCTGGCTGGATCGCGTCATGCATCTTCCCGAGGAAGTGGTGGATCAAGCGCTGAAGCAAATCCCTCCGGAGTGGCTGGAGGGTGATGAATCCGCGCTCGACGCACTATTAGGCAGGTTGATGGCGCGCAGGAAACGCGTGCCGGACTTGATTGAAGATTCCCGCCGCGGACGTATCAATCCGTTCCCGGAGTGGAAGTGAGCCCGCCTAGCGAACCAAGCTGAGCGTGCCCTCATAGTACAGGACACCCTGGCGATCGTCACGAACGGCCCGCGCATTTTCGATCACCTGAATACTTTGGCCGTCTTTCCGCTTTAGCTCCAGCCGAACCTCCACCAGCCGGCCGTCGCGCTCCAACTGCTCAGTCAGACGCTGGCGTTCCTCCGGGTTGACATACAAGTGATTTACATCCTTGGAACGCAATTCGTTTTCGGACTCGTAACCCAGCATTTCGATCAGGGCTCTGTTAGCACGTAACAGCTCCCCGCTGGGGCTGGTTTGGTAGACGCCTTCGGCGACATTTTCGAATAAAGTTCTGTACTTAGTTTCCGATTCCCGCAGCGCCGCCTCGATTTTCTTCCGCCCGCTGGTGTCCGAGAAAGTCACTACGGCGCCGCGCAAAGTTCCCTCATCCAAAATCGGGTAAGAAGAATATTCGACGGGGAAGCGCGAACCGTCGGCCCGGAACAGAAATTCATCGTCGATGCGGTAGAAGCGCGCCTCGCGGAGCGTAAAATGAACCGGGCATTTCGAGGCCGGATAAGGCTTGCCATTGGCGTCGGTGTGATGGATCATTTCGTGCAGCCGCTGGCCCTGCAGATCCTGGCGGCGGTAGCCCAGCATGGCCGCGGCGGACCCGTTGACAAAGGTGCAGCGGCCTTCCAAGTCCACCCCGAATAAGCCTTCACCCGTGGATTCGAGCAGCAATTCCAGCTGTTTCTTGGCATCGGAAGACTCATTGAACCGCGCTTTGATAGCGCCCGCGAGCGGTGCGCACGTGGCCACCGCGCCGGTCTTGTTTCCTGCTTCGTCAAACAAGGCGCGCGCGTTTACCAGAACGCTGCTGCGCGCGCCGGTTTTGTCCACCACCTGAAAATCCGCCGTTATCTGGCCGCCGGTCTCGAGCGAACGGAAAAGAGATCCGGGAAAATTATCGCCGAATAGATCTCGGGCCGCGCGGTTTGAGACCACGATATTTCGAGCGCCGTCGCACACGATCACGGCGACATCGGCGACCTCTATCGCTGACAACAGAAAACTCCCCGTCATGCGGACCGTAATAAAATTCTAACTCGGTTTTGCAGTGCCGTGCCGGACCGCGCGCGGACGCCCCGTGTGCTACCGTGTAGGGTTCAGAGGCGAGCCGCATCCGGGGTTTTCAGTGGCGACATGCGGCGCACAACGGAGGAAAACGAATGGAAGCCCTCGGCATGGTGGAAACGAAGGGACTGGTTGGCGCCATCGAAGCCGCCGACGCGATGGTGAAGACGGCTAAAGTCACCTTGCAGGGAAAAGAGTACATCGGCGCGGGATTTGTCACCGTCACCGTGCGCGGCGACGTCGGCGCGGTGAAAGCCGCCACCGATGCGGGTGCGGCCGCCGCGCGACGAGTAGGCGAGCTGGTTTCCGTGCATGTCATTCCGGCGCCGCATTCCGAAGTCGAGCCCATTCTCCCCGGCGCCAAAAAAGGCGACAAATCGCTAGGCTAGCGCTGGGCGCTCCCGCTTGCAGGAGGCGCTGTTCTTCGTGAGCGCAGCAATGTCAGCGACATTGAAAGATCCCGATCTGGTCTCCGTCCAGGAGGTTCGCTCCAAGGTCGAACAAGCCTACGCAGCCTGGCAGAAATATCGCTCTTTTTCACAGGAAAAAATAGACGCCATCGTGGAGCGGGTTGCAGCAGAGGCGCGCGCCAACGCCCGGCGGCTGGCCGAACTGGCGGTGGAGGAGACGCGCTACGGCAACGCGAAAGACAAGCTGGCCAAGAACCTGTTGTGCTCGGACGTTCTTCCGCGCGCGATGCGCGGTATGAAAACGGTGGGTGTGCTGCGCGAGGATTCAGAAAAAAAGATCGTCGAGATCGGCGTACCGATGGGAGTGGTGGCCGCCATTCTGCCCACCACGAATCCAACCTCCACGGCCATCTACAAAACGCTAATCGCGCTCAAGTCCGGCAACGGGATCGTTCTCAGTCCGCATCCCCGCGCCAAAGCGTGCACCTGCGAGACCGCGGCGGTTCTCCAGCAGGCCGCGGTGCACGCAGGAGCTCCCGACGGTTTGGTGGGATGTATTTATTCGTCAACCCTGGAAGGAACCAACGCGCTGATGAGGCATCCTCGCACCAGCGTGATTTTGTCCACCGGCGGCAGCGGCATCGTGCGCGCCGCCTATTCGAGCGGTAAGCCGGCGTTCGGCGTCGGTCCGGGAAATGTGCCGGTGTTGGTGGACCGTTCGGCGGCCGTGGAAGACGCGATCGCCAAGGTGGTGGAAGGCAAGAGCTTCGATTTCGGCACGGTTTGCTCCAGCGAGCAGAGCGTCGTCGCTGAGCATAGCTTGCGCGACCGGATCGTGGCGGCGCTACAGGCGCGCGGGGCTTTTCTGTGCGATGCGCGTCAGACAGAAACGCTGGCGAAGCTGCTGCTGACGCCGAATTTCACGGTGAATCCCGATTGCGTGGGCCAGCCCGCGCCGAAGATCGCACACATGGCAGGGTTTGACGTCCCGCCGGCCACATCCATCCTGGTGGTGGAAATCCAAGGCGTAGGAAAGCAGCATCCTTTATCGGCGGAAAAGCTCTCGCCGGTCTTGTCTTTATATTTCGTGCCAGATTTCGCGGCTGCATTGGAGGCTTGCGAGGCGCTGCTTCGCTTCGGCGGACTGGGACATACGGCGGTGATTCACTCCACCGACGACGCACGCATCCGCGAATTCGCGCTGCGCATGCCGGCCTTTCGAATTTTGGCCAACACGTCCGCGCCCCAGGGTTCCACCGGAATCACCACCAACGTGTTCCCCGCCATGACGCTGGGATGCGGCGCGGTGGCCGGCAACAGCACCAGCGACAACATCGGACCACTGCATCTCATTAACATCAAGAGGCTGGCTTATATGACCCGCAAAGCCGAAGAAGCATTTGAAAGTCGTGAATTTTCCGGCGCCACACCCGGCGTGGATCGGGACGCAGTGGTCGCGGCGGTGGAACGGTATCTGGCCCGGCGCGGCCTGGATGCCAAGCGGGGCGGCGATGAGACCTCCCACACGCCCATAGCTTCCGAACCGCGCGAGACCCCCGGCCAGCAACAAATCCAGGTGGTGGATTTTGTCTGCGAGGACGACGTTCGCCGCGCAGTGGCACAATCGAGAAAGATCTATATTGGACCGGGGACCATCGTGACCCCCTCCGCCAGGGACTTGTCGCTGCAGCACGACGTCCTGGTGGAGACCGGTCAGAAGAAGACACTGAAGAAGAGCGCATCGGAATAACGAATCGAATGAAACAGAACTTGGATGGATTGAAAGCCGAGATCGAGCAGCACCTGGAACAGGCCGGCATTACTGTGTTTTATAGCAATGCCCGCTCGCTCGATTCCGCGCCGGCCGTCTTTTGGGACTGCCAGCAGCACCCCGACTACCGCGAGTTCATACAAGCCGCCAAGGCCGCGGACGTCAAGCTGGTCGTGTTTCACCAGCATGAATTCGCCGCCGAACAGATCGATGACGCGATGGACCAGTTGCACGACTGCGACTTGCCGCGCGAGGATTATCGTGACTTCGAGCGGCGCTTGAAGGAGGCCCGCGCTTACGAGGGTTTTGTGTGCGAAATCGAATTGTCTTTCACCCACCAGGGGTCGGTATTCGTATTCGACCTGCGCACGGACTGGTACCGGGAGCTGACCGAGGTCCTGGGAGAGATCGAAGTGTTGACCGGGATGGACGATGGTGACGAAGACAGCTCCATCGGCGGATATTTCTCGAAGAACTAAGACACGGCTGCGCCACCAATGGCTCCCGAATTAGCAACGAGGCCGGCGGCCAACTGGCTGATACCGGAGGTGGACGCGGCGGCCGTTCGTGCGCTTGCGGATGCTCTCGGCCTCCATCCGATCACGGCGCGGGTGCTGATCAATCGCGGATTGAACGATCCGGACGCGGCGCGGCGGTTTCTCAACCCCTCGCTCGATCATCTGCACGATCCACTATTGCTTGCGGGAATGCGCGAGGCCGTCGCGCGTGTGCGTGCCGCCATCGAAGCCGAGGAAAAGATCCTGATCTACGGCGACTATGACGTGGACGGCACCGTCTCGGTCGTCATTCTCAAAAAAGCGATCGAGCTGGCTGGAGGCCAGGCCAGCCATCACGTCCCGCATCGTCTCAAGGACGGCTATGGCATGCGCTCGGAGGTGATCGAGCGCGCGGCGGCGATGGGCGTGCGGCTGATCGTAAGCGTTGATACCGGCATCCGGGCATCGGAGGTGGTGCGCGGGGCGCGCGAGTTGGGGATCGACGTCATCATCACGGATCACCACTTGCCGGAGGCGGAACTTCCCCCCGCGCTCGCGGTGCTGAATCCGAATCGGCGCGATTGCAATTATCCCGATAAGAATTTGTGCGGCGCCGGCGTCGCGTTCAAGCTGGTGCACGCGCTGCTTGCGACGCTCAACTGGCCCGCGGAGAAGCTGGAGCGAACGCTGAAATCGTTTTTGAAGCTGGTGGCCATCGCTACCGTGGCCGACGTGGTGCCGCTGGTGGGCGAAAATCGCGTGATCGTCAAGTACGGGCTGCAAGGCTTGCATCGCGCCAAAAATCCGGGCTTGCAAGCGCTGCTGGAGGTTTCGGGTATGCCGCCGGGCCGGGCGCCCAGTGCGCGACAAGTGGCCTTCCAGATCGCTCCGCGCATGAACGCGGCGGGCCGCATGGACGATGCCGAAAATGTGATTCGCTTGTTTCTGACCGACGACCTGGAAGCGGCGCGCGCGCTCGCCGCCAGCTTGCATTCGCTCAACCAGGAGCGCCAGGAGACCGAAGCCGACATCGTGCGCCTGGTGCTGGAGGAATGTTCCAAGGTTCCGGTCCGGGAGGATCAGGCCGCGCTGGTGTTCTCCGGTGACGGCTGGCATCGCGGCGTGGTGGGCATTGTGGCCAGCCGCTTGGTGGAGCGCTTTTCGCGGCCGGTCTTCGTGCTGAGCCAGGAAAACGGCGAGACGCAGGGCTCGGGGCGCAGCATTGCCGCGTTTCATCTGCTGGATGCGCTGGAGTCGATGGCGGACCTGTTCACTCGCTTCGGCGGCCACAGGCAGGCGGCGGGCGTGAGCTTGTCGAGCGAGCGTGTGGTGGAATTCCGCGAGCGTCTGAACGTGTATGCCGCCGCGCGGCTGACGCCCGCGGATTTCCGGCCACAGCTTTCGATTGACGCGCTGGTGGATCTTAAAGAACTGACCAGCGGGCCGGCGGTGCAGGAAATTCTCGCGCTGGCGCCGTTCGGTTTCGGCAATCCGGCCCCGGTGCTGGCCATCGTAGACGCCGAGATCGCCGCGCCGGCGCTTCCTCTGAAGGAGAAACATCTCAAAGTGCATCTCCGGCAGAACGGCCGAAACCTGCTGGCCACGGCCTGGAATTTTGCGCCGAGAGCCGCCGAGTTCGCCGCCGGCGCACGGACGGATGCGGCGTTTACGCTGGAAGAAGACGCGTATTCGGAAAGCCGCGGATGGGGCGGGTGGTCGGCGACACTCAGGGATGTGCGGCCGGTGCAGCACTGAGCGCTGCGGCGAAAGCTTCAAACAGCCTGCGGTCGCCCGCGCTCGCGAAAATCCGATCTTCGGGATGCCACTCGACCGCGACGGCGAATGAGTCACCCGGTTTTTCGAGCGCTTCAATGACCCCGTCCGGCGCGGTCGCCGACACAATCAATCCATGGCCGGGACGATCCACCGCTTGGTGATGGCGCGAGTTTACCCCGTGTTCGTCTTCGCCCAGAATCGCAGCCAGACGCGTTCCGCGAGCGACACGCACGTTGTGGGCAACGGCGTCAGGCTGCTTCACCTGGTGTGTACCGCCCGAAGGCAAATGCTGGATCAAGGTGCCGCCATGCACCACGTTGAACAATTGCATGCCGCGACAGATAGCCAGCACTGGAATCCCCTGAGCGAGCGCGCCCTCGAGTAGCCGGGTCTCGACTTCATCGCGCAGGTCGTCGGGTTGGTCCGTTTCCGGGGCCGGCTGCTGGCCGTAGCGAGCAGGGTTGATATCCGTGCCACCCGCTAATACCAGCCCGTCGAGCGATTCCACCGGCGGAGGAGTATCCAGTGAAATGCGCACCGGCTCGATGCCGGCCTCGCGCAGAGCGCGCTCGTAGGGGCCCAGCTTGGATGCATTTCGAAATGCGATTCCGGCTCTCATTCAATCTCAGGGTAGCGCTTCCGTGCGACGGGCGATTGTGGGAGACTGAATTTCTATGAACCGCCCGAAACGCTCACTGCTCGCTCTTGCGCCCATCCTGGCTTTCTTGGCCCTGCCGCTCTATGCCGCCGATACAGGCAAGTATTTTCCGGCGCCCGGCACCTGGCAAAAGAAAGCGCCGGCTGAAGTAGGGATGGACGCGGCCAAGCTCCAGGCAGCTATCGAATACGCGCAAGCCAACGGAAGCAAATGGGACTTCGATAAAGATCAACGGCGCGTGTTCGGCGTGCCGCTGGGGCCGCTGCCCAAGACGCGCGCAGCGACCAACGGAATCATTCTGCGGCACGGCTATATCGTGGCGGAGTTCGGCGACGTGAAAGCGAACGACCCGGTTTACAGCGTCGCGAAGAGTTTTCTCTCGACGGTGTGCAGTATCGCGGTCGCGCAGGGGTTGATTCACGACGTCAACGATCCGGTGTCCAAGTACATCCACGATGGCGGATACGATTCGCCGCACAACGCCAAGATCACCTGGAAGAATCACCTGCAGCAGGAGAGCGAGTGGGAAGGCGCGATGTGGGGCAAGAACGCCGATTTCGTGGGCGAAGAGCAGTTCGGCAACGGCCAGCGCAAGCCGCGCGAGATTCACGATCCTGGCACGTACTACGAATACAACGACGTCGCATCAATCGTTTCGCTCTGTCGCTGCTGCGCCTGTTCGAACGACGGGCTGCCGGACGTGCTGAAACGCGAGATTATGGACCCGATCGGCGCGTCGCAGAATTGGCGATGGGTGGCGTACAACAACTCCACCGTCGAGATCGACGGGCGCACGCTGAGTCGGTGAGCGGCGGCACGCGCTGGGGCGGAGGGCTGTGGATCAATTCGGAGGATCTGGCGCGCTTCGGGCTGCTGATTCTCAATCACGGCAAGTGGGACGAGCAGCAGATCGTGTCGTCGAAATGGCTGAAGGACGCCGTCACACCCAGCGCGCATGGACCCGATTACGGCTATCTGTGGTGGCTGAACACGCAACAAAAGCAGTGGCCGCATGGTCCCAGCAACGAGCTTCGCGGCCATTGGCAACGGATCCAACACCATCTGGATCGATCCCGACCACGACATCGTCTTCGTGTGGCACTGGTACCAGGGCCGCGCGATGGACGGGATGGTGCAGCGCATCGTCGCGGCGGTGAACGCGGATTAGATTTCGGCCCTTGGCCAAAAAACTGGCCCATAACTCTACCCCGGAGGAGGAGCTTCTGTCTCGCGCGTGGACGCTTGCGGGTTTCGACATTGTAGACTTAAGCGGGTTGATTAGCGGACTGAAAGGCTGCGGATATGTCGAGCCGACGTGGTCCCAACTGCGTAGATTCTTCGGTGGCGATCTGAATGACCTGGGATTGTTTCGCAGCTCGCAGACGGCCTCCCAGTTTGCCGAGGTTCGAGGACTTCAGGTACGAGACCATGCACCCTTTATAGTTGTCGCGATCCTTACGGCGCCCCAACTCTGATGCCTGCACCTAATCGGGCTGGACAATGCTACAACCGTTACCCGGTTCTCGGTCCGTTTGTGACCCACAACCTTGGGTCAGCTGAAGCTCAAGGAAGCCATACTTCGATTAAATGCAACTATTGGGTTGCATTTCTAAGTCAGACATGCAATCATATGGTTGCATATGAGCACAGACCGTATTGAGAAGAAAATCCTCCTCCGCGCTCCCCGCACGCGGGTTTGGCGCGCTTTGACCGATTCCAAAGAGTTCGGGCAGTGGTTTGGCGTGAAATTCGACGAACCGTTTACGCCGAATAAGCCGTTGCGGGGCACGCTCATGCCAACCTTTGTGGATGAAGAAGTCGCTAAACGTCAGAAACCTTATGAGGGCAAGCAGTTCGACATTGTCGTTGCTCAAATCGAGCCCGAACGCCTGTTCTCATTCCGCTGGCATCCTTACGCTGTCGATCCAGCGGTGGATTATTCATCGGAACCGACGACGCTCATCGAGTTCGTGCTGGAAGAGGCCGCCGGCGGAACCATGCTGACGGTGACCGAGTCCGGCTTCGACGCAATTCCCATCGAGCGGCGCGCCCAGGCGTTCACGATGAACTCGCAAGGCTGGGGCATGCAGATGAGACTCATCGAAAAGTATCTGGCCCATGCCGCGTAGCTTGCACGGCAATCGCGCCCTAAGGGGGTCCGCACCAGTCTTCGCCGCCTTGGGCGACGAGACGCGCCTTACGATTGTGGCGCGCCTGTCGACGGACGGACCGCGATCGATCGCCGCGCTCACCGAGGGCACCGCCGTCACGCGCCAAGCCATTACGAAACACCTACACGTGCTGGCCGGGGCAGGACTGGTGCGCGGCGTGCGGCGCGGGCGCGAGCGTATCTGGCAGTTGGAAGCTCGCCGGCTGGATGAAGCGCGCCGGTATTTCAGCCGAAATCTCCAAGCATTGGGACGTCGCGCTCGAAAGCCTGCGGAAGTTCGTCGAGGACTAGCGGCTGACGAAGTGGTTGCCGGCGATCAGGAATCGCAGCGGCCAATCGGCGCAGTGCGTGATCCCGATGCGCGGCGTTACCTCGATTTCGAACCGCCGGCTCGATTCGGCCAACCGCCGGACATGCAGCGCGCCGCGCGTCAAATCCACACCGTTTTGCTTGCGAGTGATGCCGAGGGCGAGCGTCAGCTTCCCTGGCCCAGAGGCCAGGTCTTCCACGCGGTGCGCCGTCGGACGGCGCTTCTGCATGGCCGCGATTCCAGCCATCGGTTCGAGCGCCCGGATCAACACGCAGCCCGCCTTGCCTATTTCCTCCGCGACGAAATTCAAGCATTCGTACATGCCGTAAATAAAGTACACGTAAGCGTGGCCGGGCGGCCCGAACATCACGCGGGTCCGATCGGTTAATGCCGCGCCAGGCGTGCGCCGCGCGATCGTCCACGCCGAGGTACGCCTCGGTTTCGACGATGCGCCCGGCTGTTTTTCCGTGCACCAGAATCTTGCCCAGGCACTCGCGCGCCACTTCGGTGGCCGGGCGCGCATAGAAATCTCGCGCCGAGAATGCGGCGACGGCCTCACTCGGCGAAAGACATACTCACTGCTTTCTGTATGCTAGGAGATTAGCATGCGGCTATTCACTGGGATCGATCTGCTCGGAGGAGTGCGGGAAAGGCTGGAACGCTTGCTGATGCACCTGCGGCCGGCCGCGCATCTCAAGTGGAGTCCGGTGTACAACCTGCATTTGACGCTGAAGTTCATCGGAGAATGGCCGGAAGAAAAACTGCCGCAGTTGGCCGAGGCGCTGCGATCCATTCCCGCGCGCCAACCAATTGTGGCGGAAGTGAAGGGGCTGGGCTGGTATCCGAATCCACACCATCCGCGCGTTTTCTGGGTCGGAGTGCAGGCCGGCGAACCGCTACAAAACTTGGTACGAGACCTGGAAGCGGCCCTGGCGCCGCTCGGCATCGCCAAGGAGGATCGTGAATTCAGCGCGCACCTCACTTTGGCGCGCATCAAAGATCCGGTGCCTTTGCAGGCCTTGCGCGGCGTGATCGCACAACTGGAATCGCTCGAATTTGGATCGTTCCCGGTGGATCGCTTTTATCTGTATCGCAGCCAGCCCGGGGCAGCCGGATCGATTTATACCAAGTTATCGGAATTTCCTTTCGAAGCCAAATGACAGCGCTGCTGGCCGCCGCGATCGCTTACCTCATCGGCGGAATTCCCTTTGGATATTTGCTGGTGCGCATGCGGACCGGCGAGGACGTGCGCGCGAAGGGCAGCGGAAACATCGGCGCCACTAACGTACTCAGGACCACTGGCCGCTCGGCCGCGGTTGCGACGCTGGTGCTGGATATCGGAAAGGGCTGCCTGGCAGTATGGCTGGCGGGCAAGCTGACCAATCATTCCCCTGGGGCCATGAGCCTGGCCGCGTTGGCGGTGATGGCCGGGCACGCCTATCCGGTCTTTTTGAAATTTCGCGGCGGCAAGGCGGTGGCCAGCTTCATTGGAGCATTCCTGGTGTTGACGCCGATTCCACTGCTCGCCTCGCTGGCATTGTTCGTGATTGTGGTGGCGGCCACGCGGCATATTTCGTTGGGCTCGATTGTGGCGGCCGGGAGCCTGCCGCTGGCGGTCTACCTGATCGAGCATCCACCGGCGCCGGTGCTGATCGCCTCGCTGGTGGCGGGCGTGTTTATTATTTACCGGCACTCGGCGAACATTCAGCGTCTGCGCACCGGCACCGAATACGTGTTTCGCTTTAAGTAGCCGCCGCTCGATCGAAGGCCGTGGAGAAATCTCTTGCAATTATCGGCGCCGGAAGCTGGGGCACAGCGCTGGCCATCGTGCTTGCGCCGCGCTTCGAACGCGTTCGGCTGTGGGCTTACGAAGCCGACCTCGTGGAGCGCATGGCTCGCACTCGGGAGAACGACGTTTTCCTGCCTGGGTTCAAGCTGCCAGGCAACGTCGAAACTTCGGGCGATCTGAAGCTCGCGCTCGAAGACTCTGGAACCGTGATCGGCGTCATGCCATCGCGTTTCGCCCGCCGGCTCTATCGCGCCGCTCTGCCGCATCTCACCCCCGAGATGCATTTCGTCAGCGCTACAAAAGGACTGGAAACTGGGACGCTGCTGCGCATGTCGGAAGTGGCGCGCGAGGCGATCGGGGAAAGATTCTCGCCCCGGATCGCGGTGCTCTCAGGCCCTACCTTTGCCCGCGAGGTGGCGCGCGGGGAACCGACCGCGGTGGTGATCTCATCGGACGACCGCGAACTGGCGGCATGCGTTCAGCGGCAGTTCTCCGGACCCACGCTGAGGCTGTATACGAACGACGACCCAGCCGGTGTCGAGATCGGCGCCGCGCTGAAGAACGTAATCGCCATCGCCTCAGGAATCTGCCAGGGACTGGGCCTCGGGAACAACTCGCTGGCGGCGTTAATAACGCGCGGGCTGGCGGAGATCTCGCGGCTCGCCGTCGCCCTGGGCGGCCAGCCTAGAACATTATCCGGCTTGGCTGGTTTAGGGGACCTGGTGCTGACGTGCACCGGAGAACTAAGTAGGAATCGGAGCGTCGGCATCGAACTCGCCAAGGGCCGCAAACTGGATGACATCGTAAGCTCCATGACCATGATCGCCGAAGGCGTCGAGACCACCGCGGCGGCCGTCGATTTGGCTCGCAAGTTCAACGTGGACCTGCCGATTACACAGCAAATGGACTCCATCCTGAGGGGCCTTCGATCGCCGCGGGAAGCCATCCGGGAATTGATGGAGCGAAGTCTTAAAACCGAGTAATGTAAAGTGCTGTAAACCTGCTTCCAAGTCCTCCGTCGTGAGCTACAGGCGAGATGAACTCGAACGGCATGGACTCCTCAGCGGCGCAACCTTCCTGGGAGCGGCGGGTTAACAATGGTGAGGCAGCGCAACGGCTCCTGGACGGGGATGCCGAATTGATGCTGCGGGTTCGGGAGGGGGACGAGGCCTGTTTCACCGCTTTGCTGGAGCGGCACCGCAACGCTGTAATACACTTCCTGTACCGGATGGTGCTCAATCAGGCGGTAGCGGAAGAGCTGGCGCAGGACGTTTTCTTGCGAGTGTTCCGGTTCCGGCGCAATTATGAACCGAAGGCGAAGTTTACCACCTGGTTGTTCCGGATCGCGACGCATCTGGGGCTGAATTGGATTCGCGACGGGCGGCATGAGAAGACCGGGGAGAGCCTGGATCGGGAGCGAGATGGCGCCCCCAGGCAGGTGCGGGACCGGTCCCGGACGGTGGAGCAGGAGATGGTGTACCAGGCCAGGCTGAGGGAGGTACGGCAGGCGATTGAACGTCTGCCGTACAAACAGCGCGCCGCGGTAATGATGCATAAGTACGAAGAGCTAGGGTATGCTGAGATCGCTGCTGTGCTAACGTGTTCGGAATCGGCGGTGAAGTCGCTGCTTTTTCGGGCTTACGAGTCGCTGAGAATGCGGCTTGCGCACATGGCGTGAATGAGGGAAGAAGCGATGGGATGCTCGCTCAACAAAAGTGTCGCTGAGGAACTGATCGTCTCCTACGCCGCGCGAACGCTGGACGCGCAGGCGGAAGCCGATTTCGAACGGCATTTGGAATCCTGCGCCGTCTGTCGCGACCTGGCGGCCCAACAACGCGCGGTCTGGTCGGTTTTAGAAGAGTGGCATCCGCTGCCGGTTTCGCCGGATTTCGATCGGAAGCTGGCGCAGCGCATCGCGCACACTGGGCAGAGCGGCCGGTGGCAGCAGATGCTCCGAACTTGGGGCTGGCGTCCGCTAATCCCCGTGGCCGCGGCCTGCACCGCTTTACTCTTCGCTTTGCTGCTGAAAGACGATGACCACGCCAACAAAGCCGCGCCCGTGAATCAGCCTCGAGTGCGCATCGAGCAACAGGTGGAGCACGCCCTCGACGACATGGATATGCTCAAGCAGATCGGCGTGGATGTTTCCGGCGCGAAGCCGCGATCGTCCCAGAAGATCTAGGCGTATCCTATGTTCCCCCGCGGTTCCACTCTGGCGGTTGCTGCTTTGGGATTTGGTTTGTCGCTGGGCACCCCCGCCCTGGCGCAGCGTGGCGCGCGGGGCGGTCCAGCTAGAGCACCGCATGGAGCCGGCGGCGAGATTGGGCAAACTCAGGAAAAAACGCCCATCGACGAGTTCGAAACTTTGCCGCCGGACCAGCAGCAGAAGGCGCTCGACCGGCTGCCACCGGCGCAACGGAAGAAGCTGCAGGAAAGGCTCCAGCGATTCAACGCGCTTCCACCCCAGCAACAGCAGGCGCTCAAGACGTTGTATAACCGCCTGCACCAGTTGCCGCCCCAGCGTCAGGAAGCCGTGCGGAAGGCCATCAATAAGTTCTCCCAAGCGCCGGCTGATCGTCAGCAGGCCATGCGCGATGAATTGCGCAGCATCGCCGCTTTGCCCCCCGAAGAGCGCCAGGCACATTTGAACAGCCCTGAGTTCAGGTCCCGATTCAGCAAGAAAGAGCAGGATATTCTACGCGACATGTCGCCCCTGCTCACCGCCCAATAGCAGCGCTTGGGCCCCTGCAGCCAAGCGCCTCCCTGCATTGAATCTTGGCCCGCGTTGGGGTGATTTGGCCCATCACCTCCGCCAACTGAGGGACTACACCCTGCAACGTAGCTCAAAACGGCCAATTCCCTGTATTTCGTCTGGGTGAAAGCGTGGCAGTCAGGTTGCACGCTGGTAAATCGCACAAATAAGCACATCAGTGGACGCTGTTGCGCTGGACAGCCTCCCACCGTTCGCGTCGGCGTTCGCTGGTGTGCTTCAAAAAAAGGAGACCCGCATGGCATCCAGAGTTGTTACGTTGTTCTCGATCGCGTTCTTCTTGTTCGCCTGCACGGCAGTGAACGCGCAACCGACCATTAAAAAAGTACCGGTGACGCCTACCTCGGCGGCATCGGGATCAGAGATGTTTAAGACCTATTGCGCCGCCTGTCATGGTTTGGATGGCAAAGGCACGGGACCGGCCGCAGCCGCGCTGAAGAAGCAGCCCGCCAATTTGACGGAGCTTTCGGCGAAGAACGGCGGGGCGTTCCCCGAGCTGAAAGTGTTCAACACGATTAAGGGCGACAGTGAAGTTGGCGCGCATGGCAGCCGGGACATGCCCGTTTGGGGCGCGTTGTTCCCCTCGGTCAGTCACAGTCAAGGTGAAGTCCAGCTGCGCATGAGCAACCTGACCGATTACGTCAAGTCGATTCAGGAGAGGTAACCCGCCAGGCGGGTCGAAAGCGGGCTAGAGTCAACGCGTTGCAGTGGACTTAGCGGCCGTAGTCAGCAGTTCCTTAATCGGGCGCCCGGGTAACCTCCGGGCGCCTTGGTTTTTTCCCATCAGTTCCAGAAGCGTGGGAACGAAGCTGAGGCTGTCGTAAGGTTCCTCGATCGTCAAACCGCGAGGGATTCCGGATTCCGCGCCTCCCGCCAACAGCAGAACCGACCGCGAGGAAATACGCCGAAAGGAGCCATGATTCCCGCCGGGATTGAAGCCACGGACATTGAAGTTCCAGTGATCGGCGGCGAAGATCAGAAAATCAGGCTCGGTCAAGCGGCGTTTCCTGGCGCTGAATTCTTCCATTGAAGCATCGTCCCCGGTGAGCAAGCCCTGCGTTTTGGGACGCGAAAACTGCTCCTGCAGCGCCACGATTGCGTTGGAATACTCAGTCCGATGCACCAAATGCAGCCAATCCAGTTCCGAATGCCACCCCTCTAGCCACTCGGCTCGTTCGCTCGACGGAATCGCGAAGTTGCGATCCTCCCAAACTTCGAGCGGAAAACCGGCGGCCCAGGGCGCGCGCTCAAATCGAATCGCTCCGTTCGCATCCTGGCGTAAGCCGCGGACCGGTAGGTAGCGAAGCTCCAGACCTCCGGCTACAGCGTGGCGCGAAAGAATCAGGGCTTGGCGATCCTGGTCGCGATATAGCCAGACCGCTTCTTCGGCGGCGAGATCGGCCGGGAGCTGATTCGCAGAGACGCGAAGCGCAATAAAATCCACCGGATGCGAGCCCACGCCTGGCTGAACGTTGTTGCGTACCGCGAGACTAGCCAGCGTTGGGAAATAATCGATGCGTTCAAAGCTGCGGTCGAGATCGAGCGAGCCATCCGGCGCAAGAACGAGCCCACCGGCGCCTGGGCCAACGGCGTAGTTTTGTAATTGGTAAATGCCGTTTAAGTCCCCCATGGCATGCTTGGGAATCAACGTCTCGGCCGAGACGCGATGATTTTCGAACTCCGCCGGGGTAAGCGTCACCAGACGCGCCAGCACATCGGCGTACTCGGAATAGCTGCGTTCCTGCTCGCGCCAGGATTCCAACTGGACTGAAAGCCGTCGAGCGGCCTTATCGAGACCCTGGTCGCGCTGCGCCGCGGTCCATTTCGCCGGCTGGGATTGGATTCGGAGGCGCTGCTCTTCCATGGCACTCCGCAATGCGGCCAGCTCGGTGCGCAGTTGCTCAACAGTTGTTCCCCATTGCTCGCGATGCCGGTCCCGGATTTTGAAGAAAGCGTCCATCGCCGCGCGGCGAAGCGCGGGCTGAATCCCGGAGCGATCCAGCTGGTTGAGCAGGATGTGCAGTTCGTTCAGACCCGAATTCCGCAGATAGACGGCGGCGCGTTCGTTGCCGTCCAGATCCAGCATCACGGTGGGATATTCATTGGCCGCGTCCTTCAGGTAGGACGATTCCGGGCTCGGCGTCACAACTTCCGAGACGAACGGATCGAGCCCCCTCAATTTGTACTCGGTGAGCGGATGCCGGTTGGTGACGACGTGATGCGCCCCACCCTTCCGGCTGTTGAAGAACCGGACCAGATCGTAGCCCTGGCTGAAAACACCGGGCTGCGTGTTCATCCCATGATCGGAGACCATGACCAGCGCAGTTTGCGCGGCCAGAGGACTGGCTTCGATCGCCGTCCAAATTCGCCCTACCAGTGCGTCGACCCGCTGCAAGGCCAGCCGCTGCGCCGCCCGATCCGGAGTGCTGTGAGCGACGTGATCGTAGTCGCCTGTGAAGTAGTCGAGGTAGCGCACGCCTGGATCGGCCAATTTCTCGATCAGCTCGCGCTCGGTCTGCTGCTCGACGCTGTCGCCGATCTCAAAGCCGATCGTCCATTCGTCTAAAAGTTCGCGCAGCGAGTGCGAGAAGCGGTGCGTGAGCCCGTTTTGCAGGCTCTTCCAGCGCACCCCGCGCTGATAAAGCTGCGGCCCCTGATACACGGCCGCGTAGGGGAAGCGGTCGATCAGCAGTGGAATCTTGAGATCGTCCAATACTTCGACGCCCGGCATGTCCACCTTGTGCGAGAACGCGTATCCGACATAGAACGGGAAAAAGTTGAGGTAATCGTAAACGTGGCCGGTGTAGCGGTCGAACTCCGCGTTGCCTCGTATTTCAAGATGCTGGCCGGTGTCGAGCATCGACCAGGAAGGCGCCGAGAGGCTGATGCCGCGCACGTAGAAATTAGGCACGCGAGCGCCGCCTTCGCGAAAGACGCGATCGATCCAAGGCAGGCCGCTTTTCTGCGTGGCCGGATCGACGCGCTCGAGCTCGGGCTCCAGCACTGCCGCAGGCAGGCCATCCACCTTGAGGATCACGACGCGCTGAACCTGGGCGATCATGGGGCTGCTCAACAGCCAAAGCAGGACCGCTTGGCACAGACTACTCGGGCGCATTAGAATTGACCGGAACCCGCCGAGCCCGCCGGTTCGGCATCGCCTTTGGAGGAAGCCAGCGTGGCAGCGCGCCAAAAATCGCTCTCATGGGGATCTTGGGCGAGACGCAACAGTTCGGCTCTTGCCTCCAGATTGTCCAGCTGCCGCAGGCTGTCAAGACACGCCATCCGAAGGTCGAAGCTGAGCGAGCGTTCAAAGACCTGAGCGATCAATTGGGGCGCGTGCGGAACGGTGAAACGATCCGCGGAGAGCGCCTCAATGGCGTGACGAATCTGCCCGGAGTCCTCGACCACGTCAGGATGGGGGCTGGATGCCAACAGTTGTTTGAGATATCGGACCTGCGCGGCTGCCTCCCGGCGGGCTTCGAGCTGGGAGTGGCGAACGGCGCGGGCGTCTTCGGATTTATCGGGCAACCCAATTCCCAGTAATCGGCCACCGTCCATGAGGAGCCGAATCGCGCGCGGCCGCGTGTATGCTTCCAATTCTTTTTGCCGGTCAGCTTCCAACTTGGCCGCCAAGCCATTGGGCGACTGGGCGTATTGCATCAAGGCCGCGAACTGTTCTTTGGCCACTCGCGCTTCGGTGTCCAAACCGTTCTCCAGCGGATCGAGCGCCAGGTGATCCAGACGATGCAGCAACTCGGCCTTTAGCTGGGGAGCGAATTTGGAGTACTCGGCCAGAAACTCGCGCGCTTCTGAATACGAGCGAAGCCGCTCGGAACGGACTGTGGGCGCGCCCTGCCGTCCCCGTACAAAGGTCCAAGCAGAGTTGGCCGCGAGAAAGGACCAATTTCCGAAAGTCGTAATGCCGAGAAAACTGGTGAGAACCACGCTCGCGCCATGCTGGAGCAACTCGCGCTTCTTCGCGCTAAGGCTGCTGCGAAAGTCCGCCAGCAACAGCGGCACGCGTGGATAATCCAGGCTGTACAGCGCCAGGGGAATCAGTTGGAGCGTCCGGGCTCCAGGCGTTCCGGCGGCCACCGGGCGATGGTCGGCATCGAAATAACGCACTTCGCTGTAGCCCGTCCAATGCAACAGCCGCTGGTCGGTCCAAGGATTTGCGATTCCCAGAAACTGCCGGTCGAAAGTGCGCGGTTGGGCGCCGTTGAGATCCTCGCGCGCGATCCACAGCAAGGCTTCGGTAGGAGTTTGGCCGGCCAGCGCCAGAGGCTCGAAATAGAGCCCGTTGGCCTCCGCACGCTGCCGGAGCAGTTCCCAGTCATGGCCGCGAATCTCCGCGCGCCGGCTGGTTTCCTTGCCGTAGACCTTCCCTAAATTTTCCTCGCGAACCAAACCGCCGAAGGTGCGATTGGAGAGACTCAAGCGCGAATAGACGTTGTGCAGCTCCGCGGCTGCGAAGTCACTCTGACCGCCCGGCTCACGTTCCAGAGCGTCCAGCGCGCCCAGCGCGCCCAGAGCGCGAAAGACCTGGAGCTGACGATAGTCGTTGAAATTTCCACGATAGCTGCGGGTGGAGGAGCGAATGGGAGCGCTTCGGCTGTCGAGCTGCAATGCCTGCAGGCCGCTGCCCGCCAGGTTGCTCCATACCGATCGCGCGGGCGAGGCCAGGTCTAGAACAGGCGCCGGAACTTGGTCGGCATGTTCCTTTCCACCGGTGCGGAACCACACGAAAGACAGCGCCGAGGCGGTGCGCTGCAGCAAGCTGGGTTTGGTGCTGGTGAGGACCCAGACATATCGCAAACGCGCGCCGTTTGGATCGGATGAACCCAAAGTGTCGCGCAGCACGCTGACTAAAGGGATCTCCTGACTCGCTGCGCCGGGCTCTTGAGGTTTTGCGCGCCCAAAGACCGTAATCAGCTCCGCGCCATCGCCGACTCGCTTCCGCTCGGTGCGATAAGCCGGCAGCGCGGCCGTCGAGATCTGAGTTCCGATCAAAAAACTAACAAGAGCTGTTTCCAGCAAGCGAGCCGCCTGTTATTTTCAGATTACCATCCGCGCGACGGGGGGCCAGATCGGCCGCCTGGACGATTCCCACTCATATTTATCGCTAGCGTCCGATAAGCAAATCAGAGATGATTCGCCGGAGGTGGTTATGTACAAACGCTTGACCATTGGCCAGAAGCTGACGGCCAGCTTTGGCGTGGTTTTGGGATTAACGTTATTGCTGAGCTATTCCTCGCTGGCCACCGTAAGCAGGCTGGGCCGAAACCTGGGCGTGGCCGTCAATGAAGACGCCAAGGTCATTCAATTGATCGGTGAGATCAAGCTGAACCTCCAGGAGATGAAAGAGCTGTCCACGAAGACGCAATTTTCCTACGCCGTGGGAAATGTCTTGAAAGTGAACGGCGTCCAGCTGACGGCTTTGGGCGGCTTGGGCGATTGCGGTTCGTGCCATGCATTCGGCTCGGCCGAGGAGCATCGCCAGGAATTCTCCAAAGCCGCGGATCGCGCCAAGGCCAACACCAACGAACTGGTGCCACTTCTCAATCAGGATGCCAGCCGCGCGGCCGCCGAGGACATTCGAGCGGCCATCGGCGACTGGAGGCAAGTGTTCGAACAATATTTGCAGGACGTGGGTCGTGGCGACTTCGCGGGTGGACACGCCCTGGTGACGGATCGCATGCAGCCGCTGCTGGATCGGGTGAATAAATCCGCCGCGGCGCTCACCAATCAGCAGGAGGCTTTACGAGCTTCCTCCCGTGCAGGCGCTGAAGAGAGCGTCCAACGCTCCAAGCTGACCACGTTGATATTGATTGGCGCCAGCCTGCTATGCGGCCTGGTGCTGGTGCTGGCGATCCGCAACATCAATCGCCTCTTGCGCAGCGCCGTATGCGCCCTGAATCAAGGGGCCCACCGCGTCTCGGCCGATGCGGAGGAACTGCGCGCCGCCAGTCATGCGCTCGAACAGGGAGCCTCCTCGCAAGCCGCCGCCATCGAGCAGACCTCCGCCTCGAGCGAAGAAGTGAATGCGACCGCGCATCAGAACGCCGGCTTCGCGGCGAAAACAACCACGGTTCTCCAGCAGGTCCGCCAGCAGATGACGGACACCAATCAGGTGCTGGATCAAACCATGGCTGCGATGACGGAAATCGGCCATTCCAGTGCACGGATATCGAAGATCATCCAGGTCATTGACGAAATTGCATTCCAAACCAACCTGCTGGCGCTCAATGCAGCGGTGGAAGCGGCGCGCGCGGGCGAGAGCGGCAAAGGATTCGCGGTGGTGGCCGATGAAGTCCGCACGCTGGCCCAACGTTGCGCCGGCGCTGCCAAGGATACTGCGGCACTGATCGGCGAATCGATGGAACGCTCCAAAGAGGGCCAGGCCCGGCTGGATCAACTCACCGCCCGCATCCATTCCATCTCGCAGGCAACCGAGTCCGTCACGACGCTGGCCGATCAGGTTCAAACTGGCAGCCAGGAGCAGGCGCGAGCCATGCAGGAGATCGGCTCCGCGCTGCTACAAATGCAATCGCTGACCGAGAAAACGGCCTCCAACGCGCAACAAGGGGCGGCCGTGGGAGAACGCCTGAGCACGGAATCCAGGGCTTTGGAAGAAGTGGTGGAGCGGCTGGATACGCTGGTGGGACACTGTTCGGTGCAGCAATAAACCGGCCGGCGGCGGCTATCCAGCGCCAGGAGAATGATCTGCCTCTTCACCGAGCTACAATGAAATTCTCCCCACATGGTGAAGGCGGTTCCCAGCATCCTGGCCCAAATTGTCGAGCAGAAGAAGCTCGAATTACAGGAGCGCGCACCCGGTCTGGAAGCCCGCGCCGAAGCTTCCATAGCGAGCCGCCGCGATTTCACGCGAGCGCTCGCCAGTCGCCGCCCGGCCATCATCGCTGAGATCAAGCAAGCTTCGCCTAGCAAAGGAACGCTCTCGGCCGACTACCATCCGGACTCGATCGCGCGAACATATCAGGAAGGCGGCGCGGCTGCCTTGTCCGTCCTGACCGATCAGAAATATTTCCGTGGGAGCCTGACGGATCTGGAATCGGCTCGCAGCGCGGTTTCGCTTCCAGTGCTGCGCAAGGATTTCTGCATTGACGCCTACCACGTGAATGAGGCGGCAGCGCACGGTGCGGACGCCATTCTTCTGATTGCCGCCATCTTGACTGAGCGCGAGCTGCGGGATTTTCGCGAACTGGCGGAGCGCTATCAAATGGCGGCCCTGGTCGAAGTGCACGACGAAGAGGAGCTGAAGGCGGCGGCGGCCTCGGGAGCGCGCATCATCGGAGTCAACAACCGCGACCTGAATACATTCGGCGTGGATCTCGACGTGTCGCTGCGCCTCGCTGAAAAGATGCCGGCGGACGTGGTGAAGGTCGCCGAAAGCGGCATCCATTCGCGCGCCGATGTGGAGCGCCTGCTCGATGCGGGCTATCAAGCGTTGCTGGTGGGCGAGCATCTGATGAGGTCGGACGATCCCGCGCAAGCGCTGCGGGCGCTGCTGTCATGATGGTCAAGATCTGCGGCATCACCAATCGCGAGGACGCCCTGGCAGCGGTCGAGGCGGGAGCTTCGGCCATTGGATTCAACTTTTACCGCGACAGCCCGCGCTACATCTCGCCGACCGGTGCGGCCATGATCGCCGAGAAAATTCCCGCGTCGGTGTGGAAGGTGGGCGTGTTCGTCGACGAAATGCCGGAGACCATCGCGAAGATCGCGCTCGAAGTTGGATTAGATGTTGCACAATTACACGGGTTCTCGGAAGCCCGCGGTCTGAGGATCTGGCGCGCGCTTCCTGCCGGCACACCGCCGCCGGATGAATCCACGGAAGCGGCCGAAGCGCTACTCATCGACACGCCCTCGCAGGAATTGCGCGGTGGAACCGGTGAGACCTGGAACTGGCCCGACGCCCGGCGCTATCGCGACAAGATCATCATCGCGGGCGGCCTGGATGCCTCCAACGTCCGCCAGGCCATTCAAGAAGCGCAGCCTTGGGGCGTAGATGCCTGCTCACGGCTGGAAAAATCTCCAGGAGTGAAGGATCACGAAAAGATGAGAGACTTTGTGAAGGCGGCGCTCTCCCAATGACCACGCCGCAGCCAGATCCCACCGGACATTTTGGACCCTACGGCGGGCGCTACGTACCCGAAGTGCTGATGGCGCCGCTCGAACAGCTCGAGCAGGCCTATCTCGAAGCGCGTCATGATCCGGCGTTTCAGGCCGAGCTGAAAGATCTGTTGACCAACTATGCCGGCCGGCCGACGCCGCTGTATCACGCCCAGCGCCTCAGCGAAATGTCGCGCGGGGCGAAGATCTATATCAAGCGCGAGGACCTGCTGCACACCGGCGCGCACAAAATCAACAACTGTCTGGGCCAGGCACTGTTGGCCCGGCGCATGGGCAAGAAACGCATGATCGCTGAAACAGGCGCCGGACAGCACGGCGTCGCAACCGCTACGGTGTGCGCGCTGTTTGGCCTGGAATGCATCGTCTATATGGGTGAGGAGGACATGCGCCGGCAACGGCTGAATGTCTTTCGCATGCGGATGCTGGGCGCCAAGGTGGTGGGCGTCTCCACTGGCAGCCGCACATTGAAGGACGCCATCAGCGAAGCCATGCGGGACTGGGTGACCAACGTTCAGAGCACGCATTACCTGCTCGGGTCCGCACTGGGCGCGCATCCTTATCCCATGATGGTGCGCGATTTTCATCGCGTGATCGGCGAAGAAACGCGCCGGCAGATCCTGGAGCGCGAGCGCCGATTGCCGGATTCGATCTTCGCTTGCGTGGGCGGAGGCAGCAACGCGATCGGAATGTTTCACGCCTTCATCGGCGATGCGGGAGTGAAGCTGATCGGCGTGGAGGCGGGAGGCCGGGGCGCGGAGCTAGGTGAGCATGCCGCGCGTTTCTCCGGCGGATCGCCCGGCGTGCTGCACGGCGCCTTCAGCTATCTATTGCAGGACGCGGACGGCCAGGTCGCGCTCACCCATTCGGTCTCGGCTGGTCTCGATTACGCGCTAGTGGGTCCGGAACACGCCTGGCTGCGCGACCAGGGCCGCACCGAGTATGTCTCGGTCACGGACGCCGAAGCGTTGGAAGCGGCGCGCACCCTGGCGCGGACCGAAGGAATTATTCCCGCGCTCGAATCCGCGCATGCGGTGGCGGAGGCGCTGCGCCGCGCTCCCCAGTCCCCAGACGAGCTGTTCGTCATCAATCTTTCCGGACGCGGCGACAAAGACACCGACATCTACCGGGAGAACCTGAAGGAGCTGGATGAGCCAGACCAGAATCGGCCGGCTATTTGAGCGCCTTTGCGCCGAGAAGCGGCCCGCGCTAATCCCCTACATCACGGCCGGCGATCCGACGCCCGATCGAACCCCCGCGCTGGTCGCCGCACTCGAGCGCGGCGGCGCGGACTTGATCGAATTGGGCGTGCCGTTTTCCGATCCGATCGCCGACGGCCCGGTGATCCAGCGCGGCAGCGAGCGCGCGCTTCGGGCCGGCACTCGCGTGGCCACGGTTTTGGAAATCGCGTCCGAGATCCGCAAGCATTCGGAAATTCCGCTGCTCTTGTTCACCTACATGAATCCGGTGCTGCGCTACGGCCTGGAGCGCCTGGCGCACGACGCCGTGGCGTGCGGTGTCGATGGCTGCCTGCTCACCGACCTCAGCGTGGAAGAAGCCGAGCCCTACACCGCCGCGATGCGCAGCGCGGGGCTCGATACGGTGTTTCTGGCCGCGCCCACCAGCAGCGAGCGCCGGCTGCGGCTGGTGGCGCAATATTCGAGCGGCTTCGTCTACCTGGTTTCGCGTACCGGCGTGACGGGCGAGCGCGCTTCGCTTTCCGACAATGTCGCCCCACTGGTCCAAGCCATGCGCCAAGTCACCACACTGCCTCTCGTGGTGGGTTTCGGAATCTCGACCGCGGACCAGGTGCGCGCCGTGGGCCAGATCGCCGACGGCGTCGCGGTGGGCAGCGCGATTGTCCGAACCGTCGAGCAGTATGCGGCCAGCCCCGAGCTAGAAGCCAAGCTGGAAGCTCTGGCCCGCGAGCTTTCCAGTGGTTTACCATCGAAGAATCGATGAGCATGGAACAGCTCGCTGAGTGCCGGCGCAAGATCGACGTTCTGGATATGCGGCTGCTGGAGCTGTTGAACGAACGCACGCGCGTCGTCGAGGAGATCGGGCGCATCAAGCGGCATCTCTCGCTGCCCATCTACGAGCCGAGGCGCGAAGAAGAAGTGTTCCACAATATCACCACGAACAACTCCGGGCCGCTTACGGCCGATGCGGTGAAGCGCGTGTTCGAGCGCATCATCGACGAAATGCGGAACATCCAGAAAGACGAAATGCTGTAGGAGGCGCTATGCGCTCGATTCGCATTTTCTCGGGAGTTTTACTTGCTTGTTCGCTCGCTCTGGCGCAGCATCATCACGCCGAGGAGCCCTCACCGGAGATCGATGTTTCCAAGCTTCCGCCGGCGGTGAAGATTGTGGGACTCGGCCAAAGCCACATCGCCATCACCACGAAATCACCCGAGGCGCAGCAGTGGTTCGATCAAGGCTTGGCGCTCTTGCACTCCTTCTGGGATTACGAAGCGCTGCGAGCTTTCGAGCAAGCCATTCGACTGGATCCCGACTGCGCGCTATGCCATTGGGGACTCTCGCGCGCGCTGGCCTTCGGTAATCGCGAACAAGCCGCGAAGGACGAGCTGGCCAAAGCGAAAGATCTGATGGCCAAAGCCACCGAGCACGAGCGGTTCTACATTCTCGCCGCCGTCAACGAGCAGGACGACAAAGACAAGGGCAAAGATAACTCCACCGCCTACCGGGATCAGATGCAGAAGCTCGTCGATCGGTATCCCGACGATATCGAAGCGAAGTTATTCCTGATCGATGGCGGCTTGGACTGGGGCTACAAACCCGACGGCGAGCCGCTGCCGGACACGATCTACGTTCAGAGCATGCTCCGGGATATCCTGCACTCGGACCCGCGCAATGCCGCCGCGAATCACTATTACATTCACGCCGTGGAGTCGAGCAAGCACCCCGAGTGGGCGCTTCCGAGCGCGGATCTGCTGGGCGAGCTGGCTCCCGCCTCCAGCCATATGGTTCACATGCCCGGCCATATTTACTATCGGGTAGGAAATTATGAAAAGGCCCGGCAGACTTTCCTCGCGGCCCTGAAGGTCGACGAAGATTACATGCAGCACGAACACGTTTCACCGGTTGACGATTGGAACTACGCGCACAATATCAGCTATCTGATTTCCGCCTGCGCGGAAGAAGGACGATTCCAGGAAGCTGCGACGTTGCTGGCGCGCTTGCAAGGCCTGTCCGACAATCCGGATCGCAGCGACAATCCGCCGTTTTACATTTTCCAGATCGCCGCAACGGGCGCGCGGCTGAACCTCCGTTTTGCACAGTGGGGGCGCGTGATCGAGAACCCTCTGAGGTTTGGAGTGGCTGATTCCGAATTAGATGCCTTCGCGCGCGCGTATCGCGACGGCCTGGTCGCGTACGCACGTGGAATGCAGGCGCTCGAAAGCGGCGATTTCGAAGGTGCGTCCGCCGCATCCGACCAACTCGATGCGCTGCTGTGGAGAACCTCCCGCGAGGAGGCCGGCGACAAACAAAAAGGCCTGCAGCGAAACGTCGGACGGATTCTGAGCATCGCTTCCTTCGAACTGCGCGGCAACATTGCGAGCCGCCGCGATCGTTTCGAGGAAGCCCGCGAGCTTTTGAAAACAGCCGTGAAGAACGAACGCGAGACCGGCTATTCGGAGCCACCGTCGTACTCTCGCCCCGCGCTTGAATCTCTGGGTTACGCCTGCATTCGTGCGGGACACTGGGACGACGCGCGCGAAGCGTTCCAGCAAGTTTTGGAAGAACGGCCCAAATCCGGTTTCGGCTTGTACGGAATTGCGCTGGCTTACGAGAAGCAAGGCGATCGCGAAAAGGCCGCCCAGGCGTATCGCGACTTTCTGGAAGCCTGGAAAAACGCCGATCCGGATCTCGCACAAGTTAAGGCCGCGCGAGCATTTCTGGCGCAAGATCGAGCCGCGCGCTAAACGACGTGCCGCGCCCGCTACGCCGGGGCTTCAACTGGTGTGGTCTAGAATAATCCTCCAGCCTTGGCTGGTTTTATGAAACAGAAGCGTGAAGATGCCGCTCGTCTCTCCGCCGGCTTGAGCCGGCCGGTCCAGATGAAAGTTCCCGATCACCACGGCGTAATCGCTTCCCAACATCCGGATGTCCAGGCCGGTGAATTTCAACACACCCATGCTCTCGCGCGACGGATAGCGCTTTAAATAATTCGCCAGCACCTGCGCGTGGCCCTTGGTGATGGTGGCGCCCACGAAAGTGGTGGAATCGGACTTGTCATAGCCTTCCATGAAGCCGGGTATGTCGCCGCGATTCCAGGCCGCCACCTGTGCATCCAGAACCTGGCGGATTGGCTGTTCCCCGGAAGCGGCCAAGAGCGGCAACGCCGCCAACAAAGCAACGTATTTCATCATGCTGACGAGTGTACACTCTTGCGCCGTTCGCGAGCGCAGTCGAGGGCGGACGCATATCGCGGCGGATTGCATGGTAATAATGGGTCTATGATCAGCCTCGATTCAGTCCTCAACTCATGGAAGACCGTTCGCGAAGACACCGCGCAGGCCGTGGAAGATTTTTCGGCCCATGCGCTCGACTATAAGCCGGCCGCCGATCTGATGAGCTTCGGCGACATCGCCCAACACGTTCTGCAAGCGGGTCATGCTTTGACCGCCATCATGCTGGACGGTGTGGATAACATGGCGACGCCGGACTTTCGTCAAAAAATGGGCCAATACGTGGCCGAGCTGCCCAAAACAGACAACGCCGCGGCTCTGGCGCGCGAACTGAGAAGCCAGCTCCAATCCGACGCCGCGCGCCTGGCGGCCAAGCCTGCCGAATTTTTCGCGGGCGAAATCACGCGCTTCGATGGCCAACGCGTCTCGCGCCTCGAAATGCTACAAGGGGTCAAAGAACACGAACTCACGCACCGCCAGCAGCTCTTCATGTATCTTCGCCTGAACGGCATCGTTCCGCCCACCACCCGGCGTCGTCTGGCTAAGGCCAACGCTTAGCGCACGCTTCGAATTTCTTGTATAAGGGAATGGGGGCCCAGGAGGGAAGGAATGGTCAACTGTCCGAAATGTGACGCCATCATCGATGTTGACGAAGACGAGCTAGACGAGGGCGACACGCTAACCTGCGAGGAGTGCGGCGCCAGCCTTACCGTGTCCAGTCTCAGCCACTCGAGCTGGAACTGGGCGACAAAGAAGAAGAGGAGGAGGAAGAAGAGGACGAAGACCTCGCTTACGATGAGGATGACGAGGAGGATGAAGAAGAAGAGGAAGAGGAGGAGTGGCACTAGCCTGCTGCTGTTGCTGGTGGCCTGCGTTCTGCCGGCCCCGGCCGCGAAGAAGAAGCCCGTTCCACAGACTTATGCGCTGGTAGCGGGCACCGTCTTCGAGCAGAGCGGCTATGCCTTGCCGGGCGCGGGCGTCACCCTGATCCCGGATCCGCAGCCCGGTAATGGGCCGTCAAAGATCAAAAAGCTCCAGGCCACTTCAGACGCGCGCGGCGAATTTGTGTTTCATGTGCCGGCCGGCCCTATGCAATACACGCTAAACGTGGCTGCCAAGGGTTACCAGCCCGCGCGGAAATCGGTCAGCGTACAAGGCGAGGAACGCGTCGATGTAACGTTCCAACTCCAGCCAGAGTCGAAGTAGCGGGTGACCATCCCGAACATAAGCGCGATTGCCGTTGGCTTCGGATGCGTGTTGCTGTGCTCCTGCGCGGGGCTCAAGCAGCGCACCGGCCAGGATTCCACCATCCGCGAGGTGGAAGGCATCGTCGCCGACGGCTCGGGCGCTCCGGTGGAGAAGGCCGTCGTGCAATTAAAAGACACAAAGTCGCTGCAGATCCAGTCCTTCATCACGGATGCCGCCGGGCATTATCACTTCGCCGGCCTGAGCACCGACATCGAGTATCAACTGAAGGCCGACCGCAACGGCATGAGCAGCGGATGGAAAACGCTGAGCTTGTTCAACACCAGGAAAGTCGCCACCATCAATCTCAAGCTCAAGCGGCGGGCCGGATAGCCAGAACAGCAACCGAGCGCGCGAATAATACCGCGCCAGCGGCTAGAATAAGGGCATGCCCGGCGAAGAGAAACCCGCCGCAAGTTTCGAGAGCGGCCTGCAGGAACTCGAGTAAATCGTCAAGGAAATGGAATCGAGCGACTTGCCTCTGGAGCGCGCGCTCGAGCTGTTTGAAAAAGGGATGCGGCTGAGCGAGACTTGCCGCAAGCAGTTGGAAGAGGCCGAGACGCGGATCGAGGTGCTGGTCCGGAAAGGCGACAAAGTTCAACCGGAGCCGTTCCGGCCCGACAAGGCATGACGCTGGCCCAGTACGTCGCTCACCAACAGCAGAAAATCGACGAAACCCTCCGGCGCGTGGTTCCGGCCGAATCGGCGCCGCCGGAATCCATCCATAAGGCTATGCGCTATAGTCTTTTCGCGGGCGGAAAACGGATTCGGCCGATCTTGTGCATCGCCGCGGCTGAGGCCGTTTGCGATTCACCGGATGGAATCGAACAGGCCGCGTGCACGCTCGAACTGATTCACACCTATTCGCTCATCCACGACGATCTTCCCGCGCTCGACAACGACGATTTGCGTCGCGGCGTACCTACGTGCCACAAAGTGTTCGGCGAGGCGATGGCGATCCTGGCGGGCGATGCGCTGCTGACGCTGGCCTTCCAGGTCCTGGCTCAACTCGAGTGCGAGGCCAAGCGAAGAGCGAGGCTGATCGAGGAACTCGCGGTGGCCGCGGGCACGCTGGGCGGTATGATCGGCGGACAGGTTCACGATCTGGAGGGCGAAGGTAAACATCCGGATGCCGCGCTGCTGGAGACCATTCACACTGCTAAGACCGGTGCGCTGCTGCGCGCCAGCCTCCGCATGGGCGGGATCTTCGCGGGCGCGGGCGATGAACAGTTGGCCGCGCTCTCCTGTTACGGAGAGCATGTTGGCCTGGCCTTTCAGATCGTCGACGATGTGCTGGACGTCGAGCAGTCTTCGGAAGCCCTGGGGAAAACCGCGGGCAAGGATGCCGCAGCAACAGAAGATCACGTTCCCGGCGGTTTATGGTCTGGAGCGCTCGCGCGAAATGGCCGAGCGGGAGCGGCTGGCCGCGCATCTGGCCTTGCGGCCGCTGGACGAGCGCGCCGAACGGCTGCGCGAAATCGCCGACTGGATTGTGCACCGCCAGACCTAAGGAACACGTCTGAACTCGACCAGCTTCTCGTCGAACGCGGACTTGTCTCCTCGCGTGAAAAAGCCCGGGCGCTCATCTTGGCCGGCCAGGTGCGAGTGGATGGGCAGAAAATCGACAAGGCCGGTCAGGCCGTCCCGAGCGAGGCTCGCCTGGAACTAATCGAGACTCCGCGCTATGTGGGGCGCGGCGGTTTGAAGCTGGAGGCGGCGCTTCGAGCATTTCCACATTTCGCCCGCCGCCAAGATCTGCCTGGACGTCGGCTCCTCCACCGGCGGCTTCACCGATTGCCTGCTGCAGCACGGCGCGGCGCGCGTGTATGCCATCGATGTCGGCACCGGCGCAACTGGACTGGAAATTGCGAAACGATCCGCGCGTGGTGCTGCACGAACAGGTCAACGCGCGCTATCTGAGCCGGCGCGAAGTTCCGGAGACGATCGATCTCGCCGTCGCCGACGTGAGCTTCATCTCGATCACGCTGATCCTGCCGGCGATGGCGCCTCTGCTTGCCCAGGATGCGGAAATGGTTATTCTGGTAAAGCCGCAATTCGAGCTGGAACGGCAGCAAGTTGGCAAGGGAGGGATTATTCGCGAACCGGCGTTGCATCGCCAGGCCTGCCAGCGCGTGGAAGACGCTGTGCGGCAGCTCGGATTTCAAACCGAGATCGTTCCCAGTCCCGTTCTGGGCGCGGAAGGCAACCAGGAATTCCTCTTTATGCCAGACATTAAAGTGATCGGCGATCATGGCCAAGCCGGGCATCCCGCATGCTTCGAGCATTGTGCCGAAACTGGTCGAATGGCTGAAAGAGCGCGGGCTGGATGCGCGGCTGGACGAAGAGTCCGCGATTTATATGGGCCGCACCAATGGATTCCGGCGATCGGAAGTTCCCGAAGGCGCGCAACTGGTGATCGTGCTGGGCGGCGATGGCACGCTGCTGGCAGCGGCGCGCGCCGTGGCCGGACGTGAAATTCCATTGCTGCCGGTGAATTTGGGCGGCCTCGGATTTCTGACGGCCATCACGCTCGATCAGCTTTATCCGGAGCTGGAGCGCGCCTTCCGCGGCGAGCAGCGGGTGGTCCCGCGCGGCATGCTGCACGGCGATCTGGTGCGGCGCGGCCAAGTGGTGAAGTCGTACCAAGCGCTGAACGACATCGTGATTTCGAAAACCCAATTCGCGCGCATGATCGATCTCGAAGCGTTCGTCGACTCGCAGTATGTCAGCACATTCAAAGCCGACGGGCTCATTGTGTCGACTCCGACTGGTTCGACTGCCTATTCGTTATCGGCCGGAGGACCCATTGTTTTTCCAGCGGTGCATGCGCTGTGCATCACGCCCGTTTGCCCGCACACGCTGACCAATCGGCCCGTGCTGGTGCCCGAAACCAGCGTGATCGAGCTGATCTCGCACGCGGCCGATCACGAAGCGTTTCTCACCGTGGATGGCCAGATTGGCGAACCATTGCTGAACGAGGATCATGTGGTCTGCCGCACTTCCGAGCACCGTGTTCTGCTGGTTCGTCCGCCGAAGCTGTTCTTCTTCGATGTGCTGCGGCAGAAGCTGAAGTGGGGAGAGCGTTGAAGCGGCTGTCGCTGACTGCTTGGATCTTTATCGCCATGCTGCTGGGCGTGGCGCTCGGAGTGGCGTATCCGGACATCGCAAAAGCGGACTGGATGGCGGCATTGGCCAACGTTTTTCTGCGGCTGATTAAATCCATCATCGCGCCGCTCATCTTCGGAACGCTGGTCTACGGCATCGCCGGCACAGGCAGCGTGAAGACCATGGGGCGAATCGGGCTGAAGGCCATCGTCTATTTCGAGGTACTGACCACCATCGCGCTGTTTCTCGGTTTAGCGGCGGTGAACCTGGTGCGGCCAGGCCAGGGGTTGACACTCGAAGCCGGCGCCGCAACGGCCGGCGTGCCGCAAGCGCCGCCCACCTTCGGTGGAATGCTGGAGCACACCTTCCC
Organism: Terriglobia bacterium; assembly: GCA_963761935.1. Lineage (GTDB taxonomy): Bacteria > Acidobacteriota > Terriglobia > Bryobacterales > Bryobacteraceae > Palsa-89. The sequence continues at coordinate 3,494 of CAVXJU010000046.1, read as the reverse complement.
GCAGAGCGTGATCGACGCCATGGCGCGCGGCGATGTCCTCCAGATTGTGGTTTTCTCGTTTCTGTTTGGCGCGGCTTGCGCGGCGATCGGCGCGAAAGCCAAACCGGTGGTCGGTTTTTGTCAATCGCTGGCCGACGTCATGCTGCGCTACACCAAATACGTGATGTACCTGGCGCCGGTGGGCGTGGGCGCGGCTATGGCACATGCCATCGGAACCAATGGCGCTGGCGTGTTGCTTGGATTGGGAAAGCTGGTCTTGACGCTTTACGTTGCGCTGGTTCTGTTTATCGTCATTTTCCTGGGCGCATCGGCCCTGCTGGCGCGGATTCCCCTGCGGCCTTTCTGGCGCGCCGTGCGCGAGCCATGTCTGATAGCCTTTTCGACTGCTTCCAGCGAAGCGGCGTTGCCATTGGCGCTCGAAAACATGGAACAGATTGGCGCACCGCCTCACATCGTGGCGTTCGTTCTGCCGACCGGCTACAGCTTCAACCTGATGGGCAGCGCGCTGTATCTTTCGCTGGCTTCGGTATTCATTGCGCAGGCGGCCTCGATCCACATGTCGCTGGGCCAGCAACTTCTCATGATGCTGACTTTGATGCTCACTAGCAAGGGAGTAGCAGGCGTTCCGCGCGCGGCCATCGTGGTGCTGGCCGGAACGGTCGCGTCGTTTGGTCTGCCGGTCTCCGGTGTCGCACTGCTGCTGGGCGCCGACGCGGTGATGGACATGGGGCGGACTGCTGTCAACGTGCTGGGCAACTGCATGGCGACGGCGGTGGTCGCGCGGTGGGAAGGTGCGGCGCTCGAAGCGCCTAATCGTGTCGAAGCGCTTCCATCGGATCCACTCGCGCTGCACGCCGAGCCGGAACGTAGCACGCCAGCAGGCTGATCGCGATGAGCAGCGCCGGGGCGAGCACGTACACCACCGGGTCGCGCGAACTTACATGTGTCAGAAGACTCGCCAGGAGCCTGGAAGCGGCGAGCGCGAGCGCCAGGCCAATGGCCATGCCGATCAACGTCAGGGTGAGACCTTGCCGAAGGACCAGGCGGGCAACGTTGCCCGAGTCCGCTCCGATGGCCATGCGGATGCCAATTTCGCGCGTGCGGCGGCTCACCGAGAAGGCGATCACGCTGTATAAGCCGCTGACAGCGAGCAGCAGACCGAGCAGGCCGATGGCGGCAACAACTTGCATGATGAGCCTTGTGCCGAACAGCGCGCCTTCTTTGAAGAAATGCTCCAAAGTCTGGACATCCGATACCGGCATTCCCGGATCCAAGCTACGGATCGTTGCGAGCACCGGAGCGGCCATCGCCGCGGGATCGTCCGTTGTTTCGACGTGCAGCGTAATGAAGCTAGAATACTGCTGGGACAGGGGCATATAGAGGAACGGTATGGGGCGCTCGGTGGGGTCGCGATACTTAATGGTCTTGGCTATTCCGACGACCTGAAGCATTTGCGTGCCGTTCACTTGAATGCGACCGCCGATCGGATTCCGATTGGGCCAATATTTTTGAGCCATCGCCTGATTGACGATCGCGACTGCTGTGGAGGAGAGCGTATCGGAGCGATCGAAGGCGCGGCCCTGAACAATCGGAATCCGCATGAGGGAGAAGTAATCGCCGCTCACGATGTTGGATAAGACGGGAATGCTGCGCTGGCCGGGCGGCATCTCAAAACCTTCGACCACCACATCGCGAGAGGAGCTTGAGAAACCCAAAGGGATGTGCTGAGCCAAGGCGACGGAGCGAACGCCGGGAAGCGCGCGCACCCGTTCGATCAATTGTTCAAAAAACGCCCAGCCCTGGGAATCGGTGTAGCGCGCCAGTTGAGGATCCACTCCCAACACGAGCACGTGATCGATACGAAAACCGGCTTGAGTTGCCGCGAAAGCAAAGAAATCCTTGACGAGCAAGCCGGAGACCACTAAAAGCATCATGGATACGCCGATCTGAACGGCCACCAACACACTACGTCCCTGGAAGCGGCGGCGTTTGCCGGAGGGGGCAGTGTCGCCCGCCTTTATGATTGTGTTTACGTCGGATCGAAGGGCGTGCAACGCGGGGAGGAGGCCGAAAATAACGCTGCTCACCAGCGTCACGGCGCCGGCGAACAACAGAACCCGCAGGTCGGGGCGCGCGATGATGCGCAGGGGGAGCGTGGTAGGTAGGCGAACGGAGGCAAAGAAATCGATGCTGAATAATGTCAGCAGGAGCGCCACTGCTCCGCCCAGCGTGGCCAGCAGCAAGCTCTCGGTGAGGAGCTGCTGAAACAGCCGTCTGCGGCTGGCGCCGATGGCCAAACGAATTGCAATCTCCCGAGCCCTGGCTCGCGCCCGCGCCAGCAAGAGATTGGCGACGTTGGCGCAAGCAATCAACAGAACCAAGCCGGCGATGGCCAGCAACAGGCTCAACTCGAGAGTATCGTCGGAGTCCATGGCAAGACGCGCCCGGACCTCGGGCATGACGAGCACGCCGCGCCCGCGATTCGCGTCCGGATAAGCTTTTTCAAGATTACGCGCGATCCCTTGCAATTCAGCCTGAGCTTGTTGCGCAGTGGAGCCCTGAGCCAGGCGCCCGTACGCGTTGACTGAGAGGCGATCGCGCCGCTCAAAGTCTTCCTGGTCCTTGGGCGCAAGCTCGCCATCCATGCCGAGAGGGATGTACAAATCCTCGTGGACCATAAGATCCAGGCCGGCAAAATCTTTGGGCGCCACGCCGACAATGGTGAATTGGATCTTGCTGACGCTGACGGTGCGGCCAAGGACGGAAGGATCGCGAGCGAACTCCGACTCCCAAAGGCGATCGCTGATAATCGCGACGGGACGGCGATCCTCGTCAGGACGAAAACCGCGGCCGAGAGTGAGCGGGACGCCGAGAACGTCGAAAAAATTGGTGCTCGCTCCCAGGGCCAGCTTTAGCCGCGAGGGCAACTTGGGGTCTGAACTGAAACCGACCGGCAGCTGCGTGCAGCCGAGCAGGCCGGATAGAGTTCTGGCTTGCTTGCTCAAATCCAGGTAGTCGAGATAGGAAAGGCGGCCATAAGGCTCGGACTTACTGGTGCTGGTAACGCGCACGATCTCAGAGGAATGCGGAACCGACAGTGGACGCAGCAACAGTGCGTCCACGAAGCTGAACATGGACGTATTCGCGCCGATGCCGATGGCGAGCGAGAGGATCGCGACCGCGGTGAAACCGGGGTTAGCCGCCAGCATGCGCAGGCCGTAACGGATGTCAGTCCAAAATGTGCGCATCGTGGACCTGCAAGCACTTCCTCTGCCAGTAAGGAGCGGGGCGCTTCATCGACTTGCAGCGGGGCGGCCACCGCGAGGTGTCACCGATTGGGACCGCCCTGTGCGGAATCGGACAGGCCTAATCAGCAGGCTGTTAGGCGTGGACCGGTTGCGGGTAATGTCCGCCTTTTGGTACCAGGGCTTGGCGGGCTTAATGGCGGCGTTCACGGCATTTATGTTTTTGACGCCTTCATTGCTGAGCCAATC
>CAVXJU010000045.1:0-31808 GCA_963761935.1 Terriglobia bacterium | reverse complement strand
GCAGTTCGCGTCAACCCCTGAACCGTTGAATTGCCGCTAGCTCCAGGGCGGACTCCGGCGTGCCCAGGAACCGCAGCCGCCGGGCCGCCAACCATGTCTTTGCGTTTCGGTCCGCCCACGTTTGCGGCCCGGCGCGGCGTCGATCGCTTTGGCGATCTGAGCCAGTTCTTCCCGTTCCCATTCCTTGTCCGCCGCTAACACATCGAACGCGACGATGTTCGAGACCACAGCCATCGCGTTGTGTTGCTCGGACTTTTGGTTCATGTCGGTGAGCCGAGACGACAAGACGTAGAGGCGGTACTTTCCTGGCCTGTCGATCCGCCACCACTCATTGAGGTCGAAGTTCATGATTTGGGGTTGGTCGGCCAAGATCGGCATTTGGCGAAGCCCGCCACCAAAGATGCCACCCTCCCAATATCCCGCCAGAGGATCGCATGCCCCGTCCGACGGGTCGAGACAAGAAGCGTCCTCCGACAATCGGCCCGAGCGATCGTAAAGCCCACCATCGAGTTTCCAGCGGCCTTTCTCGGAACTAGAGAACGCGAATTCCAGCGGGATGACCTCCCCCATGTGGAACGTCTTCCGGGGGGCAGGCTGATCTTGAAGGTCACGCTTGGCGGGTTATTCTTCAAGGCCCTGGCGTACTGACTCTTCGTATTTCTGGCCGTCAGCTCGTATGGCAACGAATCCGACAAGCACCGCGATGCCGACCGCACACCGTCTCATACGCGTTGACATGGTATTCCCCTGAGATTAGTGCCGATATCCGTGTTTCCAGCGAGCTTGGTAATCGTCACACTCTCTATGCCTGCCATTCTTTTGCACCAACACAACAATGCAACAGATGCACATGCCCCGGCCCTTGCGGCCCGCCGTGACATGCGTGCTGTGCAAGGCGTGGCTCACGGCGGGTGGCCTCCGGGCAAGTCGCTGGATACCTATACGTCAGTATCTTACCCGAGGGAATGGCCCAATTTCAAGGGAAAATGCCCGGGGAGCCCGCCTGCCGCTATTTCCGCGTCGGCGACGCGGTGCCGGCCGACCGGGCCGCGTTCGAGACCGCGGCTGGATGCCTTGCGCGGTGCGGCGGACGACGTTCTTCGCCGAGGGGCGCGGATCGCCGGCGACGATCCCGAACTGCTCAACGCCTGCAAGGCGTCGCTCGTCCTGCGCGATGATCACCTTTACCTGGCAGTGCACTACGGCGTGGCGCTCGACGGTCCCCTGGGCGGCATGGGGATCGAAGCCGGCGACGGTATTCCGCCCACGGTCATCGCGCGGTGGATCGCCTCCTCGATGGGGACATGCGCTGCTGCGCGAGTACCTGGCCGCCTACTTCGACGACTTCGTGCGGGACGACGGCCGGATCAAGTATTACATCGATCCCCAGGTGAGTAGCGTCGCGCCGATGGCCACGAAAGGATTCCTACAGTGCCGCAGTGTCAGCCGGTAAAGGAGTGCGAAAGTAACACATAAAACCAGGATGCTGGCTGACACCACGCTGGCCATGCCGCCGTGATGATAAATCCAGGCAAAGCAGGTATCCCACAACCACTCCCAGGCGTACCAGGGTTGCCCCGACTTAGTAAATGAAAAGATATCCTGGTGCGGCACCCGGCCGTTGGCCAAGATCCACTCGCCGGTTCGAACGTGCCAGCCTGTATCGCCATCGCCCAGCATGGACTTCGCCCCGTTCATCCGCGTGAAAAGAAACACAGCCGGCATCAGGAACGCAACGTCGGTAAGCGACGGAAGCAGCCGCGCGATCCCGCGCCCGCTGGTTTGCGCCGCCGTCACATGACCTCCACGCGGTTCACCGCCGCGGTTTGAACCAGCAGGGTACGTATCTCCACGCGCTCGAACTGCAGCGCCACCACGCAGCTTCCGTCCAGGTTGGCGCAGCGCACTGCTATGGCGTCGCAAGAAAGACACCGTTGTCCAAAGTTCTGGTGCGCCGGCAGCGCTACCTCGAGCTGTACTGAATCTCCGAGCCGCGGAATCAGCTTGGCATCCAGGTGTTTGGAATTTCCAGTCATTACGAGCGCCCCCAGGCGGCCCAGGTTCAACGTCGTCGCGTCGACCGTTTCGTAGCTACCGCGCCACTTGAGCCGGCAACTCAGCTGCATTTCAAATCGCACTCCACGTCTGCGTTCCATTTCGGAAGTAGTACTTTAAACCGATTACTAAGTCGGCAACAAGATTCCGAAGAGATAACAAAGTACTATTAACTAAAGTTAGCGGCAAGTACTGCATAAACTTGTAATATACGGAAACTACCGTTAGAATAGCCACACGGTCGCGGAAATCGATGGTGATTTGAAAGAGCTTCGGGGCAGACTGCCGCCTCGGCAATCCAAGCCTTGAGCTGATTAGGAGTTATGGGAGTGATCTCGCTGGTTGTCTACACAACGGAGCCGCTGAACGCGATGGCTTTTACCTCATTGGTGGAGTCGTGCCCCGGCGAGTTCCGCCTCTCTATTGTGGCGGATGCGGCCGAGTTGGCCAGAGAAGTACCCACAAACAAACCTGACGTGATATTGCTCTCCGTGGACGGCCCCATCGACTGGGGGCTTTTGCACACGCTGCGTCACGAGCCGCTCTCCCGGGTAGTGCTGTGGCTGCATGAAATCGCACCCGAGTCGGCCTTCCGCGCCAAAGAATGCGGCGTGCGCGGGATCCTGCGCAAGATGCTGCCGGCGGAAATGATTTTGAAGTGCATTCGCCGCGTGGCTGAGGGCGAGCTGTGGTTTGAAAAGACGCTCACCGACACCTTTCTCACTGGCCGCACCGTGCGCGTCTCCCGCCGCGAGAACCAACTCATCACGCTGGTTTCCCAGGGTCTGAAGAACAAGGAAATCGCCAGCGTGCTCGAAATCACCGAGGGTACTGTAAAGGTTTATCTTTCGCGCCTGTTCGAGAAGGTCGGTGTGCGCGATCGCTTCGAGCTTGCCCTGTTGGGTCTAAAGTCGGCGCCGCATGCTGGGGATGGTCTTTCCAATGTCCCTGCCGTGAAGAACGTTTTCGTGCCTGGCGCTGGCCTGTTTTCGGAGCCGACCTGACCATGCGCGCGTCCATTCGAGGAAACCGTTCCGGAAATGCGGTCATCGAAGTGGCCCTTATGGCGCCTTGGATTTTTTTCCTATTCGTAGGCGTCCTGGATTTCGGCTTCTATGCTTATGCATTGATTTCGGTGGAGAACGCCGCCCGTGCCGCCACGCTGCTAACGTCGCGGAGCAAAGTGGCGGCTACGGATCAGATCGACGCCTGCGCCATCGTGCTGACCGAGATGACCTGGGCCGCTTATGGAAGAAACGTTCAGACCAACTGCCAGGCAGCGCCGCTGGTGGTTACCACCACGCTGCTAAACAGCACCACCACGCCTCCCAGCGAAGACGCCACCGACGCCGCCCAGGTGGAAGTGCAATACACGACGCTCACGATGATCCCGATTCCAGGCGTGCTGCCGCCTTCTTTCGTTGTGGATCGGAAATGGCAAATGAAAATCGATCCATCCGCGGATTACTAACGTGAGACGGAACAGTGCACGTCGCGGGAACGCGACCATCGAGTTTACCCTGGTGGGAATTCCGCTGCTCTGCGTGCTCATATCGACCTTTGAGATGGCTCGCGGCATGTGGCTCTATCACACCCTGGCTTATGCCGTAAAGGAAGGCACACGCTATGCGGTGGTCCGCGGGCAGAACAGTCCAAATCAGGTGCCGCTCGGCGGGACGGGAACGCTGCCCCTCATGCCGATCTGTCAGTACATCATACAGCGTGGAGCCGGGCTCATTCCAAGTCAAGTTACTCTTACTTTTCATTCGGCGACGCAGCCCGACATAACAACTACAGCCGACCAATGTCCGACTTCCGGCAACTGGCCCCCTGGTGGCACATTTTCCAATCCGCAAACCGACAGCGGTGGCAATACCATCCTGGATAATCAGGCCGGGCAGGTGATTTCCATCAACGCGAGTTTTTTGTTTCAATCCAGCATCCTGATATTCTGGCCAGGCGCCCAGAGCGGCGGTGTCTTCCCCGCGTTCACATTCCCGGCAAAAGCCTCGGAGGTCATGCAGTACTAACATGCTCGATCGATCTCACGGACGCCGCGGACAAGCGCTCCTCCTAGTTACTCTTGCGCTCTTCGCCATGTGCGGACTGCTGGGCCTCGCAGTGGATCTGGGGTGGGCGTATTTCGTCAAGAAATCCGCGCAGGCCTCGTCCGACGCCGGAGCTCTGGCCGCCGCCCATGTGGTGCTGAGCCAAGTGGGACAGACACAGCAATTTCAGCGCTAAGTTGCTCAGCGTTTCGGGAGGATGCTCGACCGAGGGCGGCGCTGATCTCGAGGCGTCTCCAACGGCTGTGACTATGCGCAACAATCCGGATTTGCGGGCACCGCGGCGTTGACTTCGGGCGTCTCATCGTCGTCAACCACCCTTGGGGTCGTCCCAGGCACCATTCCGGCGTTGCCGGGAGTTACAGCTTATTTCTGGGTGACCGCTCGCGCGACTCAAGTCATACCGCAGTTGTTCTCGGCGGTCTTAGGCAACCCGATGGGCATATCGAGTGCGCGCGCCACTGCGGCTATTGTTCCGATGCCGATTAACGGCGCGCTGCACACTCTCAATCGTCAATTCGATACCATCGCATCCTCTGGGTTAGGCCAAGGCGTTGACATCGGTGGCAGCTGGACAGATCACTGTCACGAGCGGAGTCTTCATTTCTTCGCAATCCGCCAATGCCGGCTCCGGAGTCACAGTAACCGCTCCGGTAACAATCGTCAGCCCCGGTAATGCATCTGGGCTAGGCGCATCGCCGATTACCCAGGTGGGAGACTCAGGGCAGTTCCTCGATCCTTATCGGGATGCGCCTCCACCCGTCATTTTCCGAGCGGCGCAGTTTCAGCGGCTGCTCTGCCAACTTATGGCGTAGTTGGTGGCAACCCGAACGAACGGCGTCTACCTTGTTAGTTCGACGCTTACGATCGCGCAACGCGGTCCTTCCGCCTTATCCGTCAGGAAACTATGTGGCCATTAATTGCGGGGCCTGCACCATCGGTTCTGCTGCGACTCTAGCGGGGACTCAGATCACGCTGCAAAGTAACACTACGTTCAGCGACTCAACACCGACGTGCTATCCTTCGAGCGGCAGTACATTTGGCTGTTTCTTGTTCTATGGCGGATTGAGCATCGCCTCCGGCGCGAAACTAACTATGGGCGCGGGCGAGTTCATTATGGTCGGCGGCGGACCCACCGGCGTGGACTTCAACGCCCCGAGCGGTGCGGTCCTCGACTCGCTTGTTTCCTGCCCTAATCCGTCGAATTGCAGTACCGCGGGCATCATTTTGATCCTGACCGGCAGCAGCAGTGCCATCACGTGTAGCGGGGTCGGCGGCAATTGCACCAACACAAACGGCGACCTCTATCCGAATCTCGGCGTTCAGATCGCCAGTAATCAGATGCTCATTAACGCCGCGACAGCGGGCTTGCTGAACTTCGGCTCCGCGACTCTGCTGGCCAATGCCGACAGTTCCGGCGCGGCTGTTACCGGATTGGTCGCCAAGAACCTTCCGGCGAATCTTCTGGTCGAGCCTCTCATTCACCATGGGTCCATTCGATGGCGTAGTTCTCTGGCAGGATCAGGCCAACTCCACTATCAATATCAACACGAGCTGCGGAAACGTCGATAATCCGTGCCTGGAGAGCGGACATGTAGCCGGCACGGAGGCTCTGACATTGCAGGCGAATCTAGGAACGGGACTCGAGGGAATCGTATATCAGCCTCAGAGGAGCCTTCCTCCAAACCGGCGGCGGCAATATCCAGGGACCAATGCAAATTATCACTGGCGCCGTATCAATGAATGGGGGGCTAGATTCGAATTACGATGCCGCCTACAAGTGTGACGAGACGAGTAGTTACTCTGGTCGAATAACCATTTCTTAGCTGCGTCGATAACGCTTCCAAACGATAGCCGCGAAAGCTCCCGAAAGAAGCAGCAGCGAGGAAGGCTCAGGTGTGGGTAGCGGATCCACCACCGACACGTCGTCAAGTCCCATAAATTCCAGTCGGGCTAACATCTTGTTCGACAAATGAGATCGTGTCGGAGCCGGTTCCAGTCACGGTGTAGGAATAGAGCGTGTATCCCTGTGCCGGGCCGCTAGGCAAAGTGAAAAGCACAGTGCCATCGAACTCAGCCTGAAAAATCTCGCCCGAATAGCCATCCGTGGCTGAGATAGAAGCTGAACGTCAACGTCGAGCCCGCCGCGTCACTGAATGTCTGGGAAATCGTGGTCGGGTCAGCCAAATTGTCGCCGATGAAGAGCATAGAACTCGCCGCTATTGGCACCTGGTGGATTAAAGCTGTCAGCCTCCACTAAAGTGTTTAAATCAGCACTGGCGCCACCTCTGGATTGGTGACTGTCCAGTCCGTGAAAGCGCCGTTCTCGAATCCGCAGTTCGCTGACGAGATTGCCCGCGACGCCGTCGCAAATGCTCACGCTATCCGCCAACCCCGGCATTGCGCCGCACGCCAGAGCGATTATCGCAGCAGTAAGTAAAGATGTTTTCATGGATACACTTACTCGTTTCGAGCAAGTATACATCGAATGCGCACAGTTAGAGCGTTCGTTCTGGTACCACTTATTGAAGAGTTGTACCATAAGTTAACGGTTAACCATTAACTTATAGAACTACCAATATCGGCCGGATCGTCTAGCGGAAAGGCACTTCCACCGCAGTCTTGGCCGCCACGGCAAGGCCGCCCCGCTGTGCCGGCCGGAAGCGCCACTGAAAGACCGTCAGCCGGATCGTGTCGCCCAACCCGAATGGCACCGGCGACGCTGGCTCCATTTGTCTTGGAACCCCCTGCGAGTCCACGTAGACAATCACTGAAACAGTCCCGTGAAACCGCGCCGCGCGGGCCTGTTCCGTCATCACCGCCGGAACCATGCGAATGGGCGCGGGCGGAACGTCCACATCCGCGAAATATTCGATTGCCGGCTGCTCCGCTTGTCTGGGCTGCGGACGAAAAGAGCCCGCCGCCCGAACCGCTTGTTCAAACCAGGATGCCTCGCGGTCCGCAATCCCCGACGGATTCCAGACCGCCCCGGTGGCCACCAACAGCCCGATCAGGAAGATCCCGAGCGCTAAGTCGAAGACGTCAGACTGTTTCGGCGTGTCCTTTCTTAAAGTGGACGCCTGAATCGAGTAAACACGAATCTTCAGACCGCCAGAGTCCGACGCCGGCCCCGGGGCGTGGGGTCGTCGGAAAGAATGAAGCAACAACTTATCGAATAATCGCGGCAACATAGTAAGTGTACACCCGACTGCGGAAAAGAGCCGCACGGGTTAGTTATGGACCTAGTAGTACCCGGCGCTCGACCTTCTAACTGGCGGTGCTGTTTATCGAGGCGCCCAAATCCAAACCGCGCCTAGAAACAGTAACGACCCCCAGGCGATGGCGACCCCGTGCGGAAGCGTCACCGCCTTCTCGCTCTTGACGTCCAGTTCCTCGCGCCGCGCGTACGGCGCCCGGAAGGAAAGAAGCTGCACTACGAGGTAGCCGGCGTTTGAAAATCCACGGCGTACCTGGCGCCGGCTGATGAGCAGTGCCACCGCCGCGATGCCTCCCACGATTGACGTCAGAAAAAAGATGCCGAGCCAGGCCGCCCAGCCCACCATGGCACCCACCGCCGCCATCAATTTTACGTCGCCCGCCCCCATGCCGCGCAGCAGATACAAGGGAAAATAGATCAGCAACGCCAGCCCGATCCCTTCCCCCGAACGCGCCAGCCCCTGCCACTCGAACAGAAACGCATTGATCCCCAGCCCCAGCAGCAACCCAACCAGTACAAGCCAATTGGGTATTCTTCGATAGCGCAAATCGTAAAAGCCGGCCACCAGGACCACCATGAGAAGCAGCGCCTGTATGGCAACCGGGAGGACCATCATTGCGGAATGGTAACACCGACGCCGAGACCGTCTGCGAGCCGCGGATGGCGCTAAACCGCTGCAGATTGTGTGTAAGTGCTGAAAAACGTGGTGGCCAGGGACGGAATCGAACCGCCGCCGCCAGCCTTTTCAGCACTGGACTCGCCCGTTCAGCGGAAGGGCAGGTAGACAATCTGATTCCGCCACTCTTGCGCTTGTGAAGCTGCCCACACGAGGAGCAGAGACTCGATGACTTGACCGACAGTGCTCGGCCACTTGGGAACGATAAACAAGCCAGGCCCTGACTTTCCGGCCGCGACGCGCTCATAGAAGTGCCCGGTCATCGTATTCCGGTCGTGGGTGATGAGGATTCGATCTTGCTCCGCGGCAAGTTCAAGGAGCACCGGATCTTTGCTTCCTCTCAAGCCGGCGCTCTTCACGTCCAGGATGTCGACCGCGGGTTCGCGAGAACGCAGACCCTGGATAATATCGGCCCTGACATCCTCGTCCGCCAGGAAGCGGACGGTCACGAGTGCTTCGAGGCCATCTTTTCGCGCGCCGCTTGCAGTCGAGCGAAGAGTTCGGGATTCGACTGGCTCAAAGGCGGCACTAACCGTTCGAATTCGCGGTCGACTTCCACGAAATAGTCATCGATCAGCTTTCTATTGTCGAGGTAATACGCAATCGCGCCGTATACCTGGGCTAGCGTCAGCGTTGGAAACGATTGGACGATCTTTTCCGGCGACTCGCCCTCCTGAAAACCAGCGACAACGGAATCGAGCCCCACACGAGTGCCCGCGATCCTCAGAGCACCGTCCTGTTGGTCGATGTAGGGTGATACCGGAAACACCATAGCGAACTCCTGTTTCAGTCTATCACTTCGAACCTCTGACGGAGCTCGCATGAGACAAGTTGTCGGCGGGCTGGAATTGGAACCAATTGGAACCAACTTGCGCTCGGGAGGGTATGTAAGTGCCGAAAAACGTGGTGGCCAGGGACGGAATCGAACCGCCGACGCCAGCCTTTTCAGGGCTGCGCTCTACCAGCTGAGCTACCTGGCCGTGACCGCGAAGCTAGCTTTACTTCAAATTCTAGCAGACGGTCTCGCTATTCAGCTATTGTTCGCGAGCGAGCGTCAATCGACATGCTGCAGCTCGGCCAGCTTTTCGCCGGTTTCTTTTTCCACCTCGGCATGCAGGCTGCCGCCGTGCGAATCCATGGTGACGATTGCGGCGAAGTTGTTCACGCGCAGATGCCACATCGCCTCAGGAATTCCAAACTCCATTAAATGGACGCCCAACACCTGGTCCACCGTGCGCGCGTAGAATTGCGCCGCGCCTCCGATGGCGTTGAGGTACACGGCTCCCGATTTCCCGAGCGCCGCCAGCGTCTTCGATCCCATGCCGCCTTTGCCGATCACCGCTCGCACGCCATACTTTTCGATCACCGTGGCCTGATACGGCTCCTCGCGGCTGCTGGTGGTCGGTCCGGCTGCTTTCACTGTCCAGGTCTCGCCTTGTTTCAGCATCACCGGCCCGCAGTGATATAGCACCGCGCCGCGCAAATCCACCGGCGGCGGGTTCTTCATCAGATAAGCGTGAACGTTGTCGCGCCCGGTAAATACTTCGCCCGAGACCAGCACCACGTCGCCCACCCGCAACGCCCGCACGGAGTCTTCAGAAAGCGGCGCGGTCAGGACCACTTCACGTCCAGTCAGCGGGAACCCCTCCGCTTGAGCCATTCGTTCGACGTCGCGATTCGGATCGCGATACAGCCAGCGTGTGATGGCGCCGCTGGATGCGTCCAGCCGCACGCCTAACCTCCGGAACGCCCAGCAATCGTAAGCTACCGACACAAAAAAACTCGCGGGTAGACGATTCGCCGCCCCAATCTTGCATCCAATCAAGGAAACCTGCCCGCCGAAACCCATGGCCCCCACGCCGATGCGATTGGCCTCTTCCATCACCTCAGACTCGAGCTGCGCCAATTCCGGAGCCGGATTCACATCGTCCAGCGTGCGGAATAGTTGATTCTTCGCCAGCGCGTATCCGTGCGCGCGATCGCTTCCGACGCAAACGCCCACCGCGCCGGGTGCGCAACCCTGTCCCTGCGCCTGCCACACCGCGTGCAGGATGCACTTGCGAACGCCCTCCAAATTGCGGTCCGCGCGGCCCAAGTGATCCAGCTCGCAGGGCACCGAATACTGGATGTTCTTGTTCTCGCAACCGCCGCCTTTCAGAATCAGCTTCACTTCGATCTCGTCCTCTTCCCACTGCTCGAAATGAATCACCGGTGTCTCCGGGCCCAGATTGTCGCCGCTGTTTTTGCCGGTCAGCGAGTCCACCGAATTGGGACGCAGCTTGCCGCGCCGCGTCGCTTCCGCCACCGCTTCACGAATCGCGCCCTTGATCCGCAGCTGATTCACGCCCACCGGCGTATGCACCAAAAACGTGGGCATGCCGGTGTCCTGGCAGATGGGGCCTTCGTCCTCCTTCGCCATATCGATGTTGGTGGCGATGATGCCCAGCGCCTGCGCCGATTGTGTTCCAGGCGTTTCTTCGCCGATCGCCACGCCCATGGCGGCGCGCACGTCGGGCGGCAGATTGGTGGAAGTCTGCGTGATCAATTCAACGAGGCTGTCTCTCAAGAAATTCATGGGTCCGGTACGATTCTAACCCGCTGCGGACGCGGCACGCCCATCCGCATGCGGATGATATAATCGAATTCCTCGTGCATCACTGGAGTTTTGAAGCGAGAGCACGCGAAAAGTTCTTGAAACAGGTATCTATTATGCCGACCAAAACGCTAGTTCTGACCATGACGCTCGGGACTCTGTTCGCGGCTGGGAGCGTCGCGCAGTCTACCGACTCGAGCGCCCTTCCGCCGCCCGGCTTCCATCACCTGCACCTAAACTCCACCAATCCTGAAGCCGCCATCGACTACTACACCAAGCAATTCCCGTCCACTTCCAAAGCCACTTGGGGCGGCAAACCTGTGCTCAAATCCGGCAAGGTGTACGTCATGTTCAACAAGGTTAGCAAGCCGCCCACCATCGTGCCGCAGAGCGCGATCTGGCATTTCGGATGGCACGTCACGGACGTCCGCGAGCGCAACAAAATGTATTTGGCGAACCACGTCCCGCTGCTCCCGCTCTACACCGGCGACGGCGATGCCTTCGTTTATGTCAGCAGCGACACCTGGCCTGGCACGGGAGGCACGCTCGGCCGCACCAAGGCGCAGATCGCCGAGGCCAAGGCAACTGGAGTGAAGCCAGCGGGCGGAGCCGGTTTCGCCTATCTCGATGGACCCGATCACGCCATCATCGAATATCAAGGCAACATGCCGGTCGAGCGTTTCAACCATGTGCACATGTACCAGGACGAGCCGTTCTGCGCACAGCTGTGGTACGAGAAGCATCTCAATGCGCGCGCCGGCGGCCGCGGCCGAGGTCCGCAACATACCGAAGCCAATTGCAAAGTCCCGCGAACTCCCGACAAGGGCTGGCCCGCGCTGGACAAGGACGGCATGTATCGCATTCCGGGCGCCGGCGTCCTCTTCGACGATGTATCGCTGAATTGGTACATCAATCCGGGCGACAAGCCGCTCGCCAGTACGCTCGGTCAGTTGTACGATCACATCGGGCTCAGTGTCCCCAACCTGGATCCCTGGATCAAGAAGCTGAAGGCCGAAAACGTCAAATTCATTAGAGCGAAACCGTACAAGGTCGGCGACACACGCGCGGTAATGATCGAAGGACCCAGCCGCGAAGCGATCGAGCTGGTTGAAGTGAAACAGTAAAAATCTCTGGAGGTAACGACCGATGCGAATGGCATGTGTTTTCCTGTTATGCTCAGCGCCCGCGCTGTTGGCTCAGCGTCAATTACTCAAAGCTCCCACCGACGTCAAACCCGGCAGCATTACTTATGAAGAGGTGGAATATCCTTACCCGGTGTCCTATCTGCCGCTGACGCTGTACGGTCAGGACGTCCGCATGGCCTACATGGACGTGCAGCCCTCGGGCCGGCCAAACGGCCGCACGGCGGTCTTGTTGCATGGCATGAATTTCGGCGGATTTTATTTCGAGGGACCGATCAATCTGCTACGCAAGGAAGGCTTCCGCGTGGTAGTGCCGGATCAGATCGGATTCGGACGCTCGTCGAAGCCCATCATTCCTTACAACTGGAACGATCTCGCGCACAACACGCGCAAACTTCTCCAGACGTTGGGCGTCACCAAGGCCGTGATCATCGGGCATTCCGGCGGCGGCATGCTGGCGGCGCGTTTCGCGGCGTCCTATCCGGATATGACCGAACGCGTGGTCCTCTACAATCCCATCGGACTCACCGACATGCGCTATCAAATGCCCTGGCAGACCGCGGACGAATCCTATAAGCGCACCATGGCGGAATCTCAGGATCAGCTTTACACGCAGGATTCGGCCGGCATTCACCGCTATTTCCACACGCCGGGCGCGTGGAAGCCGGAGTATGAAAAATACGTTCGCATCCTGTATGCTCCGACGCTGAGTGCCGACTGGCCGCGCCTGGCGATGGTGCGAGTGCTGCTCGGGCAGATGGTTTACCAGGACCCGGTGGTCTACGATTGGGCGAAGATCAAGGTGAAGGCGCTGGTGCTGGGCGGCGCGGAGGACACGCCCGATTTTCCAGAGCGCGCTAAGCATATCGCCGACACCATTCCCGGCGCGGAGCTGGTGCTGCTTCCAGGCCTCGGACATGTGCCTCATATCCAGGCGCCCGAGGTGTTCAACGCCGCGCTGCTGAAGTTTCTTCGAGAGGACGCACCCGCTCCAACCAGCACCGCCGGCACGCACTTCTAGGTAAATGCCCACAAAACGGAGCGCGCGGGCAGCATACTTCCCTGCAACGAGGGTGCCTGCGCGCCCTTTGCGGGCTAGCTAACATGGATGCTGATGAGGAGCGGCACGGCGCGCGCGACAGTGGCGGGCGCTGTTTTGCTCCTACTCAGCTTCGTCGGATTCGCGCAGCGGTCTCGCTTTGAGGAACCAGAGGCGGAAGCGCCCCGTCCGAACTTCCCCGTCCAGGCTGAATTTCATTTCATTCGCGTCGAATATACGGACCTTCCCGAATATCATCGGCGCTGGAGTTATGCTTCGCGCAATGGCAGCGGCGAAGGCTGGTGGATAGTGGATTGGCCCGATGCCGACGATCATTTCAGCACCGGCGTCGAGCGGCTCACCAGAGTCAATACCGGCGCTCCGCTGCACTTCCGTCTCACCGACGATCGGCTCTTCGAGTACCCCTGGATCTACGCAACCCAGACCGGCTGGTGGGGCTTAACGGATGCCGAGACCAAGCGCCTGCGCGAATATCTGCTGCGCGGCGGTTTCATCGTCGTGGATGATTTCTGGGGAGAAGAGCAATGGGAGGTATTTCGCGAGACCATGAATCGCGTTCTGCCAGGCCGCGCGATCAGCGACATCTCCGAAACAGACCCGGTGATGCATGTTCTATACGACATCAATGAGAAGGACCGCACCTTCATCCCCGGCACGCGCCACTTGCGGATCGGGGCGGACGGATCCGTCCGGGTTTATCAACCCGAGGGCACCTCGCCTGCCTGGCGCGCAATCTATGACGACCAGGACCGCATGGTCGTAGCCGTGAATTTCAACACCGACGTAGGCGACGCCTGGGAGTACGCCGATTCGCCGCTCTATCCGGAGCCGATGACCGCGCTCGCCTATCGCTACGGCATCAACTATCTCGTTTACGCGATGACTCACTGATGAATTTTCCTGCCTCGAAAACATTTGCAGCCGCCTTACTTGGAGCGGCTACGCTCTCTCTGATCGCCTGCCGGAAACCTGCGCCCAAAGTCGTGGTGCCCGAAGTGTTCCGGGTAAAATTCGAAACCTCCCAAGGCGATTTCGTGGTGGAAGCCAATCGAGCCTGGGCGCCGCGCGGTGTGGACCGTTTTCACGAACTGGTCCGCATGCGCTATTTCGATGAAGGCCGCTTCTTTCGCGTGCTGAAGGGCTTCATCGCCCAATTCGGCGTGCATCGCGATTTCGACGTACACGATAAATGGCGCCAGCTGGTCATTCCCGACGATCCGCCCAAAGAAAAAAACCTGCGCGGCACCTTGGCGTTCGCCAAATCGGGCCCCGACACGCGATCCACCGAGATCTTCATCAACCTGGCCGACAACGCCGTGCTCGATCAACAGGGCTTCGTCCCCTTCGCCAAGATTGTCTCGGGCGTGGACGTGATCGACAAGCTGTACTGGGGCTACGGCGAGTTTCGTCCGGAGGGCAAGGAGATCGATCCCGGACGGCTGGAAGGCGAAACCAATGAGTATCTGGTTCCGCGCTTTCCTAAAATGGACTACATCAAGACCGCGCGGTTCATCCAGTAATCAGAACCCGAGGCAGTAATCAGAATCCGAAGCGCAACTGAAATTCCAGGCGCCGGTTGTCGGAATATCCCGAATAAGCCCCCACCCCGCCGGCAATCTGATTGGATTGCCCGAACAACGGCGAGTTGATGTCGCCAATGATGGGGCCCGGATTAACGTGGTTGAAAATGTTGCGCGCCGAAATGGAAGCCGTGAGACTGTAGCGCCGCTCGGAGGAGCTTCCGCCCCCGCCGCTGCTGACATTGTCAAACCCTCCAATGCCGCCGCGCCCCGCCGGGCCCGCCGATGGTGCCGCAGGTGCTGCCACGGCCGGAGCACCCGATGCATTTCGGTTAGCGCGCGCACCGCTCTTCAAACTTCCCAATCCCCAAGTCCTTGCCAGCCGCAGATCCACGCTGAATAATCCCGGGCCTCGGCCAAAATCGCGCGGCAGGATAGTCTCGCCCGGCGAAGGGTTCGGATCGAGCAACCCGTACGGAGTCTGAATCAATCCGGGTTTGTCCGGATTCGTCGGAATACCTGGACGCGCGCTGAGCAGCGTGTCGCCATAGACGTCCTGGCTGGTGATGATATCGAATGGCGCGCCGGATTGAACCACAATCAGCGGACTGAAGCGCACATTCCACGGCGCGATGATGGTGCCTCCAATGGAACCGCGATGCCGGATGTCGGTGGCCGCCGGACCGTACTCGCCAACCATGCTGTATTGGTTCGCGGGAAATGTGTTGATCCCATCCGTGTTGCTCCACGCGTAACTGAGCACGTAGAATCCAAACAGCGAAATATTTCGATTCACGCGAGAATTGACGTTGACCACCAGCTGGTCTTGGTTGTAGAGCCCGCCCGATTCCTGCTCGTAAATCGGCCCCATATCCCCGTAAGGATAAACACCGCTGCCCGCCACGCCGGTATAAGTTCCCGGCAGCGGCGCGTTGATGTTGCGCGAGAGCAGCTGATGCAGACCGTGCGAGTTGGTGTAGGTCAGCGAAAGAGTGGTGTTGCCGGGAATCTGCCTTTCCACGCTCATGGCGGATTGCAGCACGTACGGCGCCTGCAGCAGCGGGCTCACAGTATGAATAGCCTGCGTACTCGACAACTGCTGCAGCACGCCCGCCGGCGGAATGGAAGGAAAGAAATCCGGATTATCGATGATAAACTGCTGCTGTGTGACTCCGTTAAAACGCTCCGCAACCAGAATGTTCTGCTCATTGAAGCGGTAATAAAAGATTCCGAAGCCGCCGCGAATGACTGTTTTCGGAACAGCTGTTTTGCCCGCGGCGCCGGGAGCCCAGGCGAAACCAATCCGAGGCGCAAAGTCCAACCGCCCATGAATATTCAGTTGCGTCTCGTATCGCAAACCCAGGCTGAGCGTAAGATTCGGCTTGACCCGCCAATCGTCGCCGGCGAACAGAGCGGTATCGGACTGGCCCACCAATACCAGCGGCCTTCCGGTGTTGATCGAAAACTGGCTGGCCCCGCCGCCCAGCGCAAGAATCTGCGGTAGCGAATATCCCATGCGCTGGAACAAAAGCGTGCGCTGATATTGCTGGATGGAACTGATGGTCTCGCAGCCCGCCGTAGGAGTCAGTTGATTGCATACGATGCCCGGCGCCACGGGTTGATTGTTGGCGTCCAGAATCGGAGCATAGGCGCCGCCGAACGTGTAAGTACCGTCGAAGTTCTGCGTCGAGGTGTCCTGGATCGAGACGGCGCGCACGCGGATTCCCAATTTCCAGGTGTGCGCGCCTTCCGCCATCGTCACGTAGTCGTAAAACTCGTAATGATGATGGATATATTGATAGGCCGCGTTGGCCGGCCCGCCGCCGTTGAACGCATTGGCAACGATGATGGATGGATCCGTGTCCGGCGACGTCTGATGCCAGTGCTGATGCAAAAACTGAAAATGAAATTCGTTCACCACCTTGGTGCTCAAGACGGCCGTTTCGTTGGCCTGGAAGGCATGTTCCAGATTGCTCTGGGTGTAGGCGCGCGACAGCAGCGTGAATCCGCCGGCCCCATTGTCCAGGGTGGAATTGTCGCTGATCGCATAGCGAAACGTCAGCGTGTTGTTCGCTCCAAACTGATAATCGATCCGGGGACTGATGCGCCAGCGCGACTGCGGCGCCGAAAATACCGACGTGAACGGAATGATGCCCAGCGTGGTCGGATCCAAAGTCACCGCGTCGATCTCATTTCCATTGTCGATGTGACGGTGGTCGACATCCAGGAAAAACGAGGCGTTCTTGCTCAAGGGACCGCCCACGCTTCCTCCCAGATCCGTCAGATTGAAAGGCGGCTTGTCCTGCGCGTAAGGATTGCGCGAGTTGAAAATGTCGTTTCCATAATTGAAGAAGAACTGGCCGCGGAATCTGTCCCGTCCCGGCTTAGTGAGAATCTCCATGCGCCCGTAACCGATGGCGTCAAATTCCGGCGAGAACGGATTCTGATTGACGCGGATCTCGCGGATGGCGTCCTTGTTCGGCAAGACGGCATCGCCCGCGGTGAACCCATCGATGTAAACTTGAGCCGCGTTGGGGCCGGCCGATGGACCCGCCAGCGCTTGCAGGTCGGCTTGCAGATCGTCGGGATCGTCCGACAAGGAATCCAGTGCGTCGCCCTTCAAAACAACGGCGCTGGCATTGGACGCCGCATCCGTGCTCACCTCCGGGCCCGCGCTGGCTTCTACCGTGACCTCCTGTTTTTCCAGCACCACTCTTAACGTGATGTCGAGCGTTCCTATGCCATCGGAAACCTCGACCGTGGCCGGCTGCGATTGCATTCCGGGAAACGAAGCCTTCACGCTGTACTTGCCGGGCTGCAGTCCGTTGATTAGGTATGCGCCCGTGTCGTTGCTCGCTACCACCTTATTGATGCCCGCATCGTTCGAAACCGTGATCTGCGCGCCAGGAACGGGAGCGCCGGAAGTGTCCGCAACCACGCCGCGCAGTCCGCCCGTCTGAGCGAATGTGAGGCTGGCAAAACTCATCCACAAAAACACGACGAGGGTTCTTGATGTTCTAGGCATTCGACAGTGGGCAGACTTTGGCCACGCTCGCTTCTTGAGATCCAACAAACAGTTGTTTAACTAGAATCGCTGAAGTCGATGCCAATGGTCAAGGTTGTACTGATTGATCGCTCACCTTTTCACCGGACTCGCCAAATAAGCCTTGGAGGCCGCTTCGTCCTTCAGCGGCACAACCTTGTCGGGATCGATTCGCAGCATTAGATAAATGATGTGGTCGTCGATATGCGTAAACAGGTGCCCGGTGCCGGCCGGCACGACAATGACGTCGCCCGGCTTGAGATGATACGTTACGCCGTTTCGAATCGAGGCCGCATTCTTGCCGGGGCCGTTGAACTCGCGTACCGTTTGCATCGTGCTCGGGCGCTGCACGGCCCCCACCAGATCAGGGCCAGTTTCAAGCGTCGCCGTGCCCTCGATGACGTGGTACACCTCGCTGATAAAATCGTGCTCGGCCACGGCGTTCTTTCCAGGCTGGTCCAGCTTGCCGCGATATACGATTCCGATGCCCACCTGGCTCTTGCCGACATCCACGCTTCGCACCTGCTGATCCACCAGACGATTCTCCATGGCGCGTTTGGCGTAAGCCTGCAGTTCGCTGCTATCAATATGTGTGGCTGGGCATTGATTGCAGGTCGGCTTGGGGTCCTGCGCCTGCAGTGTGCACGCCAAAACAGCCGTGATCATTATTGTTTTCCAGACGATTCCGTCCGTTTGCATGGCCTGTCTCCTTTGATGATCGTTCGGGAACGTCCGAATCATATAACTAGCGCGGGCATTGACGCAAGCGAGCAACCCGAGAACCCGGCTACACTCTCCAACTTCGTGTTATGCTGGATGCCTTAGTTCAACTGACAACCTGGACTAATTACGCCGCCCGTTTTGGCGCGCGGACTCTTGGCGCAACCAGAGCTTCTCCATGTTCGCGTCGGTCCGGCCGAACTGGTCGAAAGTCTGATGAACTGCCCCATTCCATTCCATCGCCCCACATTAGTTGGCACCGAATTGGCCTACTTGCGTGAGGCCCTTGAACGCCGCCCGACCGATGGCCACGCCAGTTTTTCAGATCGGGCCGAGGAGTTTCTGGAGCAGGAAATGGGGCGCTCGCGGGTGCTGCTGACGCCCTCTTGCGCCGGCGCACTGGAAATCTGCGCCTTGCTGCTCAACATCGCACCTGGCGACGAGGTGATTGTCCCGTCGTTCACGTTCGTAGCCAGCGCCGCGGCGTTTCATCAACTGGGCGCCCGCGTCATATTCGCCGATATCCGCCCCGATACGCTCAACATCGACGAGGAACAGGTCCAGCAGTTGATCACGCCTCGGACCAGAGCCATAGTAGCCGTCCACTATGCCGGCATCGCTGCGAATGTGCGGCGGCTATTAGAGCTAGGCGTACCGGTGATCGAGGACAATGCGCACGGGCTGTTCGGAAAATATTCTGGGCAGCCGCTCGGCTCCTTCGGCCATGCCGCAACTCTGAGTTTTCATTCCACCAAGAATTTCACTTGCGGCGAGGGCGGCGCGCTCATCTTGAATCACTCAGCTTGGATCGAGCGCGCCGAAATCATCCGCGAGAACGGAACCAATCGCAAGCAATTCCTCCGCGGGTTGGTGGACAAATATACCTGGATCGACCGCGGGTCCAGTTTTCGATTGTCTGACATTTTGGCCGCTGCATTGCTCGCCCAGTTGGAGCGCCACCAGGAAATTCAATCGCTACGCAGATGTTTGTGGGAGCGCTATCTGCAAGCTCTTGCACCGTGGGCCGCCGCGCATCGTTTCCGGTTACCGTGCGTGCCGCCAGGATGTGAGCCCAGCTATCACATGTTCTATCTTCTCGCCCCGGACAGCGGCACGCGCGATCGCCTCTTCGAGCATCTCTTCGCCAGGGGCGTGCGCGCTACATTTCACTATGTCCCCTTGCACTCCTCCCCCTTCGGCCAAGCTTTTGCACATGCGCCGCTCGGTTGCCCGGTCGCCGAAGAAACGGCCAGCCGCATCGTAAGGTTGCCTTTCTTCACCGCCCTCTCTGAGGAACAGCAGGATCATGTAATCCGGACCCTGTGGGAGTTTGCTTCTTGCGCCAGCCACGCCTGACCATCTTTACGAAAACTCTGGACGGCGCCGCGAACCTGGCGCGTGTCTTGCCGCACTATCGCGAGGTCGCCGACGAATTAGTGGTAGCAGTTGATTCCGCCACGCGAGATGATTCTCGGGAGGTCGCCAGCCAGTTCGCCGACTGCGTGTTCACATTCCCCCACGGCTGTGCGATCGGCGGCGGGGACAAGCCTCGAAGCCTGTTCTTTGAACACCTGTTTCCGCACTGCTCGGGCGATTGGATCCTGCAGCTCGATCACGACGAAACGCTCAGCCCGCATTGGAGCGATCGAACATTCGTCGACAGCTTGCTCTCCAACCGTTTCATTACCCATGTCTTCCTGCCGCGCCGCTGGGCATTACCCGGCGGAACCCAATACATCGCTTCGCGCCATTGGTATCCGAATTTTATGATGCGGTTATTCCGCAACCTGCCTTCGCTTTTGCACATTCACGAGGATCTGCACGGCAGTAATCAGGTGGCCGGCGAAGCTCATTACGAGGCCGACGCGTCCATCATCCATTGGCTTTTGGACTGGACCTCTCGCCAGGAGCGGCTCGCCCGCGTGGCCGAGTATGCGAAACGATCCGACTATTCGGCTCACGAATTCTATCTCCACGAACATCAGCCGTTCACCGCGCATCCGCTGTTGGAATCGCATTCGGAGCCGGATTTCAAACCAGCCTTCCCCCTTTCGAGCGACCCGCGCTTCCGGGCTGCCATTCAAGTGTCGCACGCACCCCAGACAATTTTCGCCGGGGATACTGAAGGTTCTTTGATCGCTATTCACAATGGCTCCGATCGTGTGTTGAAGCCGGACAGCGCCATGGTGCGGACCTTTGGCTTTCGGATCTGCCAGTGGTGGCAGCCTCTAAGCGGTGGGACCGTCGACCAGCCGTTCGAGGGAGAACGTTGGCCGTTGCCGCGGCGCATTCATCCGGGCGAAACAGCCCTGGCTTGGATCCGATTGCAGGCGCCGTCGCTGCCGGGTAGATACCGGATTCGGTTGGACCTGATCGAGGAGGGTGTCACCTGGTTCAGTTCGCACGTTGAGATGCCCGTTATCTCCACTGAAATTCTTCCCCGGCCCGCCGACGAGGTCTGGTATCCGGACTTTGCTCGGCGCGCTACAGCCTAGCCCACTACATCGCCCGCCGCTTTGCCGATGCTGCGTGCCGGCACGCCCGCAACCCGGGAATCGTCCGGCAGGTCTTTGGTGACCACCGCGCCCGCGGCAACCATGCAGTTCCGCCCAATCTTCACGTGGTCAATTACGATCGCCCCCATGCTGATAAACGTGCCCTGTCCAATGCTGCATACGCCGGCGATGTTGGCTCCCGGCTGGATTGATACATAGTCCTCAATCACAGTGTGATGACCGATGAGAACGCCGCGATTGATAAATACATGCGAGCCGATCCTGGTATTGGACGCCACTAGCGCGCCGGGGCTAAGTATAGAGCCGGGGCCCAGTGAACTGCTCGGCGAGAGCCTTGCAAGCGGATGCACTAGGGTTGCAAACGGGACACCGTAGCTCTGCACTTGCTCTACAAACTTCCAGCGCAAAGGAGTAGAAATTCCGCAAATTGCGTGATGAGTCGAGCTAAGCTCGGCAATTTCATCGATCCACAAAATTGGCCGCCCGCACAGCTTGTCTCGACAGCGCTGGCACTCGAGATTTTCAACGTAACCAACCAGCTCCCACTGAGGAATATCGGCGATCAGATCGCACAGTTCCTCGGCTAGCAGCCTCGTGCCTAATACCAGCAAGGGACGTGAGGTGCCGGCCGTCATCGGACCAACGTTCGCCCAACTCGGATTTGTCCGATGGCCCTCAGCTCTCTCCCTTCGCCGTCGCGCCGCGAAAGTAAATCATATAACCCCCGCCGGCCACGCCGCAACGCGCTTGACACGCGCTTGACAAAATGCCAAGACTGCCAGATAGTGGGTTGGTCTGAAGCCTGTGAAGGGGCATCCATGTTGAAAATGGTTTATCGATCTGCATGCATCTCCGCGCTGCTCTGGTGCCCGGTGCTGGCCGTAGCACAAGCTCTATCGGGCACCAACAACGGCGAGTGGCCCTCCTACGCCGGCGACCTGCGTAATTACCACTACTCGCCGCTCGATCAGATCAACGCATCCAACTTCGGCAAACTCGAAATCGCCTGGCGTTTCCATACCGACAATCTTGGAACGCGTCCCGAGTACAAGCTGGAAGGCACGCCCGTCATGGTGAACGGCGTGGTCTATGCCACTGCCGGATCGCGCCGCGCGGTGGTCGCCCTCGCTGCCGCCACCGGCGAGCTGCTCTGGGTTCACGCCGAGCACGAAGGCGCCCGCGCCGCAGCTTCTCCCCGCCAGCTCTCCGGCCGAGGCCTCTCTTACTGGAGCGACGGCCACGGCGACGATCGCGTCCTCTATGTCACGCAAGGCTACCGCCTGGTTTGCCTGAATGCGAAGACCGGTCTTCCGATCAAATCCTTCGGCGACTCCGGCCTGATCGACATGAAACGCTTCGCCGTCTATGGCACCGGCCAGCCCATCGATCTGGTCAACGGCGAAATCGGCCTGCACGCGACACCCGCCGTCACCAAAAGCGGCGTCGTCCTGGTCGGATCCTCCTTCCGCGAAGGTGGCACGCCGAAAACACACAACAACACCAAAGGCATGGTGCTCGCCTTCGACGTCCACACCGGAAAAAAACTCTGGCAATTTAACACCATTCCGCGCCCCGGCGAATTCGGCAACGACACCTGGCTCAACGAATCCTGGGCCACCAACGGCAACACCGGCGTCTGGTCGCAGATGGCCGTGGACGAAGAGCTCGGCCTGGCCTACTTACCGGTCGAGACCCCATCATCGGATTTCTACGGCGGTCATCGCCCCGGCAACAACCTCTTCGCCGATAGCCTGGTGTGCGTCGATTTGAAAACCGGCCAGCGCAAATGGCATTACCAGCTAGTCCATCATTCCATCTGGAACATGGACATCGCGGCCGCGCCCGTGCTGGCCGACATCACGGTCAATGGCAAACCAATCAAGGCCGTTCTCGAATCGAGCAAGCAAGCCTTCATGTACGTTTTCGATCGCGTCACCGGCCAGCCGGTCTGGCCCATCGTAGAGCGTCCGGTAGCGAAAGGCGACGTCCCCGGCGAATGGTATTCGCCCACCCAGCCCTTCCCCACCAAGCCGCCCGCGTTCGATTATCAAGGCGTCACGGTGGAGAACCTCATCGATTTCACGCCCGAGCTTCGCCAGGAAGCTATCCGCGCCACGTCAAAGTATAAACTCGGCGGAGTTTTCACGCCCACCGTGGTGAGCAAAGTCGGCGGCCCCATCGGATCGTTCCGCTCCTCCGGCGGCATGAACTGGCCGGGCTTCTCCTACGATCCCGAGACCCATATTGCCTACGTGCCGTCGTTCGTCTCGCTGCCGCCGGTCGCGCTGATGCCTCCGCCCAACCGGAATTTTTCCGACATCGACTACGTAGAAGGTTTCGCCGACACAGGCGTGCGCTATGTTTCAGGCCCCGGCGAAAACGTCGGCGCGGATGCTCCTCGTCCCAAGCGCGGCGCCGCACCGCCCGCGGCCGCTTCTCCCGCCAGCCGCAATGCCAGCCTCAACCCGCAAGGCCTGCCTCTGATGAAGCCGCCTTATGGAAGAATCACGGCCATCAATATGGATAGGGGCGAATTCGCTTGGCAGATCGCGCACGGCGAGACTCCGGATTTCATTCGCAATCATCCCGCGCTCAAAGGCCTGAACATCCCGCGCACTGGCCAGGCCGGCTATGTCGGCATTCTCGTAACGAAAACACTGGTGATCGCGGGCGATCCGATGTTCACCACCACGTCCGAACATCCGCGCGGCGCAATGTTGCATGCCTACGACAAGGCCACCGGCAAAGAGCTAGCTGCGGTCTGGATGCCCGCCCCAGTCAGCGGCACTCCCATGACCTATCGCGTCAACGGACGCCAATTCATCATCGTGCCGGTCAGCGGTGCGGGACACCCCGGCGAATACCTCGCATTCGCTCTGCCGGAATCCTAAACCGGCGCGCTACTTCTTCGGCCAAACCACGCCCTGATCCGCCTTGGTGACCGCCGCGAGACCCTTGTACACGAACTTCTGCACGCGCTGCCCGCGATACGTCTCCGTCGTGAAGATGTTGCCTTTCGAATCGGTCGCGATGCTGTGCACGCCGTAGAACTCGCCCGGCTGCCGCCCGCCTTCGCCGAAAGTCGTCAGCATCTGTAGCGACTGCCCGATCCAGAATGTGCACGCGGTCGTTCTCGCCATCGGCCAGATAGATGTATTTCTGCTGCGGGTCCTTCGAAAACGCGATGTCCCAGGCCGATCCCGAGCCGAGCGTTCGCTTCTCGATGAACGTCTCCTTCACGAACGTCCCGTCCGGCTTGAAAACCTGAATGCGGTCGTTCACGCGGTCGCAGACGTACAGCAGATCGTCGTTCGACAGCTCGGCGCAATGCACCGGATTGCGGAACTGCTGCGCCGGCGGATCGTCTGGATTGTAGCGGCCCAGATTGGTGTCGTCCGGCTTGTGGCCGTAGGCGCCCCAATGCCGCTTGTACTTGCCGGTATCGGCGTCGAACACGATCACGCGATGATTGCCGTAGCCGTCGGCGACGTACACCTCATTGGTCTTCGGATCGACGAACATCTTCGCCGGCAGCCGCAGATTCGCGATATCGTTGCTGCCCTTGCTCTGATGCGGCTTGCCGATCTGCATCAGGAATTTTCCGTCCTGCGTGAATTTCAGGATCATGTTGTCGTTGAAGCCTGCGCTCCGCTCACCTGGCCTCGTTATAGCGGCGATCTCCGGTCGGCGCGCCTGCACCACGTCCTCCGCGCCCTCCGCGTCACGCCCGCCGGGAGCCGCGCCCCGTCCGTTGCCGCCGATCCACACGTTGCCTTTGTAATCGACCGTGATGCCGTGGTTCGAATCCGGCCAATCGTAGCCCGGTCCCGGGCCGCCCCAGTGGCCGATCAGATTGCCCTCCTCATCGAATTCGAGCACCGGCGGCGCGGGCGCGCAGCATTGCGCGATAGCCGGCGTCGTGGTGGCGTGCACTTCGCCTGGCTTCGAGCGACCCTGCGCGATGAATGATCCAGATATGATCCTGCGCATCCACCGACACGCCGATGGTCTGCCCGAGAATCCAGTGGTTCGGCAGCGGCTTGGGCCACAGCGGGTCCACTTCAAACCGCGGCGCCTGCACACCCGCAGCCTGCACCACGGCCCGCCGCCCGATCACGGACGATCCAACTCCCAGCATCACCATCAGTGCGGCCAACCCCGCACCCAGGTACAAATTGCGCCGCATGCGGCTCACCTCCTTCGGTGGATTCTAGCCACTATACACCTCCGCGACCCCGAGCGGCGCATCGAAAATGCTTGGCCACGACTCGTTCATGCTACATTTTCAGGAGGTTCTTCCCATGTACGTAAGATCTTCCGTTCTCACTCTCTGCGCCTTAGGTTCACTCTGGGCCGCCGATCCGGATGGCGCCGCGCTCTACAAAGCTCATTGCGCCACTTGCCATGAGGCGGGTAGCGTCCAGGGCCGCATCCCCAAGCGCGACGAACTGGCCGCCCGCACCCCAGAGTCGATCTTCAGCGCCATGTTCGGCGGAGCGATGGATATTCAAGCGGCGGGCTTGACCGAGACCGAAGGCCGCGCCATCGCGCGCTTCCTCACCGGCAAGGAATTTTCGACGGCGACCGAAACCTCCGCCGGAATGTGTTCTGCCCCAGCGAAGAAATTCTCGCTCAACGATGGCGATTGGAACGGCTGGGGCGTCGAGCTGGACAACTCCCGCTATCAACCTAAACCGGGCCTCAGCGCCGGCGACGTTTCGAAACTCAAGCTGAAATGGGCTTTCGGATTCCCGGGCGACAATCGCGCCACAGCGCAGCCCACCATCGCGGGCGGACGCGTCTTCGTGGGCAGCGCCGGAGGAACCGTCTATTCTTTGGACGCCGCCACGGGCTGCACTTACTGGACCTTTAAAGCCGGCGCCAGCGTTCGTACCGCCGTCAATATCGCGCGCTCCAAGAGTGGACGCTACATCGCCTACTTCGGCGATCTGCGCGCCTACGCCCACGCCTTGGATGCGGAAACCGGAGCCGAATTGTGGAAGACCAAGCTGGACGATCATCCGGCGTCCCGCATCACCGGCGCGCCGGTGTTCTACAACGATAGGCTGGTGGTCCCAGTCGCTTCACTCGAAGAAGGCTCGGCCCGCGCGCCGCAATACGAGTGCTGCACGTTTCGCGGCAGCCTGGTCTCGCTCGACGCCGAAACCGGCCGCCAGATCTGGAAAACCTACAGCGTGCTCGATCCTCCCAAGGCCACCAAGAAAAGCAAGGTAGGAACGCAACTCTACGGGCCCGCGGGCGCCGCCATCTGGTCCGCTCCCACCATCGACGTGAAGCGCAAGCTGGTCTACGCCGCCACAGGCGATTCCTACACCGACATCGATATCCACACCAGCGACGCGATTCTCGCGTTCGATCTTGAAACCGGTTCCTTGGTTTGGGTGAGTCAGGTAACGCCCAAAGATAATTTCATCGTCGGCTGTCCAGCCTCACCGAATTGCCCTGAGGATCTGGGCCCGGACTTCGATTTCGGCAGCGCGCCCATCTTGAGAAACATCGGCGGCGGAAAACAGATTCTCGTGGCGGCCCAAAAATCGGGCATCGTCTGGGGACTCGACCCGGATCAAAAAGGCAAGGTTGTCTGGCAGACCAAGATTGGCGCGGGTAGCGCGCTGGGCGGCATCGAATGGGGACATGCGGCCGACAATCAGAATACCTACGCCGCCGTCTCCGACCTCGCCGTCCGCAAGGACCCCCAGCCGGGCATTTGGGCGCTCAAGCTCGCCACCGGCGAAAAGGTCTGGAGCACCGCCGCGCCCGCCGTCACATGCGCACAAGGCCAGGCCTGCATAGGCGCGCAGTCGGCCGCAATCTCAGTAATTCCCGGCGCTGTGTTCTCCGGCGCCATCAACGGACACTTCCGCGCGTATTCCACCAAGACCGGCGAGATCATCTGGGATTTCGACACCGCCAAGCCTTTCGACACCGTCAACAAGGTGCAAGCCAAGGGCGGATCTATCAACGGCGCCGGACCCACCATCTCGAACGGAATGGTCTTCACCAATTCCGGCTATGTGGGATTCGGCGGATCGCCCGGCAATGTGCTGCTCGCATTTTCGGTAGACGGCCAATAGCGAAAATCTCATCACCAGCGCACGGCTACCATTGAGTAGATGAGCGCATCACCCTCCGACGCCCCCGGCCGCGATCCCGCTGTCACGCTCGATCCGCCTTCCTGGCCCGAGTTTCGCAGCCAAGCCCACCGCATGTTGGACGACATCCTCGATTATCTGGAAAACATCCGAGATCGCCCGGCCTGGCAACCGATTCCCGAATCAGTCCGTCAACGCTTCCACGCCGAGCTTCCTTCCGCACCCTCCGATCTGTCCGCGGTTCACGACGAGTTCATGCGCTACATTCTGCCGTTTGCCGCCGGCAATGTGCATCCCGGATTCATGGGATGGGTGCACGGAGCCGGCACGCCGGTGGGCGTGGTGGCCGAGATGCTCGCCGCGGGTCTGAACGCCAATCTGGGCGGACGCGACCACATCCCTATCGAGGTCGAGCGCCAGGTCGCCGAGTGGATGCGGAAGCTTTTCGGTTTTCCTGAGGGCGCCACCGGACTTGTTCGTGACCGGTGCTTCCATGGCGAATCTGATCGCCGTGCTGGTGGCGCGCGATACCGCGCTGGGTTTTGAGACGCGCTGTTCGGGTCGTCGAGGCTGGCCAGCGCCTGGCTGCGTACGCTTCCGAAGCTGTGCATGGCTGCATAGCAAGGGCGCTCGACATCGC
Source organism: Terriglobia bacterium (assembly GCA_963761935.1). Classification (GTDB taxonomy): domain Bacteria; phylum Acidobacteriota; class Terriglobia; order Bryobacterales; family Bryobacteraceae; genus Palsa-89. The sequence goes on along the minus strand of CAVXJU010000045.1, from coordinate 4,447 downwards.
CGGCATCGGAAGCGATGCGCTGCGCCGGATCGCGGTGGACGACCACTATCGCATCGACCTGGACGCTTTGCGCGCCGCCATCGCCGCCGACCGCCGCGCCGGCCTCATTCCGTTTCTTCTCGTGGGCACCGCGGGTACGGTCGACACTGGCGCCATCGACAATCTGGATGCTCTGGCCGATCTCGCGCGCGCCGAAAGCCTGTGGTTCCACGTCGATGGCGCTTGCGGAGCGCTAGCCATGCTCGCCCCGACTCTCGCGCCGCGGCTCAAAGGCATCGAGCACGCCGATTCCCTGGCGTTCGATTTTCACAAGTGGGGACAAGTCCCCTACGACGCCGGTTTCGTGCTGGTGCGCGACGGCATTTTGCAGCGCCAAACCTTCGCCACCTCAGCTCCCTATTTGCGGCGCGAAGCGCAGGGCCTGGCCGCCGGCTCGCCCTGGCCGTGCGATTTCGGCCCGGATCTCTCCCGCGGTTTTCGCGCGCTCAAGACCTGGTTCACCTTCAAAGTTTACGGGGCTGAAGCGTTGGGAGCTTCCATCGCGCATACCTGCGAGCTGGCCCGCTATCTGGAAAAACGCATCCTGGAAACGCCCGAGCTCGAGCTCGCCGCACCAGTGGAGTTGAACATCGTCTGTTTCCGTTATCGCGCCGAAGAGACGCACCGCGTGAACGCTCGGATCGCAGTCGAGCTCCAGGAATCCGGCATCGCGGCGCCCTCTACAACCATCGTTGGAGGCAAGCTCGCAATTCGTGCTGCCATCGTGAACCACCGCACCTGCCGCGCCGATTTGGATCGATTGATCGAAAAAGCTGTAGCGCTGGGCCGTTCCTTGGAGGACCGCGCCGCGCGCAGCGCGGTGTCCGCCGCCGCTACTTCAACAGATTGGCCGCCGCGCCTAGCCCGCGAAAAAGCTCTGCGCGAAATAGAAGCCCGCATCGCAGCCCAGCCTGACGCCGTAGAACCGCGGCTCGAGCGCGCCGATTTGCTAGCCGAGTTGGGCCGCACCCTGGACGCACGCAATGCTTACCTGGACGTATTGACGCGCTCGCCATCGCATCGCGTGGCCCTCAACAATTTAGGCACCCTGCTGCATTCCACCGGTTATCGCACCGCTGCCCGCACTGCTTACAAGGAAGCCGCCACCCGCCATCCGGCCGATCCGATGAGCCAAGTCAACCTCGCCAACGCGCTCTATGAAAATGGGGAGTTCACCGCTGCGCGCGAGCGTTATGAAATCGCTCTGCGCTGTGCCCCGGATTATCCAGAGGCGCACCAGGGGCTCTCCTACGTGTTGGCGGAACTGGGAGACCCCGAGCGCGCAGCCTGGCATCGGCGAAAAGGTTTCGAACAGCGCCCGGTCTTCACGCTGCCCTACCGCGGCGACGGCCCTCCGGTGTCGCTTCTGTTGTTGATCTCCGCCCTGGGCGGCAACATCCCGACGCGCAGTTTCCTGGACGACCGGGTCTTCGAGACCACCGTGGTTGTGGCCGAATTCTATGATCGCAACCGCGCCCTGCCGCGCCACCAACTGATCTTCAACGCCATCGGCGACTCCGATTTGTCCGGCGATGCGTTATCTGCCGCCCAATCTCTGGTTGCTTCAAGCGGCGCTCGCGTGCTGAATCCGCCCACCGCGGTGCTGGCAACCGGACGCGCCGATAACGCCCAGCGCCTCTCGCAATTGCCCGGCGTCATCGCCCCCGCCACAGTCACGCTGCCACGCGATCTTCTAATCTCCACTGGCGCCGAGAGCGCTCTGGCGCGCCATGGCCTGAAGTTTCCGCTGCTGCTCCGCACGCCGGGTTTTCACACCGGCCGCCACTTTGTTCTGCTGGATCGCGCCGCCGCATTGGCCGAAGCAGCCGCCGCGTTGCCTGGCGCTGAACTAACCGCCATCCAGTATCTCGATTCCCGAGGAGCCGACGGCAAGGTCCGCAAGTACCGCGTCATGATGATCGATGGGCGGCTCTATCCGCTGCACCTCGCCATTTCGAGCCACTGGAAAATCCACTATTTCACCGCCGAAATGGCCGACCGCCCCGAACACCGCGCCGAGGATGCCGAGTTTCTCGAGAATATGCCCACCGTCCTGGGCCCGCCGGCGATCAACGCGCTGGAACAAATCCAAACCGCTCTGGGATTGGACTACGCGGGCATCGATTTCGGCTTGAGTCCCTCGGGCGACCTGCTCCTGTTCGAAGCCAACGCCACCATGGTCGTCAATCCACCCGAGCCCGACGCTCACTGGGCTTACCGCCGTCCAGCCGTGGAACGGATTTTCACCGCCATCCGGAAAATGCTGCTTGAGAAAGCTGCCACCTGATATCCTGATGAGGTCATGGATCTCAACCTTACTCCCGCCGAACTGAAATTCCGCGATGAGCTGCGCGCCTGGCTTCACGCCAACGTCCCCGCGGATTGGGAAAAACATCGCACCGAAGACGAAATGGCCGAGCGCTTCGAGTTTCTCCGTGCTTGGCAGAAGCAGGTGTTTCAAGCAGGCTGGGCCGGAATCTCGTGGCCCAAGGAATATGGCGGGCGCGGCGCAACGTTAATGGAGCAGGTGATTCTCACCGAGGAGATGGCCCGCGCCGCCGCTCCTCCGCTGGCTAACGTATTAGGCCTTTCGCTCATCGGCCCCACCATCATTGCTTTTGGAACAGATGCACAGAAGAAGCGCTTCCTCGCCAATATACTGAGCGCCGACGAAATCTGGTGCCAGGGCTTCTCCGAACCCAACGCCGGTTCCGACCTCGCCAACGTCCGCACCGACGCTCGTCTGGATGGTGACCACTATGTCATCAACGGCCAGAAAGTCTGGAACAGTTATGGCTGGGCGGCCGATTGGTGCGCACTGTTGACGCGCTCAGATCCTAACTCCACTAAGCACCATGGACTCACTTACATCCTCGTTGACATGAAAAGTCCCGGCGTGGAAGTCCGGCCACTCAAGCAATTGACCGGTGAAAGCGAGTTCTGCGAGATCTTTTTCCACGACGTCCGCGTTCCGGCCGCCAATGTGCTCGGCAAGGTCGGCGACGGCTGGAATGTCGCCATTGGAACTCTGGCTCACGAGCGCGCCACCTTGGGAGCAGGAGTACAGATCGCGCTCAAGCGCCAGTTCGATCGCTTGGTCGAGCTGTCGCATTCCACCGTACGCAATGGAAAACCCGCTGCCGAAGACCCAGTAATCCGCCAAAAGCTTGGCCAGTGCTACACCGAGATCGAAATCATGCGCCTCAACCAGATGCGCGCCATCTCGCGCATCAATCAGAAGGGTGTGCCCGGGCCCGAAGGCTCGGTGCTCAAAATATTCTGGACCGAGTTGAATCAGCGCTTCCAGCAGATCGCAACCGAGCTGCTGGGACCCTACGCGACCTTGAGTAAAGGCGACCCCCACGCCATCGACGATGGACAATGGGCTTACTCCTTCCTGCGAGCGCGCGGTAACACGATCGAAGCCGGAACCTCCGAAATCCAGCGCAATATCGTCGGCCACTTTGTCTTGGGGCTGCCCAAGAGTTACTAACTGGCGTTCACAACTTACTAATTTAGGAAAACACGCACTCATGCAATTCGAGCTTACCGAAACGCAACAAACGCTGAAAAACACAGTCCGCAAATTCCTGGCCGCCGAATGCCCCATGGCTGAGGTCCGCCGCCTCATGGAGACCGATACAGCCTTCGACCCGGCGCTCTGGCGAAAAATGGCCGAGCAGGGCTGGACCGGCATGCTCATACCAGAGCAGTACGGCGGCTTCGGAATGGGCATGGTCGAAATGGCCGCTACTCTCGAAGAGATGGGCCGCGCCCTTCTGCCCGGTCCCTTCTTCAGCACGGTTGTGATGGCCGGACCGCTGATCGAGCGCGCCGCCAACGAAAATCAGAAGCAAAAGTATCTGGCCCCGATTGCGCGCGGCGAATCCAAGGTCGCGGTCGCGTTTCTCGAGGATCCACCTGCCTGGTCGCCCGACGGCGTCCAAATGACCGCCCGAGCCGTGGCCGGCGGCTACGTCCTGGACGGCAAGAAGCTGTTCGTGCCGGATGCGGCCGTCGCCGATTTGTTAATGGTGCTCGCACGGCTCGACGGACAATTAGCGGTCTTCGCCGTCGCAGCCAATTCCAAAGGCCTGTCCATCGCCCCGATGTCCAGCATCGACCTGACACGCAAAGTGTACGAAGTAGCGTTCGACGGCGTGAAAATCGCTTCCGATGATCTGCTCGCAACAGGCGCTCCCGCAGTCGCCGCCCTGGGCCCCGCGCGCGCCATCGCAACCGCAGGACTCGTGGCGGAAATGACCGGAGGCATGCAGCGCCTGCTCGACATCACGGTCGAATACGCCAAAACGCGCAAGCAGTTCGGACGCCCCATCGGCCAGTTCCAGGCCGTGCAGCATCAATGCGCCGACATGCTGCTCTACACCGAGAGTTCGCGCTCGGCAGG
>CAVXJU010000044.1:0-33224 GCA_963761935.1 Terriglobia bacterium | reverse complement strand
CCAGATCGAGCTGATGCAGCAAGTCCAGGGCTCGGGGCGCGTCCAGCAGAGGCATGTTGTAGTCCGACAGAATGACGTCGGGCTGCCATCCGAGGTGGGCGTTGTATTCGGATTCCGTGTCGACGCGCCGCCATTCCGGATCGAATTGGCTGCGCCGCAGCTCATGGATCATGAGCTCGGCATCTTCCGGGCGGTCCTCGAGAATCAAAACGCGGATGTTGGTAGGCAAGGTCAACTCCTTTTTCACTAGCTCTTATCCTTTTTCAATGACGGTGGGAGCGGCGGGCTGCGCGTCGTGGTCTTCTGCCGCGGCTTCAGCCGCTTCGGAGTTTCCCGCGTCCGCCGCTCCGTCCGCCGGCAGCGTGAAATAAAACGTCGCTCCTTGATTCAATGCGCCCTCGGCCCAGACCAGCCCGCCATGCCGGGTGACGATGCGGAACACGGTGGCCAGCCCCACCCCGGTTCCTTCGTACTCCTCGGCGCGGTGCAAGCGCTGGAAAACACCGAACAGTTTGCCGGCGTAGCGCATGTCGAAGCCCGCGCCATTGTCGCGAACGTAGTACACCGGGCAATCCCCGTGGACGTCGCGCGGCGCAGCGCCGGGGCCCTCGCGGGTTTGATGCTCGATGTGCACAAACTGAACGGAGGCGACCTCAATTCGGGCGGAGGCGCGTTTGCGCGTGTACTTGAAGGCGTTGGACAAGAGGTTGAAAAACACCTGCCTTAGCAGCAAGGGGTCGGCATGGCAGAGTGGAAGGTCACCGACGCTGATTTCCACTTGCCGGCCCTCTTGTTCGGAAGCCAGATCCATGAGCGCCTGTCGAACGAGTTCGGCAGGCGCGACATGTTGCCTGCGCAGGGCCTGGCGCCCCAAACGCGAAAACGCCAGCAAAGCGTCGATCAGGTTTCCCATCTGAACAGCGTTTCCGTGCGCGATCTGGAGATAGCGTTGCGCCTCCTCAGGCAGTTGCGGCGCGTATTCTTCAAGCAGGATGCGGGAAAAACCGTCCACGGCCCGGAGCGGCGCGCGCAGATCGTGGGAAACGGAATAGGCGAAGGCCTCTAGTTCCTTGTTGGCGGCCTGCAATTCGACGGTGCGCTCCACAACGCGCTTTTCGAGGCTCTGGTTGAGCTCGCGGACCTTTTCCTCGGCCAGTACGCGATCGTGGATGTCGGTGCAAATCCCCACCCACTCCTGGATCTTTCCTTGCTCATCGAGTAGCGCGGCTCCATGCACCTTCATCCAACGGTATTCGCCATCACGGCGGCGCAATCGGTACTCGGTGGAATAGAAACTGCGCGTGTTCACTGCCCTGTCCCAAACGTCGGCCGTTCGCTCGCGATCGTCGGGATGAAGGCACTCCAACCACCCGTGTCCGCTAATTTCCTGGAGAGTCTTTCCGGTGAACTCGCGCCAGGCCGGGATGTCTTCTATCACCTGACCTTGCGCATCGGTGGTCCACAGGATTTGCGAGACCACGCGCACCAGCGAGCGGTAGCGCGATTCGCTCTTTTGAAGCGCTTGTTCGGAACGCCTGCGGTCGGTGATGTCGCGGCTAATTGTCGCCGCTCCCACAATGGCGCCGCTATCGTCCCGGAGCGGTGAAATTGTCACCGCGACAAAGATACGCTGGCCATCTTTCCTGATGCGAGCCGTTTCCATGTGCTCGATTCTCTGGCCCAGCTTGAGGTATTCGAGAAGCCCCGCAAACTCGTCCTCATAGTTCGGAGGCACTAAACGGGCGATTGACTGGCCCGCCATCTCCTCGGCCGAATAACCATAGATTCGCGCCGCGCCTTGGTTCCAGCTCAGCACGATGCCATCTAGGTTTTTGCCGATGATGGCATCTTCGGAACACTCGACAATGGAGCTTAGCAACTGCGACTCCTCGGCCGCGCGTTTGCGCTCCGTAATGTCGCGGCAGGTCCAAACGCAATGTGTGTAGTTCCCCTCGGGATTGGCCAGAGGCCTGAAACTGAATTCGGCCCAGAACTCCGACCCGTCCTTGCGGCGGGTTTTTTGTTCGAGATTGGGAGGACATTCTGGCTCGACGCCAGGCCGCGGACGCTCGATGGCGAGTGGATTGAGACGAGGACCATACAGTCGCGAAAGCGCTCCAGCTTCCAGGTCCTCCAGCGAGTAGCCGGTCATTTGCTGAAATGCCGTATTCACAAACGTCGGCTCCGGACGGCAGCGCTCTTGCTCTCCCGTCTCAACGATCAGGATGCCGTCCTTGGTCTGCAAAATCGACGCGCTCAAGAGCCGCAACCGCTCCTGGGTCCGGCGGCGCTCGGTAGTGTCGGTAAAGAACAGCGACAGCCCTTGTGCGGATGGATAGCAGCGCACCTCGAACCAGCGGTTCAGAGGCGCCCCATAAAACGCCTCGATCTGAACCGGAACCTGCTCCGCGACGGCCCGGAGATAGGCGGCGCCGAAAGGCGATTCCTTCGCCAGCGGCCAGAACTCCCAAAGATTCTTGCCGAGCAGCTCCTGGGGCGCTTTGCCGACCATGCGCGCAGCCGCAGCATTGACATAGGTGTAGTTCCACTCGCGATCGAAGGTATTGAACCCGTCGCTGATGCTCTCCAGCGTCTCGGCGGTCCTACGGTTGGCTGCGGCGAGCCGGTTGCTGGACCGCTTCACCTTTTCGGAGAAAACAGCCGCTATGACGCCGGTCAAAAGGAGACTGGCCAGACGCTCGATGTCTCGCGCTTCATTCACCGCGAAGGATCCAATCGGCTCGATAACGAAATATTGCGCCTCCAGAACGCACAAAATGGTGGTGAGGAGACCGGGGCCGAAACCGCCTAGGATCGCGGCGGCCAGGACAAAGGGGGCATACCAGATGAGCCCGACGGAGGGGGGCACTACGAACCAAAAGCGCACGATCTGGGCCGCGGTCGCCAATGCGATGGCGGCGGCATAGATCGCCGAGCGGCTTTCAAGTCTCACTCTGATCCTGTGCATGCGGCCTCTCATTCAGCAGCAGCCAATACAGTCCGAGCTGTCGCACGGTCTCTGAGAACTTCGCAAAGTCCACCGGCTTGACGATGTAGCTGTTAACGCCCAGCTCGTAACATAAATAGAGATCCTGGTCTTCGCGCGAGGAAGTGAGGACCACCACCGGAATCGACTTGGTGCGCGGATCTGCCTTGATTTTTCCTAATACTTCCAAGCCATTCAGCTTGGGCAGCTTCAAATCGAGCATGATCAGCCGCGCGGGATAGCCGGCGCTCCCCGGTGCATCTCCGTTAGCGCCGAACAAGAACTCCAGCGCTTCTTCTCCGTCTCGCGCGATCTTGATGCTGTTGGCGAGATTGTGCTTCTTGAGCACATGTACCGTCAGCTCCACGTCCGACGGATTGTCTTCCACGAGCAATAGTTCTACCGGTTGTTCGGTCATGGCTCGTTCTTGTCGGCGGCGGCGAACGATTCCCGGGCCCACTCGAGCAAGTCCCATTTTGTGAAATGACGCTCGGCGGCCGGCTCGAAAACTTCTCCGGCGGCCGCCTCACGTGCCTCCGAATAGCCGCTGAGCAATCGGACGCCGATACCCGGCCGGACCGCGGCTAGTTGTTCCTTCAACCAATCGCGCGCTTCATCGCCGCGCGGCAGATTCGCGATCACCAGCGGGATGGCGCCTGCATACAGCTCAGCTAGAAGCACGGCCTCTTCGCAACCCGCCGCGGCCAGCAAGCGGTACCCATTGCGCTCGAAATGGTTGTGAAGCAGACGCCGGACCTCGGCGTTGGAATCCACCAAGAGGATGGCCGGCTCGTCCAGCTTGGGTGCGATGGCGCCGGCCGCCGCTGCTTCCACGCGCGGAAGATACAGATCGAAGACGGCCGTATCGCGCTCCAGGCGAGCGGATAGAAGCCCGCCCATCTTCTTCACCAGATTGTAGGCTGAGTGCAGATCTTGCGAGGCGCTGGTCCAGGCCGGCTCGAAGACCTGGTCGAGGGCCCGCGCATCTTCCGCCGTCGCATACGAAACGCGGACGCGAACGGAGTGAATTAGCTGTTCGACCTCGGCGCCGGCCAACTCCACCGCCAGCGTGCTGTCGCCCTTTATCCGGCTGCGGGCGTGCAACAGGATGCTGACCAGCGCCCTGGTAAGCTGCCACTCGTCGGCTTGCGCGCTGGCCGATTCCAAGTCTAGCGTCACCTGGAGCCGCGGCTCAATCTGTTTCCAGGCGGTCTCCAGCCTCCGCAACACGTCGCAGATATCCACGCGCTGCGGATGCACCTCGGGCGTGTGGAGGAAGGCGCGCAAGCGGCTGGCGGTAGCGAGCGCATCGATGGCGGCCCGCTCGATGGTTTCCACTTCCTGGCGCATCGGACTTCCCGCCGGTAGCGCAGCCAACAGCCGGGGGCTCTCCTCAACTACGTGAACCCATTCGCCAAGCTGGCCGGCAATTCCCTCCGCCAGGCGCGTGAGCGCGTCATGTTTTCGCTCCTCGCGCGCTTGTTCCTGGTCGAAGAGCTCCCGCGTCACATCGGATAGAGCCACCACGGTTCCCTCGACCCGCCCGTCGCGCCACCGGGGCGCTACGCTGCCTTCAATAGCGAAGCTGCGCTTGGTGTCGCGCTTGTGATAAATGCCTTCCGGCAGAGTGACGGGCTGGCCGTGGAGCATGGCCACGGGCACAAAATCCTGAACCGGATTCCCGGTCTCGCGATGGTAGAGACGCAGCAGCTCCCAACAGGAGCGCCCCAGCGCATTGTCGGCGACCCAGCCCGTGAGCTCTTCGGCGCGCGAGTTCAAATAGGTTACTCGGCCTTGGCCGTCCGTGACCAGTACTGCGTACGGAACCGCCGCAAAGCTGGCTATGGCCCAATCCCTTTGCACCCGAATGTCGCGTTCATAACGATGCTTGGCGATGGCCATCTCGATGGAGCCCTTCAGGCTGGCGGACGCGATGGGCTTTTTGATGTAGCCAAACGCCTGGCTCCGGCCGGCGCGTTCCAGCGTGTCCCGGTCCTCGTAGGCGGTCAAGAACACCACCGGTATGTCAAGCTGCTGGCGCACCTGGTCGGCGATCTCGATGCCATCCACACTCCCTTTCAGGCGGATGTCCATGAGCACCAGATCGGGGGAAGTTTTACGAATTAATTGCAGTGCTTTATGAGCTGAATCGGCGGTGCCTGGAACAGCGTAGCCGGCGGTCTTGAGCCGCGCCTCCAGGTCGGCGGCGATCAGGCCTTCGTCTTCAACGACGACAATTTTGTGCTTGACACCCTGTGCTGCCACACGATCCTCCTTAAGAGGTCGCCAGCACGACCGTTAGGTCCGTCACGCATGGCAGGTATCCGGAGTCGGACTCAGCGTAGCACGCCTGGGGCCAGCAGTTCGCGTTTCGTCCTATCGCTTAAGACGAGAGGCTTGCTCGCGTGGCCAGGCCGCTTGAACGCTAATCTATTCATTACATAAATATTTTATGGGCCGACGAAGCTCCGTCCAGGCACATGGGGCTTACTTTTCTCAGCCCCTCAATTGTTCGTGACTTCGGGTAAAAACCCCCACCATGCGTGAAGCGGCCCTGCGGCTGCGTGAAAACGCGTGCCTCAACCCTCGCAGCTTCAATCCAACAGATGACCCAGCTTTTGCTTTTTGGTGCGCAAGTAGCCTTCGGTTGATTCGTGCGGCGCCACAATGCAGGGAATGCGTTCGACCACGCGAATCCCGGCGCGCTCGAGCGCGGCAATTTTATCGGGATTGTTGGACAGCAGCCGGACGCGCGAGACATGGAAATATTGGAGAATTTCGCCCGGCATGCGGTAGCCGCGCAGGTCCGCCTCAAAGCCGAGCTGTTCGTTGGCTTCCACCGTGTCCGCGCCGCCATCCTGCAATTCGTAAGCGCGCAGTTTATTAAGCAGCCCGATTCCGCGGCCCTCCTGATGCTCATAGATCAGCAGCCCGCGTCCCGCTTCGGCGATCAAATTGAGGGACAGCTCCAGCTGCGAACGGCAATCGCAGCGCAAGCTGTGAAACACGTCGCCGGTGAGGCATTGCGAATGGATGCGCACCAGCGGCGGTTCGTCTCCCGACGTTAGATCCCCCATCGCCAGCACCACGCATTCTTCGATCTGCTCCCCGTAGATGCCTTCGAAGCCATAGATGCGGAAATGCCCAAAACGGCTGGGAAAATTGGCTTCGGCAACCTTGGTGAGCATGGCAGGATGGCGCTTTCATTATAGTCGCGAAATAGCGCGTCTTGCCGATGAGTGTAATGAAGACCGACCAGACCTGTGTAGCTTGGCTAGACATAAAACATAAATATGAAAACTAAAGGGCAAATGACCATCGGCCAGCAATTCACGCTCGGATTCCTGGGGATAATGCTTTTGCTGGCGGCATTAGGTTATTCGGCGCGCAACGGGATCAATGGCGTTGGAGGCGAGTTGAATACGGCGGTGAATGTTACAGCCAGGAAGATCGCGCTGGTGGGAGACCTGCGGGCGGATTTCCAAAACATGCAGGCGTTTGCACGCCACGCGCAGTTTGCCTTCGTAGTAAATCATATGGTTCAGACCAACCAAAAGGTGGGGGCCAGCGTGGAATGCTCGATGTGCCACACGCTGGAGAGCCGCCAAACGAACGAAAGCGAGTTGGGTGCGATAGCTGCGAGCGTGAAGCGGAGCATTGCGCAACTGCGGCCGCTGGCAACAACCCCGAGTGAAACAAAATCCCTGGCGGCCGTCGAGAGCGGCATCGACCAGTATGTGCCGCTCTTCAGTCAATATCTGAAGCTTGCGGAGCAGAATCAATTCGACGAGGCCCATGGCATCCTGCGCGATCAGATGTCTCCCATAGTGGACCAAGTGGACCACGTCATGACCGAGTTGCGGGAGCAGCAACGAAAGTCGCTCGAATTGGCGGACGGGCGCGCGCGCCATACCATTGCCAGGACCCAGTGGACTGCCTACGCTGTCCTGGGGGTAAGTCTGTTGGTCGGGTTGGTGGTGTTCCTGATTGTTGCCCGCACCGTGAAGCGCCTGCGTTGCGTAGCGGCCGAATTGAGCCAGGGCGCTAAAGAAGTAGCCAGCGCCGCAGTCCAGGTTTCCCAAGCCGGCCAAACCGTGGCGCAGGGCGTTTCCGAGCACGCCAGCGTGTTGGAACAAAGCTGGGCCTCAACCGATCAAATAAGCGCGGGTGCCCAAACGAACTCCGAGGCGGCCTCCGAAACGGTGAGTCTATCGACGGATCTCAACCAGCGCATGCTCGAAACCAATGCGGCGCTGGAACGAATGATGTCCGCCATGCGGGAGATGGGCGACAGCAGCAATAAAATATCGAGCGTGATCCGTCTGATCGATGAAATCGCTTTTCAGACCAACCTGCTGGCATTGAATGCCGCGGTCGAAGCGGCCCGCGCCGGCGAGGCGGGCTTAGGGTTTGCCATTGTGGCCGAAGAAGTGCGGCAACTGGCGCGGCGCAGTTCGCAGGCGGCTAGGGACACCACCGTACTGATAGAGGAGTCGGTCGGCAAATCCAAACACACCATGGACACGGCCGACGTGGTGGTGGAGGCGATCCGTTCCATCTCCGGCAGCACTACGCGCGTGAATGATTTGGCCGCGAAGGTCCGTTCCAGCAGCCTGGATCAATCGCGACAGCTGGAGGGGATGGCACAGGCCATCGCTCAAGCGCAGGGAACCATTCAGGGAACCGCGTCCGCTGCTGAGCAAACCGCGGCGGCCGGCGAACAATTGCAGGCGCAGTCCGCCGAACTGGAAGGAATCGCTGAACGGCTGATCTCCGTTTCGGGCCGTTGATGCCGCCAGGCGCTAACGTGTGGACGTGAGCGCTTTCAAATAGCGGTAATAAAAATCCACGCCATCGTAGAACGAGCTCGCCCGCACGCGTTCGTCTTTGCCGTGCGCGCGGATATCGTCCTGATCGATCGCAATGCCGCTGATTCCGTAGCTGGGAATGCCGGCTGCCATGGTGTAGATGCTATCGGACGCGCCCGTGTCCATGATCGGAATTACGGGCGCTCTCGGCCATAGGGAATCCGTTACGCTCTCGAGCGGCCGCAAGATTTCGGGCGGCGGCATGACCGTCGCAAAACCTTTTCTCTCGGGGATGCGATCGAGAACATTTCCGGCATCGTCCACGTATCGCACCGTGATAGCCGGGTCGTTGAACGTGTGCATCAAGACTTGCCGGACCTCTTCAATGGAGTGGCCCGGTAGAATCCGGCAATTCACGTTGGCTTGCGCCAGCTGCGGCAGCGCATTATTGGCATGACCGGCATTGAGACGCGTTGCGACGCAGGTGGTGTGGATCATGGAGTTGTAGCGCGGGTCCGCGGAGAGGCGCGCGACGGCTGCCTGGTCCGGGGGCGTCTTGACAATGGCCTGCATGTCAGCGGCTGCCGGTCCCTTTTCGAGAGCGGCGCGCTTTTCGAAATAGCCCCGCGTCACGGCATTCAGCTCGAACGGGAAGGGCGCATGCTCCAGCCGGGAGAGCGCGCCGGCGATGTGATAAATGGCGTTGTCCGGAACAGGTAAGGAGCTGTGGCCGCCGGGATTGGTGGCCGTGAGCTGAAAATCCGCGTACAGTTTCTCGCTGGCCTCGATGTCGACGTTCACCGGTCTGCCGTGTTCGGTGGTGACGCCGCCGGAGTCCGGGTTGAGCGCGAACGCCGCATCCACCAGGTCGCGATGATTTTTCAACAACCAGTCGACACCGTTCGATTTTCCGCCCTCTTCGTCGGCGGTGAGCGCCAATATCAGGTCGCGGTCCGGACGATAGCCCTCGCGGCGAAAGCGAATGAACGTGGTTACCAGCACCGCGTCGTTGTCCTTCATGTCCTGCGTGCCGCGTCCGTAGAAATAGCCGTCCTTTTCGACGAATTGGAAGGGATCGGTGGTCCAGTCCTCTCGCCGCGCCTCCACCACATCCAGATGGCAGATGATCAAGATCGGCTTCAACCCTTGCCCCGCTGCCACGCAGACGAGCAACCAGATTACCCTTGCGTTCATTGGGCCCGAGCACCTGGACGTCGGCTGTAGGAAAACCGGCGTCCAGAAGTCGCTTCGCCATGGCCTGAGCGGCGACGGTGGTGCTCCCCACCGAATCGGTGGTGTTGATTTCGATCAACTGCTGGAAAATGTCGTGCGCCAAACGCGCGCGTGGCGTCGTCCAGCGGAGCGGCGGAGGCGAGGGCGCAAAAGAAAAAGATTAAAGGCCGAAGAGAGCGCATGTGCGTAACGATTCATGCTGGCAAAATCGGACGGGTAAAGTAAAGCAGGCCGCGCCTGGATACAATAAGACCCAGCAGTTAACGACGAATAGGAGTGACCCATGAAGCGTCTCGTCCTCGGCTCCCTAGCCGCCGCACTGGTGATCGCGCTGTCAGTCGCGCCCGCCGCGGCCGCAAACAATTGCGAAGCTCTCACCGGCCTTACGATCGCCAACACCACCATCACTGCCGCCAAGTCTCTGGCTGCCGGCTCTTTCACGCCGCCCGAAGCTGGCCGCGGGAACCGCGCTATCGACAACCTGCCGGCCTTTTGCGAGGTCCACGGCTTGTTGAAGCCGACGCCGAATTCGCAGATCCATTTCGAAGTTTGGCTGCCGGCCGACAATTGGAACGGCAAGCTTCAGGTGGTGGGCAATGGCGGGTTGGCAGGGACCATCAGCTATCCGGCCATGGCGGCGGCGCTCCGCAACGGTTTCGCTACGGCGAGCACCGACACTGGACATACGACTACCGAACCGCGTGCCTGGCTGCAGGATCGCGAGCGCCTGATCGACTACAGCTACCGAGGCCTGCACTTGACCACCGTGGACGCCAAGGCCATCGTGGATGCTTACTACAGCCAGCAGCCCAAGTATGCCTATTACAGCGGTTGCTCCACCGGCGGCAAGCAGGGGCTGATGGAGGCGCAGCGCTATCCCGCCGATTTCAATGGCATCCTGGCGGGCGACGCGGCCAACTTCTGGACGCACCAGATGGTCAGCGAAGTTTGGGATGGCGTTGTCACCAGCACGCCGGAAACGAATCTACCGAAAGAAAAATTGCAGCTTTTGCAAAACGCAGCTCTAGCTGCTTGTGATGCGCTGGACGGCGCCGCCGACGGCCTGGTCAGCGATCCCATGCGCTGCCATTTCGATCCGGCCAAGCTGCAGTGCAAAGGCGGGGATTCGTCCAGTTGCCTGACCTCGGCGCAGGTGGATGCCGTGCGGAAGATCTATAGCGGCCCCATGAACCCGCGCACCGGCAAGAATATTTATCCGGGCTTTTATCCTGGCGCCGAGATGGGCTGGGCCCCCGGTACGGTGATCAATCGCACCAAGACGTCCGGCGTCAGCTCCAACGATTTCTGGAGCTACGCGCTGTTCCACAAGCCGGACTGGCAGTTCCGCACTTTGGATTTCGATCACGACGTCCAAACGCTGGACGAGAAGTTCGCTCCACTCATGAACGCCACCGATCCGAACCTGGAAGAATTTCGCAAGTTGGGCCACAAGCTGATCTATTATCATGGCGCAGCCGACCCGCTGATTCCGGCGCAGAACGGCGTGAATTATTACGAAACGGTAGTGGCCGCGCAAAAGGGCCTGGAGCGCACCCAGGAATTCTACCGGGCGTTTCTGGTTCCCGGCCTATATCATTGCGCGGGCGGACCCGGACCCATCGCCTTCGGAACGTCCGAGCCGCCGCCTCCCTCGCAGGTGGACGCCGATCATGACGCTATGCGTTCGCTCGAACGCTGGGTGGAGCAAGGCGGCGCGCCAGCGAAGATCGTCGGAACGAAATACGTGGACAACAATCCGGCGAAAGGAGTGGCCTTCCAGCGTCCGCTCTGTCCCTATCCGCAGGTGGCCAAGTACAAGGGGTCGGGCGATATGAACGATGCGGCCAACTTCACCTGCGTGGTATTGAAGTAGTTTCGCGAGTCAGGCGCGAAGAACCGCTAAGCCAGAGCCTAAGTCCGCAGCCAAAGGGATCACGGTGTTGAGTCTGGTGATCTCGAGCACGCGTTGAACCATCGGCCGGGCGCCCGTCACCACGAAGCGGCCGCCTGAAATTCTGACGATGGATGTATAAAGACCCACGATGAATGCGATCCCGGTGGAGCCAATTGACGGAACCGCCTGGAAGTCCGCCAGCACTCGGGTGCAGTTCAATTGCTTGATGTCCTCGATCCTGGCGTTGACGTAGTCCGCATCCAGGCCGGCCAGCAGGGAGCCGTGGCAGCGAAGGATGCATACATCGCCTTGCCGTTCAATCTCAATGCTCGTCGAGCGAGCGCCACGCGACGCCGTTTCGCGGCTCGTGACCGTGCAGTTGCTTGGAGCCATATTCTGTCCTCTAAGGATGAAAGCGCGAATGGCGACAGAATCCCGCCGTTTTAGGAACCCATGCTGGCTGGGTACGCCAGGCGCCTGCTTGCCAAAGAGGACGCGGTGTTGAGAAAATCCGACGACGTAAAGAAAGGCTTATTGCTCAGGGCTCTCTGGAGTTGCGCCGTTCCAGAGGGAGACGGAATGATCAGGTCGCTCGCGCCTGACAGCGAAACCAGCCAGAAGACTTCAAGATTCAGGCCTGGAATCCTGAGGAACCTCAGATCGTAGTTGGCGGTTTGAACCTGGGGCAGAGAATCAAGAGCTTGCGAGTCGGTGAGCGAGTTTGATGCAAGGGTTCCAAAGGTGACCGCCGTCAATCGCAAAGCTGAATGGCGATGGGCGAGATAGCCGATCACCACTGGGCCCGGGATGGTTCCAGCGAAGCAGCGCCAGGCGACTCGTCTGGCCGCTTTGAGATCGTTTAGAGTTTGCAGATCACTCAGCCCGATTACAAAGACCTCTTGCCAGTCATGCTCGGGAGCCTTGTGCTGGCCGGCGACGTCGGGGTACGTCGGCAGAGCGGGAAAGCGGCTTAGCTGGACCTCATGAGCGACCGGGCCGACGGGTCCAAAGCCCGGCCCCGCCAAGAAAGCCGCCAGGCCGTCGCGGAAGGCATGGACAACTTGAGGAGAGGGAGAAGGTTTGATCAGAGCCATGCGCAACTCCTGTCTAAATTTCTAAGGATGAACTAAGAACGTGGCGGACCAGGCGCCATCTTGATCGTAGAAATCCACTAAATCTTCGTAGTAGATATAGGAAGCACTTCCATTCGGCATCAGCGGATCGGCAACCAATACCTGTTGTGCGCCCGAAGAGAACTCGCGATATCCATCGATGGCGATAAAGTGTGCTTGGCCGTTGGACCATTGGATTCTAACGCCGATCGGGTGTCCGTCGGTCAGCTCGGATTTGACCTGATCGAATGGCACACTGCTATCCACGATCTTGTTCAGATTTTGAGTGACGTTCAAAGCATCCTGAAGGGTTGCCGGCACATTGCATGCGGCTGGATTCTCGCAGCAGTTCGTGGCTGCGGCGATGGATTGTTCCACGGTGAGTACCGGTTGAGCGATCCTGCACTGGGTGAGCTCGGCAGTGGGAGAGAAGAAGGTCTTGATGGCCTGCGCAACCGCGGCCCAGCACCATTCCGACTCTAGCTGCTGTTGCATGGAGAATATGTTAATTTGCGCTGTTTTCAGTTTGGGTTTGGGCGGCATGATGGTGGCTTCTCGGTCGTGGAGTCTATTTCTGGGCAGGAGCCGGCTGGCTGTTCTGGGCCTGGACCGGAATGGCGGTGACCATGCCGGCTGCTCCAATGACGATAGGGCCGATGACCAGCATTGCCGCTCCGGGTGCACCGCCGCCAGGACCGGGACCGGCGAGTGGGCCGCCACCGCCGCCCGGGCCTGGTCCAGCGAGCGGGCCGCCGCCACCACCACTTTTGGGCGCGCTTTGCTGAGCCTGCGAAGTTCCCGACAAGCACGACGCATCCAGGACGATCGGTCCAATCACAAGAGCGCCCGAGCTAGGGGCGCCTCCCCCGGGACCAGGATTTGCCTGGGGTCCGCCACCGCCGCCTGCCTGGGGAGCTCCCTAAATTAACCCCACCCGTAACTTGGCCCGGATTTCCGCCATCCTGTGTTCCCGGGTTACCTGCGAGTATGCTAACGCCGCTTGGTCCTACCGTAATCCTAATCTCGATCGCCATGCTGTTCTCCTATTTGATCTGCTGGCTTGCTAAGATTTGTTGAAAGTGTGGGTCGTTTTGTAAGTCCGCCAGTTCCGCTGTGAGACGTACGTCAGCTAATACTTGATCCGGAGAACCGACCAAAATGGCAAGCGTTTTGGATCGCTCGCCGAGAGCTTCATAGGTCCTTATCGCCATGTCGCGGGTAGAAGCATCGTCCGGTGACAACTGGAGAGCCTGAGCGATCTCCGACTCAGCGCGTTTGTTGTTTCCTAACTTGGCGCAGAGATAGGCCAAACGGGAACGCATCAGTCCGTCCCGCGGGTTTTCGGTGATCTCTTTCTCGGACAATTCCATGCCGCGACGGAAGGCGCGCTGAGCATCGGCGTCCCGGTTGGCCAAGTGGTAAGCGCTTCCGAGATTCATCCACCACAGGCATTGCTCGGGGAAGTGGGCCAGTGCGCGCGATAAATATTGTATGGCCTCTTGTGGCCTATGCTCATCCGTCAACAGTACACCTAGACCACTCAATGCATTCGCAGTCTCCTGAAGTGCGAGGGAGGAACGCAACTCGCGTTCAGCCTCCGGAAATCGTCCCGTGTTGAAGTAGGCGGTGGCAAGCGCGTAGTGTGCGGACGATTCGTTCGGAGCTAAGGTAACCGTTTTCTCAAATTCTTTGGCCGCCTCGCTGTATTTGCCATGTTGGAAATAGAACGCGCCGAGGGCTTGGTAATTGCGATAGTAAGCGGGGTCTGCTTCGATTGCTTTGCGATACGAGGCTAGCGCATCGTCAACGCGATTATTGCGCTCGAAGACCTGGCCCAGACGCCGGTAGCCGTCGCTGTCTGTGGGAGCCAGTTCAATGGCTCGACGGAATTCCGCCTCCGCTAGTTCGTACAGACCCGAATTCTCCAGCAAGACTCCATCAATGCGGTGTACCTGGGGCAAATCGGGGTTGCGCAATTCAGCCTGCCGCGCGGAATCGGTGGCGCGCTCCAGCCAGACTTGATCTCGAATGAGGTAATACTTGAACCACTGCGCCTCGGCCAGTCCTGCGTAGGTGAGGGGTGAATCGTCATCGGCGGCGACGGCTCGCTCCAATGACGCGAGAGCGGAATCGACCCCACTGTCGCGGCGTACGAAATTAATACCCGTCAGATAGTCCTGTTTTGCGGCCGCGTTCACCACTACGCTCGGCTCCAGCGGAGGCAAGTCAAGCGTCCCCGTGACAAAACCCGCCAGAGCCACGGGCGCGTAACGCATCTGGCCGCGAGTGTACTCGGCCTTCCAATCCTTGTTCGGTCCACCACGAGTATCCGCCAGCGTAGCGTGCAGCAGAACGTTCTGGCCTTCGGCCTCCAATGTCAGGCGAAGCACATGCGTAGCTCCGAATATTGAATGGGCACTCTCGACCGTCGCGGTATGCCGGCCGAGGATCTTCTTTAGAGGAATGATGGTGAGCCTGGCAACCTTGCCGCCGGACAAACGCCTGAGCTGTCCGTCCGTTTCTTCGGACACCTGGGCAGCCAGCGGAGTGAGCTCCGCGCCGGAAACCACCGGCAGCATCGCCAAGCGCCACGATTCCTTTGGACCCGTCGTTCCTTGATATGTCACCGCCCAGGTGATGATCGCGAGCAGGGCAGCGGCCGCAACGAACCAACGCCAGGATCGCTTCGGCTCCAGCGCTTGGGCGACCTCTTGCGCGTCTTGATACCGTTTGAGCGGATCGGGATCGAGGCACTTTGCGAGAATGCGGTCCCACTTTGGATCGACGGCCGGTGGCTTTGCGGTTAGCCGGTCCTCCCAGGATGCCTCGGCCGGATAGGGCCGTTGTCCCGAAGCCAGCTCGCAAAGAATGACGCCCAACGCGTAGACGTCTGAAGCGGTCGACAACGCTTGGCCCTTCCACAATTCTGGAGCCATGTAATCCGGAGTGCCGCAGCGTTCCCGTGATTGCGCCGTTTGCTGACCGGCCTCCGGCTGGCGGGCCAAGCCGAAATCCGTGATCACGGCGCGCGTGCTTCCTTCCGGCCCGGTCGTCAAAATAACGTTGCTGCTCTTGAGGTCGCCATGTATTACATGGTTGCGATGCGCCTCCGAGAGCCCCGCGCAGAGCTGGAATGCGATGTCGCGCGCCTCCGCCGCCGGCATCGGCCCGCGGTGCAGCCGATCGGCCAGCGTCTCGCCCTCCAAAAACTCCATGGTCAGAAAATCCATCTCGCCCCGTGACGTGGAGGCAGTGTGGATTTCAAAAATCTTGCAGACGTTGGGGTGGCTGATTGTAGTCGCGTTGCGGACTTCCGGAGGCAGACGCTTGTGGAAGCCGGTCTTACCGCACTTCAGCGCGATGCGGCGCTTCAGCTTCTCATCCGTCGCCTCATAGACGATACCCATGCCGCCTTGGGCTATCTCGCGCTCGATCCGGAAGCGATCGCACAGCAAGTCGCCCGGCTCGAAAGGATGTTCATTCTCCGGGGGAGGATAAAGCGGATCCAGCAGAAACCCACCCATGCGCTCTTCCCACTCGACGTAATGCCGTACCTGGGTGAGTAATTCAGGATCGCCGGAGCAAGCGCTTTCCAGATACACTGCGCGCTCGCCGGCGGGGCGGCCCAACGCCAGCTCCACCAGATTCATCACCAGGTCGTCATCTTGCGCTTTGCTGGGCATTCGGCGACTCCATGTGCTCGAACAGCCATTGCCTGGCGTCGCGCCACATGCGTTGCATGGTGCGAAGCTTGAGGTCCAGCGTCTCGGCGGCCTCTTCGTCGGTGAGTCCCAGAAAATACTTCACTTCCACCAGCGTGCACAACTCCGGCTTAGTTTCCGCCAGCTCGTCCAACAGCCGGTCGACTGTGATGGCCAAGTCAACTTTGGCGCTGCTGGCGGGAAACAGGTGGTCGAGTCCCTCCAGCGCCACGAAATCCGCGTTCGGACGTGCGCGCGCATGATCGATCAGGTATCGTCGCATGGCTCTAGCAGCTATAGCGTAAAAATGCTGCCGACTCTGCCAATCTCGATCTTTGGCCCCGACCATGCGGATATAGATCTGGTTGACTAGCTCGGTGGGCTGCAAGGTATGGCCCTTGCGCTCGCCCCGCATCAAGTGGCGAGCCAGATGGTGCAAATTAGGTAAAACTAACGCGAATAGTTCGTTTTCTGCTTCGCGGCTCCCGTCGCGCCACTTATGCAGTAATCCCGTAATATCCGCGGTTTGGTCGGGCATATGGACTTACCGCCGGTGGCAAGTATCGTATCACATCCTATCAAGAGCTAAGCCCGGTCCGACACCGGTCCGAAGCACCGTCCCGCGTTCTCCACAGGCCTGCAAGGCGGACTTTTTCAGCCGCACGCGCTTACCACTGCGAGGCTTCGAAGCCTGATTCAAAGCGATAACGAAAAGGAGATCAGTATGAAACGATTTTGTTTAGCAGTGGGACTGCTTGCCGCAGCATTCTCGATGGGCGTCCAGGCCCAGACCCTGGATGCGCATGCCAACGTTCCTTTTGACTTTTGGCTGGGGCAGCAACTGATGCCCGCCGGAGGTTATTCCATCTCTCACCTGGGCAACGGGGCGGTCTTGCTCCATGGCGAAAACGGCAATAAGGCCAGCGCCATGCTCCTGGCCGACCGTTTGTACCGCCTGGATGGGCGCAAGGATGGCAAGTGGGAGTTTACTCGCTACGGCGACGTCTACTTTCTCTCGAAGATATGGACTCCCTACCAGCAGGACGGTTATGGCGTCCCGAAGAGCGCCCGGGAGAAGGAACTGGCCAGCCGCGGCGTTCCATCCGAGATGGACATCGCTCTCTCCACCAAGTGAGGATGCGGTGTCGTCGGGATGGCCGGGAGCGGCATAAACTTGCTTCAGTGCCGCTCCCGGATTTTTGGGTGATCAACCCTGCCACACCACGTCGTGGGCGCGAGAGGACGGTACGTGGAAGAACTGCAGGAATTTCCGATGTTCGGCGGGCGCGATGTCCCGGTGCGGCCCCTCCGGCGCGAGCGATCGTGCGAGCTCCATGATGCTCTGGCCCAGACTGGAGCGATACGAAACCGGCGTCCCTTCCAGGAACGCATTTTGAACTACCGGATAATCGTTGGCAAAGCGGTGCGAAATACGGATGCCTACCAGCCGCTCCACTTCGCCGTCGGGAAGCCCCCAGCGCATCGGATTCTTCCGGTTGAGCAGCAGACTGACCTTATCGGCCAGCCCCAGTTCACCCAAATGTCTTAATCGATCCGCGGCCATGTGCAGGGGAACCAGCTCAGGCGTAGTCACCAGCAGGATGCGCCGCGCTTCGCGCATGATCTGCACCGAAAACGGATCCATGCTGCTGGCCAGATCGGCGCATATAGTATCGTATTGTGCGCGCGCCAGACCCAGCACTTGATCTAAACCGGCCGACGTCAGTGTCGTGGGCGGATCCAGTTCGCCCGCGTGCAAAATGTCCAGCCCATCCCAGTTGCCGACCATCTGCGACCACATGTCCTCATCCAGACTGTCGGCGTGTTCCATGGCGTTCACCAAAGAGGAGCTTTCACCCAGTTTCAGCAGAAATTTCGTTACTCCCGCCGCCAAGTCGCAATCCAGCAGAATCGTACGAATGTTCAACTCGTGCGCCAGCGCGCAGCTGGTGCTGATCGCGATGGTAGAAGATCCGACGCCGGGCTTGGCCGGGAGAAAGGCGTTCAAATCCGCCAGACGCACCATGGGAGCCGGATGCTTGCTCAGCTGTGCGGTAGTAGCGGCGATGGCCCGGCTCAGTTGGTCCTGGGCGATGGGAGCGGCGAGATACTCGCGCACGCCCAGATGCATCAGCTTGGGAATCAGGTCCAGTGGATCGCGAACCGCGCCGAAGCTAATCACCGGCAAGCCCGGCAGCGTGTCGTCGATTGCCGCGACCAGAACTTCGAAGCGCGGAAAATCGTCCACCGAAAGAAAAAGGACTTCGGGCCGCCGCGCACGAATGATCCGCATCAGATCGTCGGGGTCCGGATAGGCTTCAATCTGCCGGATGAGCTGGACATCCGGGAAGCTCGACAGCACCGCAGCCAATTCGCGATTGAGTGTTTGGTTGGGACCAATCAGGAAAGCGCGCATGGAGTTCACCTCCCCGTTTTACAACTATGCAATTGGAATGCCCGTTCGTAAAGACTTGGCGGCATTACGTGCGTAGAACCGAAGTAATAGCGAGATCCCTGCGCCGTCTTGCGCAGTACCATGCGTCGAAATCTGGATTGCCGCCGCGGCCCCAGCGCTGGCGGCAGAAGTCTCGCATACAATGAAGACGATGGCCGCCGCGCCCAATTCGCCGCTCGTTTCCGTTGAGGAATACCTAGCGACCGACGGCAACTTTGAATATTTAGACGGCGTGGTGGTGGCGCGGAACGTGGGAACTCCGAAGCATTCGGCTCTACAAAAAATCCTGATCGTGCATCTGGCCGCGTTTGAGAAGGCGCTTAATTTAGCGGTGCGGCCGGAATGCAGGACTCGGATCGAGGAGACCCGCTATCGCGTGCCGGATATCCTGGTCATCGCCAGGCCCTTCCAACAGACGGATCGCGTCGTTCTGGACGCTCCGCAGGTTGTGATCGAAATCCTCTCGCCGGACGACCGTATGAAGGCGACGCTGGAGCGATTTCGCGAATACGAGAAGCTGGGCGTGCAGCATATCGTCCAGATGGACCCTGAAGGAAGAACCACATACGTGTTCCAAAAAGGCAATCTGGTGCGCAAGGATCTCGACGAGTTGTGGTTGGGCGCCGGCCGGCAACTGCCATTCGACAGCAGGCGCCTGCTTGCTTTACTCGATGAAGAATAACTCAAAGCTCTCGGCGCTCGAAACGGCGCGTTTCTTCGCGACACGGAAAGCGCGGGCCGACTTCAAGGCCTTCGACAAAATCATGAAGCGGCGGAAGGGTAGAGTCCCACCGCGCGCCGGCGATGAACTGCCGCATTAGCCCCGGCGGAATTCGCGGTCGAACGCAGTGCGCAGCGTAGCGCTGCCACGCTTGGCGACGCATGCTTCCACACGCGCCCGGATGGCTTCGTCCCGCGAGTACATCCCTAGTGCCGCCACCGCGTCCGACGCCGCTCGCTCGCTATCTTCGTTCACACGGGCCAGCAAAAATTCAACCGCCTCGTCCAGCCGCAACATCGCCATCGCGAGCAACAACGTGCGCCGGCGTTCGGAAACCGCGCCTTCATCCCAAGCCTTGCGCAACAGCGGAAAAGCGGCGGCCAAGTGCGACTCACCCAGCGCGAATGCGGCCGCCTCGGCGATCTCGTCCGATTCACTGCGCAAAAATCCAGCCACGAAATCGAGCGAGGGCGCCGGGGCCAGCCGCAACAAGGCCGCGAAGCACTCGGCGGTGACCTGTGAATCGCGGTCGCCCAGCAAGGCTTTCAAGCGCAGCAGCAGAACGCCTTCGGACGAACCGGAATCGGCGATGGCCCGCACCGCACCCGCCCTGGCAGCCGGCTCGCGATCCGCCAACAGCGTCACGCATTCTTCTAGCGCGCTGGGATGCAGCATGCGCGCCAAGCCTTGCGCGCAGACCCCGCGCAGTTCCGCGGCTGCGTCCACCGGCGGACCGAACTCGCTTCCATCTGGACATGCCGGATTCCCAGGAAATAAACGCGCGCCGCGGCCTGATCCATCGCCGCCAAGGCCTTGGCAATCGCCAGCAGCGCCTTGCAACCCTGGTCGCGCTTGGACGGATTTTGCATCAGATCGACGAACGCATCCACCAGATCTTGCGCCAACCCGGCCGTTTCCAAGCGCTCGGCCGTGCTGGCCGCGGCCGTCACCACGTGATTGCTCTTGTGGCGCAGGAATGGCGCAAGATCGCGCTTCGGGTCGTACTTTTCGGGCGCCTCGCGGATGGCCAAAATCGCCTTCAGAGCCTCTTCAGTCGGAAGCGCCTTCGCCACTCAGTCATTATCGTCGCAAAATCAATGACTTACAAGCGCCGCCGCAGAGCCCGCAGCACTAACGAACCAAAGAACTTATCTTGCACAGCTAAGGCGCAAGTCACGTCAGAGATTATGTGACCCGTATCGCGCTATGGGTGTCGCTCGCCCTGCTACCCCTGCAGGCCGCCGACATCGACCTCACCAATCTGCTCAAAGGAATCGAACAGCGCTACAACCGCGCCAAGACCTTGCAAGTCCAGTTTAATGAGTCATATAGCGTCCAGGGACGGGCGCGCAAAAGCGAGTCGGGCGAACTTACCCTGCGTAAACCCGGACGCATGCGCTGGGAATACACCACCCCTTCCGGCAAGCTTTTCCTCTCCGATGGCAAAGATGTCTATCTCTATACGCCGGATGCCCACAAAGTAGAGAAGACCAAGCTCAAGGCCAGCGAGGATATGCGCGCGCCGCTCGCGTTCTTGCTGGGCAAGCTGGATTTCGCCAAGGAGTTTCGCGACTTTAGCGTCAAACCGGACGGCCCGAACTTTGTGATTGCCGCCAGCGCCAAAACCGATCAGCTCCCCTATAACAAGATCGAGATGCTGGTAACGCCGGACTTCGAGATTCGTCGCCTGGTGGTAGACGGGCAGGACAATTCCATTCTCACCTTCCAGTTCGCCGACGAAAAGGTGAATCCGCCGGTGAACGACGCGCTTTTCAAGTTCCAGATGCCGGCCGGGGCCACGATGGTTTCAGAAGGAGGCGACTAATGGCCGAATTCGTCCTCAAATATGCCGATCCGCGCGGCGAAGTGCACCAGCAGGTGGCCGAAGCGGCTTCCGAAAAGGAACTGCGCGAGCGCTTCCAGCAACAAGGCTTCCTGATCTATTCCGTCAAGCCGCGGCATGCCATCGCAGGCGTCACGGTCGGCGGCGGCAAGAAGAAACTCAATCTCGAGAAGTTCCTGATCTTCAACCAGCAGTTCGTCACGCTGATCCGCGCCGGGCTGCCGATTCTGAAAGCGCTGGACCTGCTGGCCGAGCGGCTGACCGACGCGAAACTGGCGCCATACATCAAAGCGGTCCGCGACGAGGTGAAGAACGGCGCGCTGCTCTCGGATGCCTTCGGCGGCCAGGGCGTGTTTCCGCCGATTTATGTCACCTCCGTGATGGCGGGCGAAAAGAGCGGCGCGCTGGGCGAAGTGCTGGACCGCTACATCACCTATCAGAAGCTGGCGCTGGCGGTTCGCAAGAAGTTGATGCTTTCGCTGATGTATCCGGCGCCTGCTAGTCGTCTTGGTGATCTGCGCTGATGGTGTTTCTGGTGACGTTCGTGGTGCCGAATTTCGCCGACGCTGTATCACAGCATGTCGGCGCAACTGCCGGCCGCCACGCGAGATCCTGATCGCGGTGGGCACCACGGCGCGCAATTACGTCCTGTTCGGCTTCGTGGGATTGATCGCTGGCGGCATCGTCGCGTTCCGTTTTTGGGCGAAGACGCGAAGCGGCGCAAGATGATAGTGGACCGCTGGCAAGCTGCGGACGCCGGTGCTGGGCGAGATCTGGATCAAGTATCAGGTGGCGCAGTTTTCGCGCGTGATGAGCACGCTGCTGGTGGGCGGCATCCCGCTGCTGCAGGCGCATGGAGACCAGCCGCGATTCGCTCGGCACGCGCCTGCTGCAAGAAGACCTGGCGCAAGCGCGGCCAGATGGTGAAGGAAGGCCAATCGCTGTCCTCGGCGCTGGCTCAGGCCAAGCATCTTTCCGCCGCTCGCCATCGACATGATCGAGGTGGGCGAATCCACCGGAGCGCTGCCGCAGATGCTGACCAGCGTGGCGGAATTTTACGAAGACGATGTCAACACGCGCATGACCGCGGCGCTGTCGCTGATCGAGCCGGCCATCATGATCTTCATGGGCTGCTTCGTCGCTTCGTGCTGGTAGCGCTGTATCTGCCGATTTTCTCGCTGGCGGACACGCTTGCGATAAGGAGACTTTTTCAATGGCGACTATCGAACATCCCCGCCTGGCCGAGCCCCTGGACGAAGTCGCGCAGTCCAAGGCTTTGGCGGCGCGCTATCGCTGCGAGTTCGTCGACCTGAAGAAGCCCGCATCGATCACGACCTGTTCAATTCGATGCCGGTGGACCTGATGTTCCGCTACAACTTCGTGCCGCATGCAGGCTGAAGGCCGGCACGCTGGACATCGCGCTGGCCGATCCACGCAATCCGACCGTGATCGACGAGCTTTCGGTCCTGCTGCAGAAGAAGCTGCGCGTCAAAGTAGCCACGCTGTCGCAAATCTCCGACCTGCTCAAGAAAACCGAGCAATCGCAGCGCGTGCTGGAAGAAGTGACCGAAGGCTTCACCCTGGACGTCGTCGGCGAGGAAGAGAACCCGGAAGAAACGCTGTCCATCGACAAGCTGACGCGCCGACAACGACATCGCGCCGGTGATCAAGCTGGTGGACACGACCATCTTTAACGCGCTGGAGCGGCGCGCCAGCGACATTCACATCGAGACGCGCGACCAGGAAGTGGCTATCAAGTACCGCATTGACGGTGTGCTGCATTACGCCATGCCGCCCATATCCAAGGATTGGCATTCGACGATTATTTCGCGCATCAAGGTGATGTCGGAGCTGGATATCGCCGAGCGGCGCGTTCCGCAGGACGGCCGCTTCCGCGTGCGCTACAAAAAGCGTCTCATCGATTTCCGCGTTTCCATCATGCCGACGATTCACGGCGAGGACGCTGTGCTGCGCGTGCTCGACAAGGAATCGATGAGCGAGAAGTTCGCCAAGCTCTCGCTCGAAGTGGTGGGTTTTTCCGATATCGACCTGATGAAGTTCCGCCGCTACATCAAGGAACCCTACGGCATGGTGCTGGTCACCGGCCCCACCGGGTCCGGTAAAACCACCACGCTATACGCCGCGGTCAGCGAGATCAAGAACGACGAAGATAAGATCATCACCGTCGAGGACCCGGTCGAATATCAGATCAAAGGCATCACGCAAATTCCGGTCAACGAAAAAAAGGGCCTGACCTTCGCGCGCGGTTTGCGTTCCATCCTGCGTCACGACCCCGACAAGATCATGGTGGGCGAAATCCGCGATCAGGAGACCGCGCAAATCGCCATCAACGCCGCGCTCACCGGCCACCTGGTGTTCACCACCGTGCACGCCAACAACGTGCTGGACGTGCTCGGCCGATTCCTGAACATGGGCGTCGAGCCGTACAATTTCGTGTCCGCCCTGAATTGCATTCTGGCGCAGCGGCTGGTGCGCGTGATCTGCAATTATTGCAAGGCCCCGACCAAGTATCCCGACTCGTACTTGTTCGAGAGCGGGCTGAATCCGGAGGAATGGCGCGATGTTCCGTTCTTCGAAGGTCCAGGCTGTTTCGAATGCGGCGGCACCGGCTTCCGCGGGCGAACCGCGATCCATGAGCTGCTGGATTTGAGCGAGCGCATCCGCCAGATGATTTTGGACAAGCGCCCGGCCATCGAGATCAAACGCCTGGCGCGCGACGAGGGCATGACCTTCCTGCGCGAATCGGCACTCGAAAAAGTGCGCAAGGGAATCACCACGCTGAAAGAGATTAATAAGGTGACGTTCATCGAAGGATGACGCCGGCGCCATGAGCTCGTTTGCCAATCTATTTCAGGATCCGCCGCCGACGCACATCTTCGAGCTGTCGGAAAAGGGGCTGGCGTTCGCCGCCGTCGCCGAGCCGGAAGAAGCCGGCTTTACCCCTTTCGACACGGGCACTCTGCTGGTGTCGCCGGTGCACGATAATATTCAGCAACCCGGTCTGGTGCAAGAGCGCATCCGCGCTTCCATCCCACCCAATGGAAAGCGGCGCGCCGCATTGATTCTGCCCGATTATTGCGCGCGCGTCGCGGTGCTCGATTTCGACGCTTTCCCGGATTCGCATGAAGAACGGTTGGCGCTGCTCCGCTTCCGGATGAAAAAAAGCGTGCCGTTCGATGTCGATTCAGCGGTGGTCAGCTACGCCATCCAGTCCCACCGGCGCGAGCCGGGCGAAACCAAGTTGGAAGTCTTGGTCGCCATCATAGCGGCCGAAATCGTGGCGCGCTACGAAGCGCCCTTCCGCGGTCTGGGTTTCCATCCGGGCTACATCACCACTTCTTCGCTGGCATCTTTGAATCTGGTCGATCCGGACGAGGTCAGCATGCTGGTAAAGCTGAGCGGGCACGTTCTGTCGCTGCTGGTATTGCAGTCCAGCGCCATTAAACTGGCCCGCTGCGTCGAGATGGACAGCGACCTGCCCGAAGAAATCGAGTCGGTGCTGCATCCCACCGTAGCCTACATCGAGGATGAATTGAAATCTTCGCTGAAGAGGATCTGGCTGTGCGGCTTCGAGCAGCATCCCGCTTTGGCGCCGCGCTGGCAGGCGGAGTGGAATTCAGCCGTCCAGCCGCTCAAATCGCGGTTCGGCGTTCCGGGCTCGAACAACGCCGGGCTGCTGGGATATTTGGAATCGGTAGCGGGATAACATGGCCATTCGCGTACCCATCAATCTAGCCAGCGAGCCGTTCCGGCGGGATCGTCCCACGCTGGTTGGCTTGAGCGCCGTCGCTGTCGCGGCGGTGCTGCTGCTCGTTTTCCAAGTCACGCGCATCGTATCCGAGCGGAATCAAGCCGCCGACACGCTGGTCACTATCGCTCGCCTGAACGCCCAGATGCGCACCGTCGACGCCGAACAAGCCAAGTTGAACGCTACGCTGCGCCGGCCGGAAAACGCGGTGGTCCTGGAGCGCAGCGTATTCTTGAATGAGCTGATCGAGCGCAAGGCCATCAGTTGGACCAAGATTTTCGCCGACCTTGAAAAGGTGATGCCTTATAACGTGCGGCTGGTCTCGGTGCGTTTGCCCGAGGTAGACTCGCAAAACGAAGTGCTGCTGGATATGTTCGTGGGGGCCAAAGAAGTGCCTCCGGTGCTGGAGTTGTTGAAGCGCCTGGAGGCTTCGCCGCAATTCGGGCCCACCTCGGTGATCAATTCGGCGCCGCCTTCTCAAACCGATCCCTTCTTCCGCTTTCACGTCAGTGTGAGATATGCCCAAAAGCTTTAAGATCTGGCCTCCCAACAACCCGCGCGCCGTGCTCCGGCTGATGGTCGGACTGCTGCTGGCAGCCAATCTGGTAGCGGCTTATTTCGTGATACGGCCCCTGGGCGGCTCGCCTGACGATCTGCGCCAGCAGGCGGCCGATATGCGCACCGCCATCCGCCAAAAGCAAGGGACTCTCAACCGCACTCGTGGGCTGACGAGCAAGATCGAAACCGGCCGCAGCGAAGGCGATCAGTTCATCGGCCATTATTTTCTGCCGCGGCGCAGCGCCTATTCCATGATCATGGCGGATCTCAACGATCTGGCTAGTCAGGCCAAGGTCACGCCCAAGGAAAGCGCCTTCTCCATCGAACCGGTGGATGGCAGCGATACGCTGGTCATGATGCAGGTCTCGGCCAATTTCGAAACTACTTATCAGGACTTGATTCATTTCGTGAACCTGCTCGACAAATCCGACCGGCTGCTGGTGGTGGAGAGCCTGAATGCGTCGCCGCAGCAGGGTGGGGCGAAATTGAATGTCATGCTGAAGCTGGACACCTTCGTTACGGAGGACGCCGCGACGCAATGAATTGGATGCCGTCAAAAGTCGGGGCGGAAAAGAAGAAACTGGTGCTGGTTGGCGTCCTGCTGCTGGCGGCCGGCTATTTTTATTTTTCCAATCGCGAGTCGAGCGGTCCGGTTACCGGGACTCCCAGCAACACGGCCACATCCTCTCCGGTGCCGGCGACAAAGCGGCTGGCCGCGCGTTCCGCCGGCCGATTACGCAGTGAGGACGGCGCATCGAGCAGCGCGCCTCGGGAGTTTCGGCCCTCCATCCCCAAGAGCGTGGACCCCTCGGGCGTCGATCCAACCTTGCACTTGAACGAGCTGGCTCGATTGCGCCAGGTTCCACTGGAAGGAGGAACGCGGTCGCTATTCGAGATTTCCGCCGCGCCGCCGGTCGAGATCGCGGCCTTGAAGGACCCGGCTCACATCAAGCTCAAGGAAGTATTCATGGGGCCCAAGCAGCCCCCGCCTCCGCCCGGACCGCCGCCCGATCCCAAGGCCCCGCCCATTCCGCTCAAATTCTACGGGTTCGTCAACCAAACCAAGAGCGGCGCCGATAAACGCGCGTTTTTCCTGGATGGCGAGGATATCGTCATCGCCACCGAAGGCGAGACGATCAAGAAGCGCTACAAGATCATCCGCATCGGAATCAATTCGGCCACGGTGGAAGACACGCAATTCAAGAGCAACAACCAGCAAACCCTGCCGCTCGTAACGGAGGTCGCCGGATGAAGCGCCGGGAAGAGTCTGGTTTCGCATTGCTGTTGGTTTTTGTGATGGCCGCCGTGCTCGCGATCAGCTTGTACTTCGAAATGCCCCGCGTGGCTTTCGAAAGGCAACGCGCACGCGAACAGATGGCCATCGATCGCGCCAATCAATATAAGCGTGCCATTCAGCTCTTCTTCCGGAAGTATCAAAGCTATCCGCAGAGTCTCGACGACCTGGAGACCACGCGCAACATCCGCTTCCTGCGCCACCGTTACAAAGATCCGTTGACGGGCAAGGATTGGCGGCTGGTGCACGTCGGCCCCGGAGGCATGCTCACCGATTCGACCATTAAGCAGCCCAATCCCGCGCAGGGTCCGAATGGAACATCCGCATCGGGAGGAATGGGCACCGGCGCGTCGGGCACTGGCACGTCGTTGAGTGGCACGTCGGGCACCAGCGCGTCCAGCACCAGCGCTTTCGCCAACACCTTCGGCCAGGCGCCGGCCTTAGCGCCGACGCCGAATCAACCGCCGGGGACGCCGCAGATCGATCCGCAGACCGGCCAGCCGATTAATCCCGGACTGAATATGGCGGCGCGCCGGCCAAGCGATCGCGTGATTGGCGGCGGGCAGGAGCAGCCGGTTGATCCGAATCAAACGCAGCCGCCGGACCCATCGCAGTATCCCCAGCAACCCGGTCAGCCGGGCTATCCCGGACAACCCGTTTATCCCGGTCAACCCGGCCAGCCGGGAACACCCCAATATCCTGGACAACCGCAGGTTCCAGGGCAACCGGGCGTTCCAGTTTATCCAGGACAATCGGGAGTTCCCGTTTATCCGGGACAACCGCAAGTACCCGGGCAGCCGGCGCAATATCCCAGTCAGCCGCTGCCGCAAGATCCTTCCCAGGTGCAGCCCGTATATCCGGGCCAACAATCGCAGAATCCTCCTCAGCCGGGAGGTTATCCAGGCCTTTCAGGCGCCGCGCCGGGGATACCGGGACAGCAGCCGTTCGCCGGCCAAGCCGGGTCTCCTGTTCCAGCAATCCCGGGTGTACCGGGAGTTCAGAATCCGGGAACGCCCGGCGCTCCAAACCAGGCCGCCAATTTAATTCAGCAGCTTCTCACCACTCCGCGGCAGCCTCCGTCATCGATAGGAAATACGAACGCAGTAACCGGCGGAATGACGGGGATCGCGGGCGTTGGAGGGTCGGCGCCAGGAGAGGGCATCCATGTGATCGGCGATCACAAGAAGTACAAAGAGTGGGAGTTCATTTACGACATCAAGAACGACAAGACGGCCATCGGCGCCGGAGCGGTGATGCAGAACCAGCTCTTACAGCAGCAACAACAACAGAACCAACAGCAACAGAACCACATCAGCCGGGGTCGCCTTCGCCAACGACAACTCCAACCAGTCCTTCGCCAACCACGCCCAGCGCCACTACCCCATCTCAATAGCGCGTCGGATCGCAGCGCGAATCAGATGAACATTTCTTCGTCGCTAGTGGCCTGATCCGGGCTGGGACGATTGCCGCGCGCCAGATAAGCCAGCGCGGTCTTGATTCCAGCGGCGATTCCGTTGACCTCGCGCAGCGGGCGCATGATGCCTTCGTGCACCGTGGCCACCGTCTCATGCGCGCGGTTCAGCGTGTCGTCCAACACCAGTTCCACGCGCTCCAACTGCACCTTAGCTCGAATGCTGGCGTCCGACACAACATCTTCCACCATCGCAAGCTGCCGCTTGGTGGATTCCAGAATCTCGTTGGCCTGTTTGGTGACCTCGGTAATCTGCTTGCGGCTTTGCTCTACAGCGGTCTTAGTCGTATCCACGAGCGATTCCACCTTGGGCAGCAGCGGCTGGATCTGGGTCTGCATAGACTTAGTGGTTCTGTACATCGCCGCTAACATGCCGGCCTGGATGCACAGCGCGATTGCGGCGATGATGACGAACGCCGTCATCACGTAAAGCAGTCCGTTGGAGTCCATGAGGCTATCCGCCTTTGCTTATATGCTTTCGGAGGCGTCGCCGGAGGGCGTGCGCACCGCGTCGCGATAAGCTTGTTTGCCCGCTTCTACCGCGGCGGACAGATTGTCGCGCTGCTTGGATACGGCGCTGCGGCCCTTCTCTATAGCGTCGTTGGCCGAATCCTTGAGATCCACCGTGCGGCGTTTGAGGTATTCTTTACCCTCGTCCGCTTTCGACCGGATCAGTTCGCGCGTCTCGGTGCCGGTCTTGGGAGCGAACAGCAATCCAACCGCTACTCCCAGTCCAAGCCCTAGAAAGAAAAACGAGAATTTGTTGTCGTCGTCCATAGTGATGGTCCTTAATC
Organism: Terriglobia bacterium; assembly: GCA_963761935.1. Lineage (GTDB taxonomy): Bacteria > Acidobacteriota > Terriglobia > Bryobacterales > Bryobacteraceae > Palsa-89. The sequence continues at coordinate 4,585 of CAVXJU010000044.1, read as the reverse complement.
TTAGTCGAGCCGGTAGCTACCTTTACAATAGCAGCCCCGAATCTGATAGTGTCCTACTTGAATGACGCAGCGCAAGGCTAAACTGCTTCCTTTCGACCAGCTATTAAATTTGGCGCTTCGGGCCCTGGGTGGCCGCGCGCATTCCACCGGCGAACTGAGGGAGAAGCTGCGCCGTCGAGCCGAGCGGGCCGATGACGTGGAGGCCGTCCTGAAGAAACTCAAAGAGGTTGGTTATCTGGATGACAAGCGCTTCGCCGAGAATTACGCCTCGGCGCGCCTGGAAAACGAAGGCGTCGGCAAGATGCGAGTCTTGCGTGACTTACGCCAGCGCCGCGTGGCGGGAAATACGGCTGAGCAGGTTGCGGAGCGGACTTATAAGGATACTAACGAACCCGATCTGATCGAGGCGTTTCTCAAGCGTAAGTATCGCGGTAAGCAGTTAAGCACCTTCCTGAAGGAGGACAAGAACCTGGCTGCGGCATTCCGTAGGCTGCGCTACGCTGGATTTTCGGCCGGAGCGTCCATCCGGGTGCTGAAGCGCTATGCCCAGCAGCCGGACGTGCTGGATGCGCTCGAATCGGACGACGCCGAGGCGGAATCATAAATGACCGCGCTGCGTTTTGAATGCCAACCCGGCTGTACCAATTGCTGCCGCCAGAAAGGCTTCGTCTACATTACGCCGGCCGACTTAGTCCGCATCGCGCAATTTCTGAAACTAACGCCGGCCGAATTCGAGCGCCGCTACGTCTATCGGACCAAGCACTTGTTGCGATTGCGCATGCCCCGCCATTCGCAGTGTCATTTCTTGCGCGACGACGGCTGCTCCATTCATGCCGTGAAGCCCACCCAGTGCCGCATCTTTCCTTTCTGGCCCGAACTTACCGATGACAAGCGCGAGTGGCGCAAGGCCGCGGCCTGGTGTCCCGGCATCGGAAAAGGCGAGTTGGTGCAGATCGAAACGGCGCGCGAGCTCGCGGCCGAGATGCGTAAGTCGTATCCGGGCATGTACGAGTAAGCTCGCTCAGCCTGTGTGCCGCAGATCGCGCACGCGTTGCACAGCCAGCAGCGCAACCATAAATAGAACCGCCGACAACACCCAGCGTTCCGTCCCGTGGTCATGACGGATCAATTCCACGCCGGCGATTAATCCGGCCAGGATCACCAGCACCAGTGACAAACCGCGATGGAAATGGCCCATGGCCGAACTCAACCAGGGGTCGATTGAAACTTCAATCTCGCGCCCGTGGTCGGAATCCGTGCATTGCGTCTTGAGCGCGCACCGGTTGCAGGTGTGGGCCGGCGCGCGGTATCGAACCACGCGCAGTTGATGATCCGTCTCGGCCCTTCCCAGACGCTCGCCAGTCGGGCACTCCCAATGATCGGCCTGCTTGTGAAAGCGGAAACCGGCGGTATGATAGCGATGCGCACGCTGTTCGGTGTGCCTGCCCATCCATTCCAGAAACGCCGCGATGCCCAGCAGCAGCAGCGCGTACGCTATCGCCAGCACAGGCTCGGCATGGAAACCGAGCGGCATTTAAGAACCGCTGACCTCGGCGAACAGCACCGTCTCGGGCTGTTCCGCTACGGCCCGTCGGCCGGCATGACGTACTCCCAACCAGCACAGGTAGAGCACCGGAAGCGTTCCGCCCACAATGAACAAGACGTCCCCGGGCAGACGCAGCCACTCGATAAAAGCATTCACGTCGCTGGTGAGATATTTCGCGGTACGGGCTTCGAAATAGCCGGTGTTCACCGATTCATAAAGCTGCAGCAACCCCAGCGGAAACAGCGTGGCGAAAACCATCCAGGCCAGGCCGATGTTGAGCGACCAGAAGCTGATCTTGGCGGCGCGATCGGACCACAGTTCCTCCGGGATCATATAGCGGATGCAAAACAGCGCCAGGCCCACCGCCAGCATTCCGTAAACACCCATCATGGCGGCATGTCCATGGTTGGCCGTGAGCGCGGTGCCGATCTCGTAATACGACACCACCGGAAGATTGATCAGGAAGCCGAAGACTCCCGCGCCCAGAAAATTCCAAAAGCCTACCGCAACCAGGAACATCACCGCCCAGTAATGCGGGAAAGGTTTGCGCGATTTGGCCTGCTGTTGCGCGCCGAGCTGCAGGAAGCTCCAGGCTTCCACCGTCAGAAAAGTCAGCGGGATCACCTCGGCGGCCGAGAAGAACGCGCCCAGCGCCATGTGCTGCGCCGGCGTTCCGGAAAAGTAAACGTGGTGCATGGTGCCGATCACGCCGCCGGCCGAATAGAGCAGGATGTCCAGGTAGATCACGGTCAGCGCGACGCGTTCCGCCACCACTCCCAGCAGCACGAAGATGCAGGCCACCATGATGGTGGTGAACAACTCCAGAAAATCCTCCACCCAGAGATGAACAACCCAGAAGCGCCAGAAATCCGTGGTCGTGAACTGGCTGTCGGGCTGCGCCAGCAGTCCCACGGCGTAGAAGGCGGGAATCGCCAGGGCGGAGAACAAGAACAGCCAAGGCATGTTGCCTTTGTGTTCCACTTGCAGGCGGCCGCGCAGAGTCAGATAGAGCATGAGAACCCAGAAACACAGGCCTAAGGTAAGCAGGATTTGCCAAAAACGTCCCAGGTCCAAATATTCAAAGCCCTGATCGCCAAACCAGCTCCAGCCGCGGCGAATCCAGCCGTAGATTCCCGCATATTCGCCGCCCAGGCTGCCGAACACAACCACGGCCAGCGCCGCCAACAGACTGCCCGCCATCCATTTCTGCGATTTCGGTTCGCGCCCGCCGATCATGGGCGCAATGAAGATTCCGGCGGCCAGAAACGAGGTGGCCACCCAGAAGATCGCCAATTGCACATGCCAGGTGCGCGCCAGGTTGTAGGGCAGAATCTGCGCCAGATCGACTCCGAAGAAATTCGAGATCTCCGCGCGATAGTGCTGCGAAGCCGCGCCCACCAGGGTCTGAAGCAGAAACAGCAGCGCCATAACCAGGAAATACCAAGCGCAAACGCGTTGGGCCGGAGTCAGTGGGACGGTTCCAGGCTCGCGAAAGGTTAGAGTCTTTTGCTCGCGCCCGTGCCAACCGAGAAAGTTCCAACGCCCGAAGGCCGCGAATAGCAGCCCAATACCACCCAGCAGCGCGATCAAAGAGAGCACGCTCCAAAGCACCGTCTCGGCCGTGACGTGGTTTCCCACCAACGGTTCCGGCGGCCAATTATTGGTGTAGGAGTAATCCTTGCCGGGCCGCAGCGCCGCTCCCGCCCAGGCTGACCAGGCGAAGAAGGCGGTCAGTTGATTGGTGTCTTCGACCGCGCTGATGGCGTGCGGACGGAGCCCGTTGCGCGTCGATGGATCATCGAAAAAGGAGTGGTAATAATTCTCGAGTTGGCTGAAAGCCGACGTCTGCGGCCGCGCTGAATGTCAGCGTGTCGCTGCGCGCATCGTAGCGATTGGTCTTAAACTCGTCCACGGTGAGGCGATTCGCGCTATCGGATTTCGCGCCGCCATGCGCATCCAACACCAAGAGCGCCGCCCGCCGTAGGTAGTCGGCCGTGAAGTCCGGACCGAGGTAGGCGCCGTGTCCAAACACGGAACCATACTCCATCAGACCGTTGCGAAGAAAAACTTGCTGTCCGCTGAGGATGTCGTCTCGCGTGAAAAGGAGCGCTCCGCCTGGCCCCACCACTCGGGCCGGAAGCGGCGCCTCGCCGGTGTAGGTCTCATACGCCAGCAGCCCCAGCACGAAAAATCCGAACAGCATCACCACCGCAATGGCCTGCAGCCAGGCTTTCGAAACCAGCAGATCGCGCTTCTGAGAGGGTCCCAATGCCAAGTCCTCCTTTAGGCGAAGCTGCTCTCAATGCGCTGCCGGAGCCGAGACCGCTTAGGCCGGTCGTCGACGGCGCCGCAGATGCGTGCTCGCGTTTGTCAATATATCGTATTCCGATAGGTCCCGGCGGTAGGCCGGCGCGGAAGCGAACGTTACCCGTCGATCAGAGCAGTTTGCAGGCCTCGTCAAATTCGTAGCCTCGGATTGCGCGGGAACAGTTTGGAGTGGTCGCCGTAGCCGAGGTTGCACAAGAAATTGGATTTCTCCGTGGACGGAAAAAACTCCGCATCCACTTTGGCGTTGTCGAATCCCGACATCGGGCCGCAATCCAAGACCCACGGCGCGCGCGGCCAGGATGAAATAACCGCCCTGCAGGCTGCCATTGCGGAAGGCCGTGGTCTCGGCCAACGCGGGCGAATCGGCGAACCAGCCGCGCGCCGCGGGATTGTTGGGAAAAAGCCTGGGCAGGTGCTCGTAGAATTTCAGATCGTAACCGATGATCGCCGTCACGGGCGCGGCCATAGTCTTGTCGACGTTGTTCGGGCTCAGGAACGGCCGCAGGCGTTCCTTCGCCTCGCGAGTGCGTAAAAACAGGATGCGCGCCGGCGAGCAGTTGGCGCTGGTGGGTCCCCATTTCATCAGGTCGTAGAGCTGGCGCAGAGTGATGGTCGCTGACCGGTTTATCCAGCCAGCTTATGTGGGTGCGCGCTTCGCGGAATATCATGTCGAGCGCTTCATCGCTGAGTACCTGGTTTGACAAAGCTTCC
>CAVXJU010000043.1:0-48540 GCA_963761935.1 Terriglobia bacterium | reverse complement strand
TCCCGCTCCGCGCTCGAACCCAGAACGCGCACGCGCTGGTCGTCCTGATCGATCCGAGCCACACTATCGTCAAAGATTGTTTCCACCGTGCTTTCAATCTTGCAGAAGATGGTTGCCGCCAGGTCGCCCCGAGGGAGGCTGAGAAAGCGGCCTCCCAGGACTTCAGAAATCCCGCCGGTCGGAAAGCCTGCCACTTTCTTCCCCAAGGAATCGACGACCCTTACCTCCTGGATGGCGTAGCCTTTGCGGCCGATCTCCGGCAACAGCTCCATTCGCTCGGCGATGTCGAAGCCCGCGCCCCAGAAGTCGATGACGTAGCCGCCGGTCCGAGCCTCGGCGCGCGCTCAACAATAGTGGGTTGAAAGCCGTAGTGAGCCAGCCAATAGGCGAGCGTAGGTCCTGCAATACCCGCGCCGGAAATCAGCACTCGCATGGGGAAGGGCGACGAACACTTTTATGTTACTCCCAGCGAAGCGCGCGCACAGGATCGACCAGCGTGGCCCGCCGCGCGGGAACGTAGCCCGAGAGCGCCGCAACCAGCGCGATCGCAACGGTGGCCAGCGCGATAGTGAGTGCGTCGTTAGGTTGGATGCCGAACAATTGCGCCTTCGCCAACTTGGTCAGGGCCAGCGCCGCGGGCAGTCCGATCGCGATGCCGATCGCAGCCAGCACCAGCACGTCCTTCATGACGAGCCAAACCACGTCGCCTCGCGCCGCGCCCAGGGCCATCCTGACGCCGATCTCGCGCGTGCGCTGCGCCACCACGTAAGCCATCACGCCGTACACGCCGATCGCGGCCAGCAGCGTCGCGAGAATTCCGAAACCGGCCGAGAGCGCCGCCACCAGACGCTCGGCGATCAGCGACTCCTGTTGCTGCTTTTCGAGCGTCTCCATACCGGAGACCGGCAGATTGGGATCCAGATTGTTCACCACCCTGCGAATCGAAGAAAACGCCTGCTCCGGTGGACGGGTAGTGCGCACGTAGCCCATCATCCCCAGCACGAAATTCACCTGGCGATAGGGCTGATACACCTCGATGGGAACTTCTTCGCGCATGCTTTCATACTTGGTGTCGCGCGCGATGCCGACGATCTCGATATCCAGTTTGGTCCCAGGATCGCCACCCATGCCGATGTGCCGGCCCAGTGCATTGCCGTCCTTGAAAAATTTCTGGGCGAATTTTTCGTTCACGATGCAGACCTGCTGCGCGCCGCGGGCATCGGTCATGCGAAAATCGCGGCCCGCCAGAATCGGAACGCGCATGGTCTTGAAATAATCCGGCGAAACGAACTGCATATGCGGATCGGGCGTGTTGGTCGGGGTATTGGCGAAGCCTTCGACGGCCACGCTGTTGTCCATTCGTCGCCGGAAAGAACAGGTACAATCGCCAGGGCCGACGATTCCACGCCGGGAATCGCATCGAGATTCTCATGAAGCTGGCGGTAAAAATCGAGGCTGCGCTCGGGTTTGTAGCCGCTCTTGGTGGGATCGATCTGGAATTCCAGCAGGTTGCCGACTTGAAAACCCGGATCGAGATCCTTCAGATTGCTCAGGCTTCGAATGAACAAACCGGCGCCGATCAGCAACAGCAGCGACAGCGTCACTTGCGCCACCACCAGCGTCTTACGGATTCCCACGGCTGTTCCGCCGGCGATGGAACCGACCTGGTCCTTCAACGTTCCGGCCAGCTGCGGGCGCGTCGATTGCAGGGCGGGCACGAGCCCGAAAATAGCGCCGGTCAGCAGCGAGATACCGAGGGTGAATAGCAGGATGCGGGCATCGGGCGTGGTGGAAATTGTGATTGGCGAGTCGCTCGCGGGCAGGAAGCCGATCAGGGCCTGATCGATCCAAAGAGCCAGCACCAAGCCGGCCATGCCGCCCGCCAATGCGAGGGTAAGGCTCTCGACCAACAGTTGCGAGACAATGCGCCGGCGGCTCGCGCCCAGAGCCAGCCGCACGGCGATCTCTTTTTGCCGCGCATTGCGCGGCAAAAAGAGATCGCCGTGCGGCTGGCTCGGGCGCGACCGCCGGCGAATGCCCCCGATCTTTCGGTCGAGAGCCTTACCCTCGCATTGGCGGGCGGCATGGCCGGCTTGGTGCTGGCTCTTTGATCGATCAGGCCCTGATCGGCTTCCCGCCCGCGAGCGACTCGCCAATCACAATTTCCACCACGCCCGATGCCCGCATCCGCTATTCACCCTCGGTATCTCGCTGCTGACCGGCGCTATTTTCGGGCTCGTGCCCGCCCTGCAATCGACGCGCCCGCAGCTGGCCGGAACGTTGAAGGACCAGGTTGTTTCCATCGCCGGCGGAACACCGTGGGAACCCGTAAGACGCTGGTGGTGGCGCAAGTGACGCTGTCGCTGCTGTCGCTGATCGGCGCCGGTTTGTTCATTCGAAGCCTGAGCAATCTGAAGGATCCGATCCGGTTTTCAAGTCGGCAACCTGCTGGAATTCCAGATCGACCCACCAAGAGCGGCTACAAACCCGAGCGCAGCCTCGATTTTTACCGCCAGCTTCATGAGAATCTCGATGCGATTCCCGGCGTGGAATCGTCGGCCCTGGCGATTGTACCTGTTCTTTCCGGCGACGAATGGGACAACAGCGTGGCCGTGGAAGGCTTCGCCAATACCCCGACCAACACGCCCGATCCGCATTTGAGTTCGTTTTCGCCGGATTATTTCAAGACCATGCGCGTTCCGATTTGGCGGGCCGCGATTTTCATGACCGATGCCCGCGGCGCGCAGCAGGTCTGCATCGTGAACGAAAAATTCGCCCAGAAATTTTTCAAGGACGGCAATGCACTGGGCCGGCACATCGGCATGGGTGGCGATCCTGGGACCAAACTGGATATCGAGATCGTCGGCATCGCGCGCGACACCAAGTATGAAAGCATGCGCGAAGAAGTTCCCATCGAGGTGTATCAGCCCTATCGCCAGGTGAATTTCGTGCTGGGGATGATGGGCTACGTGCGCACTACCCGTCCACCGGAGCAGGCGTTTTCTTCGATTCGCAGGGTGGTGAACAATCTGGATCCCAATCTGCCGGTCTCCGGTATGGAGACGCTCGAAAAGCAGCAACAGGAGTCGCTGATCGCCGAGCGTCTGGTGGCGGCGCTCTCGGCCGGTTTCGGAATTCTCGCGACGCTGCTGGCCGCGATCGGCGTGTACGGCGTGATGGCTTACGTGGTGGCGCAGCGCACGCGCGAGATCGGCGTCAGGATGGCCCTGGGCGCGGCGCGAGGCGACGTGGTTTGGCTCGTCATGAAGGACGTGCTGGTGCTGGCTGCGATCGGCATCGCGATCGGACTGCCCGCCGCGCTCGCCCTGACCAAATTGGCGAAATCGCAATTATTCGGCATCCAACCTAACGACGCACTGACTATCGCGCTGGCCACGGTTGCGATCGCGCTGGTTGCGGCGCTCTCGGGCTACGTTCCCGCGCGCCGGGCTACGCTGGTCGATCCTGTCCGCGCGCTTCGCTGGGAGTAAGATAAAAGTGTTCGCCGCCCTTCCCCATGCGAGTGCTGATATCGGGTGCGGGTATTGCAGGACCTACGCTCGCCTATTGGCTGGCTAGCTACGGCTTTCAACCCACCATTGTTGAGCGCGCGCCGAGACTGCGGACCGGCGGCTACATCATTGACTTCTGGGGCGCGGGTTTCGACATCGCCGAGCGCATGGAGCTGTTGCCCGAGATCAGCCGCAAAGGCTACACCATCCAGGAGGTAAGGGTCGTCGATTCGTTGGGGAAGAAAGTGGCAGGCTTTCCGACCGCCGGGATTTCTGAAGTCCTGGGAGGCCGCTTTCTCAGCCTCCCTCGGGGCGACCTGGCGGCAACCATCTTCTGCAAGATTGAAAGCACGGTGGAAACAATCTTTGACGATAGTGTGGCTCGGATCGATCAGGACGACCAGCGCGTGCGCGTCTGGTTCGAGCGCGGAGCGGAGCGGGAATTTGACCTGGTAATTGGAGCCGACGGCCAGCACTCGCGTGTTCGTGAGCTGGTCTTCGGCGCCGAACAGCGATTCGAGAAATACCTGGGCTACATGGTTGCGGGATTCCAGGTCAGCGGATACCGGCCCAGAGATGAATTGGTGTACCTCATGTTCACGGAACTGGGCCAGCAGGTAATGCGATTTTCGATGCGGGACGATCGCACCATGTTCCTCTTCACGTTCACAGATCGGGCCCCCGCGCTCGCCGGCGACGTTGCCGCGCAGAAGGCCTTGTTGCGGTCACGCTTCGGAAAGAGCGGTTGGGAATGCCCCCAGATTCTGGACCGGCTGGATGAAGCCGGCGATCTTTACTTCGACCGCGTCAGCCAGATTCACATGGATGCGCAGCCGGGATTGTGGACCCGAGGGCGCGTTTCGCTGATCGGCGATGCGGCTTCCTGCGTCTCGCTGCTGGCCGGGCAGGGTTCGGCGCTGGCGATGGTGGCCGCCTACATCCTGGCTGGCGAACTGCATCGCGCTAATGGCGATTATGCACAAGCCTTTGCCAGATACCAGGAACTGTTCGCACCATTCGTCCGCCAGAAACAAGCAGCCGCATTGCGCTTGCGTGTTCTGTTTGGACCGAAATCGAAATCGGCCATGTTCATTCGCAACCAGGTCATGAATCTTGTGAGATTCCCCTGGATTGCCCGAGCCGCGTTCAGCCGCGACCTGGTGGACAAGATCGCGCTTCCTCAATATTGATCGAGAGCGAAGCGCCGTTCGCCGATTTCCAGCCTGCGCTCACCGATTCGCGTTGGGCTATCCGAGCTGCGCGCCTTAGCATCGAATTGCAGGGAGGATCTTATGAGCCACGCAGTCGCCGACAAGGGATACAAGGGCCTGGGAATGGAGGGATTCACCGCTAAATGGTACGCCTCGTTAACCATTAAGTTTCTGCGTGAATTCAAGGCGCTGGCGCGGCGCGTCGCCGATGAGCTGCCCGCCGGAAGCCAGGTCCTGGAAGTGGCGCCGGGCCCCGGTTACTTCGCGATCGAGTTGGCGAAACTCGGCAGTTACCGGATCACTGGTCTCGACATCAGCCACACCTTCGTCCAAATTGCCCGGCGCAATGCCGCCCAAGCCGGCGCGGAGGTCGATCTCCAGCAGGGCAATGCGTCCAATATGCCGTTCGCGGATCAATCCTTCGATTTTCTGTTGTGCCGCGCCGCGTTCAAGAATTTCTCCGAGCCCGTCCGTGCATTACAAGAAATGTACCGCGTTCTCAAGCCGGGCGGCCGCGCGTTAGTTATCGATTTGAGAAAAGATGCGCCAATGGAATCGATTGCCGAGATGGTGAATGGCTCGGGTACCGGTCCTATCAATAGGATGATCAGCAAGTTCACCTTCCGGTTCATGCTGCTCAAACGCGCCTACACTCGCAAACAGTTTGACGAATTCCTGGCGCAGACGAAATTCGGGCCCATTGAAATCCAGGAAGAGCTGGTCGGGCTGGAGCTGTCGCTACATCGAGCGCGCAGCAGCTAGTCGACCGCAACTCTCAGTTATTGCCGTTCCGTTTTCGTTCCAGATCGCGGACGCGTTGTTCGAGATCTGCGATCCGCTTATCGCGATCGAGCAGCAATTTGTCGGTGTCTTCGCACCAAGCGGTCATGCGAGCGCTCCAGCGTGCGCCCGTTTGGAGCAGCGCTCCGTGTCGATTCAATCTAGTTTCCATCAAATCGAACCGCTCAGTCATCTGCCGAAAGCCGTCGTGCATTTCTCGATGCAGACTCTCGCTGACCGAGGAAATCAACTGGGTCAGCCGCTCCGACAATTGCTCAAGGTCGGGACTCATAGAATCTCTATGCTTCAACTTTAACAGAGAAAAACGCCAGGCCCATTTGGAGCTGCGGTTCGTAGAACTTAAACCCGCTGAGCTAGGCTGCCAGGTTCATGCTCGAAAGGATTGACCACGGTCAGATCGCCAAACCGGCGCCCGGCCTGAAAATCCTCGCTGAGTAGCCAATGGCAGCGGGAACGCTCCGCAGCCGCAACGATCATCGAGTCCCAGAAGGAGATCTTGGCGTGGTCCGACCAATACCAGGCGCGCTCGAGCAGGCCGAGCGTGACCTCGGGCGGGTGCCATTCCGACCAAAAGGTGACCACTTTCCGCGCGTAATGCGGCGGAACGCGCATTTTCAGAACGGCGTTGGCATAGAACTCCTGCAGGACTTGCCAGCTTACGTGGGCCAGAGCGTTTTGCCAGATCCAGTCCAGCCATGACTCCGCGCGGAGTTGTTTTTGCTTGTTGCGGGCGTCGTGCGCGTAAAGTAGAACGTTAGAGTCGACGAAATACTTATCGCCGCCGTTCATGAGCCTCTTCTCGCGTCATGCGCTTGGAAGCATCGATCGATCCCCCGAGATCCCGAGGAAGCTTCTTCCATTCCTCGTAGGCGCGCCAGTAGGAATCGGAAGCGCGGCGCTCACGGTCAAGCATGCGCGCGATCAGCTTCGAGACGGAGATGTCCTCGTCGGCGGCTTTCCGGCGGGCCCAATGGGCCAGCTCCTCGTCGAGGCTGATCGTAACGTTCTTCACGAATCCAGTGTAACACGAGAACCGTGTAAGTCAGCACAGCAACAAAAACGGCAGGCCCGTTTGGACCTGCCGTGGTACTGCGTTTCGAATTGTAGTTATTCCGCCAGCGTTTCTTCGCCTGGCTCTTCGGTCAGGCCGCCGGTGTAGATGCTGCGGGCTTCGTCTTCGTAGCCGCCCAGGTCGCCGGCCAAGGTGACTTCTTCCGCGATGGGCTCTTCTTCCACCACGTCCTCGCCTGCGATCTTCACACCGCGATAGTATTCCATGCCGGTTCCGGCCGGAATCAGACGGCCCATGATGACGTTTTCCTTCAAGCCGCGCAGGTAGTCGACCTTGCCGTTGATGGCGGCTTCGGTCAGCACGCGCGTGGTCTCCTGGAACGACGCCGCCGAGATGAACGAATCGGTGGAGAGCGACGCCTTGGTGATGCCGAGCAGCACCGGCTTACCAGTGGCCGGACGGCCGCCCGCTTCCACCACGCGCAGGTTCTCTTCGCGGAACTTGAATTTGTCCACCACTTCCTCGGGCAGGAACTCGGTGTCGCCGATATCGTCGACTTTGACCCAGCGCATCATCTGGCGCGAGATTACTTCCAGGTGCTTGTCGTTGATATTGACGCCCTGCAGACGATAGACTTCCTGGATTTCGTTGACCAGGTATTTCTGCAGTTCCTTTTCGCCGAGCACGGCCAGGATGTCGTGCGGATTGCGCGGGCCATCCATGAGCGGATCGCCGGCCTTCACGCGCTCGCCTTCCTGGACGTTGATGTGGACGCCGCGCGGGATGGCGTAGTCGCGCTGCTCGCCGTCGTCGGCCGTAATGGAAAGCTTGCGCATGCCCTTGGCAACTTCGCCGTACTTCACTGCGCCGTTGATTTCGGCGATGATGGCGGTTTCGCGCGGCTTGCGGGCTTCGAACAGCTCCACCACGCGCGGCAGACCGCCGGTGATGTCCTTGGTCTTGGTGGTCGCACGCGGAATCTTGGCGAGCACGTCGCCGGCGTGGACTATATCTTCGTGACTCACCATCAGGTGAGCATGGGTCGGCATCAGGTAGCGTTTTTCTTCCGAACGCGAACCGCCCTCGGGACGAACGATCAGGGTCGGCACACGCTTTTCGTCGGGCGAGTCGGTGACCACCCACTGCGACATGCCGGTGATTTCGTCCACCTGCTCCTGCAGCGTGACGCCTTCGCCCAGATCCTTGAAGTGAACCTTGCCGCTGACCTCCGTCAGAATCGAGAAGGTGTACGGATCCCATTCGAGCAGAATGGCGTTGGTCTTCACCTTGGCGCCGTCTTCAAACAGCACCTTGGCGCCGTACACCACCGGGTAGCGTTCTTTTTCGCGGCCCTTATCGTCGATGATCGCCAGGATGCCGTTGCGGTTCATGGCAATCAGCTCGCCCTTGGCGTTCTTGACGGTGACGACATTCAGGAATTTCACGAAGCCGTCGGACTTGGCATCCTGCTTGGATTGCTCGGCCGAGCCGGTAGCGGTGCCGCCGACGTGGAACGTTCGCATGGTGAGCTGCGTTCCGGGTTCGCCGATGGATTGAGCGGAAATGATACCGACCGCTTCGCCGCGCTCCACCATGCGTCCAGTCGCGAGGTTGCGGCCGTAACAGAGCTGGCAGACGCCGCGCTTGGATTCGCAGGTCAGCACCGAGCGGATCTTCACGCGCTCGATACCGGCGGCCTGAATCGCGCCGGCCAGATCCTCGGTGATTTCCTGGTTGAGGCCCACGATCAGGTTGCCTTCGTAGTCATGCTGGTCTTCGAGCGCCACGCGGCCGACGATGCGGTCGCGCAGAGGCTCGATGATTTCGCCCGATTCGATGATGGGTTCGACGTAGATGCCGTCGCTAGTGCCGCAGTCGGTCTCGGTGACGATGACGTCCTGCGCCACGTCGCACAGGCGGCGGGTCAGGTAGCCGGAATCGGCCGTCTTCAGCGCGGTGTCGGCCAAACCTTTGCGCGCGCCGTGCGTCGAGATGAAGTACTGCAACACGTCCAGGCCTTCGCGGAAATTGGCGGTGATGGGCTGCTCGATGATTTCGCCCGAGGGCTTGGCCATCAGGCCGCGCATGCCGGAGAGCTGGCGGATCTGCTGTTTCGAACCGCGCGCGCCGGAGTCCGCCATGATGTAAATCGGATTGAGATAGCGGCCGGTCCGGTCGTCCTCCTCCATGGACTTGAACATCTCGTCCGAAACGCGTTCGGTGACTTTCGACCAGATTTCGATGATCTTGTTGTATTTTTCGCCCTGCGTGATGGCGCCTTCCTGATACTGCTGGCCCACCTCGATGACGGCCTTTTCGGCGTCGCGCACGAGTTTCGCTTTTTCGCCGGGCACGACCATGTCGTCGATGCCGATGGAAATTCCTGCGCGCGTGGCGTACAGGAAGCCGAGCTTCTTCACTTCGTCGAGCATCGCCACAGTGATCGGCAAGCCGAACTTAGATACGCAGTATTGCACGAGCTGGCTGAGACCCTTCTTCTTCAACAACCCGTTGATGAACGGCATCTCGTCCGGGCAGCACGTCGTTCAAGATCACGCGGCCGACGGTGGTATCCATGTACTGCTTGTTGAACTCGATGGGCTCGGTGTGCAGGACGTTCTGGTTGTCGAACGCCTTGAGTCAGATCGATGACCTTGCCGGTGAAGCGCAGCTTGATGGGCGTGAGCGTTTCCACTTCGCCCATTTCGAGCGCGATCAGCACGTCGTCGGTGGAAGCGAAGGTGCGGCCTTCGCCCTTGGTGCCGGGGCGCGCTTTGGTCAAGTAATACAGGCCCAGCACCATGTCCTGCGTGGGAACCGCGATGGGCGACGCCATGCGCGGGCGACAGGATGTTGTTGGACGACAGCATCAGCGTAGAAGCTTCGATTTGCGCTTCGGGAGACAGCGGAATGTGAACCGCCATCTGGTCGCCGTCGAAATCGGCGTTGAACGCGGTGCAAGTCAGCGGGTGCAGCTTAATGGCCTTGCCTTCCACCAGCACGGGTTCGAAAGCTTGAATGCCGAGACGATGCAGCGTAGGAGCGCGATTCAAAAGGATGGGATGATCCTTGATGACTTCTTCGAGGATGTCCCACACCACCGGATCCTGCTGCTCCACCAGTTCCTTGGCTTGCTTGATGGTGGTGCAATGGCCGCGCTGTTCCAGGCGATGATAGATGAACGGCTTGAACAGCTCGAGCGCCATTTTCTTAGGCAGCCCGCACTGATTCAGGCGCAACTCGGGACCAACCACGATGACGGAGCGGCCGGAATAATCGACGCGCTTTCCGAGCAGGTTCTGGCGGAAGCGGCCCTGCTTGCCTTTGAGAGTATCGGAGAGCGATTTGAGCGGGCGATTGTTGGCGCCGCGCAGCACGCGTCCACGGCGGCCGTTGTCGAACAGCGCGTCCACGGCTTCCTGGAGCATGCGCTTTTCGTTGCGCACGATCACGTCGGGAGCATGCAGCTCGATCAGCTTCTTGAGGCGGTTGTTGCGGTTGATTACGCGGCGATACAGGTCGTTGAGATCGGAGGTGGCGAACCGGCCGCCATCCAGCGGGACCAGTGGACGCAGTTCAGGCGGAATGACCGGGATCACGTCCAGGATCATCCACTCCGGCTTGTTGCCGGACTTGCGGAAGCTCTCGACGACGCGCAGGCGCTTGGCGTACTTGAGCTTCTTCTGCTGCGAAACCTCGGTCTTCATCTTCTCGCGGATTTCGAGGCTGAGGTCTTCGACAGTCGACCTTCTTGAGCAGTTCCTTGATTCCTTCGGCGCCCATCATGGCGACGAATTTGCCGGGGAAATCCTGATCGAGCTGGCGCTTGCGCTCGTCGGTGATCACTTCGCCGCGCCTGAGCTCGGCCACTTCGCCGGGATCCACCACCACGAAAGCTTCGAAATAGAGCACGCGCTCGAGTTCGCGCAGCGTGATGTCGAGCAGGTAGCCGATGCGGCTCGGCAGGCCCTTGAAGAACCAGACGTGCGAGCAGGGGCTGGCCAGCTCGATATGGCCCAGGCGTTCGCGGCGCACGCGGGAGAGCGTCACTTCGACGCCGCACTTGTCGCAGATCACGCCGCGGTGCTTCATGCGCTTGTACTTGCCGCACAAGCATTCCCAGTCCGCGATGGGGCCGAAGATGCGGGCGCAGAACAGCCCGTCGCGCTCCGGCTTGAAGGTCCGGTAATTGATCGTTTCCGGCTTGGTCACTTCGCCATGCGACCAGCTCCGGATTTTTTCCGGAGATGCCAGCGAAATCCGGATGGAATCGAAATCGGCGATCAAATTGGCTCTATCGTAGGGAGAGGAACGGTACATTATTTCTCCTTATTTTGGCCGCGGGCCAGCGAAGATTCCGGTCCGCGGCTATTAATTGTTAGTCCGCCGCCAGCGCTGTATCAGCGATCTCACGCGGCTTCTTCATCAACTCCACGTCCAGACACAGCGACTGCAGCTCGCGGATCAGGACGTTGAACGATTCGGGCACGCCGGGCTCAGCGGCGGCCTCCCCTTTCACGATGGCTTCATAAATTTTGGCGCGTCCGTACACGTCGTCGGACTTGGCGGTCAGCAGTTCCTGCAGCACGTAAGCGGCGCCGTAAGCTTCGAGCGCCCACACTTCCATTTCGCCGAAGCGCTGGCCGCCGAACTGCGCCTTGCCGCCCAGTGGCTGCTGCGTGATGAGCGAGTACGGGCCGATGGACCGGGCGTGGATCTTGTCGTCCACCAGGTGCGAGAGCTTGAGCATGTAGATGTAGCCCACCGTGACCGGCTGTTCGAAAGCCTGGCCGGAGAGCCCGTCCCAAAGCTGGACCTTGCCGGAACTCGGCAAGTTCGGCTTCCTTGAGCTGCAGCTTTAATTTCCTTTTCGGTTGCGCCGTCGAACACCGGCGTTGCGAAGTGCAACCCCAGCGCTTGCGCGGCCCAGCCCAAGTGCGTTTCGAGAATCTGGCCGACGTTCATGCGGGACGGAACGCCCAGCGGATTGAGCACGATCTCGACCGGCGTGCCATCGGGCAGATACGGCATGTCCTCTTCGGGAACGATGCGCGCGATCACGCCCTTGTTGCCGTGGCGGCCGGCCATCTTATCGCCGACCGAGAGCTTGCGCTTCATCGCGATATAGCACTTGACCAGCTTAATCACGCCCGGAGGCAGCTCGTCGCCCTTGCGCAGCTTGGCGATTTTCTCTTCGGTGATCTTTTCGAGCACCGCGATCTGGCGCGAGGTCATCTCCTCGATTTCGTCGATCTGCTCGTTCAGCCGGACATCTTTGTTGGGGAACTTGATGCGCTTGAGATCGCGAGCGCGGAGTTTTTCCACCACGTCGCGCGTCAGGTTGATGCCCTTGGAGAGCAGCTTTTTATTGGTCTTTTCGTCGTGCAGGTCGGCCAGGACTTCCTTGCCTTCCAGCAGATCGCTCAGGCGCTTGGCGCGCTCGTCGTTGAGAATGCGCTTCTCGTCCTCCAGATTGCGGTGCAGACGCTCGATCTGCGTTTCCAGAATCGCTTTGGACCGCTCGTCCAGATCCGCGCCCTTGCGCGAGAAAACCTTGCAATCCACCACCGTACCTTCGATGCCCGGCGGGCAGTACAGCGAAGCGTCTTTCACGTCGCCGGCCTTTTCGCCGAAGATGGCGCGCAGCAGTTTTTCTTCCGGAGTGAGCTGGGTCTCGCCTTTGGGCGTTACTTTGCCCACCAGAATGTCGCCGGGTTTCACGGTGGCGCCGATGCGGATGATTCCGCTTTCGTCCAAATTGCGCAGAAACGCCTCGGCGATGTTAGGAATGTCGCGAGTAATTTCCTCGGGGCCGAGCTTGGTATCGCGCGCCTCGATTTCGAACTCTTCGATGTGGATCGAAGTGTAGTAATCTTCCTTGACCAGCTTCTCGGACACCACGATGGCGTCTTCAAAGTTGTAGCCGCGCCAGGGCATGAAGGCCACCAGCACGTTTCGGCCGAGCGCCAGTTCGCCCTGATCGGTGCAAGGCCCGTCGGCCAGCACGTCGCCTTTCTTGACCCTCTGGCCCTGGTGCACGATCGGCTTTTGGCTGATACAGGTGTTTTGATTGGAGCGTTTGAACTTGGTGAGCTGATAAATGTCAGCGCCCACCTCGCGCGAAAGCTGTCCTTCGTGCGCGCCTCCGCCTTCCACTCGAACGATGATGCGTTCCGAGTCCACTGAATCGACGATGCCGGAGCGCTTGCAGATCACCACGGCGCCAGAGTCGCGCGCGGTCACATGCTCCATGCCGGTTCCCACGTACGGCGTTTCGGCGCGTAACAGAGGAACCGCCTGGCGCTGCATGTTGGAACCCATCAGCGCGCGGTTGGCGTCGTCGTTTTCAAGGAACGGAATCAAGCTGGCGGCGACCGAGACTAGCTGTTTCGGACTCACGTCCATGTACTCGATTTCGTCGCGATGCTTCAACACGAAGTTGCCGGCCTGGCGCGCGTTCACCAGGTCGTTGACGATGTGGCCCTTCTCGTCCAACTGGACGTTGGCCTGAGCGATGATGTACTTGTCTTCTTCCCAGGCGGAGAGATAATCGCAGTGCGCCTCGGATTCGATAGGCTGCTTTTTGTCTTTCAGGTCGCGATTGCCCTTATCCACCTCGTTCCGCGTCATGACGTCGCCGACCTTATAAGAGCTGTCGCCGGGATTGAGCACCTTCACTTCGTCCACCACGGTGCCTTTCAGGACGCGGCGGTACGGGCTCTCGATGAAGCCGTATTCGTTGATGCGCGCGAAACACGATAGCGACGAGATCAGGCCGATGTTGGGACCTTCGGGAGTCTCGATGGGGCAGATGCGTCCGTAGTGCGTAGGATGCACGTCGCGCACCTCGAATCCGGCGCGCTCGCGAGAAAGTCCACCTGGTCCGAGAGCCGAAAGACGCCGCTTGTGCGTAATCTCCGACAGCGGATTGGTCTGATCCATGAACTGCGAGAGCTGGCTGGATCCGAAAAATTCGCGAATCGCGGCCATCACCGGCTTGGCGTTCACCAGGTCGTGCGGCATGGCCGTCGACATCTCCTGGTACACCGACATCTTTTCTTTAATGGCGCGCTCCATGCGCACCAATCCGATGCGGAACTGATTTTCAAGCAGCTCGCCCACCGCGCGCACGCGGCGATTGCCCAGGTGATCGATGTCGTCCACCGCGCCGATGCCCTTGCGCAGCTTCAGCAGGTATTTGATGGTGTCGATGAAATCTTTTTGGTCCAGCGTGCGCTTGTCGAGCGGAGATTCGTCGATCTTATCGTACAGCTTGATGTTGAACTTCATGCGGCCCACGCGCGAGAAGTCGTACTTGCGCGGGTCGAAGAACATGCCCTGGAAGAGCTGGGTCGCGGTGTCGAGCGTAGGCGGATCGCCGGGGCGCAGCTTGCGGTAGATCTCGAGCAGCGCGTCGTTCTGCGACTTCACCGGGTCTTTCCTCAACGTCACGGAAATGACGTTGCCGGCGTCGTCGCGGTCCGGAAAGAATATCTCGAACGACGAGATGCCGCCCTGCTGCAGCTTTTCGATGTTGGTCAGCTCGTGGTTGGCTTCCACCAGCACTTCGCCGGTGGACATGTCGATCACGTCGGAGGCGATGAATGCTCCCTGCAGATCGGTGCGGTCGATTTCCACCTGCTCGATTTTGGCTTTGGTAATGGCCTCGTACACCGATTTGGTGATCTTGCGCCCTTGCGGGACGATGGTCTCGTTCTTGGTTGAGATCGCTTTCGAAAGCTTCAGCCCGATCATGCTGTCGGAAACCTTCCAGAACAGCTTCTCGCCCTTGATGGTCACTTCACTGACGTTGTAAAACGCCTTGAGAATTTCCGAGTCGGTCTTGAGACCGAGCGCGCGCAGGAACACGGTGCCGTAAAACTTGCGCTTGCGGTCGATGCGGACGTACAGCAGATTCTTGTTGTCGAACTCGAATTCCACCCAGCTTCCGCGATAGGGGATGATCTTGCCGAGAAAATAGCCTTGCGCCGGAACGCGCTCGAAGAACACGCCGGGCGAACGATGCAACTGCGAAACGATGACGCGCTCGGTGCCGTTGATGATGAAGGTGCCGTTGTCGGTCATCAGCGGAATTTCACCGAAGAAGACCTCTTGCTCCTTGATGTCGCGGACGGACTTCGTGCCGGTCTCGGGGTCCTTGTCGAAAACGGTCAGCCGGATGGTGACCTTGAGCGGTGCGGCGTAGGTCATGCCGCGCTCTTCGCACTCGGCCACGTCGTATTTCAACTGCAGACCCACCGGGTCGCCGCAGCGATTACAGAAGGTGACGATATTCTTGTTGAAGGTTCCGCAGCGATGGCACAGCACGTCGCCCACATGGAACGGGTCCGTGCGGATGGTGCCGCCGCAGCTTGGATTGCGGCAAGTGGAACGCAGATGGTGCAGGCCTTTTAGGTTTCCGCACTTGCATTCCCAATTGCCGATGGCGTAGTCGACGAACTCGAGCTGGCTTAATCCCCGGAAATCGGAGATGGGGAACACGGAATTGAACACGCTTTGGAGGCCGGTGTCTTCGCGTTCTCCAGGGAGCAGATCCATCTGCAGGAACCGCTCGTAGGATTTCTTCTGGACCTCGATCAGATTCGGAATCGGGATCGAGGTTTTGATCCGGGAGAAGTCAACTCGCTCGCGCGTAGCGCCGTTTGCCAGATTTTCCATTTTCACTCCTACGGCCGATGGGCTCGCAAATCAAATGAAGACTAAAATACCGCTGCCATTGCTCCCGGACCGGCTCATCCTCGAACCGCGTGATTGGCGTCGAGGTTCGAAACCGGTTTCGGGAACGTAGAACAGCGGGATGTCAGAACGTTATAGCCAGATCCGAGCCATGCTCTCCGAGTGGGGAAAAAACGAGCATGGCAAAGCCCGGTGCCAGTCCTGAGGAACGGCACACCCATTGCGCAGGATGTTTGGTTCACAAGAAGAATTTCGGGTCGGTCTCCGGCCAGTATCTATATCAATGTAGCAGACCGGAGACACTTCGTCAAATCCGGTCTGAGGCCGGCGTCGCCGCGCGCTGAAGAATGCCCGTCTGGCCGCGGCTACGCCGCCGTAAAGTGAAACAAATAAACTACTTACTTCACTTCTACGGTCGCACCGGCGTCGGTGAACTTTTTCTTGATAGCCTCGGCTTCGTCCTTGTTCACGCCCTCTTTGATGGCCTTGGGCGCGCCGTCCACCAGATCTTTGGCCTCTTTCAGCCCCAGATTGGTGACTTCGCGAACGGCCTTGATGACGTTGATCTTGTTGGCGCCTGCCGCGGTGAGGATCACGTTGAACTCGGTTTTCTCCTCAACCGCCGGAGCTGCCGCCCCGCCGCCACCCGCCGGAGCCACCGCAACAGCCGCAGCCGCCGCCGAAACTCCCAGCTTCTCTTCCAGCACCTTGACGAGCTGCGACGCTTCGAGCAACGTCAGCCCCTGAATCTGTTCCGCTATTGCGTTGATGTCCGCCATTGTCTTGTCTACTCCCTCTTATTCTGAAAACTTGTTTTCCTTGACGCCCTGGTCAACCACTATCGCGAGATTGCGTCCCACGCCGCCCAAGGCAGTGACCAGGCGCTGCGCCGAGGCTAAAATCAAAAACAAAACTTTCGCCAGCAGTTCTTCGCGCGACGGCATCGACGCCAGTTCCTGAATGAACTTGACTTCGATGACGCGCCCTTCCACTAAACCGGCCTTGAAGGTGAAACTCGGGTTGGCCTTCGCGTAGGCGGTGAGCGCCTTGGCGAGCGCGATCGGATCTTTCATCGTGTAGGCCATGGAGGTCATGCCCGCCAGATTGTTGGTGATCGGTTCGGCTGGCGTTCCCTTAGCGGCCTTCTCCACCAGGTTGTTCTTAACCACCTTGTAGCTGCCGCCTGCGCCGCGCACCGTCTTGCGCAATTCGAAATCCTGCTGGACCGTGAGCTTTTCAAAGCCCGTCAGGAACAGGTTCTTGGTCTTCTCGAAGTCCTTCTTCAGAGCTTCCAGATCTTTTTCTTTATCCGATTTCTTCTTCATGTTGTTCCCGGCTTTCTCGGCTAGATTTGCTTGGCGTTATAAGACGTGACGTCGAGATGAACGCCGGGCCCCATGGTGGAGCAAATGGTGACGCTCTTGACGTACTTGCCCTTGGCGGCCGCAGGCTTGGCCTTGATCACGGCTTGAATCAGGCTGGACGCGTTTTCGAGCAGCTTGGGAGTTTCGAAACTCACCTTGCCCACCGGCACGTGAATCACGCCGGTCTTGTCGACGCGGAATTCCACTTTGCCGGCCTTTACTTCCTTGACAGCGTTCGCGACGTCCATGGTTACGGTGCCGGTCTTGGGGTTGGGCATCAGGCCGCGCGGTCCCAGCACCTTGCCGAGCTTACCTACCGAGCGCATCATGTCGGGCGTGGCGATGACGGCGTCGTAATCGGTCCAGTTCTCGCCTTGGATTTTCGCGACCATGTCGTCGCCGCCCACGAAGTCCGCACCGGCTTCCTGAGCCTCGCGCTGCTTGTCGCCGGAAGCGATGACCAGAACTGTTTTCTTTTTACCCAGGCCGTTGGGCAGGACCACGGTGCCGCGCACCATCTGGTCGGCGTGCTTGGGATCGACGCCCAGGCGCAGGTGCAGCTCCACGGTCTCGTCGAATTTGGCGAACTTGATTTTTTGAACTAGCGGGACGGCTTCGTTCAGCGGGTAAGGCCTGGGTTCGACCTGTTTAGATGCAGCTTGAAACTTCTTACCTTGCTTGGGCATGTCTCCTCATTGGTGCAGACGGCAGAGAACCAGCCCTGCCTCCCACTGAGCTTAAATCTTTAGCGTTGGATCGCTTTATTTAAGATAGCAAAGGGAAACGGGGTTGTCTACTGCGCCTGGTTCACTGCGGCCGCGCCGCCTGGGCTTTGGCCAGTCAACCGATCTTTTCAGTTCGTCGAAACGCGACTTTGGAAGCAGCACGCGGCGATTAGTCAAAATGATGCGATCGGGTCCAGGAAACTTTGGAGCCGGCGAGATCCTGAGTTCCTCGGCCGTTGGGGGCGCGTTGCCATCGGCGGGAAGGAACTGGTCGTCGTACTGAATCAGTCCCGCCCGGTTCCAGATCCGGCAATAGATGGTTTCCCCCGCGTTCTCCAGCCGGCAGAGCTCCCACCATCCTCCCAATTTGCCGCCGTTCACGAAAACAGCTTCGGTCGGGACACTCCCGGGCCTGTTCCGGGGTGGAGCCTGCGCACATCCGCATACAAAACCCAGCGCTACGGCCAAAGTGAGATAGGGTGGCACGCTCACTGCCGTCCGCCGACCTCGAGCACCGCTTCCTCTAACTTATCCAGCGCGCCGGCGAAAAAATGGTCCGCGGCTTCCACCCAGACTAATTGCTTCGGCTCTGGCAGCGGCGCGAAGTATGCTTCCATCGCCGGGACCGGACAGAACTCGTCGTGCGTGCTTTGGATGAACACGCGCGGCGTGTCGCACTGGCCAAGGCCGGCGCTGTCGCGGCATGCTGGCGGGAAAACCGACCGCTAGTAATCGCCTCGCGCCGCCCAGTTCGCAGCCCAATCTCAGAATGATCCGCGAGCCAAAGGAAAACCCCGCCAGCGAAAACGGCAAATCCGGATAACGGCGGCGCAAAAATTCCAATGCCGCGCGCGCATCCTCCATTTCCCCGATGCCCTGATCGTAGCGGCCCTCGCTCATGTTCACGCCGCGATAATTGAATCGCAGCACCACCGCTCCAGCCCGCCGCATCCCGCGCGCGATCCGGTACACCACCTTGTTATGCATGGTCCCGCCGTGCTGCGGATGCGGATGGCACACCAGCACCGCTTCGCGCGGCGCGCCATCCTCGGGCTCCTCCAGCACTGCTTCCAGCTTCCCGGCCGGCCCGGCCAGAAACAGCGACTCGATCTTGCGCGCCATCAGTTGCGTGCGGTAGTTGGTGAACTGCATGTCGATGCCGAAATCCTGCCCGCGCAGCAGCGCGATCACGTCCTGCAGCGTGTCGCGATCGCGGCCCGAGACGCGCACCAGATCGCCCTGGATGGACGCCTGCACCTTTTTCTTGCTGTCCTTGATCAGCTTGACGATCTCGCGCGCCTTCTCGATCGGAATGCCCTGCTGGAGCGAAATCTCCTGGCGCACGCTGGACCCGGCCGCGGGCGTCACCGCGCCGAACGTCAGGCCCTTCAGCGGCACCTTGCGCTTCACCAGCTTCTGCTCCAGCACCTCCGTCACGGCCTTCAGCTTGAACTCGTCCGCGCTCGCGAGCAGGATCTTGTGATCCTTTTCGTTCAGCTGGATGTCGGATTTCGAAGTCTTGAGATCGTAGCGCGTGAGCGATCTCCTTCAGCGCTTGCTGGATGGCGTTGTTCACTTCCGCCAGGTCGATTTTGGAAACGATGTCGAAACTGTTATCAGGCATTGAGTTAATGACCCAATGCTATCAAGACTCGCTCCGTGATTTCCTGGATCATGGCCGGAAGCGCGGCATCGAGCGCCAGCGTGATGGCCGCCCGAACCCTCTCCGGATCCACCTCGGGCGCCGGTGCTGCCGGAGCCGGATGCAATTCACTCGATTCGGGCGTAGCGGCGGCGGAAGCGAAGGCTTCAGAAAAAAGCCCGCGAGCGAGCTGCGCTTCCTTCACCAACGGCTGGATCGTCTCAATCAGCCGCGAGGCTTCAAAAGGCTTCTTCAGGATGCCATCGCAGCCGGCGCGTTTGGCTTCCTCTTCGTCGAATGGCTCTAATAACCCGGCGGTGAGGACCACGCGTATATGCCGCAGCGCTGGATCGCTCTTGACGTAGCGGCAAATCTCCATGCCCGACTTCGCCGGCAGGAATACATCGGCCAGAATCAGATCCGGATCGAAATCGCTCAAGCGCTTTAGCGCGGCCTCGCCGTCGGTGAGACTGACGACTTCAAAGCCTTCCTCCCGCAGTATCCGCTCGCCCATCCGCTGCGCGTGCGGGCTGTCGTCGGCCAGCAGGACGCGGCTCATCAGAACTTGTCGGAGGTGGAAGTGGCGGCCGGCTGCGTGGCCGGGTCCCCGGGAATTACCCGCTGCGGTTTTTGCTTCTTGTCCTTTTTCTTTTTCTTGCTCTTTTGCGTATCGCTGGCCGAAGCCTGAGCGGTTTGCGCCTTGGCTCCGTCCGCCGAGGCCGGCGTCCCCGTAGATGCCGGCGCCGCAGCCCCGGGCGCAGCAGCCCCGGGCGCAGCAGCCCCGGGCGCAGCAGCACCCGGTTTGGCGTCAGCCGCGGCAGGCGGATTGGCACGCGCGTCCGGCTTGGTATCGAGCGCCGAGGGTCCGCTCAATTGGGTCGCCGTCACGTCGCCGGTAAAGCCCGTCCCAGAGGACGCAGTTTGCGGAACGGTAGGCGGAACCGTGGGCCGAAGCGTCGTCATAGCGGGCGGACCGCTGCGTGCCGCATCGCTCACGTCCGGACCGCGCCGCAACAGACTGGTGCTGCGCGAAATTACCCCGGCCTTCTGGCGATTCTCCTGTTCCCACTTCATCCGGTTCAAAGCCACTTGGTCGGGTTGCGGTACGGGCATCTCCATGTCTTGCAGCTTTTTCTTGGCATCGTCGGCGAAGCTGCTCAGAGGATAATCTCTAACGATGCGCGCGTAGGCATCGCCGGCTTGCTTGCGAAAACGGTTCCCCTTGCTGCCATCCAATCTTTCGTAGGCTTGCCCGAGATTCCATAAGGCCTCATCGGCTTTGCTGTACAGCGGATACTGCTCCACTAAATGGTTAAACCGGCTGCTCGCCGCGGAATTGTCGCCGCGCTTGAGGTAGAAAGCTCCCACTTTATACTCCCCATCGGCCAGCGCCTCTTGAATGTTGCGCAGCAGCTGCTGCGTCTGGGGAATGAACGTGCTGTTGGGAAACTGAACGATCAACTGCCGGCACTCGTCTTCGGCCCGCAAGCTCTGATTCGGATCCCGGTCCGATTTTTCCATCTGGCGGTAGTGAATCATGCAAATCTTCTGCTGCGATTCGGCGGCTTCCTCCATGGTGGGATAGAACAGGATGAAGTCCTTGTATTCCGCCTCGGCCTGCGCCAATCCGGACGCGCCGCCTTCCCGATACCAACTGTCGGCCACCGCCAGCTTGGCCTTAGCCAGGAACTCGCTCTGGTCGTAAGTATTGATCAAAGTGTTCAGCGTGATGCGAGCCACTTCGTAACGGCCGTGCTCGATGTCGTTGATGGCCCGATCATAGAGCACCTTATCGGGCTGCTTGGTGTCCTTGGTGATGGGATCGTCGTACTTGTGGCGGCGAAAACCGCAGGAAGACAACAACCCGAGCGTGACAATCAACGCACAGGACGCCGCGGCACCCTTGTTCCGCCAAACCCTGCTGCCAAGGCGTTCCGTTGTGCGCGTTCTGGAAGGTATGTATAGAGCCATAGTGAAATTAACCTACAAGCTTACCCTAAACTCTGACTAGCGCGGCTTCCCGCGCCGCGCGCTGCAATTCCGAGAACGCCGAACCCGCATCCGGGGTGTGAAAAATAGACGACCCTGCTACCAGCCATTCACACCCAGCCCGCACGATCTCTGAGGCGTTTTGCATGCTCACGCCGCCATCGATCTCGATGGCGAAATTGAGTCCTAACTCCTTGCGCTTCCAGGCCAAAGCCCTAACTTTGTGAAGCGCGTTCGGAATAAACTGCTGCCCCCCAAACCCCGGATTGACGCTCATAATCAGCACGTGATCCACCAGATCGAGCACCTCGCTCAGGGTCGCAATGGGGGTCGCCGGATTCAAGACCACTCCGGCCAGCGCGCCGTGGTCGCGAATCAGGCGCAAGGTCCGGTCCAGATGCGGGCAGGCCTCTTGGTGGACCAGCACATGGTCGGCGCCGGCCTCGATGAACCGGGGGGCGTAAGTATCCGCATCCGAGATCATCAGGTGAACCTCGAGCTTCAGCCCGGTGATTCGCCGGATGGACTCGACCACCGGTATCCCAATGCTGATGTTGGGGACGAAATGTCCGTCCATCACGTCCACGTGCAGCATGGAAGCCCCTGCGCCCTCAACACTTGCGATCTCCTCACCCAGCCGCGCGAAGTTGGCGGCCAGAATGGACGGAAGGATCTCAACGTGGCCCGTACCCCGGAGCATAAAGACGATCTTAGCACAGCGAGCCGGACGCGATCATAGGTTCAGAAAGCCTTTATTAGCAAGTCAATAGACTGCGCTTCTGGCCGATGAGGCCTATATGGATACGCGGCTCCTCATCACTCTGGCCCTGGGGTCGGCCGGGATCGTTTCAGCGCAGAGCGTGGGCACGCCCACCGACGATCTCACCAATCTCAGCGTAGACGACCTGTTTCAGCTCGAGGTCACTTCGGTCGGCCGTAAGGCCCAGGAGCTTTCCAAAGCCCCGGCTGCCATCTACGTCTTGACGGCGGAGGACATCATGCGATCCGGAGCCACCTCGATTCCGGAGGCGCTGGAGGGAGTGCCGGGGCTGACCGTGGAGCGCGTGGATGGCCGGATGTGGTCCGTTTCAGCGCGTGGCTTCGCCCGCCTTTTCTCCGACAAGATACTGGTCATGATTGACGGCCGCTCTTTGTATACGCCGCTGTTCTCGGGAGTATTTTGGGACATGATCGACGTGCCGCTCGAAAACATCGAGCGCATTGAAATCGTTCGCGGCCCGGGCGCGGTCATGTGGGGGCCGAACGCGGTAAACGGGGTGATCAACATCATAACCAAGAAGGCTCGCGACACCAAGGGCGGCCTGGTCAGCGTGGGCGCGGGAAACGATGTGTACGGCTCGGTTTTGGCGCGCTGGGCCGCGGCGCCCACCGACCGTGTCGCCTACCAGGTCTGGACCAAGCTGCAAGATGAGAATCCGGCCGATTCTTCCAAGGCTTCTTACGCCCAGGCGCCCGGCGCCGTGTATACCAATCCGGTTCCCATAACCGACCTGAACACCCAGTCGGCGCGTTTGGGTTTCCGCGTGGACGACCAGGTGTCGGATCGGGACACAGTCAGCGTGGAAGGGGATGTTTTCAAACTCGGACGGGACGATGCGGTCGGATACCCCGAAGTGATTCGCCAGTCGATGGAGTTCGAGAACGCCGGCACATCCGGTACCGGGGGCTTTGTCGATGCCCGCTGGACTCACACCAATTCGGCTGGCAATGAATACAGCCTGCAATTCACCTTCGACAAAAACCAAATCGACTACCCTTTCCTGGGCGGGGAAACAGACAACTTGACCATCGACTTTCAGAAGCGGCTGCAAACCTCCGACCGCAATGAAGTGTATTGGGGCTTCGGATATCAGCACTACGAGGATTCCACTTACAGCCACGGTGTCTTGGGCTTCGAACCCCCCAGCGACATGTATTGCTTGGGCGACGCGGTGCTGCGGGACGAGTTTCAACTAATACCCAACCGGCTGCTGGTCTCGGCCGGCATGCGCGTCGACTACACCTCCTACAGCCGATTCGATTATCAGCCCAGCGTCCGGCTTCTGTATACGCCCAGCGCGCGGCAATCGCTGTGGGCGGCCGTATCGCGTGCGGTTCGCGTGCCCAGCCGTGTGGACCGCGATTTCACCGCCGATGAGGGCGACCTGATGATTGGAGTACTGCCGATCCACGAGCTGCTGTCGGGATCGGAATCCATGCGTCCGGAGGTTGAAAATAGCCTGGAGCTCGGGTACCGGTTTCAATCGGGCCAGCGCTGGTCCGCGGATTTCGCGACTTTCTGGAGCTACTACACCTCTCTGGCCACGGTTGCGATGCCGCAAAATCTTCAAGTGCAGGTGGTCGATGGCGTTCCCGAGTTGGTGATGAACCTGGTGGCCGTGAACGGCGCCACGGCGCGCTCCTACGGCGGCGAAGCATCCGCTACCTGGCAGCTCACGCCGAGCTGGCGGCTGCGTCCTTCCTACTCTTACTTGGACGTGGATCCGCGGCTGCCGCCCAATCATCTGTGGATGCTGGACACCTCCGGTTACCGTCATCAGGGAGCGCTGCGCAGCCAGTACGACCTGTCGCGCCATTGGCAATTGGATTTGACGACGCGCGTCCATTCCAGAAATGCGGTCTGGGATCTCCCCGGCGTAGTGTTGTTCGATGCACGCGTGGCCTGGCAGCCCTCTCGCGATACGGAGTTCAGCTTCAGCATGCAAGACTTGACCGGAAGAGAAGTGGTGGAAACGTACTCGCAATCTCCTTTCGCGTCCATTCCTACCCGGCGTACGTTGCAACTGCGGTGGATACAGAGGTTTTAGAGCGAGACGACGGAGCGCCATGGTGTCCACAACATCAGCACGGTTGCTGGCTTGGCTGGCAATTCTCGCTTTGGCTCCAGCCACCTCGCCGGCTGAAGAGCCGGAAGACGAATTGAAGGCGGCGGTGGTGCTCAGCTTCCTAAGATATGGCGAATGGGTCCCGGCCCTGCCACCCAACGCCGTCCTCAGCGTGGGAGTGCTCGGGCGGCCGGAGTTCGCCGGCGTCTTGCAACATAGTTTGGAAGGCAAATCGGCCAACGGCCACCCCCTCCAGGTAGTCCAACTGAAAAGCGCCGCCCAGCAGCACGCCTGCCAGGTAATCTACTTCGCCGGCGACAACAACGCGGAAATCAAAGCCGCGCTCGAAAGTCCCGCGCTCGCCCGCGTGCTGACCATTGGTGAAACTCGAGATTTCCTGGACTGGGGCGGAGCGATTAACCTGTTCGTCTTCCATGGGCACATGGCCTTTGAAGTCAGCTTGGACGCTCTCGAACGCTCGGGCGTCAGCATCAGTTCCCGCCTTCTGCGCTTTGGGCAAATCCGGAATCACAAGTAAGCAGCCTGGTCGAGAGCCTTTCAGCGAGTCAAAAGACGAGTTTGCCGGCCGATGAGGGTTATGTGAAGACGCGGCTCCTCATTTCTCTGGCCCTGGGGTCGGCCGGGATGCTTTTAGCGCAACGGGTTGGCTCGCCCACTGACGACCTTGCGAATCTCAGCGTAGACGACTTATTTCAGCTGGAGGTAACCTCGGTAGGCCGTAAAGCCCAGGAGCTTTCCAAAGCTCCCGCGGCCATCTACGTCCTGACAGCGGACGACATCCGGCGGTCGGGCGCGACCTCGATTCCGGAGGCGCTGGAAGGAGTACCCGGGCTCATCGTCCAGCAGGTGGATGGACGGATGTGGTCCATCTCGGCGCGTGGATCGGCCCGGCTTTTTTCCGACAAAATGCTGGTCATGATTGACGGCCGGTCTCTGTATACACCGCTGTTCTCCGGGGTACTGTGGGACATGATTGACGTGCCGCTCGAAAACATCGAGCGCATTGAGATTGTCCGCGGTCCGGGCGCCGTGATGTGGGGTCCGAACGCCGTGAACGGAGTGATCAACATCATAACCAAGAAAGCGCGAGACACGCGGGGAGGCCTGGTCAGCGTCGGCGTGGGAAACGATGTGTACGGCTCGGTTTTGGCGCGCTGGGGCGCACAGCCGACGGAACGTTTCGCCTACCAGGTCTGGACCAAGCTGGAGGATCAGAATCCGGCCGATTCTTCCCGGGGTTCTTATGGCCAGATGCCCGGGGTGCTGTACACTAATCCGGGCCCGATCACGGACCTGAACACCCAATCGGCACGGCTGGGTTTCCGCCTGGATGGGCAACTGTCCGGCAAAGATCAACTGTCCGTGGAAGGGGACATCTTCGCGCTCGGGCGGCAGGACGCGGTGGGTTACCCGCTGCACATTGGCGAGACGATGGACTTCGAGCAGGCGTCCACAAGCGGGTCGGGAGGCTTCATCGACGCTCGCTGGACTCATACCAATTCGGCCGGCAACGAGTCCACTCTGCAATTCACTTTCGACAAAAACCAAATCGACTACCCGTTCTTGGGAGGCGATCTAAACAACCTGACCATCGACTATCAGAAGCGGCTGCAGACTTCCGACCGCAACGAAGTATATTGGGGTGGCGGGTTTCAGCACTACTGGGATTCAACTTACACGGTACGTTTCGCCGGCTTCCAACCGGCCAGCGACGGGTATTTCCTGGGCGACGCCGTGCTGCGGGACGAATTTCAACTGATCCCCGACCGGCTGCTGGCCTCGGCGGGCATGCGAGTTGACTACACCTCGTATACCCACTTCGATTTCCAGCCCAGCGTGCGTCTTCTATATACTCCCAGCACGCGGCAGTCGGTGTGGACGGCGGTGTCGCGCGCCGTCCGGGTGCCCAGCCGCGCGGATCGGGATCTGGCTTGCCAGGAGGGCGATTACATGCTGGGAGGCGTGCTGCCCATTGAGGAACAGATGCTCGGATCAAAATTCCTGCGGCCAGAGGTCGAAAACAGCCTGGAGCTCGGGTACCGTTTTCAATCGGGCCAGCGCTGGTCCGCGGATCTCGCGACATTCTGGAGCTATTACACCTCTCTGACCGCGGTTGCCATACCGCAACAGGTGCAGGTGCAGATCGTGGACGGGATGCCGGAGTTCCTGATGAATCTGGTGGCCGTGAATGGCGCGACGGCTCGCTCCTATGGCGGGGAAGCGTCCGCCACCTGGCAGCTCACGCCGGTCTGGCGGCTTCGTCCGTCTTATTCTTATCTCGATGAAGCCCCGCGGCTGCCGCCCAACCAAATGTGGATGCTGGACTCCTCCGGTTATCGTCATCAGGGAGCGCTTCATAGCCTGTACGACCTTTCGCGCCATTGGCAAATGGACTTGACGGCGCGCGCCCAATCCAGAAATACGGTGTGGGATCTGCCAGGTGCGGTGTTATTCGACGCGCGTGTGGGCTGGCGGCCTTCTCGAGATACGGAGTTCAGTTTTAGCATGCAAGACTTGACCGGGAGAGAGATCGTGGAGAGCTACGCGCAATCTCCTTTCGTGTCGATTCCCACGCGGCGCACGTTCCTAGTGCGGTGGGTGCAGAGGTTTTAGCGCGGAGCGGCGGAGGGCCATGCTCTCGATCAACTCAGCCCGGCTGTTGGCCTGCCTGATGCTGGCAGTCCTTCCCGCCGTCTTGCCGGCCGATGAGCCGGAAGACGAACTGAAGGCGGCGGTGGTGCTCAGCTTCCTCAGGTATGGCGAATGGGAACAGGTGCTGCCACCCAACGCCGTCCTAACGGTGGGCGTGCTCGGCCGCCCGGAATTCGCCCAGGTCTTGCGCCACAGTCTGGAAGGCAAATCGGTCAACGGCCACTCCCTCCGCGTGGTGGAGTTGAAGAGCGCCGCCGAACAAGCCGCCTGCCATGTAGTTTATTTCGGCGCCGACCGAACCCCGGATAGCAAAGCCGCACTCGAAACATCCGCGCTCGCCCGCGTGCTGACCATCGGCGAAACCCGGGATTTTTTGGAATGGGGGGGAGCGGTCAACTTGTTCGTGCTGGACGGCCACATGGCTTTTGAAGTGAGCATGGAGGCACTCGAGCACTGCGGCATCAACATCAGTTCCAGGCTGCTGCGTTTTGGACAGATCCGGACCCGCAAGAAGGGAGATCGCTCATGACGCAATCTTCCTCGCTGCGGCGCAAGCTGATCACCATTACCAGCGTCGGCAGCTTACTGACTGCGATGATCGCCGCAGCCGCGTTTACTTACTGGGATCTGCAGCGTTTTTGGGAACAAACCACGGTGGAGGTGACTGCGCTGGCGAGCGTGGTGGGCGATCAAGTGGGACCGGCGGTGACCCTCAACGACGCCAAGGCCGCGGCCGAAATTCTGGCTTCCCTGCGCAGCGACCAGCGTATCCGGGAGGCGGTCCTGTATACAGGAAACGGAGCCTGCTTCGCAGCCTTTCGTCGCGAACCAGGCGAGCGCTGCGCGCCGCAGGGTGAGGACGGCATCCGGCGGCTCTCCCAGGCCATTCTGATTTCGCGGCCCATCACCGCCGCCGGTGAGCGCGTTGGCACCATACAGCTGGCCGCCAATCTGCCTTCGGTGGGTTCCGTTCTCTACCAATATCTACGCGGGGCCACTTTGATCGTGATACTCAAGCTCTTGATGGCTGCCATCCTGGTGGCCATTCTTCAGTATCACGTCGCGCGGCCGATCCTGGCCATCGCCAGGACTGCGCAACAGATGGCTGAATCGCACAATTTTGGTCAACGAGTGGCCGTCGAGTCGGGCGATGAAGTAGGCGTTCTGGCCAGATCCTTCAACACCATGGTGGATGAAATCGGCCGGCGCGATACGGAGCTGGCCGAACAGCGCCGGCGTCTGGAGCAGGAAGTTGTACAACGCAGCCTGGTGAACCGGGAGCTGCGGCAAGCCAAGGATAAGGCCGAGGAAGCGGTGCGCCTGAAAGGCGAGTTCCTTGCCAACATGAGCCATGAGATCCGAACGCCTCTCAATGGAGTGACCGGCATGATCACGCTGGCGCTGGACCGCTGCGAGGATCCGGAAGCGCGCGAGCAACTGCACTTGGCCAGGAACTCGGCCATGTCGTTGACGGCCATTCTTAACGACATTCTGGACCTGTCGCGCATGGAGGCGGGCAAGTTGAAAATCGAATCGGTGCCCTTCAACCTGCGCGAGATGCTGCGCGAGTGTCTGTGGATCTTCGACCCGGCGGTTCGGGAAAAGCACCTCAACCTCACGCTGGAGGTGGCGCGGGACTGTCCGGAAAAGGTGCTGGGAGACCCGGTCCGGCTGCGGCAGGTGTTGATCAACCTGACCGGAAACGCGGTGAAGTTTACGCCGGCGGGGGAAATCCACGTAGCCATCTCAACGCTCGCGCCGGGTACGCTGCGATTTGACGTCCGGGACACCGGCATTGGCATCTCGCCGGACAAGCTGGGAGTGATTTTCGAAGCCTTCACCCAGGCCGATGGTTCGCACACGCGCCGGTTTGGCGGCAGTGGTCTGGGCCTCACCATTACCAAGCGGCTGGTGAGTCTGATGGGCGGACAGATTACCGCCCAGAGCGAACCCGGAAGCGGCAGTATGTTCTCCGTGGTGCTGCCTCTGGCGCCGGCTCCAGCCAGTGAATCGAGACCCGAACCGCAAGCCGCCCTGCCAACTTCACCGGCGCCCAAACTTCACGTGCTGGTTGCGGAAGACAATCTCGTGAACCAGAAGGTGGCGGCCGGTATCCTGAGCCGCAAAGGTTGGACCGTCACCGTAGCCAGCACCGGCCGGCAAGCCTACCAGGCGTTCCTGACCAGTCGCTTCGATCTGATCTTGATGGACGTGCAGATGCCGGAGTTGGATGGGCTGGAAGCTTCCACCTTGATCCGCGAGCGGGAGCGTACGCACTCGCTCGATCGAACGCCTATCGTCGCCGTGACGGCGCACGCCTCCAGCGCGCAACACGAGCAATGCATCGCACACGGCATGGATGCCGTGGTTACCAAGCCGATCGACATTACGGCGCTTTTTGAGACCATCCAGCGCGTGGTCTATTCCGTTCCGGCGCCGGTCGCCTGATCGTTCAGCCCCTACAATGGAAAAGAATGCTCGAAAACATCAGGCCGGGCGCTTCAGCCCGGGACGCCCGAGTGGTGCTGTTCGATTTCGATGGGACTCTCTCGCTGATCCGCTCCGGCTGGATGAACGTCATGGTCCCGATGATGGTTGAGATTCTGGCGGGATTGAAGACCGGAGAAACCGAAGAACAACTGAAATCCGTGGTCGAGGATTTTGTGTGGCGCCTGACGGGCAAGGAAACGATCTACCAAATGATGGCCCTGGCCGAAGCGGTGGAGTCGCGCGGCGGAAGCCCGCTCGCTCCGCTGGTGTACAAACAAATGTACCTGGACTTGTTGTGGGAAAAAATCAAGAGCCGCGTCGACGCGCTCCAGCAAGGCCAGGCCGACCCGGAGGATTATATGGTTCCCGGCTCGCGCGCCCTGCTCGAACAGCTGAAGGACCGAGGGCTCAAGATGTACCTGGCGAGCGGAACCGACGAGATCTTCATGAAGGAAGAGGCGCGGCTGCTGGGCCTGACCCAGTATTTCGAAGGTGGCGTCTATGGCGCGTTGGACGACTACAAGAGTTTTTCGAAGGCGATTTTGATCCAGCGCATTCTTTCGTCGGCTGAATTTCAAGGGCGCCACTTTCTGGTTTTCGGCGACGGTTATGTCGAGATCGAGGAAGTCAAGAAAATCGGCGGCGTCGCGGTAGGAGTGGCGAGCGAAGAGCCGGCCTGTACGCGCGTGGACCCATGGAAGCGCGAGCGGCTGATCGGCGTGGGAGCCGATTACATCGTGCCGAATTTCCTGTGCCGCGAAGAATTGATTTCGTCGCTGTTTCGGGCTTGAAGCGCGAGCCGCCGCTCGATGACTACTCTGGCGATCGATATCGGCGGCACCAAGTTCGCTCTCGCGCTCTTCGAAGACGAGCGGCTGGTTAAGCGGGCGGGCGGGAACACGGATCGGGCCGGCGGGCCAGCCTGGATGCTGGATCGAATCGGCGAGATTTGCCAGGATTGGAATGTTCGGATCGACCGCTGCGGCATCGGATTCGGAGGCCCAGTGGACTTCGCGGCACAACGCGTGGTCCGCTCCACGCACGTTCCCGGCTGGGACAATTTCGATCTGGCCGGCGAAGTCGAAAAGCTTACCGGCGTGCGTCCGGTCATGGATAACGACGCCAACGTGGGAGCTTTGGGCGAAAGCCTTTATGGCGCCGGACGCGGGTACCGGCCGCTGTTCTACATGACTCTTTCGACCGGTATCGGCGGCGGACTGATCCCGGAAGCTGACAGCGTTTATCGAGGCGCCGATTCTTACGCGGGCGAAATCGGACATCTCACCATCCGGCCGGACGGTCCCGAGTGCCTGTGCGGCGCGAGGGGCTGCTTCGAGCGCCTGTGCTGCGGGCTGTGGCTGGAGCGCGATCATGGACGTCCGGCGCAGGAACTGCTGCGCGATCCGGCGTTTGTAGCGCGATATGTCGTGGATCTGGCGCTGGGATTGAAGGCCGCGATCATGCTGCTGAACCCGGCGCGCATCGTCATCGGCGGCGGCATCAGCAAGGCGGGCGACGCGCTTTTCGTTCCGTTGCGCTCGGAACTTCGCCGCCAGATTACGGCCTGGTCGCGCGCACGCATCGACGTGGTTCCGGCCGAACTGGGCGACGACAGTGTGCTCTACGGCGCTCTGGCGCTGGCGGCGCGCGGGAGCTTCAAATGAACGGCTTCCGCTTGCCGGCGTTTTATCCGGTGCTCGATACATTCCTGTCAGCGAAAAACGGCCTGAGCGCGGATGCGGCCGCTGAGGCAATCCTAGATGCGGGCGCGCGCATCCTGCAATTCCGCCACAAGCAGTTTTTCTCCCGCGCCGTGTTCGAAGAAGCGCAGCGTGTAGCTGAGTTGTGCCGCGCCGCGAACGCTCTCTTCGTCATGAACGATCGCGCGGACTTGGCGGCTCTGCTCGACGCCGCATTGCATCTGGGCCAGGACGATCTGGCGCCCGCGGATGCCCGAAAGATTCTGCCGCCGGGCGGCATCGTCGGCTTCTCGACGCACAACCGCGATCAGCTTCGCGCCGGCGACGCGGAGCCGGTGGACTATCTCGCCATCGGACCAATCTTCTCGACCGGATCGAAGCAGAATCCCGATCCGGTGGTGGGGCTGGCGGAACTTCGCGCGCTTCGCGCCCTCACGAAAAAACCTCTGGTCGCCATCGGAGGCATCACGCGCGAAACCGCGCGACCGGTAATCGAAGCCGGCGCAGACTCACTGGCAGTGATCGGCGACCTTTATCCTAACCCGCTCACCTTGGCCGCGCTCAGAGCGCGTACGAAAGAGTGGCTGGCTATCGGCACTTAGCTTGATTTTTTGGCAGTGACCGTCTGCGGCCCGCCGCGCGGCCCTTCGATGGTCAGCTCGATGGTGTCTCCGGAGACCTTACCCGTATATTTCGTGGTGAAACTATTTCCGTTGAATTCCCGCACCACGCTAAACGAAATATCATCGCCGCTGACTTTGCCATCGGAAATATCCACCGACCCGCCGCGGCCGCCCGAGATCGAGCCGGTCAGCGTGTCACCGGAAGCTTTCAACATCAGCGTTACGGTCTGTGGGCCTCTACGGCCCTGAGTCTCAAATGTCCATTTCCCCGACGCATCTGCCGCCCAGACCATCAGGGCGCCCAAGCAGACCAACAAACAGAAGTAAATCTTTGTCTTCATGACCCTCTCCTTCAGGATTCGAATCCTAATCTTTATGATGGCAGACTTCCAAAGGACGTTACAGAACAGAAGTAAAGAAGCGTAAGCCGGCCGGTCAGGACTCGTGCTCGTGCTGGTGCGCGGTCACTAATAGCGAACAGGGCGTCTCCGACAGCGCGCAGTTGGAGTGTTCAAACTGAATGGTGGTGTGGTGAATGTGAAACCTGCACAGCAGATCGTTAATCCGCTGGAGAATGGAATTGCTCTCCGAAGGCGGCATGTCCTGAATCAGCACGTGGCAGCTGAGTGCGTGGGCGCTCGATCCCAGGCTCCAAATATGCAAATCGTGCACGTCGATCACTCCCTCGACGCCATGCAACGCCTGTGTCACCTCGGCCAGTTCCATTCCGCGAGGCAGGCCCTTCCAGCAACACGTTAAGCGATTCCTTAATGATGTCCCAGGCAGTCCAGATAATCAGCGCGCCGATCAAGACCGACAAAATCGGGTCAATGATATTCAGGCCGGTAAAATAAATCAGCAGCGCGCCGGCGACGATCGCCATCGAGCTTATGGCATCGCCCAGCATGTGCATGAAAGCCGCGCGGATGTTCAGGTCTCGATCCTTATCGCGATGCAGGCTCCACATGATGCCGCCGTTGAGAGCGACGGCCGCCAAGGCCACCCAGAACATGGTCCACTCTTCGACGGCGCGGGGGTGGAAGAAGCGCTGCCAGGCTTCATAAAAGATGAAGATCGAGATTCCCACCAGCGTTAGAGCGTTGATGAAGGCGGTCAGGACGCCGGCGCGTTGATAGCCGTAGGTCTTGACGCTGTCGGCCGGCCGCGATTCCAGATAAAGCCCGATGGCCGCCAGCACTAGTGACAGCGCATCGGTGAAGTTATGGCCGGCGTCGGAGATCAGCGCCAGGCTGCCCGCGCGCAGGCCCGCGGTCAGCTCCACAATAACGAACAGAATTGTGGCAGCTACGGACCAATTCAAAACCCGTCCGGTCCGATGCTGGTGGCTGTGATGATGCACACTCATCCCGCTGCTTTCATTTTATCGCCCAGAATCCGGGATGACTGTAAGGTCGACGGATTTTTCAGAAGCGGGTTACCTCGGTGAAATTGAAGTCGCGCACCTTCATGGCCGGGACAACCATGTCGAAAGCCTCTTCACCGGTCGCGCGCAAGGCCGGGGAAAGCGCCTCCACTTTGTTCAGCAGCTCGATGATTCCCTGGTTGAAGCGGAAGTTCCGAAGTCCGTGACTCAATCGTCCGTCTTCGATCCAGAACGTGCCATCGCGGGTCATGCCGGTCATGATTTTCTCGAACGGATCGACTTCGCGGATGTACCACAAGCGCGTCACTAGGATGCCGCGCTCGGTGGAGGCGATCATCTGCTCGAGGGATGTGTCGCCGCCCGCGATGACGATGTTCAGCGGGGATTCGCCGACATCGTTGGGCAGCGGAAAACCATGTCCGGTTGGTTCGACGCCGGCGCGCTTGGCGCTG
Organism: Terriglobia bacterium; assembly: GCA_963761935.1. Taxonomy (GTDB): domain Bacteria; phylum Acidobacteriota; class Terriglobia; order Bryobacterales; family Bryobacteraceae; genus Palsa-89. The sequence goes on along the minus strand of CAVXJU010000043.1, from coordinate 15,419 downwards.
GCCCGCGAATAGGCCAGCTCGCGCGGAACGCCCGCCTCCACCAGCGCCAATTTTCGGCGCGGCACGCCTTCGCCGTCGAATGGAACGCCGGTCTGGAGCGGATGCGCGACGTCATCGGAGATCTGAATGTTTTCTCCGAAGAGCTTGGTCCCCATTCGCCCGGTGAGAAAACTGCGCTGGTCGTGCATGGCGGTGGCGCTGAAATCGCCGAAGATTTGGCCGACCAAGTCCAGCACGGCGGCCGGCTCCAGAATGACGGTGTAGCGGCCGGGGTCGACCTGGCGCGGATTTTTCGACAGACGCGCTTTGTCGCTAGCGCGGCGCGCCAGCGCTACCGGGTCGAAAGCATCGTAGGCCACCGCCGACGCCTTGGCCCAACCCGAGCTATCCTCCGCCATGGCGGTGATGGAAAACTGGGCCAGCGTTTCCTGGTGCCAGGCCGCTACGCCGCGCGAATTGAAAAGGGCTTCGAAGGTTTGGCCGGTGGAATAAATTCCGGCGGCGGTCTGCCCTGCCCCCTCCACCATCCGGATGGCTTCGGTGACGGCGCGCGCGCGATCCTCAGGCGAGGCGGCCGCGGTAGCTTCGTCGAATCGGCGGATCTGGGACACCGGCGCCGGCTCAGGCATGGGCAGCATCTCCGGGTCCGGCGCAACCGAGCGGGCCAGCACCAGGGCCTCATCCACTGCTTTGCGGATCGACTCGGCATCGAATCGATTGGTGGTGGCACGCGCGGTCTTCTGATCCACCGCGACGCGCACCGAAAGCCACTGCGCCTGCTCGGCCACGTTCTGATGAATGGTGTTGTTGGCGAAACGCGTGAGCGCGTCGCGATGCGCGGCGAATAGCGCCTCGACCTCGGCTATGCCCGACGCCCGCCCGGCGCGCTGCACTTGGTCGAAGACGCCGCGGCACTGTTCCATCGTCAAAACCGGCGCGGCGGCCATCACTTTATCTGCCATACGCGCCTCCGACGGCGACGTTGTGGAAGCGCGCCGGACTGGCGCCGTGACCTGTGCCGATGACTTGCTCCGGCTGGCCCTTGCCGCAATTCGGGACGCCCCACAGCACCCAATGATCGCGATTGGCGATGGCCGCGCAGGAGTTCCAGAATTCTGTGGTGATCCCGCTGTAAGTGGGATTCTTCAGCATGCGCACGCGCCGCCCGTCGCGAATCTCCCAGCCGATCTCGCAGCCGAACTGGAAGTTGTAGCGTTTGTCGTCGATGGACCAGCTCCGGTTGGTCTCCATGTAGATGGCATGGCTCACCCCGCCGAAAACTTCCTCCAGCGTTTGCTCGCCGGGAAGCAGACTGACGTTGGTCATTCGGATCAGCGGAAGCCGCGCCCAACTGGTGGCGCGCATGGTTCCGTTGGACCGCTCCTGACCGATGGCCGCCGCCGTCTCGCGCGAGGTCATGTATCCGACGAACTTTCCGGCGCGAATGATGTCGGCCGATTGCGCCGGGACTCCTTCATCGTCGAACGCGAAGGTCCCCAATCCGGGGCCGTGCTCCAGGCGCGCATCGCAGACTGCGTTCACAATGTCCGAGCCGTAGCGAAGCTGATTCAATTTGTCCAAGGTAAGAAAACTCATGCCCGCGTAGTTGGCTTCCGATCCGAGGACGCGGTCGAGCTCGATGGGATGGCCGATGGATTCATGCACCTGCAGCCCAAGCTGGCTTCCATCCACGATCAGATCGAACTGGCCTTCCGGGCATTGCGGGGCCGAGTGCAGAGCCACGGCTTGCTCGGCGACGGCCGGTGCGTGATCGAGCAGCGCCAGCTCCTGGACCAACTCATAGCCTTTCAATTGATGCTGGCCGCCGAAAGAATTCGGATAAGAGCGTTTTTGAATTTCGTCCTCGCGGAAGCTGAGCGCTTCGAATCCCGCTCCGCTGAAGGTCCGGGTTTGATCGATGACGCTGCCGAGGGAGGAGACGAACACCTGGCGGGTGCGATGAAAATTCATGGAAGTGGAGGCCAGCGTCACGCCGGAATTGCGGCGCAGTTCGTTGTCGATGGCCAGAAGCAAGGCGAGTTGCTCTTCGACGCTGACCGAGAACGGATCGATGCGGCAGGGCGAGACCCAAACCGCTTCATACTTATTCTCGGGCGCCAGCGTTACGTCGCGCTTCTTGGCCAAGGCGCTCGATCGCGCGATGCCGATGGCCAGATGCGCGGCGGCATCGATGCCCGGTTTGGTCAGATCGTCGGTAGCGGCAAAACCCCAGCAGCCATCGGCCAGCACGCGGATCCCTAGCCCTAGCGATTCGGCGCTGGCGACATTGCCCGGCCGTCCGTTCTTGGTGGAAAGCTCCCGCTCGCGGCTTTCGATGACCCGGACGTCGGCATACGTGACGCCCGGCCTCAAAACCAGATTGAGCGCATCCAGCGCCATTTGTTTCATCCCTTCCAGGATACGCCTGGGGGTTCGAGGCTCGCGCTGTTACTGCTGCACCGTGAGGATTGTTCCAGCCACCGACGAGACGCCGCCGATCGATGGCCTGAATTGGCCAATCGCCAGCGCAAGAGAGCTGGGAACCGGATCGCGATCTGGTACAAGCCGGCCGAGCCTGATGCCAACGCGGCGCCGTACGACCGTCAGCCGGAATGTTGCTGACGCTGACGGGGCAAAGTGGCCGTCTCGTAGCTCCGTCGCTGGGCACGCCGACCCGACGGTGCCGCGGGTGTTGTCGGCCCGAATCCGGTTGCCCACAAGATGACCACCTCGCCTGGTTTCGCCGGCATGGTCGTGGTTCCGGCGAATGTCCCGGTCTTTACCGCAAAGCTGAAATCCTGCCGCGTCGCGACGGGCTGGTTATCGGGCCAAAGGAAAAATGCCGGATCGTAGACGCTGGCGGTGGCCGCGAAGTTCGCACTCGTGCCACCCGGCGTCGTCACGGTCACTTGATCGGACCGGCGGGAACGTCGGGCGCTAGCACGTTTAGTTGGCCCGACGATATGAAGTAAACGTACGCCGGCTTCCCGCCCATGTCACGCTCACACCGTCAACTGAGGTGGGTAATGCTCCGTTGACGATGGAGTTAGTCCAGTTGTCAGTCTTGGGCGCGAGGCCGGTGCCCTGAATGGTGACCCATGAATTGGCCACCACCCCGGCCGGAAGCTCGCGCCATTCACCACGGAAGTGATCACGGGCGGCACCGGGATGGATGCCGCGAATAAGAGATCGTAGACCTCGGGTACCGCACAATTGCCAGGCACGCACGTAGGAGGTCCCTGGGGAAGCTTGCTCGGATTGAAATGTCGCGCCACCATCAGTAGAGACGTAGAAGCTGCGCGGGTGATAAAATCGTTGACGAACACGAAGTGATGCATCCACTGGGTCGGCCCAGACTATACCGCCGGTGTACGGCCGAACATCCCATTCTGAAGCGCCGTCCAGGAGTCGCCGCCGTCGGTTGATTTCAGAACGGTTCCCCCGAGTCCCTGCACGTCCCCGGTGGCGTAAAGCGTGCTCGAAACGGCTCCCACGCTCACCGAAGTCACCTCATCGCTCGGAATGTTGAGCTGTGTAAAGGTGGATGCTCCGTCGGTACTCTTCCACAATTCGCTGTCCACCGAACCGCCGGTGACGTCATACCAAATCAAGTGGTTGTGCGGATCGATGTAGGAAGGCTCCTTAAACCCTTGGGGATGGAGCTCTGTCCAGGTACTCCCGAAGTCCTGGCTCGTAAAGAAAAGGTTCCCAGTCGAGACATATACCGTCCCTGAAACGCTTGTATCGGCGAAAATTCTGTTCAGTGTACTGACTGTATGCCGGGTTCCGACGCGGTGGGTAGGGGCAGTTGCGTCCAGGTTGCACCGGTATCGGTGCTCTTATAGAGGAATGCTAGCTCCGCCGTTGGGTGACGCCAAGATGTAGATCGTCTGGCCAGCGAAGTCCACAGCCAAGTGGGAGGGTTGCAGCCCGATAAAGGGCGTGACGGTCCAGGTGGCGCCCGCATCGGCGCTGGCGAAGAACGAAGATGCGCCCGCCGCGAAACCGATGAAATAGATCTTCGAAGTGTTCTGGGGATCCATGGCCAAGAATTGTGGGCGTACGAATCCCTTCATGAACGGAGTGTTCAGAGGAACGTTCACCATATCCCAGGTGGCGCCGGCGTCGGTGCTTCTCAACAGCCCGTAGTCCACGCCCACGTAAACCGTGTCGGCCGCTTGCAGGCTGCACGCGAAGATCAACAACAGACACATCAGAACTTGACAAGGAAACGCGGAGAAGCGGCTAGGGTTTTTCATTGGCTCTTTCATTGGATTTTTATTGCATGGCGATCGAAACATTGGCCGGGCTGGATGTGCTGCCCAGCTGAACCACCACCGGCACCGCACCGCTGGGCGTGATGCCGTCCGGGATGGTTAGGTTGATCTGATAGAGTCCCGCGAATTGGGGCGTGAGGCCGGAGTACTGGATCGAACTATCAGGCACAGTAACGCCGCCTATTTTGACCACTGGTCGAACCGCGGTGTTCCGCAGCGTGAGGTTGGAAAAATCGGGCGCGCAGCTCGATTGATCGCACGAATTCCAGCCATCGTTGATGGGGGGCGTTACCGCTCCGAGTCCGTTGATGTAGATCGTAATGGTATCGCCGGCTTTTGCGGGGCGCCAATCCGTTCCCGATTTGACGGGCCCCACGATGGTGGTGCTGTTCGCGAAAACGACTACTGCCTGGCCCGAGCCATTCTGGCTGACCGTGAAAATAGCGGGCGATGCCGCGGCTAGATTGATGGTTTCGGTATTGCTGGTTCCGGCTGGAGTGGTCACTTGCACGGTGGCCGAGGTTCCGGTTAACTCATAAGGCACCTGCGCGTTGATCTGCCCGGGTGCTACGAAGAATAGCGGCGCCGCGATGCCGTTGAATGTGACGCTCACGCCTTGCAAAGTAGTGGGCAGCGGATCGCCTGGCGGAACGGCAAGCTGTGAAATGAAATTCTCGCCAAAGATCGAGACAATCTCTCCCGGCGCGGCGGGAGCAGTGCCGTCAAAGGACGCCCCATTCACGATCCCGTTGGCGTTTAGACTCGGAGGCGGGGTTCCGGAAGCCACCGGGGTCGCAACGGCAACGCCCGCCAGCCCGTTCGTCAGCTTGTAGGCGAACGCCACTTGGCCGTTGTCGTTTAAATATCGGCCGGGGATCTGGGGTGTGGTAATCTCTGAGACCACCGAGCCGAATAACGGATCGCCGGTCGCGATCACTTTGTCAGCCACCTGGTCAGGGCCTGTAAATATGCCCTGAACGAATGGTGAAATACCGAACTTCGCGTAATAGACGACCTCGCCCTTGCTGTTCAAACTGACATTCTTGGTGTCGAGCGAAACCACCTGCGTTCCCAAATCGACCACAGCCGCCACTTGTCCGTTGCTGGCCACAAACACACCTTTGACGCTCTGATAGGTTCCCGCGAACGCGATTGCCCCGTTGTCACTAATTTGAGGTTCGATATCGATGTTTTCGGAAAACGGCGAGACCTGAACCGCTGGGCCGGAGGTGCCTTTGGTAAAGATTCCACAGTTGCAACTGCCGGTCGCAGTCTGCACTCCGTTGGCGTAGAAGGCGACCGTGCCGGAATTGTTGATCGAAAGGCCGGTCAGCGAGGGAGCGGCTAATGCGTTCGATCTGGGCAGCTCCGTATCGCTCAGCAGGGTTTGCGCATCGCCCGTGCCGGTGCGCGTCAGGATGCTGTTCAACCCGTCGGCTCCGTAAGCGACCGTTCCAGCATTGTCGATCCCAGGCAAAAGGAGCGATCCGGTGCCAAGCTCGAACGGTGTTCCTCCGGCGGTCGCCGTATAAACCGCGCTTCCCTTGGTCTGGTAGACAACTGTGCCGGAATCGTTGAAGCCTGTGGCTGCTGACACGAGGGGCGAAGTAAAATTGACACCGCCCACGTACACCGTGTTGATGCCGCTGGCGGTGCCGGTGTAGATCCCGACTTCGTCAACAGTACCCCCTTTGGCCGTAAACGCCACGGTTCCGCTGCTGTTGATCAAAAAGGGGCCCAAGAAAGAAGTGAAGGCGCCCAGGGTCGAATCCGGGGCGTCATCGGTGATCTTTGTAAAGGTGTAATCGGTGGCAAACGCGGGAACAGCCAACAAGACAATTAGTGCCAGCACGCCCGGTCTGAGGACGTCATTGGGGTGCATTTTTCTCCAACATCTCTTCTCAAGGCGGGACTGTATAGTAATCATCTGTCTCGCATTGCGCAAAAACCGTCCGTAAACTGTCATGCGGCGGGGGGGCCATGAATCGAGCGGCCGTGATTGTCGCCGGCCAGTCTCAGCGAGGAAAGCGCCGTTCAGTAGGTGCGCTTGTTATAGCCGGGCTGCATCTGCGGGGGGATGTGGAAGCGGGCATATGCGACTTGCCGGGCCTCGTTTTGACGCAGCATGCGCTCGGCGGCGCGCTCGACTTGTTGTTTCGTAAAAACGAAGCCATGGTCGGCGGGTTCCCAGGGTTGTTGTTTATGCTTATAGAGTTCGAGCAGCGCGGCGGCGTCTTTGAGGTCGCGGCGCTCGCGGTCCTGGCGCTCGGCCTGGATCTCGCGCAGTTTGTCGAGGGTTTTTTGGAACTGGCGCGACAGGCGCGTGCCTTGGATGTTGAGGCCGGCGATGAGGCGGTGGGCGTCGACGATGTCGAACGCCATTTCGTGATTAACGGCGGCGCGGGCGAGCAGGTCGGCTTCGAGCACAGGGATGCGATTGAGGCGCCAGGAGGTGTCGATCAGTTCCTGGACGAGCTGATTTTCGGTCGGTGACGCGGGCTGGTATTGCTCGATGAACTGGAGGCGGTGGGATTCGTAGGCGGCTGGGTCTTCGGAGGGCAGAACGACGGTTTGGGCGGTGAGGCCGTGGCGGATGGCGTTAAGCGAGGAGCGCTGTTTGCCGGCTTCGGTGCGCGGGCCGGTGGAGTGCTGGGCGTTGGCGCGATTGACGGCGGCGCGGTAAGCGGCGGCGCGCATTCGGTTTTCGTACATGGCGCGGTCGGCCGCGGGGTCCAGGACGGGGCTTGAAGGTGCTGACATTTTGATTTGCCTCGGTTTGGAGATAGCATGGGGCGCGAGGATGGCGGTGGGCCGGGCGAGCGAAATGACTGAGGGTCTGGCGATTATGCGAGTTGGAAAAGCGTCACTAGAGAACCGCGTAGATTCCCTAGTGGCGCTGGTGTTGCTGGGGCAATTCGGCCGGCCCGAATGCCGTTTCAGGACAGTTAGCCTATGGCTTGGTCAGCGTCAGCATAGGGGCGTTGATTACCCACACTGCCGAGCTGTTCCCGGTGGCCGAACGCCAGGTCGAGTTCCCACAGAAGCAGCGATCATAAGGGTCTTCTGCAGACGAGAAGGAAGCTTTGAACGTGTACTGAGTGGTAGCGGCGACCCCCACCGATCCCACGTCCAGGGTCTGAGGACCGGTGAAGTTGCACTTGTTGAAGGGCGAGCTATTGCATTGAGTGTTCCCGACAGATGCGCCGCCGAAGGTTGCGCCCTTGCCGTCGAGCAATTGCTGGTCGAGTTTGATGTAGGAGTAATACTCATTCCTACCGCAGCCCGAGCCGCAAATGCCCATCGAAGTGTCTAGCACCGCCCCCGTCAGGTTGACGTTTGGGGTGGTTGGCCAATGCAGGTGGACGCTTGTGAAAGGGGCTGCGAGAGAAGTGGCGCTTAACTGGATGTTCTGCGAAATGGACCACACCCAGGGAGACGAGCTTGCACCGCTGCCCAAGCTACCGGGGGCTCCGGGGATGGGTGGGTAGGTCACTTTCACATACGCGCCTCCCGGGGCATCGGTGGCATCGGTGTAGGAGATGGAGAGTTGCGCCGAGACGTCGCCGGTGGTGCCGCCGGCGGTGTTCCAGGAACCCGGGCCCTGCGCCAGCGTGAGGCCGTACTTCCCGATCGGGCCCTCAATCCCGTTCAGGCTGCCAAAGACGACCCCTCCAGCGGTGCCGGACGGGATGCTGTTGTAGTTGGAGTCGTAGGTGGCGACGACCAGGTTTGCTCCCAGCCGCTCGGCGATAGTGCTGTTGACCACGTATTGGCCGAGAGACAGACTCAAGGGTTTGATGCGCTGCACCTTCCACTGAGTATTGACACTGCCGGTTTCGACGGCCGATGTCCCACTGCCGGAGGTCTGCCAGGAAAGGTAAGGCCAGTCACCGGTGGGCGTCCGGTAGGATGTGACGTCCTCTGAGATCTGGGCGGCCGGGCTCCCGCAGAAGGCCTGGCTGGCAACGGTGCCAGTGCAGACACCGCGAGTTTCGTTAGCCAGAAGCGCCCCTTCATTGATCATGTAAAAGACGCGCCCGACGACGCCGGACGAGGGCCAAGGCGGATTCACGTAGCCGGTGGGCGGAGTAGTCTGGTAATTCTGCCCGGCCAACTGGGCGGCGATGAAATCGGCCCGTGCCAAAAGTTGGCCGGCGTCGGAGGAACCAAAGTTGTTCCAGTCCTTGGTGCCGTCGGCGGCCCGGTAGAGCGCGATCTGTTCGGCCACCCGGAGGAACGCTTCGGTCTCCGCGTTCAGGTAGCCGTTGGTTTGCGCCATAAGATCGTTGGCGGCGGATTGACCCGACCCCGGGTTGGCGGCTGTGTACTTTTCTCCGAGGACGCCCAGCGCCTCGGCCTGCGCTTCCACAAGCTGCGCCTGATCGCCGATGGCCCTGGAGAAATACGTTTCCACAGGCAGGTAGACCTGGTCGAAGAGGTCACATCCGGAAGCCGACACGTCGGTGGTGCAGCCGGACTGTGAAAAGACGTACTCCATGTAAGCGTACAAGCCGTTCTGTGCCGTCCCTTGGCTGTCGGTGAGGCCGTGAACAATAAATTTCTCAAGAGCGTCGACGGTGGAGCCGTTAACGACCCATTGGTTCACACCGCTTTGGCCGCCGACCACCGAGTAGGACCACCATAAGGGGAAGTCGTCGTTCGAGTTAGCCGTGGAATTGGGGTGCTGGATGTAACTCGTTTGGAAGGTCTTGTAGCTGGCTGCGGTCACCGGATTGGCTGTCTCGGGACACACCGCTACCAGGAGATTTCCAGTGTCGCATCCGGCCAGCTTCCAGCGGGCCCACTGGCGCGATTTGCCGCTGCGAGGATCCTGCATGTAAAGGCCTAGCCACACCTCGGCATTGGTTAGGGGCGTTCCCAGCAAGGTATCGCTAGCGATCCAATTCTGCAGACCGGAGATCTGTCCTTCCACGGTGGTGAGTTGGCTAGAGATGGAAGCCACGTCGGTGATCAAAGTGTCCAGCTTGGTGTCCATCTGGGTGAATTGGTCGGTTGGTGGAGTGGCCTCACCGAGACCGTATTCGACCAGTCCGAAAGTACCCGATGCGAACTCAAAGCCCGCTCCGGCAAAGTTGCCTTCCGAAATCTCAAACGCGCCCTTGGCTGCATCCGCTAGAAAGCTGGCGATGGCCCCGAGCCAGCCCATCACACTGGTGGCGGTGGATGTTCCGCTGGACGAGGATACGGCTTGCGCGCCGGCCAGTTGCGGCTGGCTGGGCAATGCATCCGGCGTACCCGGCTCGGGCACGACGGCGGGAGTTGCATCTGCCGGACGCTCGGCCCGCAATTCGAGCGGAACTAGAGTGTGCACCCAATATGCGACCCCGGGCACCAAAGGTTGACCGGGGGTTTGGTCCTGCACCACGGAGCCCTGCACCGTGATGACATTGGGATCGATCCAACCCAAGCCGACCGCCTCATTCAGCCCGATCGGGTTCCCCGAGACGTACAAATGGAAGTCGCTCCAACCGATACCCTCCTGGAACGGAACGCCGAACAGGTGCCAGCCCGGATCGACGTGCGTGGTCAGCGACGTAAAGTAGCTGTAAGGCTGACCTACCACCACCAGCGTGGCTGGAATCGGCAAGTAAATCCAGTAGCCCCCGCCTAGAACGGCCGGCACCAAATCGCCAGATACCCAGTCCTGATTGTCCGGGTCCCAGCCAAAAAATAAGGGATATTGCGGTGGGAGGCCTTGGAAGGCATCGCGCGCCAGGCCTGTCCCGGTGTCGAGCGGCGACGAGATGAGACTGACACCGGCCGGCAGGTTGAGCGTAAAAAACTGAGGCGACGCCGTCACCGGAGGGGTGTCCTGCGCGGTGGCGCTGCAGCCCAACGCGATAACGATGCCGATAGTAAGGACGATCTTGGGACAGCAATTGCTCATGAGTCAGGTCTCCTTTGCCTGCGCAGGACCGCGGGGAGGCACTTTTCGGCAAAGAGTGCGGTTCGCGCGGGAACATTCTCACTCGGAACTTTCGATTTTTTTCGAGCCCCTCTGAAGCAATGGAACAGGGCCACTTAGGCGGCTTAGTTCACCAGGTCCGTACGCCACCCGATAAGCAGCGCGTTTCTGACGAGAAAGGGCGCGCGCGGTTGATGGCCGCCGTCGTACCCGATTCGGGGCAGGTTCCTGCTTGAACAACGCCTCGAGCCTTACGATAGCGGTCTGCTCAAGCGCGTATTGGCCCGACAGGACCGCGTAGCGGAATACCGCCGGTAAATACTATCCAAGTGGAATGGGGCGGAAACTCGAAGCGGTTCGGCTCGGCTTCAGTTTACGCACGTCCTTATGTCAGTGATCGGCGGACGCGAGCTCGAATTGATGCTGGCGCTTAGCTGGCCTGTTTGGCCGAGACATTCTGGCTGAGCGCCTCAAGCGCCGCCTCTTCGCTGGGGTAAATCGGCATTACGTTGGCCAGGCGCGTGAGTTCCAGCACCTCGCGCACCCGGCGGTTCAGATTCGCCAGGACAAACGAGCCGGCGGCGTTTTTAAGAACGCTGGTGTAAATCTCGATCAGGAAGCCGATGCCGGTGGAGTCCAGATATTCTACTTGGGAGAAATCCGCCAGCACGCGCGAGCAACCTGAATTCTTGACATCCGCGGTCTTACCCCGCAGATAAGAGGAATCTTTTCCGGTGGCGAATCGCCCGTGCAAGCGAAGCATACAGATGTCGCCGCGTTTCTCTAATTCAACCAGCATGCCTTTAGCATCGTACTACAAAAGCGCTGCGCCGGTCTTCCAAGGGACGAGGAATTTGTTGAACGCGAGCGCCCGAGGAGCGCTAGAGCAGGCGGAAATTCACTTCGATGGTGGCCTGAACCGCAACCGGTTTGCCGTCTTTCTTACCGGGAGCGAACTTCCATTTTTCGACCGCTTCGATGGCCTTCTGATCCAACCCCAGGCCGAGCGGGCGAATCACCTTCAGGTCGCGCGGTTTGCCGTTTTCATCCACTACCACGAACAGAACCACGGTGCCCTGGAACTTGGCTTTGCGAGCCTCTTCGGAATATTCCGGTTCCACTTTGTAGATCAGCGTGGGTGGGGAAACGCCGCCGCCGATGCGGTATGCGCCGCCGCCCATGTTGCCGCCGGATCCAGGTCCAAAGCCCGCGCCCGAACCAGGACCAACTCCGCCGCCATGCCCGGTACCGATACCTCCGCCATAGCCGGTTCCATTGGATGCCAAGCCCGATTTCGCGAGCGGATCGCCGAGGGCGTCCATGTTGATTTTTGGAATGGGCGCGTCCGGCTGCACGATGATGGTGGGTTCCATCACCAGCTTCGGATCGGGATTGCGAATTACCACTTCGGGCGGCACGAATTGCCTGGTCGCGAGTTTCGGAAGCTTGCCTTTGCTGGGAGGCGTGGGCGATCGGTCGCCACCGCCGCCACCGCCGTGCATCTGATCCTTCTTCACCGTCGGTTTGTACGGAGCGATATCGGGCGCGATCAGATCGATCTGGGCCTTAACGACGTTTTGAATGGTTTTGTTGGTTCCGATCGCGAAAAGCAAAACTACGACCGTAACGTGAATCAGGACCGAGCCGAGGCCGGCCTTCTTCTTCTCCCCGCCGTAGAAGCCCCAAATATCCCGCACCGGTACGGGTTTCGAAGTGACCTCTAAGGGAGGAAGCTTGGGGGGATGAATCGCTTCCTTGACGTTGCGGATGAAGGAACGAATGAACGGCTCGCCTTCAGCCGCCAACAACCGGTTTAAGTGATCGTCAGCGTCGAAGCCGTTCGGGGGATTGTTAGAGCCAGGATATCCCATTGGTCCGTCGTGAGCTGCCATGTTGCCCTACTACACCTCTTGCTTTACCACAGCTTGCTTTACCACAGCCGCCTCCTTTGGATAGACGTCTCTACGTCGCTCAAAGGTTGCACCCTCAACTGATTCTATCACTTCCGTAAAACGGTTAACAGTGTTTATGAGAACTGGAAAGCCCCCAAGAAGAACCTTCCGATTACACTATTAAAGCATGCCCGCGAAACCCCTGTTGGTCTACGACGGCCGCTGCGGATTTTGCCGGATCTGGATCGACTACTGGAAAGAGATCACCGGAAGCTCGGTGGACTATGCGCCCTTCCAGGAGGTCAGTGGCAATTTTCCCGAGATTCCTCTCGAACAATTTCAACAGGCCGTCCAGATGATCCTGCCATCGGGTGAGGTTCTGTCGGGGGCGCAAGCAGTCTCTCGAACGCTGGCTTATGCGGGCCGGGGATCGCTCGAGTGGCTCTATGATCATGTTCCCGGATTCGCGGCCTCTTCGGAATCAAACTACCGCCTGGTTGCCGCGCACCGGAATTTCTTTTATCAAGTGACGCGCTTCACCTTTGGGCGGCATGTCGCGCCGCTGCGCTACGCCCGCGTGGAATGGTTATTTCTGAGGGCGCTGGCGTTGATCTATTTCTGCGCCTTTGCGTCGCTGGCGGTTCAGATCACGGGCCTGGCAGGCGCCCGAGGCATTCTTCCGGCGGCACATTTTTTGGCGGAAGTGAAGAGCGTCTTCGGCGCGCGTGCGTTTTGGGTGGCGCCGGGAGTATTTTGGCTGGCCTCGAGCGATGTCTTATTGCGCGCGGTGTGTTCGATGGGCGCGGGCATTTCGCTAGTCCTGCTTTTCGGCCGCCTGGAGCGGCTGGCGCTGGTGTGCCTCTACATTTTGTATTTGTCGCTCTCCACCATCGGTCAAAACTTTCTGGGCTTTCAATGGGACGCGCTGCTGCTCGAAGCCGGCTTCCTGGCCATCTTTCTGGGCGCTTCGAAATGGATCGTGTTTCTCTTCCGCTGGCTGCTGTTCCGGCTCATGTTTCTCTCCGGAGTGGTTAAGCTGATGAGCCACGACGTTTCCTGGCGTGGGCTCAGCGCGCTCAGCTATCACTACATGACCCAGCCCTTGCCAACCCCCGTGGCCTGGTACATGTACCAACTCCCGCGCTCGTTCCAAGAAGCTTCCACGGCGGTGGTGCTTTTTATCGAGCTGGTAGTCGTGTTCCTGGTGCTGGGGCCGCGCGTTTGGAGACGTATTGCCGCGCCGGTGCTGCTGGCGTTTCAGCTCCTGATCTTCGTAACCGGAAACTACGCCTTCTTCAATCTGCTGGCCATGGCGCTTTGCATTTTTCTGTTTGACGACGCGCTGCTCGCACGATTGCGTTTGGGCGCGCGGAACAAGCGCACCGCGCCGGTCTTGGCGAAGACGGTCGCCGTAGTGATCCTGCTGGTGAGCGGCCTGGAGCTGTGGGGCATGTTCGCCCAGCGCGCCGAGGGCCAAAATTCCATCGTGGGCTTGATAGCGCCCTTCGGAATCGTGAACACCTACGGGCTGTTCGCGGTCATGACCACCGAGCGTCCCGAGATCATCGTGCAAGGCTCCAACGATGGCAGCACGTGGCTGGACTACGAGTTTCCTTTCAAGCCGGGCGCACTGGCGCAAGCCCCGCATTGGGTGGCGCCTTATCAGCCGCGCCTGGATTGGCAAATGTGGTTCGCGGCGTTGTCAGGCTACCGCTCCGAACCATGGTTTGTGAACTTCATGGTGCGGCTGCTGCAGAATTCGCCGGATGTAACCGGCCTGCTTTCGAAGAACCCATTTCCCGCCTCGGCGCCGAAATATGTGCGTGCGCTGTTATTCGATTATTCGTTCACCAATTTCGCCGAGCGGCGCCAAACCGGCGATTGGTGGAAACGCCAGGAGCGGGGAATTTATCTGCGGCCGATTTCGTTGCAGGATGTCCAGCTGGTTCCGGGAGTGGCTCGCTGAACTACTTGATCACCAGGAATCCGGTTTCGACGCGGTCATTGGCGATGCGATTCCACATCACGCGCGCGCGCCCCACGGCGACGGCATGCTGGAACTCCACTTCCTGGCCGGCGTGCAGCGCTGTGTAGGGGTGTTCGGCGCGAAAACCGCTGATGCTGAAATCCAGCAATTGGCCGTCGACTTCCTGCGGCGATGGATCGGCAAACGACAGCCTAAGCGCGCCATGTCCGGGATGGCGGCGTTCAGAGCGGCGATCTTGAGCGCTTGGCATAGTGGCCTCGGCAACCCCTTAGGAAACGCAGGATTGCACCGCCTCCCTTCCGTAAAGCTTCAGTTTCCGGCTGAGGGTGCGCCGCGAGATTCCCAGCAGGTCCGCGGCGCGCTGTTGATGGCCGTGGGTCTGAGCCAGCACGCGCAGGATCATGGTCTTTTCCATTCCATCCAGGTCCGAGGCCGAGGGAATGGTAATGACCGCGGTGGCGTTGCTCAACTGGCGGGGGCGCGTCAACACCAAATCTTCCGCGTCGATTTCCGGATGGCGCGCCAGCACCGCGGCCTTGGTGACCACGTTGCGCAGCTCTCGAACATTTCCGGGCCACCGGTGCGCCTGAAGCACTTTGACCGCGTCGCCGGAAAGCGATAAGCGCGGGTTGGTTTGATGCAGGAAGTGTTCAGCCAGCGGCACGATGTCCTCGGGACGCTCGCGCAGTGGGGGGACCTGTAAGCAGATCTGCCCGAGCCGATGATATAAATCGCCCCGGAACTGGCCGGCCTCCACCATTTTCTCCAAGTCCTGATTGGTGGCGGCGACCACGCGCACGTCCACGCTCACCTTGCGGACGCCGCCCAGCCGGTAATAAGCCACGCCGTCCAGCACGCGCAGCAGCTTCACTTGCATGCGCGGTTCGAGCTCGCCGATTTCGTCCAGAAATAAAGTGCCGTGGTTGGCCAGTTCGAAGAGCCCGGGCTTGGGAGAATCCGCCCCGCTGAAGGCCCCTTTTTCGTAGCCGAACAGCTCGCTCTCCACCAGATGTTCGGGAAGCGCCGCGCAACTGACGTCTACCCAAGGCTTGGAGCAGCGCAGCGAGAAATGATGCACGGCGCGTGCAATCAACTCCTTACCCGAGCCGCTCTCGCCGGAGATCAAAACCGCGGCGTTGGTTTGCGAGATCCGCTGCACCAGCTCCAGGAGCTGCAACATGGCAGGGCTCGAGACGATCGCCTGCATTCCCAAGAAGGTATTGACTTGCGAGCCCATTGTCCGCTACTTCGCTTTTCGACGGATTTGACGCGCGTTTGCATAGTACTTCGGTTTATATCTATCGGTAGGAGCACTGATTTCATGTACTGTCCCGCCG
>CAVXJU010000042.1:0-12148 GCA_963761935.1 Terriglobia bacterium | reverse complement strand
TCTGGATGGCGCTCACGTTGCCGATCAAACCGTCCAGCTGGGTCTCCATGGTGGTGAGCTGGGAGGACGAATCGGGGGCCGCCCGGGTTGAGGCCGTACTGGATCAACCCGAAAGCGCCGCCGGCCCGATCAAAACTCGCCGTGGCCCAGTTGCCCTCGGCAGCGGCCACAGCGCCCTTGGCGACGTCTCCCAGAAATCCGGCTATGGTCGAGAGCCAGCCCATAACAGTCGATCCGGTGGAGTCACCGCTCGAGCTTGAGGACGTCGCGGCGGTAAGCGATGGAGAGTTGGGCGACGGATCGGTCGTGCTGGCGGGAGGTGTGCCTGGTGGGCGGTCGGCTCGCAACTGGAGCGGCACCGTAGTGTGCACCCAATAAGCCATCCCGGGCAGCAAGGGCTGGCCGGCGGTTTGGGATTGCAGCTCGGAGCCCTGCAGGGTGGTCACCTGGGAATCGATCCAGCCGATATTGATCGCAGTGTCCAGCGAGATCGGGTTACCCGAGGCGTAGACCTTGAAGTCTTGCCAGCCGACGCCCTCCTCGAAAGGCACGCCAAAGAGGTGCCAGCCCGGTTCCAGGGGCGTGTTCACCGACGTAAAGGAACTGAACGGCTGGCCCGCCACCACCAGAGTAGTCGGGGTTGTCAAGTAAATCCAGAAGCCATGGGCTAGTCCCGCCGGCGCGTCAGCGCTGCTGACCCAATCCTGGCTGTCGGAGTCCCAGCCGAAGAGCAGCGGGTATTGGGGTGGCAATCCCAGGAATGTGTTCACCGCCAGCCCCGTTCCGGTATCCAGCGGCGACGAGATGAGACTCGCGCCGGCCGGCAACTCAGCGTGTAATATTGCGGCGTGACCGGTGCGGCAGGCGGCGCGTCCTGCGCATAAGCGCGAGCACCAAACACGATAACGGTGAGGGCGGCGATGCTAAGCGAGAGTTGTCTCATAAGTCCCCTTTAATTCCTATGCCACTACCAGCCGGCGACGGAGATCGCGCCTGACACGTGAAGAAACTTTCAGGCGTGTTGTGTGACGAGGGGTAAGTGAGGTGAGGCTCGCAATGTTCTCATATGCTCTGTGCTTGCCGTCCCATGGGACGTTGACAAAGCTCGCTGAATCTTTTTTGCTTGCTGGGTCTCGACTTAACTGAACTTCCCCATCGCGATCCAGCGAGCCTCGTGCATGCTGGCTTCAGAAGAGAAGGGAGAAGCACAGGACGCGCCGCTGGATTGGAGCGGTCCGGCGCCGCGTCCTGACCTCGAGAATCAGCATGGACAATACCCAAACCCAATTCGACCAGGCCTACACTGCCGCGCAACCGCCCGAAGTGCGAGCGCTGATGGCGATGCCCGCCGATAGCGACACGGCCATTCAAGCGCGCGTCACGCGTGGTGCGTCGCTGGCCGGCAAGGGCTACACCATCGACGCGCCGATCATGATTTATAGCTGGGATCCATATTGGTGCATGACTGAGCGTTCGGACATAGGGCTCACCTGGGTCCCATCGGCCTTGCAGCCCGGCCTGGGAATGCCGGGACAGTACTCGGAGCCGGGTTTGAACACCCCAGGAACGCTGGGGCCTTATCCGGCCACGCCGCCTGCGGGCTCGATCAAGGTGTCGACGAATCTAGCGGATTATCCGGCGTTCGATCCGCCTGCGCCGCCGGCACCGGTGTCGCCCGCGGATACCGATCCGGTGGGTGCGTTATCGGTGGGTACGCTGTACCTCTGCACGATCGCGGGTCTTTCGTATCCGGACGGCGCCACGTACACCGAAGCGCGCGGGAATTTCTTGAAGCACGTCGTCATCACGCCGTTCGGACGCACCAATTACTGGGAAAAAATCGCCTAAGGCCAGGGCAGCGTCCGTAATCCTTCAGGACCTTTTCCACCTGGAAAGAAGGCGCTGGCGCGTGGCTGGATTTGTGGCCTTTCAATTTGGCGCGGTCGCCCACCGGCAGCGGCGCGCCGGTGGTTGAAAGTGAGTAAACCGGTGTGCCGTCGCGGACCAGAGTGGTTGTTCCTCCAGACTGTGCAATGCATCCTTCCACGACTCCCCGGTTGTGAAGGACGAGGTAAGTGATCCCGAGTCCCAAAACCGCGCCAATTCCTACCAGGGCGCCGACAACCAGACCCTCGTGGATGTTCCCCACTCCATATCCTGTGTCGTGAGGCGACTGAGCGCTGGCCGGGCGTTCAAACAACGCGGAGCAGAAAACTGCGAGGACAGCGGCAAGGAAGCCCCGATTCGTCATCGACGGTTCCTCCTTCCGTCTCGTGCTGGTTCATCATACACGCTTCAGGGTTGCAGGAGGCGGACTGCGCTCTTAGTAAGTCATGCTGCGCGGGCTACTGTGCTATAAGTAACGAGACTGCCACGATGTCTCACAAAATGGAAAGTTTGGCATGAGCGTTGCCGTTATTATCAACGTCCACGACGGGGTGATCCTCGCGGCTGACAGCGCTTCAACGCTGATCGTCGGCTCAGCACCCGCAAAGCCGGGTGAAGCTGTGTTTCAGCAAGTCCTCAATGTGTACGACAACGCGAACAAAATTGCCAATCTTCACAAGAAGCTGCCGATTGGTTGCGTTACCTTCGGGGCTGGAAGTATCGGAAGCGCTTCAATCTCGACGCTGTTGAAAGACTTTCGGAAAAAAATAACCGAGACCGATGATAAACAATACTTCGACTCTGAGAATTACACAGTCGGAAGCGTCGCAAAAGCCCTCGCTGAGTTCTTGGGAGCGGAATGCCAGAAGCTGGGAGCAACCGAGCCTCAGCCGACCCTGGGTCTTTTCGTGGGCGGATACTCGATCCAGGAGATCAAGGCTCCGCTGGGCGAGAGGTGGGGAGTTAGCATCCAGGACGGTAGGGCCCAGCCGCCGACGCGTTTGCATCAGCCACAAGAGGTTGGCATCAATTGGGGTGGCGAGGGAGGCGAAGTCATTGCGCGGTTAGTACTAGGTTATAGTGGCCTTTTGCCGACCCTCCTCCCGACCCTAGTGAAACCGCCATCGGCCGCCGATCTGATTATCAAGGCTCTGGGCCCACGTTTGCAAGCTTCGCTTATATCCGCACCGATGCCGATTCAGGACGCCATTGACCTCGCCGAATTCCTCGTCCATACTGCAATACAATGTTCTCGGTTTCTTCCGGGGCCGCAGGTTGTAGGGGGGCCGATTGAGATTGCAGCGATTACGAAACACGAAGATTTCAAGTGGATTCAGCGTAAACACTACTACAGCGTAGAATTAAATAAGGAGCAGCCTTGACCATCGAAATCGAGAGTGTTGACACAACCGGAACTGAAACGACGTTGATCCAGTCGCGGAATCTTGTAAGCGCTGAGATCGGCGGTGTTTCCTTTCCTCGGTCGCTCATAGTATCCGACGTTGACTGGCATTTTCTTGCAGTATCTCTTGATGAGCCACCTTTTGGGAATCCTGTTGTTGGAAGGCTCCTGAACGAGCCAAGTACCCTCGAGCGGTAAACCAAGCGTCGCCAACCCATCGTGCCTCTTAGCCGCGTCGAGGCCCTCAGCGCCGATCACAGGTGCGAGAGCTTCGATTGTGGAAAGGCGCCACTAAACGATTGGCTGCGACGATACGCTCTGACCAGTCACCGATCTGACGGACCTCGCACGTTCGTCGTGCATGATGACCTCGACGTGAAAGCCTACTACTCGCTCCAAAGCCGGCAAGTCGAGAGGAGCCAGGGTCCTGAGCGTTTGGGAAGGGGCCTTGGGAACTATCCAATTGGCGTAGCCTTGTTAGCTCGGCTCGCCGTGGATCAATCGGTGCAAGGAGTCGGCCTTGGGAAAGCGATGCTCAAGGATGCGATGCTTAGGGTACTCCGCGTGTCTGAGGACATTGGGGTGCGCGCTCTTATCGTGGATGCTATCGACGACGAGGCCCATCAATTTTACCTGAGGAACGGGCTCGTCTCGTTTCCAGACAACCCAATGCGATTGATGATCCTGATGAAAGACGTGCGCGCAAGTTTGGATTGACCCCAAATAACTGCCGCTGCTCCAGTGCCACGAGAGGTGCCGCCAGGAGGCCCTCGGCCGACCGCGTAAGCCACGATGCGGCCCATCGGCTAAGAGAGTAGTCTGGTTCAGAATCGCGGGCAAGGGGGAGGTCAGACTGTGGCGGCCGAGCCGCGCCAGCAAGCGCGCTAAAATGGCCGGTATGCGGAACGAATGGATTACCCCACGGTTGAACGATGCGATCCGGACTCAGATGCACTACGCCCGCAAGGGAGTGGTCACCGAGGAGATGGAATATGTCGCCCAGCGCGAGCAGGCTGGAGCCGGAGCTGATCCGCGCCGAGGTGGCGCGCGGGCGCATGATCATTCCCGCCAACATCCATCACACCAACCTGGAGCCGATGTGCATCGGTGTGGCGTCCTGCTGCAAGATCAACGCCAACATCGGCAATTCCGCCGACCACTTCGAACATCGAAGAAGAACTCGAGAAGCTGCGCTACGCGGTGAAGTACGGCGCCGATACGGTGATGGATCTTTCGACCGGCGGCGACATACCGCGCATCCGCAAAGCCATCATCGACGCATCGCCCATTCCGATCGGCACGGTGCCGATCTACGAAGCGCTGGCGCGCGTGCGGCGGGTGGAAGACCTGAATATCCAGCGTGATGCTGGAAGTGATCGAGGAGCAGGCCGAGCAGGGCGTCGATTACATGACGATCCACGCCGGCGTGCTGGTGCAGTACGTTCCGCTCACCACCAAGCGCATCACCGGGATCGTGAGCCGCGGCGGGGCGATTCTTGGCCGAATGGATGGTGAAGAATCACAAGCAGAATTTCCTGTACGAGCACTTCGATGAGATCTGCAAGATTTTCCAGAAGCACGATGTCAGCTTTTCGCTGGGCGACGGGCTGCGGCCGGGGTGCCTGGCCGACGCGAGCGACGACGCGCAGTTCGCCGAATTGAAGACGCTCGGCGAGCTGACCAAGAAAGCCTGGGAGTACGACGTGCAGGTGATGATCGAAGGCCCCGGCCACATTCCGCATGGACCAGATCCAGATGCAGGTGGAGAAGGAACATGAGCTGTGCTACGAGGCGCCGTTCTACACGCTGGGGCCGCTGGTGACGGATTTCGCGCCGGGCTACGACCACATCACGTCGGCGATCGGCGCGGCCATGATCGGCTGGCATGGCGCGTCGATGCTGTGCTACGTGACGCCGAAGGAGCATCTGGGACTGCCGAATCGCGAGGACGTGAAGCAGGGCATCATCGCGTATAAGATCGCGGCGCATGCGGCCGACATCGCGCGGCACCGTCCGGGCGCGCGCGACCGCGACGATCGAGCTCTCGCGCGCGCGTTACCGTTTCGACTGGCGCAAGCAGTTCGAACTGTCGCTGGATCCGGAAACGGCCGAGGCCATGCACGACGAGACGCTGCCCGAGGAAGGATTCAAGGATGCGGCGTTCTGCTCGATGTGCGGGCCGAAGTTCTGCTCGATGAATCATTCGGCCAAGACGGAGCAGTTCACAGCCGAAGAGGCCGAGGCCGTGTTGGCGGCGCAAGCGTTAGTAAAGCTCGCTTCCCAGTAGACGTACGTACGATATGCTGCTTCCGTACGTACGTGTTAGGATGAAGGTATGAAGGTCACGGCTTCCAAGCTCCGGGAAAACATCTACGGCATTTTGGATGAGGCTCTCGCAACCGGCGTTCCGGTCGAGGTGGTTCGCAAAGGCAAAATCCTGAAAATCGTTCCCGAGACGAAGCTGGACAAGCTCAGCAAGCTGAAAAAGCGCAAGTATATAATTGGCGATCCTGAGGACTTGGTCCACATGGATTGGCTGAGTGAGTGGAGCGAGTTGAAGAAGAAGTGACCTATCTGGACACTCACGTCGTGGCCTGGCTCTACGGCGGGGAGTTAGAAAAGCTGAGCACGACAGCCGCTGAAGAGATTCAGAAAAACGATTCACTTGTCTCGCCAATGGTGGTTCTCGAGCTTCAATATCTTTTTGAAATCGGCAGGGCTGCCAGTCCGGCGTCTACGGTAATCGAAGCTCTGAAGCGACGCATTGGCCTGTCTGTTTGCGAGCTCTCGTTCGCCAAAGTGGTCGAGAGTGCCGTGCATCAGAAGTGGGGGCGCGATCCGTTTGATCGGCTTATAGTGGCGCACGCCAGCGCAAATGATGCGCCTCTGATTACCAAAGACGAAAAGATTCGCCGGCACTACAAGCGTGCGATTTGGTGAGGGTCTATGGCTGAAAAAACTTTGAAAACTGACGAAGAGTACAAACGCGATTTGACGCCGGAACAATACCAGGTAGCGCGGCGCAAGGGAACCGAGCCGGCCTTCAGCGGCAAGTATTGGGATCATCACGAAAACGGAGTCTACAACTGCGTCTGCTGCGGGAATCCGCTGTTTAAGTCCGATACGAAGTACGAATCCGGCACCGGTTGGCCGAGCTTTTACGAACCCATCGCGCCCGGCAGCGTCAAGACCGAAGACGACAACAGCTACGGCATGCGAAGAACCGAGGCGATGTGCAGCAAGTGCGGCGCGCACCTGGGCCACGTTTTTGACGATGGCCCAAAGCCCACGCACCAGCGCTATTGCATGAATTCCGCGTCGCTGGATTTCGAGAAAAAGTAGCACCCGAGGAACACGGGTCATCCGGAGTGGTGGTGTCTCCTGCGGTAAAACTGATGTAACAACGGAATCACGACTGCAACAGTCACCGCCGCGGGGAAGTTTAGTGCATAAACCGTTACCACAGATGCAGCAGCTCCAAGAAGTGCTCCTTTCGCAACGACAGAGCCTCGCACTCGGCGCCTGAAGAGCAAGGAGGCTAAGAGTTCGGAGGCGCCGCTTATGATCAATGCAAAGACAGCGAACTCCGGGTACACAATGTATGCGAACGGTCTATAGTCTGGAAACAGCGTCACTCCTCAATGCGTCAAAAATGGCTCGATACAGGTCCCCGGCAACGGTGCGACAAGCACCTCACACCAGCTCCATCCGGTCCATCGCCAAAAACTCGCGGATGTGCGGATGGTCCGACTTATCCAGATCCGCCACCGACCCGAAGTAGATCGCCTTGCCTTCGAAAAGCACTACCACGCGGTCGGCCACGTTGCGCATCAGCTCCAGATCGTGCGTCACTACCACGGCCGTCAGCCTGAGCTGGTGCTTCAACTTCAACATCAGAGCCGTTAGCGTACTCGACATGATGGGATCCACCATCGTGGTGGGCTCATCGTAGAGGATGCACTCGGGCTGCGCCGCCAGCGCGCGGGCAATCGCGACGGCGCGCTTATGGCCCGTGGACAGGTCCGCCGGATACACGTCCTTAAACTCCAGCAGATCCACCATCGATAACAGCCCGTCCACAACATCTTCCTTGTTCTTCTCGTCGTAGTCGTCGCGCAGTTCGAGCGAAAACAGGATGTTCTCGCCCACCGTGAGCGAGTCGAACAAAGCCCCGGACTGGAACACCATGGTGACTTTTTTCCGGATCTCGCGCATTTGGGCTTCGTTGAAATCGGTGATGTCCTGGTAGGACACGTAGACACGGCCTTCGTCCGGCTTCAAAAAGCCCATGATGTGGCTCAGGCTCACGGACTTGCCGACGCCGCTGCGGCCGATAATGGCGAGGGTTTCGCCGGCGTCCACGAAAAAGCTGACGTCAACTAAAACCGGGTGATCGAACGTCTTATACACATGGCGGAACTCTATGTAATGGAGCTTGTCGGTCATCGGGGCTGGAACTGCGTCCATTCTTCCGGGGTATTGACATTGGCCAGGGCAGCCGTTGGGAATGCGACCGGCTCGGGCTGGAGTTCTGGCAATAAATTTCTCATTCTAAATCGTTTATCTCGAAGCGCGCGATCTAGCGCGGCCAAGCACCTGCGATGGTAGACCGCGCACAACGGCTCAAGTTCGCCGGCCGGGCCGCTGGCGGCGACGCACTGTGCGTGCGATTCCAAAGCCCGCTCCACCAGCATCCGCAGGCTGGAGGCGGCGAGCATCGGCATATCGCAGGCGACTACCAGGTTCCACTCGCTTTTGGTCAGGCTGAGCGCGGTCACGATGCCGCCGAGCGGTCCACAGTTGGGGATCTGATCGGGGTGCACGGGATAACCGCGATCCCCGTAGCAATCCGGATCGCCGAGGATCGCGACTTCAGCCGAGGCGCCCAGCGCTTCCCGGACGATTCCGGCGACGTGCTCCACCAGAACCCGTCCGCGATACGGCAGCAGGGCTTTATCCTGCCCCATGCGGCGGCTTCGTCCCCCAGCCAACACAAATCCGGAGGCATCCATGCCGGAGGCAGCCATGAGAGAATATTAGCACTGGCGTTCGGAAGCAGATCCGGAAGGTATGTGTTGGCGGATTGGAGAAATCCGGTTATAATCGGATAAAACAAGAACATGCGTTTTTGTTCGGAACATATTCTCAGGACAGCAGTTCTCGGCGCGCTGGGCACGGCTTGCCTGCTGGGCGAAAACGCCGCCGTGGACGCTTCCGCCACAACCTCCCCAACGCCGCACGTCATTTCAGTGGTGCGGGCCGATGCGCGCACCGGACGTCTGGTGCGCCGCGTAGTCGTCTCGCCCAAACCGGAAGCCGCCGCGAAGACCACACCCGATCCGGTTCTGATCGCCACCATCGACCAGACCGCCAAGAATTTCGAGGTGAGCCCGGAACTGGTACACTCGGTCATTCAGGTGGAGAGCAACTACGATCCTTACGCTGTTTCAGAAAAAGGCGCGGAAGGCCTAATGCAGTTGATGCCGGCTACGGCGCGCCGCTTTGGCGTGACCAACTCGTTCGATCCGCGCCAGAACATTGAAGGCGGCGTACGTTATCTCAAGTTTCTCGAAGAAACGTTCAAGGACGACCGCTTGGCCATCGCGGCTTACAACGCGGGAGAAAAAGCCGTCACGCGCTACGGGGGCGTGCCTCCGTATCCGGAGACCGTGAACTACGTCGCCAAGGTCGGCCAGAAATACAGCCAGGCCAAGAAGTCGGCCGAAAAGGGCAAAATAGAAGCTAAGCCTGCCCCGCAGCCCGCGGCGAGCCCGGCTGAAGATGAAATTCATCACGTGAGCGCATATCTGGACACGGAGGGCCGGCTGCACATCGCAACGCGCTAGGATCGACATGCCTCACCTCCCCCGAGAGCATTCGCACGCCCGATTCGCTAAGCCGCTGGGCTGGCTGGCGGTGTTGCTGATGGCATGCGCGGTTGTAGCGGGCGCGTCCGATGAGCCACACCGCGTCACAGCGGTGCGCTTCTGGTCGCTCGGCGATGTCACCCGCGTCGCCATTGAGATTGACGGCGACTTCCAGATTCTTAGCGATCACCTCAGCGATCCCGAGCGTGTATTTTTCGATCTGACCGGAACTAGACCGGCGCTCGGCCCAAAAGCCATGACCGTGATCCCGGTAGGCGACAAGCTGATCCAGCAGATTCGCGTGGCTGAGCCGCGGCGGAATGTGACGCGCGTGGTTTTGGATCTGACAGGCGTCGCCGATACGAACGTGTCGCGTTTGGAGAACCCCAACCGGCTGATCATTGAAGTGCGGCAGCCCGGGCATGGCGGGGAGAACGCGATTTTCGATCCGAAAGCGGGTGACCGGCACCGGTTCACCGCGCCGGGGGCCAATCCTGCGGCATCTAAACCAGCCCAAGTTACAGTGGCGGACCCGCTGATCGCGGAAACGCGCGAGTCCACGCCAGCGGCTTTGAATGCGAAACTTTCCACCAGCGCTGACCGTGACCCCGCACCCCTGCCGTTTCCCAAGGAGAATCCTGCACCGGCTGTAAGCGCCGCGCTAGCGTCTCCGCCGACTGTGGGGAACCCGGCGGCCATGGCGGTGGTAACGCCGCCTGTAGTTTCGCCGCTTGCCAAGCGCACCGCGGCGCTGGCCACTTCCGATCCAGTGGCGATTCAGGCCAAGCGCAACCTGCCGATAGCAACTGGTGAAGGAGCGCCGCTTGCCGCCAAATCCAGCCCCGCGCCGGCTGCGCATGAAACCGCGCCGCCCGCCAAGAACTATGTCGCGGTGGTGACCGGCGAACCAGTGCCGCTGCCTGGCAAGCGCAGCATTACCGCGGCTTCTTCTGAAACCGCGCCGTCCGCCAAGAACAATGTAGCGGTGGTGACTGGCGAACCGGCGTCATTTCCCGCCAAGCGCAGCACTACCGCGGCTTCTTCTGAAACCGCGCTGCCGGCTAAACGCAACACCACCGGCGACCGGTCCATGGTCCGCGTGCTGGGCTTGAAGATTGGACGCATTGTTCTCGATCCCGGCCATGGCGGGCACGACACCGGAACCGTTGGGCCGGAGGGCTTGCGCGAGAAGGACCTGGTGCTGGACGTCGCCAAGCGGCTGGGGACGCTGATCGAGGATCGCATGGGCAGCGAGGTGATTTACACCCGCACCGACGACACCTTCATTCCGCTGGAGCGCCGCACCGAAATCGCCAACGAAGCCAAAGCCGACCTGTTCCTGTCGATTCACGCCAATTCCTCGCCCATGCGTTCGGCCGCCGGCGTGGAAACTTACTACCTGAGC
The DNA here is from genome assembly GCA_963761935.1 of Terriglobia bacterium. Classification (GTDB taxonomy): domain Bacteria; phylum Acidobacteriota; class Terriglobia; order Bryobacterales; family Bryobacteraceae; genus Palsa-89. Next base: position 1,587 of record CAVXJU010000042.1, on the reverse strand, counting down.
TTCACCACGTCGAAAACGGCGCTGGACTTGGCCGCGCGCGAGAATGCCGGATCGGAAGAAACCGTCTACGACCTCCAGGATCTGCTCCAGAAAATCGCGCTCAAGGACAAAGTGGAGGAGTCGCGCGACTTTGCCACGCGGGTGCAAACGTCGTTGTTCGCTCTATCGTCGAAAACCAACTCGCGTGCCAAGGATCGCGGAATCAAGAAGGCGCCGTTTGTGGTGCTGATCGGCGCCAACATGCCGTCGGTTCTGGCCGAGATCGGCTTCATCAGCAACGCTCGCGATGAGAGCGTCATGAAGCGCGGCGAGTACCGCGAGCGGATCGCGGAAGCGCTCTTCAAGGGAGTATCGGGCTACGCCAGCACGCTGAGCCATTTTCAAGTAGCGCAGGGCCGCGCGACCTCGTCGCCGTAGCGTTCTAGCGAGCCCGCAAAGGGTGCGCAGGCGCCTCGTTGCAAGAAAGTAAGCTGCCTGCGCGCTCCGTTTTGCGGGCGGTTTACTTAGAAGATCGCCTGCAGCGCCTCGTAAACTTTCCCGGCGTGCCCGTCCGGCTTCACCTTCCGGAAAATCTTCTTGAGCTTGCCGTCTTTGCCGATCAGGAACGTGCTGCGCTCGATCCCCATATACTTGCGGCCGTACATGCTCTTCTCCACCCAGGCGCCGTAGGATTCGGCCACCTGGTGGTCCGTGTCGGCCAGCAGCGTAAAGGGCAGGTCGAATTTGTCCTTGAACTTGAATTGCGCGGCCGTTTTGTCGGGTGACACCCCCACGATCACCGTATCGGCCTTGGCGAACTTTTTGGAATGATCGCGAAATTCGCAAGACTCGCGCGTGCAGCCGGGCGTGTCCGCCTTGGGATAGAAATACAAGACCACGTTCTTCCCCTTGAGCGAGGCGAGATCGAACTTTTCGCCGCGCTCGTCGACCGAACGAATGGCCGGCGCCGCATCTCCTTCTTTCAGAGTTCTGGGCATAGGGTTTTATTGTAATCCCGCCAGGACCTGGCGCGGGACGGAAGCAGATGCGGCGGGCTCGAAGAAATCGTAGAATGGAAAATTAAACCACGAAGTCCAATACGGGAGGAGTTTTCGAATGCGCAAATGGGTGCTATGCACGGGCTTGGGCGGGCTGATGCTAGCCGGAATGGCAGTGGCGGCGGACAAGCCGGACCCCGCCAAGGGCAAGGAAGTTTTCGAGCAATGCTCGGTGTGTCACAACACCGCCACGGATGAAAAGAAGATCGGGCCGTCGTTAAAGGGCCTGTTCAAGCACGCTACGCTGAAGAACGGCAAGCCGGTGAACGAGGCGAACGTTAAAGCGTTCATCAATTCCGGCGGCAACGGCATGCCATCCTATATGGATCTGTTGTCGGAGCAGGAAAAGACCAACGTCATCGCTTATTTGAAGACGCTGTAGAGCGTCGCCGCGCAGAGCGGCCTCGGAATCGCGCGGGCCGGGCATGTTAAAGTAGCTGTTGTAGCCCTTCCGGAAGTCCCCATCGTCTAGCCCGGCCTAGGACACCGCCCTTTCACGGCGATAACAGGGGTTCGAATCCCCTTGGGGACGCCAGCCTAATTCTGTCCG
>CAVXJU010000041.1:0-35180 GCA_963761935.1 Terriglobia bacterium | reverse complement strand
GATCAACTCTCGGCTCTTGGTGCCAATCGCCTTCAAAGCGCCGAATTTTTCAAGGTTCTCCAACACGAATGTGTAAAACGTCTGACCCGATATGGAGAGCCCCACGATGAAACTCATGACGGTCATGATCAGGAGGTTCATCCCCAACCCGGTCTGGTATTTGTAAAAATCCGAGATCTTGGCCATGAACTCGTCTTTGGTCAATGCCAAATAGCCGAGCGCCTGCACTTGCTGCTTGATCTTGGCAATGTCGGCGGGGCTCTTGGGCTCCACCAGGACGTAAGAAATCGTGAAGCGCGGGTTGGGGATGTATTGAAGCGCCCGGTAGTAGGTGGTGTAGAGGGTGGGAACACCGAACAGGCCGCTGCTAGTGACACTGGCGATGCCTACAATCACGCCGCGGTGATCGTTCAGCTCGAATTCGGTGCCCACGCGGGGACTTTCCATCTTCGAATACTCGGGATCCTTGACGACGATGAAAGCGTTCTCGCCATAGATGTCTTCGATCTTGCCCTGCAGGAGCGCGGACGGCCGAACAGGCTGGTGTCGTCCAGCCCCACGACCGTGACCGCCTGGTAGGCGCCATCGGCAAGCTTCACCAGAGCGCCTCCCGAATAAAGCGGGCACCGCGTAATGCGACCCCGTGTATGCTTCGTACAGCGTCCAACACGTAATCAGGCATTCCGATGGTGTTCGCGACAGTTTGCACCGATGGGTCCATGACCCAAATGGAAGCGCCGAGATTGATAACCGTCGCCGAAGCTCGCTTCAGAACGCCGGCGAACAAGGAAGTCATGGCGATCATCAGGAAGACGGCGAACGTAATCCCTACCAGCAGCGCGGTGAACTTCGCCTTGTCGTTGACCAGCAGTTTGTAAGCGAGTTTGAGTATGCCTTTCATGGCCTCTCGAGCTACTCGCCAGTGGGTCTTCCTTTAGCACCTGGACCAGCCACCCAGGCGCGGCTCGGAACGATCACCTCCAGGTCGGGGATTTCGCTGTGAACGGATATAGTTTGCAGTCCGCCCGGCCCTTCGCTCGGGTTGGCCAGAAACTCCAGCCAGTACTGATTCGCAAGGTGGTCGCCTATGTCAGCCAGAAATGGCCCGAGCGAATTCAGCGGTCCATAGCTCAGGAAATAAGCTTCCCCGCCGGTTTCAATACCGAGGTGCGCGAGTTGCAGCTGTCCTGAGTAAATCTTGTCGTTGTTGGTGAGGTAGTCGGCGCTGGGATGATAGATGGCGTAAACCGTGACACTGCCGCGTTGCGCCGCTTCAACGGCTGCCTCCGTGGTCGGGTCTTCCCGGTTCTCGACGCCGGTGGGATTGACGCCGTTCGAGATCATTAGAACAGCACGTCGCGCGGAGCCTTGATTCCAGCCGTTGATCAAGTCCGCCAGCGCGCCAAAGGGGCTGGCCGGTTTGCTTCCCGACGGAGGGTTGAGAGCTTTGATGACGCGTTCCCGATCGCCGGTTGGGTTCTCGGCGACCTTCAGCTTCCCGTCCAGGATGTAGGCCACTCCAAAAGACGTAGTTGGAGGTTGCGCACGAATGAACTTATTGAGTTCTTCAAACTTCGAGCCAACCTCGCAGCTCGAGCAGTTGTCGACCAGCAGAAATATTTCTAGCCCGGCGCGGTCGCCGCGCAATGGAATCAAGTCCACTACCGGGCGCGGGTCGTACTGCTCAAAAACCGTAAAGCTTTGTTTGGTGAGTACAGCAGGGGCGTGTCCGTAATGATGGCCAATGGTGACCAGGATGTGTGCCGGAGTGCCCGAGGGTGGCGTGCTTTGTGCGAAAGCGACCGAGCACGCGGAGATGAGTAACAACAGCATTCGAGCTTTGCGCATAATGGAACCTCGTTCGCAACAACACCTGCACTCGCCTCACCAATAGATGCAGATCCAGCATGATTGAAAGGACTTATGCGATCTAAAGCGAGGCTAGACTACGCGGGTGCGCCATTTCACCCAGCCTTAGCGCCGTGAGCCAGGGGATTGTCGCTCAACTACTTTACGGCCGGAACCGTAACAGATCCCAGCGCATACAGTTTGCGGTCGAGCACGATCACGCGAATCTTGCCGATGTCGCGACCCACCAGCACGTCTTGGGAAAGGTTGATTCCTTGGCTTTGAGCTTTCTCGAACTGATCGGCGGGAAGATGAACGTCGATTGGAATAGGACTGGATACCGACTTGAGTACGTCCTGGCTGTAGAACGCGTAGAGCAAGTCAAGCTGGCCGTGATACTTTCCGTCGTGCTGCTCGAACAGCACATCCGCCGGTTCGATGCGAATCGCAACATGCGATTTTCCTTCAGGCCCGGGCGATAACTTGACTCGCAATCCGATCTCGGCCGCCTCGAACGGGCTGTGACACAGGTTGGTAAGAAGCGTTCGTTCCGCCGTGCCCGGGATCGGGGTCGACGAATTCGCTGAAGTAAGCTTCGCTGGTTAGAAGCCGAACATCTTTCCGCCACGACTCCACCCTGATCTTGTGTTCCTTTTTGTCTTCTCGAGAACCGGCGTGTAGTAAGCGAGCCGGTAGCCGCCCCGCGCGTCGGCAGTCGCACCGGCCAGCGCGGCGCCGGTTTGGTCGCTTGGATACGAACGTCCTCCGCTGAGAGACGCGAACATCTGAAGCGTATCGCGGGCCAAGCTGCCAGGGCTCGCCCCAGCTCCCCGGCCGGATTCCTCCACCGTATAGATGGCCACCTGGGATCGTGTGGCGGCCGCGCTGGCTGCCTCGATCTGAGGCGCGAATTCGATGTCCTGGCCGCGCCGGATTAACAGCCTTACCGGGAAGCCCTGAGTTATCCAGATGAGATTCTTGCGCCCGGAAATGGTCCCCATTTGCGCAAAGAGTGCGTGCAAGGCCTGGAACGTCGTGTTCGCCTTAACCACCGGATCGCGAATATCCCCCTGCCGAAATCCATAAAGCGTGCGAGCTGCGTCCTCCAGCTTGGCGTGGAGCTCCGCGGATGCCTGCGCTGCCGTCGCTCGGAGATCCGCGTCGTTGGCAGGCAGAGGATAGACTGGAAACAAATCGCCGCGATTTGTCAAGAAATAGATGAACACACGTTGGCCGGATTCGATTTTTTGCAGATTCGGCGCCGACGTCAGTTTCCGCTGCCGCTGTTGTCATGATGGCCTCATTCCAGCGGTCGATCAGGATCACAGTAGGAGGCAGCGCTGGATGATTAGCGCTTTCACCTTCGGCTTCTGGCGCCATCGCGGATTGGACGCCTGCGGATCGAAAAAAAACGGTGGGCCGCAACTGTCCGTCTTCCCGAACCTGAATGTCGGCGGCACGCAAATCGGTGACGGCTTCGCCTTTTGGCGTCAGTGGCAGACAGATTAAGCCGCACCAGCCTTTGAGGCGCCTCGCTGACCGGCTGGGATCGGGCGGCCGCGCCGGCGATTGCGGCCAGGATTAGAATACCCCGCGACATGGTTATTAACATCTTAATGAAAATATGATTCTCGCTTTGTTGAATCGGTCCGGCTGTAGATCAACGTCTAAATAGGCGGGAGTTTCGGAGGTGCAAAAGATGCGCACGTTACATTTCACAGCGGCGGCGCTGGCCGCAGGTGCTCTTCTATTGGTCCAGGGAAAAGACACGGCTCCCGGTGTGCCGGTGCAAATGGTTGTCACCGCGGAAGCGCGCCATGGCAAGGAAGCGCCCGCCCTGCATCCGCAAGATGTCATGGTTTTTCAAGGGAAGCAACGTCTTCAAGTCACCGACCTGACTGCTTGTCACGGTGACCACGCCGCCCTCGAACTGTTCCTGTTGATTGACGACGCCTCCGGCACCGGGCTCGGTGTGCAGTTGAGCGATCTGCGGCATTTCATCGAGACCGAGCCTGCTACGACGGCAGTGGGAGTCGGTTACATGCAGAACGCCACGGTGAGGATCGCGCAAAATCCGTCGGCGGATCATGACAAGGCGGCGAAAGCTTTGCGCCTGCCGCTCGGCTATCCGGGCGTTTCGCCGAGTCCGTTTCTATCGCTGAGCGATCTGATTAAACACTGGCCGGCCAATGCGGCACGCCACGAGGTGGTCCTGGTGAGCAGCGGTATCGATCCGCTGGGCGGTGACATCCAGAATCCGTATTTGGATGCCGCCATCCAGGATGCGCAGCGCGCCGGCATCATCGTCTACACCATTTACACGCCCGCCGCCGGCCACTTCGGGCACGACTATTGGCGCATCAATTGGGGCCAAAATCATTTGACCCAGATCGCGGACGAAACCGGTGGCGAGTCCTATATGATCGGGTTCGGGCCGGCAGTCTCGTTTGCGCCGTATCTGGACGAGATCGCCGACCACCTGGCCAATCAATACATGGTTAAATTTCTGACCGAGCCGGGGAAGAAGGCTAGTTTTCGAGCGGTACGCTTTACGACTGAAGTGACGAATGCCGATTTGGTGGCGGCGCGCAAGGTATACGTCCCGGCTGAAGCAAAATAAGACCGCTGAATGCGGCAGGCCTAGCGCTTGGCGTGCGCGTACGCTAGATCAAGAGGTGGATGCGCGCATCGGCATTGACGGCATGGAGGTTATTTTGCCTTAGCTGGTGTCGGCCGGGAGTTGGAACCAGACCTAGCCCTTTCGCATCAAAGAATTAGATAAAACTAGCAGGCCTTGGAGGATCTGTCGGAGCGTCTTCTGAAGCCTCGCTAAGTCAAACAAAGAAAAAGGAAAATTAACTATGGCCTCGTTAGGGGGCGGTATTGGGAGGAAAATGGAACAGCTTGAAGATGCCCTGACGGAGCGATCCGAACTGATAGACCTGGGCGAGGCAGTAGAGTCGCACGGACTTCTGCCGAGCGATCTGGAGGAAGAAGAGGATCAGCTCCAGGCCCCTGAATCCCCTTATACGGACGATCCGGTACGGGTATATCTGCGGGAAATGGGTTCGGTCTCGCTGCTGACTCGCAAGGGAGAAGTGGATCTGGCGCAGCGCATGGAACGCGGAAAATTGCGCGCGCGCAAGGCGCTTTCTCGCTCGCCGCTGATTCGGCAAATGGTTCTGGCGCTCAACGACGACATACGGCAGGGCCGGATCAAATTAGACGAAGTTGTGGAAACCGGCGCCACCGACGATACGGTGAAAGAGCGCAAGCGCGCCGAGGGTCGCGATCGATTTGCAAAAGCGGTGCGGCGCAATCAGGAATTGACCACGGTCGAAAATAAGCTGGCTTCTCTGGCCCGCCGACACGTGCATGTGCGCGAGAAATTGGAGAGCAAGCTGGTTCGTATTCAGGTGAGATTTTCGCGAGCGCTCCGCGAGATTCCATTTACTCCGGCGAAGTGGGCTACGTTTGCGGACGCTTTGAAAACTGCCGCCGGGGAGATGATCGCTCTCGAGACCGAGCTGAAGAAGTACGAGTCGAGGAAGAACGGCGCTCGTGAGGCGCGCGAACTGCGGCGCCTGATTCGCGAAAAAGAAGCCGCGGCCGGCATGAAGCTGTCCGAAATCCGGCGTTCGGTGGCGCGCATTGAGCAAGGCGAGCGTGAAACCGAACAAGCCAAGAAGCTGCTGGTGGAAGCCAATCTCCGTCTGGTGGTTGCCGTGGCCAAGAAATACGTGAACCGGGGGCTGCATCTTCTGGATTTGATCCAGGAAGGCAACATCGGGCTGATGCGCGCTGCCGACAAGTTCAATTACCATCTCGGTTATAAATTTTCGACCTACGCCACCTGGTGGATCCGGCAATCCGTCACGCGCGCCATCGACGATCAGTCGCGCACCATTCGAATCCCGGTCCACATGAACGAGAGCCTAACGAAGTACGTCCGGGCCTCGCGCGATCTGGAGAAGGAGCTGGGCCGCACGCCGAGTAATGAAGAGATCGGCCAGCGCCTGCAAACTACCACGCAAAAGGTGGAGGAGTTGAAGGCGATCTCGCGCGATCCGGTGTCGCTCGACATCCCGGTCGGCAAGGATGGCGAGTCCGCTCTACGCGATCTGATCGAGGATCGCTGGCTACAGCCCCTCGGCGACACGCTGTTCGAGAATGACGTTCGTGAGGGAACCGCGGACGTTCTGAAGACGCTGGACCCAACGGAAGAAAAAGTTGTGCGCATGCGGTTCGGCATCGGCTACGATCGCGAGCACACGCTGCACGAAATCGCCCAGCATTTCAACCTGAGCCGCGAACGCATCCGCCAGATCGAGGTTCAGGCGCTGCGTCGGTTGCGGACGCCTGAGACGGCGCACCGGCTGCGGCCGCTCATGAGCATCCAGTAACGCGGGATATGGGCCATTTGGCCTATCTTTTCGGATAGCATCAATCAGAACAAACAGCCGAGCTAACGTTGTTAAACTGGTAGTTGAAGTGACGCGTTACTATTTTGATCACAACGCGACAACGCCCGTATCTGCGGCAGTACTCGAAGTACTCGTTCCAGCGCTACTTGAAGTGTACGGAAACGCGTCAAGTATCCATCGGGACGGGCAATTGGCCCGGCAGCGGCTGGAGTCCGCCCGCCGCCAAACGGCCGATCTGCTGCATTGCGACCCCAAGGAACTGGTCTTCCTGAGCGGTGGAACCGAGGCCGATAATCTGGCGATTTTTGGGGTCGTGCGCGCGCATCCCGGGGAGCGCAAGCACGTCGTCGCTTCAGCGATCGAACATCCGGCGGTCCTGAACTCGTGCCGCGAATTGGAGCGCGAGGGTGTCGAAGTCACCTACGTTCGCGTTGGGTCGGACGGCATTGTCGATCCAGCTGAAATCCGCCGCGCGCTGCGGCCCGAGACCGTGCTGATCTCGGTGATGCATGCCAACAACGAACTCGGAACCATTCAGCCTATCCAAGAAATTTCGCGCATCGCGCGGGAGGCGGGTGTCCTGCTGCATGCCGATGGCGTCCAGGCTGCCGGACGGATTCCGGTGGACGTCAAGGCGCTGGGCGTAGACTTGTACTCGATGAGCGGGCACAAGCTGTATGCACCCAAGGGAATCGGCGCGCTGTACGTCAAGAGCGGTACGCGGCTGCGGCCGATTCAATTCGGCGGACGGCATGAGCGCGAGCGCCGTCCTGGTACCGAGAATGTTCCGGGCGCGGTGTCGCTCGGTTTTGCGGCGGAAACGGCTGCGTCCGATCTCGGCGAAGAGTCCGCGCGCGTTGCTCGCCTGCGTGACCGGCTGGAGCGCGGCATCTTGGCCCGCGTGCCGGCGAGCGGCGTCAATGGAAACATCGCGCAACGCACTCCCAACACAACCAATATCTTCTTCGATGGCCTGGAGGGGGAAGCGATGGTCATTTCGCTCGACCTCAAGGGATTCGCGGTATCGAGCGGCGCGGCTTGTTCGAGCGGCGCCGTTGAGCCATCGCACGTTCTGCTCGCCATTGGCCTTCCGCGCGAACGTGCGCGCGCCAGCCTGCGATTCTCGCTCGGCCGCTCCAACACCGAGGAACAGGTGGACGCATTGATCGACGCCGTCGCGGAATCGGCCGCGCAGTTGCGGCATCTCTCGCCTACTTATAGCGCCCGTGCCTGACAACATCACCGCCGTCGCCATGTCGGGCGGAGTGGATAGCTCCGTCGTTGCGGGCTTGCTGCGCCGGCGCGGGCAGCCCGTTGTCGGTTTGACAATGCAGCTCTGGAACCAGCGGCGGCTCCCAGAGTTGGTTCCAGAAGGCGGCGCGACGGGCCGCTGTTGCTCGCTCGACGACGTCTACGACGCGCGCTTCGTCGCGCAGCAGCTGGGCATTCCGTACTACGTCGTCAACTTCGAGGACCGCTTCGAGCAGCAAGTGGTGCGCCCTTTCATCGACGAATATCTGGCGGGCCGCACGCCCATTCCCTGCACGCTCTGCAACAACTTCATCAAGTTCGATCAGTTTCTGGATCTGGCCGCGGGCGTCGGCGCGTCGCGCATCGCAACCGGGCACTACGCGCGCGTTTCGTATGACGAACCCAGCGGCCGCTACCAGCTTCGACGCGGCGTCGATCAAGCCAAGGACCAGACATATTTTCTGTTCGGCCTTACGCAGGAACAACTAGCGCGTACTGAATTTCCTTTGGGCGGTTTCACCAAGCCGGAAGTTCGCGAACTTGCGCGCGAGCTTGGTCTTCCGGTGGCCGAAAAGCCCGACAGCCAGGAAATCTGCTTTGTTCCAAACGGCGACTACGCCGCGTTCATCGATGCTTATTTCCGCGAGCGCGGCATTGAGCCGGAGCGCACGCGCGGCGAGATCGTGGATACCGAAGGCCATGTGGTGGGCGAGCACGCGGGCGTACATCACTTCACCGTGGGACAGCGCCGCGGATTGCGCGTCGCCGCCGGCGAGCCATTGTATGTGATCGCCACCCAGCCGGACGTCGCAGCGCGTCATCGTCGGCCGCAATCAGGATCTGCTTCGCGCCGCGCCTTCACGCCAAGGACGTCAACTGGATCTCCCTCGCGCCCATCTCGCAAGCCGGTCCGCGCCCAAATAAAAATCCGCAACAAGCACGAAGCGGCTGAAGCCACACTGTATCCAACTTCGGATCCGGCCCGAGTGGAGATTCGCTTCGACCAACCGCAGCGCGCCGTGACCCCCGGACAAGCCGCCGTCTTCTACGATGGCGACCTCGTGCTGGGCGGCGGGTGGATAGAATAACGTTCATTGAGTATCTGATCGCCCAGTTCGTGCTGTGGTCGCTCGCGCATTCGCCTCCAGGCCTGGCCCGCTTCTATGCGAATGTTCTGGACCTGGCCGTTCCGCGCCTGCGCCGCACCGCGCGCCGCAATCTCGAGCTGGCCTATCCGGATAAAACGCCAGCCGAACGCGAGGCCATCATAGACGAAGTGTTCCATTCCATCGCGCGGCTGCTCTATGCCTTCGCGCGTTTCCCGCAAATCAATCGCAAGAACATTTCCGATTGGATCCGTTACGAAGGCCTGGAGAACTATCTCGAAGCGAAGAAAGCCGGCCGCGGCATCCTGATCGCAACCGCGCATTTTGGGAATTGGGAATTGAGCGCGTTCGCGCATGCCCTGATGACCGAACCGATGCACGTAATGATCCGCCCGCTCGACAACCCCTCCGTCGACCGGCTGGTGGAACAGCGCCGCCAGCTTTCCGGCAACCAACTAATTTCCAAACGCGACGCCGCCCGCGCCGTGCTCCGCGCCTTGCAGTCGAACCAGGCGGTGGGCATCCTGATCGATCAGAACACCTCAGCGGACGAAGGCGTTTTCGTCTATTTTTTCGGCACCCGCGCCTGCGCCAATACCGGATTCGCCAAACTCGCGGCGCACACCGGGGCCTCGGTGATTCCTGGTTTCGCGGTCTGGAACGAAAGCGAACGCCGCTATGTCCTGCGCTTCTATCCGCCCGTGCCAATGACAGGCGAGGCTACCCAGGACACGCAGAACCTTCATGCAAAACTTGAAGAAGTGATTCGCGAGCACCCCGGCCAGTGGCTCTGGATTCATCGGCGCTGGAAAACCAGGCCTCCGGACGAGCCCTCGCTGTATTGAAGCGACATATAAGATGTTTTGCGGTAAGTTATTGATTTAGATGGCCGAAAAGGTTTGCGTAACCGTAAGGTCTTCGAAGACATCTTCTGAAGAGATGACGGGTTCCTTTTCACGGCGCGCCTTCTTGTTCTCGGCAGCCGCCGCGTCTCGCCTGCTTCGCGCCCAAGACCCGAACTCCACCTTCAGCACCGATGTGCGCGTAGTCAACCTGTTCGCAACCGTGCGCGACAAGCAGGGAAAAATCGTCCACGATCTCGTGAAGGAAGATTTCACGCTGGACGAAGACGGGCATCCGCAAGAGATCCGATACTTCTCGCGCGAGTCCAATCTTCCCCTGACGCTCGGGCTGCTCGTTGACACCAGCGGAAGCATGCGCCGGGTTCTGGGTGAGGAGCACACCGCCAGCTACCGCTTCCTCGACCAGGTGCTGACCGATAAAGACCGAGCCTTCGTCATCCATTTCGATCGCCAGGTGGAGTTATTGCAGGACCTGACTTCCTCGCGCAAGAAACTCGAAGACGCATTGACTGAGCTAGAACCCAGCGAACCGCAGCGGCAGCGCGGGCAGTGGGGCGGCGGTGGAGGGTACGGCGGTGGACGTCGCGGCGGTGGTGGCGGAGGAGGCACCGAACTCTACGACGCGGTCTTGCTCGCCTCCGACGAGCTCATGAAAAAGCAGACCGGACGCAAGGCTCTTATACTGCTCACCGATGGTGTCGACAACGGCAGCAAAGTGCCGCTAGCGCGCGCGGTGGAATCGGCGCAGATGGCCGACACGCTGGTCTATGGAATTCGCATCGCCGATCCCGACGCCAACGGGAATAACTTCGGACGCCGGCGCGGCGGGATGTACGGCCGCGGTGCGCCTCCGCCCTACGTCTACGGCGACCGCATCGATGGCAAGAAAGTTTTGCAGCGCCTCTGCCAGCCGACCGGCGGAGCTTATTTCGACGTTACCGGCAAGCAGCCCATCGACGCCATCTATAGCCAGCTTCAGGAAGAACTGCGCAACCAGTACAGCTTGGGCTACACCTCGGATCGCACCGGCGAAGGTCCCGGCTATCGCAGAATCCATGTGGCGGTGAAGCGCGATGGCGCCAGCGTGCAGACGCGCGACGGTTACTACGCCACGAGCTAAATTCCCACGATGGCCGCGCTCACCGGCTTCGATCCCACCGGAATCAGCATGAACAGCGGCCCTTTTTTCCAGCGCCGCTGCTCGCTCACCGCGCGTGTGACGTTGGGAATGCGAATCACGGCCATGTCGCCCGAGACCTGGTTCAACACCAGCGCGTATTGATCGTCCGGCGTGATCGCGATGTACGACGGCCGCGTTCCGACCGGCGTCACCGCCACGACGTTCTTGGTGACCAGATCCAGGATGCTTACATCTCCGGACTCGGGATTCGCGACGAACAAGTAGCCAGTGGAATTGGAAGAGCCGGAAGCGGCCATCGCGCCGGGGCTGTGGCCCGCGAGCACGGTCTTCTCCACTTGCGGCGTGTAATAAGGTTGCACCACCACCACGGCGTCCATCCCGGCGCCCGTCACGAACAGCTCGCCGCCGTCGGCTTTGAAACACAAATGATCGGGACGAACCGAGAGCGGAAGATTCACGGCCAGCTTCCGCGAGGGCACATGATAGACCGACAACATGCGTTCGCTGGTGTTGGCGGCCAGCAATTGCTGCGAATCCGGCTGGAAGCGAACCAATCCAATTTCTCCGGGCGCCGCAACCAACGGAAATGCCTGGCGCCTGGCCGGGTCGACGAAAGAGATCGCGCGCGCGGCGCCGTAGCTGATGGCCAGCGTAGCGCCATCGGGCGAGATCTCCAGGTCCACCGGATCGGAGGGAAGCGGCAGAGTCCAATCGATGCGCAGCGGATCCAGCGCGAGCCGCACCAGTTGCTTCGGCTCGTTGCAGAGTACATACAGCGCGCGCCCCGCCAGCCGCATGGTGAGAGCCGAGTGCGCCACCTGCAACCTGCCGGCCAGCGTCAGATTCGAGGTGTGGATTTCATGCACCGATCCGTTCAAGGGCGTTAACGCGTACACTCGCCCGGTCTCCGGCCGAGCCACAACCGCCGTGGGAGCGCCATCGACATGGATGTGCCGAGCGACCGCAAAAACCTCCAGGTCCACGGCCGCCACCGCGCCGCCTTCCTGATTGGCGATGAACGCGTAACCGGAAAAGCCTTTGGCTTTGGGGCGCGTGCAGGCAACCAGCCCGGCCATGCTTCCCAACAAAATGGATCGCCGCGTAAGCATTCGATTTCATTTTCGCACCTGAATGCTGCCACACCGCCAGTGGGATGGTCTAAGCGGCAGCGTTACGTCCGCCAGATGTGCTATACCTCCATACATTGGTGGCGAGTTGACAAGAGTCCTGAGCGTCCTCGTGTTGTCCAGTGTTTCGGTGCCGCTGCTCTCGGCCACGGTCGTTACGCAATCAGAGCGATTCGAAAACCTACCGCTGCGCTTTGAAGAAAATCTCGGCCGCGTTGGGAACGGCGCGCGCTACATTGCGCGTGGAGAGGGCTACCGGCTGAGCCTGGCTCCTTCCGAAAGCTGGCTGGAGTGGAAATCGGAACGAATCCGCACTCGCCTGGTGGGTGCGAATCCCGATGTTCAAATGGACGCAGTCGATCCCCTCTCTGGCTCCGCCAATTATTTCGTCGGTCCCGCAGCGAATTGGAAGACCGACGTACGCGGCTATGGCCGTGTGCGGTATCACGAGGTGTATCCCGGCATCGACCTGATCTTTCACGGCGAGCAAAGCCGCCTGGAGTACGACTTCGTTCTGGCCCCGCGCGCCAATCCACGCCGGATTCGGCTCGAACTCAGTGGTCAACGTGGAATCCGTATCGATGCCAACGGCGACCTTGTGATCTCGACCAAAGCGGGCGAGATCAGGTGGAAGCGGCCGGAAACCTACCAGTCCATTGCCGGAGAGCGGCGGCTAGTGGAAGCCAGATTTGTGGTAGAGCACGGCAACACGGTGCGGCTTCGCGTGGGCTCCTACGATCAGGACCGCGAGTTGGTGATCGATCCCACGCTCAACTACGCGACCTATTTGGGACGCGAAGGCGACGAGGGCGCCCGCGGCATCGGGATGGATGCGGCAGGAAACGTGTATATAGCTGGAAAAACGAATTCCTCGGATTTGCCGGTCGTCTCAGCCGTGCAGCCCGTCTATGGCGGGGGCACCGCAAACTTTATCAACGGCGATGCATTTATCGCGAAATTCAGCCCGGCCGGCGCTCTTCTGTATCTCACGTATTTGGGTGGAATGGGTGACGACGCTGCCACTGCGCTGGCGGTAGACGCGGCCGGCAACGCTTATATCACCGGCGCCACTACGTCGAGCGACTTTCCGACTGTCAACGCATACCAGGGGAAATTGGCTGGATTCGGTGGCCAGACTTGCTACCGGACCGGCGACGCTTTCGTTGCCAAGCTAAGCCCCAGCGGCAAGAACTTGCTCTACTCGACTTACCTGGGTGGCTCCGAGGACGACATGGGCGTTGCGATCGCCATCGATGGTCAAGGGAACGCTTATGTCGCCGGCTCGACTCTATCCAAGAATTTTCCTGTGACCAGCGGAGTCTACCAGGCGGCCAATAAGGGCGTCGGCGGTGAGGTCTTGAAGCCCGACGGATGTATAGGTTTTGAACCAGGTGACGCATTCGTCACAAAACTAGGGCCCACGGGTCAGCCGATCTTCTCCACCTATCTCGGCGGCTCAAGCGACGACATGGCTCTCGCGATCGCGGTGGATCAATCCAGTGATGTCTACGTATCGGGTTGGACCATATCGAGCGATTTTCCGACCACCCCGGGCGCCTATCAGCTCGTCCTTGGCGGCACGGATTCTCAGAACTTTTTCTATAACACCGGCGATGGGTTTTTGACCAAGCTGAATTCCTCTGGCAGCAAACTGGTGTATTCCACATACTTCGGTGGGGCCGGCGACGACACCGTGAGCGGCATTGCGGTGGATGGCTCAGGAAACGTTTACATGACTGGTAACACTAGCACCATGAACCTTCCCACCTCCCCGGGTGCGTTCCAAGCCACGTATGGAGGATACATAACCCTCCCATTCCTGATTGAGTACTCATTCGGCGACGCATTCGTCGGCAAAATGAACCCATCTGGCTCGGCCTTGTTGTACCTCTCGTATTTAGGCGGCGAAGCCAACGACGGTGGACTGGCGATTGCAATCGACGCCCCCGGCAATGCCTATGTTACCGGCTTCACCGATTCGAGGCTCTTCCCCCGAACGCCGGACGCATTTCAATCGGGCCTGGCAGGCGACGGAAACGGCCAGCCTGTGACCGGTCAGAACGGGCTGTTTCTATACGGTGACGCATTCCTGGCGGTAGTGAACCCGACCGCAACTAAGTTGATTTACTGTACCTACTACGGCGGCTCACTCGACGACGGCGGTGCCGGATTGACGCTGGACGCAAATGGCAACGTGTACGTTACGGGAGGAACTTTTTCGAGCAATCTGCCGGTCACAAGTACGGCGGCGCAGAAGACCTACGGTGGCTCGCTGTACCCGACGTTTCCCATTGGCGATGCCTTCTACGCAGTGTTCTCTGGGTTTGCTTTGACCGGACCGGTGGTGAATGCAGTCGCGAATTCAGCCAGCAACGTTGGGCCGCCGATCTCCCCCGGCATGGTGTTTACAGCTTACGGAACCGGCATGGGACCGCAGACGCTGGCCGGCGCGCAGCTGGATTCTTCGGGGCACCTCGCCAGCACGGTATCCGGCGCGCAGATGCTATTCGACGGCGTGCCTGCGCCGATCGTCTACGTATCGGCCACCCAGTTCGCCGGCATCGTTCCCTATGAAGTGGCGGGGAAATCGACTACTCAAGTGGTGGCGATGTATCAGGGGCAGCAATCGCAGCCGCTCACCGTCTCCGTGGCTGCGGCGGCGCCGGGCTTGTACTCACTCGATTTCTCGGGTACCGGGGAGGCGGCCGCTTACAACCAGGACGGTACCCTGAACTCCGCATCCAATCCGGCGGCCAAGGGTTCCATCATTGTTGTGTATGGAACTGGTGAGGGCGTATTGACGCCGGTGCCCACGGATGGTTCGATCGCTGCCGCTCCACCAACCTGGCAGCCGGAACAGACCATCTCCCTGACTGTCGGCGGCTTGCCGGCGACCATCATATATGCGAATACAGCGCCCGAAGAGGTAGCAGGTCTACTGCAAGTGGACGCACAGCTATCGCCGAATACTCCGTCCGGGAGCGAGGCCGTGGTGTTAACTGTAGGGTCGGTCAACAGCCAGGCGAACCTCACCGTTTTCGTGCAGTAACTAGCGGTATGAAACGAAGCGGCCCTCGGCGTACAAGCTGATTGCCGCGCCTCCGTTCAGACCGGAAATCGCAATCGCCGTGCCGTGCGGCGGTAGGGCGGCCACAAACAAGCGATCGTAGGGAATGCCGGGGATGTCAATCGAGGCCGGGATGTTGGCGAGCAGCGCCGGCGGCACAACGAAGCGTCCGGCGCTGGCCTGCGCCGTGCACAAACAGGTGCCGATGGCAGTCGTGATCTGATCGATGTTGGTCGCCAGAATAACCACCACTCGGCCGCGAGGTTCCGCGGGCCACCGCACCGTCAAAGGAAGTCCGCGATCTACCACCGCATGCTGGTCGCGATCCGTCCATTCCAGCGGCGCTGGCCCTTTGACCGTGAGGCGGAAGCCGCCGAGATCTTTGCCGCCGCCTGAGGAAAGCAGAAATTCGTCCGGGTCCAGAAACAGCGGGAATGCGCGCCGTGCCAGCATTGGATCGCCGGTGCCCAAGCGGACTTTGTATAACCCGGGCGCCCCTGGAATGCGAGGAATGGTGTGGGATTCCCGGCCGCGCGCCAGCAGCAAGTGTGGCCCGGCGTCCAGGCCGGAGCCTCCCAGGTCGCTGACTAGGGCGTCGGAAATGGACGTCGCCAAAATTGGCCCCGATTGGAAACTGCCCGTATACGTCGTACACGTTCCCACTGGAGGCAACAGCAACAGCGGCGAGAGCACCGGCAAGTTGTCCTTATGCGCGAATGTGGCGAGCGCGTGGTCTTCCACGATAGCTACATTCGCATTCTTGGCTCGCATATTTGTGCGGCTGAGAAGTACGAATGCTGGACGCTCTTGGTCGAGCAGGGGGACCGGACCGGAATCGCAGGACGTGGAACCGGACGCGATGGCAACCGTAACGACATTGCTGGCGCGCGCCGGCGGGAGATCCAGGTACAACGGCACATAACACCCCGGCTGAGCATCGGCAGGAATTCGCACCGTGATTTGTTCCTGGCCGGGCCTCTGGCCGCGCTGCACGCTGGCGCCTGTCACGGTACGGTTGCCGATCACAACATGAATCGCAGTGACGCCGCCGAGACCCGTGCTGAAGAATCGGAGGCGCTGGCCGGGCTTCGCTGGGCGGTCGAAGGCATTGGGCGTGGCACGACCCCGCGCGTCCAGGTTGTCAACGAGCCCCGGCCCCCAGCCTTGGCCGTTACGGCTGAAAAGGCCGGGATTCGAAGCGACCACATCGACAGCGAACGACTTACTTGTTTCGCCGCCGGCCTCCACCACCAGCGAGCTCTCGCCCAGCGGCGCGTCCGGTGGCACGCGCGCCTCAATCCGGCGGGGTTGCGTGGAGATTAGGTTCACTGAAACGCGCGTGCCAGCGTGAAGTAGGGCTACCGTCGTCGTGCCTGCCGTACCGAGCCGGACACCATTGATCGTAAAAAGCGCGCCGCGCGCAAGCGAACCCCCCGGCAGGGTCGGAGGAATCCGGCTGGCGCTGTTGAAGACACCGTTCTGCCCGATGGCGGGCGGCTGCGCGAGGGCGCGTATCGCGAACGTGCAGAGCAGTGCGGCGAGTCCACTGGTCCGTATCAACTCATAGACTAGCGCGCTATGATCGAGGTCTGCGCCATGTTTCCGATAAGTGCCTGGCGGACGGTTGCGAGATTCGCTAGGAGAGACCTGCGCGCTTCCCGTCCAAAGGCTATTTTCCTGATCGGCGCGTTGGCCGTGAGCATAGGCAGCGTAGGCGGCGTGCACAGCGCCGCATCCGACGCCCGTAGCGCACTTCGATTGGATTCCCGCATATGGCTTGGTGGCGACCTGGCCGTCACTACCGGCGATGCGCTGGACGGGAACCAAATCGCGGCCCTGGACGGAATGCGCGCGTCCGGGATCGATTGGACGCTGATGACCTGGATGGCCACAAGTTCGGAATCCGATGAAGCGGCTGATCCCGCCGTCATTACGGTCAAGGCAGTGGATCCAGCCGCTTATCCTTATTACGGCGCCATCCAGTTGACGCCGCAGCAAACGCTGGCCGCTGCCTTGAGCGGAGAATCTGTCGCGGTATCCGATGACGTGCTCACGCGCCTGCACGTGCGGATCGGTGATCGAATTCGTATCGGTGGCCAAGCCTTCCGGATCACGGCCCTGATTCAAGCCGAGCCTGATCGGTTCACAGGATCGCTCGGTCTTGGCCCTCGCTGCATCATGTCGGCGAATTCTTACGCGCGCAGCCGCCTTGCGCGGTCGGGGAATTCGGCAAAGTATCGCGTCTTATTCCGCCTCGTCTCAGATACCGGTGCACAGCAGATGCGGGCGCGGTTACGCGCGATCTTTCCGGAAGGGACCATTCAAGGCTATCGGGAGGCGGACCGGCACGCCATCGAAATCGTGGATCAAACCGCCCTGTTCCTCGAGATCACAGCACTGCTGGTTCTGGTGCTGGGCGCGCTAAGCATCGCCTTCACGGTACAGCAACATTTGAATGCGCGGCTGGATATGTTTGCAATCATGAAAGCCATCGGCGCGGGCGGCTCACTCATCCTGGCCGTCTTCGCGGTCGAGATTGGGTTGCTCCTGGCGGCCGGCTTCGTGGGCGCCGCCCCCATCGTTTGGCTGGTACGCAAGGCCTTGCTGCATGTGGCGGGAAGCTATTTCGTACTGCCATCGGCTCCGGAGGATAGCGTCCGGCTGATCGTATATCTGGTTCTGGCTGGCGCTGCGGCAGTCTCGCCGGCCCTGTTGCAGGTCGCTTTCCAGGTGCGGCGGTTGCGGCCCGCCATATTACTTCGCCGGGGCACGGGAGAAGTCATCCCCCAGCAGAACCGGTATGAATCCACGGCCGCGTTGCTGCTGCTGTTCACGTTTGCCATCTTGTCTCTGCTAACTTTTGACACCTGGAAACTCGCCCTTTTGCTGCTCGGCGTGGCCGCCGCCATTGTCGCGCTGGTGATCGCCGCCGCGCGCGGGCTGCTTCGCCTGCTGCAGCGCTGCGGCGCCCAGGGCTGGGGACCGGCGCAGGTCCGGTTTGCGCTCCGCAGCGTCTCGCGTCCGGCCAATCGATCCGCGGCTGTCGTGAGCGCACTGG
This sequence comes from Terriglobia bacterium, assembly GCA_963761935.1. Classification (GTDB taxonomy): domain Bacteria; phylum Acidobacteriota; class Terriglobia; order Bryobacterales; family Bryobacteraceae; genus Palsa-89. The sequence goes on along the minus strand of CAVXJU010000041.1, from coordinate 17,295 downwards.
CCCTGAGCCTCATGATCGTTGCCGTGACTTTGGTTTTGCAAAGCACCGCCGCCCAAGCCGTCCTGAATGCACTTCCGCTCGGTCAGGCCAATCTTTTGATCCTCAATGCGCAGGGACAGGAAAACCTTGGCCGCTTCATCTCGAGCCAGACCGGCGTCGATACTCCGGTTAACATCATTACGCTCGCGCGGCTTCAGCTCTCGAGTGTGAACGGCGTGCCACTCGACACGCTGGGAGAAGAGGTCAGGGGGGGCGACGTTGTCAATCTGGTCGGGTGTGACCCGAGCCAGCCGCCGGGCCAGGTTGCAGTCGCCGCCGACGTGGCACGATTGATCAACGCTAGGCCCGGAAGCCGGCTCGAATTTTCGGGCCGGCGCGGCAGCCTCAGCGTGTCCGTCAATCGCGTTTCCTATTTGACGGGAACCGACAAGTTCTGGCGCACGTTCGTCGTCAATTGCGCCGCTTTGGATGGCTCGGAGCAATTTCATCAGATTGCAGCGCGCATCCGGCCGGACCGTATATCGGCTGTCGAGCAGGCGCTGGCGGATGCTTATCCTACTGTGCCGGTCCTCACCGCAGCCGAGGTCGAGGCCACCGTCGACAGCGTATCGAAAAAAACTATTGGGATGATCCACGCTGTAGCCTGGTACGCCATTGCGTCGGCTGTCGCAGTGATGATTGCCATCGTCGCCGCCTCACGCGCGCAGCGTTTGCGCGAGATCGCCATCCTGTGCACCCTGGGCGCGCGGCGAAGGACAATGTTCGTGCTGTTGAGCCTTGAGTTCCTCGCCATAGGTACTGTGGCCGGCCTGCTCGGCGTGCTGGCTGCCTGGGGGTTGAACGCCGCCGTGCTTATAGCGTTCTTACATCGTGCCGAGGCATCGTTTCCGGCTGCCGTGATCGGCGGAATAATCCTCGGATCGATTGTGATCAGCCTAGTGGCTGGTTGGTTGCCGAGCTGGCGGCTGCTGCGCGAAAAGCCGCTGGCGATCCTGCGGCGTGAATAGCGCTCTCCGGCGCCCGCTTGGTCCGTACCGGAAGCCACAGCAAGCAAATCAGAGTATTATCGAGCACCGCCACCGATAGCCAGTACCACGGCCAGGGACCAAGATAGTCCATTAAGGTTAGTCCGGACGGTTTGTGCAGCATGAATGAGTAGTTGGTTCCAAAACGCCAGTCGAAAAGCGCGCCGGAAAAAAAATAAACCGCTAGCATGCCGAACGCGCGAAGTGGATAGACCGGGCGTATCGGGACAACTCCGCCAAAAACCAGAATGCTGGCCGCCAGAATAATTCCGCCGTGATTCAGAAAGAAGGACGCCGGCCAAACCGATCCCGTGTCGGGCATCATCAGGGCCATAATTGCCGCCGCCAGTCCGTTGAAGTACAGAAAGTCCACAGCCAGAGGGTTCAACGTGAGACAGGCGAGCACGGCCGCCCAGGTACTCACGTTGCAAAGAAAAAAAGGCATCTGGTTCGGAAACGCGATATGCACGGTGAGAAACCGCTGCAGTTCGAAGCCGACCAGCAGTGCGGCGATCGCGATCCGTACCGGGAAAACCGCGGGGCGGGTCCGGCGGAAGAGAACCACCGCCAGACCAGCTACAGCGGCAATTCCAACATCCCAACCGATATGCGCGAAAGTGTATGGCATTTACGCTCCAGCCTCGCTATGCAGCGCCGTACTGGTATCCAATTGTTGTTCGGCCGGCGGACGCGCGGGCAGCCACAGCAGCCAGAATAATCCCAGAGCAACCAGGGAGGCCACGAATACGTAACTCGGATACGGGCCCATCAGGTCCAGCAGGGAACGCGTGGCCGGCTTCCGGCCAATGTAGAAGTAGTTGGTGCCAAACCACAAGTTGAAGGGCCAAATCGAGGCTAAATACGCCGCGCCGATTAGCCATACCCGCCGGACGGCGCCCGCTCGAAGCATCGAGAGACGCCCATAAACAAGCGCCATCCCAACCGCCAGGATGGAGCCATGCGTGATGAAAAACCGCGCCGGCCAGTCCGCCCCCATATCGGGCGAGAGAAGCGCCAGGCCAGCGCCTGTCAGGCCCAGGAAATAGACGATTTCAGTCGCCAGCGGCGATAAGGTCCAGCAGGCCCATACGGCCACCCAGGCGGTCAGGTTGCAGAGTTGGATTGGAAGGTTATTCGGGAACTGAATCCCATCGTGGAAATATCGTTGGAACTCACCCGCCGCAATGATACACGCCAGGACAACACGCACCGGTTTGTCCGGGATCCACCGATGCCGGAGGAGAATCGCCAGTAGCCCAGATGTCAGTGCAATGCCGCTCAGCCAGGCGATATGAGCGAAGCCGAACAAACGCACGTCAGAAATTCTAGCATGGGACCTCCGCCTCGGTCGCCGAATAAGTGCCGCAGTGTATTGGCGCCGCCGAACGTCACGGGCGAACCAGCTTGGAATATAATCACTAGGTATCGCCTGCGCTGCAGTCTGTTTGGCTTCGATTCGAGGAGGACACATTGCACCGTCTAATAGCGCCCACTCCGCCCCTACAACTCGTAGGGAAAGGAGGCAACGTGTTTAAAGAAGTGTTGCTGCTTTGCTGTATGGCCGCGACTCTTCCAGCGCAGTTACCGGCCATCTACCCGCACGGCGTGGTGAATTCGGCTAGTGTCTTGTCACCCGGTTTGCCCGCGGGCTCCATTGCTCAGGGATCGATCTTCAGCATTTTCGGCTCAAATCTTGGACCGGCTAGCGGTGTTCAGGTGTCCTCGTTCCCGCTGGGAAACACGTTAGCCGGCGTCTCCATCACCGCGACGCAAGGCAACGCCGCAGTAAACGTCTTGCCCGTTTACGTACAGCAAGGTCAGATCAATGCGCTACTGCCTTCTAACGCGCCGCTCGGTGCGGTCTCTTTGCGCGTAACCTACAACGGCTTGAAGAGCAATCCCTCGCCGGTGAATGTGGTGCACGATAGCCCTGGAGTTTATACCTTCACCGACTCCGGCGGCGGAGCGGCGGCCATGCAGAACCTGGCGAGCGATGGCGGTCTGACGCTCAATTCGAACCAAAACTCTGCCACGCCCGGACAGACGGTGCAGCTGTATCTGACAGGCCTGGGACCGATCACGGCGCCGGACAACCAACCGCCCCCCGCGAATACCCCGGCCACGCCGGTCGAAGCGTGGGTGGGCGGCGTGCCCGCCACGGTCTCCTATAGCGGACGCTCGCCTTGTTGCTCGGGACTTGACCAGATCGATTTCGTAGTTCCAGCCAACGCACCATCCGGATGCTGGGTGCCGGTTCAGATTCGAACTTCAAACGCGAATATCAGCAACGGCGTTAGCATGGCGATCGCGGCTAAGGGGGGAGCCTGTTCGGATCCCGACAATCCGTTAACATCCGCAATTGTGCAAGGGGGTGCGATTGGAGAACTCTGGTTGACCCGCACTGTGGTTCACCAGGATGTCGGGGTGCCCAAGCCAATCGATATCACTGCTGATAACCTGCAATATCTCGCGCGCCAGGAGACGGGCGGCTTGTTCGTGTCGCCCCCCATGCTGGCCGCGCCCCCGCCGGGCACCTGTCAAGTGTATGCCGGCGTAGGCGATTACTGGTCAACTGGACAGCTCGCGGACTCCACCCAGTTCACAACGCTAGATCCGGGGACTCAGTTCACTGTCGCGGGTCAGCCAGGCTCCAAACTAGTAACCCTGGCAAATAGCGGGGCTGCGCTCGGTTCTCAGCTACCGATTTGGTCGCTGCCCAGCACATTGTTCCTCACACCCGGCAATTACACAGTTTCCGGTCCCGGGGGCGCCGATGTAGGTGCGGTCAATCTCTCCATAACCGTACCGACGTCCTTAACATGGACCAACCAGGATCAAATCACCACCGTTACCAGAAGCCAACCTCTGACCCTCAACTGGGCTGGCGGTCCCAGCGGGCAGCAAGTTGCGATCCTGGGTGAGAACTCCGATTTGCGGACCAATTCCAGCGGGCTTTTTTATTGCATCGCTCCTGCCAACGCAACTAGCTTCACCGTACCGCCGCAGGTCCTTGCGTTTATTCCGCCTACACGCCCCAATCCCCTGGATTCCACTAGCATCATCTTTGTAATTTCGACGTCGTCGCAATCCCTCACAGCCAAAGGCTTAACGGCGGGCATCGCTTCGCCTGTATTTGAGGCCGGAAAAACGGTCATATTTCAGTAGAGGAGTTCTCATGATCAAGCGGACCTTAATACGATTGACGGCCGGACTTCTATTCCTGCCAATGAACGTCTTTTCTTGTCCGCCACCACCCCCGCTGCCGAACCACCCCCTGGAACTTAACAACGCCGACAAGTGTATCAGTGGTACTTGGCACTTCGTGATTATCACTAAGTACCAGTGGGGTCCAATCAATTTAGGGCAAAGCGAAAATGACACCTACATCGAAGATAGCGGCGTGATGTGCTGCCCCGACGGCGCGATTGCCACGCCGGGAAGCCTCAGAGGGCATGATTCGCCCGACTGTCACAGTACCGGCGAAAGCGGCGGCCCAGAGCCGAACCCGAACACGCAAGCAGCCGATGCTCCACCCCCTTTGCCCTATCGGCCTTTTGCCCTGCCGGCGCTCACATTCGGAGCCGGGATAACAATCAGTCCACCACAATGCAGCAGCCAAAATCCCACCATTTTCCATGTACTTCACTTAGACGGGGTGGTTACTCGCATCAACCAATGCACCTCCCAGACGATCGCCAGCATCCCGGTGACGAGTAATCCTCTTCAAGTCGGCGTCACGCCCGACGAAAAGTGGGCAATTGTAACTAGCTACGACAACGCGATCAGCTTTATCAACACGGCCACAAACACGGTCGCTAACGTCATTCAGACCGATACCGACACGTTCCCCTCCGGCTTATCGATCTCGAGCGATGGGTCCTTCGCCCTGGTTACCAGCTATATTGACGATAATCCTGCGCTCCTGGTCATCAATGTTGCAAACCAAGCAATCTCGCGTAGGATTCCGTTGGCCCTGGAATATCCACAGTCGGTCTTTCTGAGCCCGGATGATATGCTCGCCTGGGTTACGTATCCTTTCGAAAACAGCGTTGAGGTGGTCGATGTCATGACCGGGAGCGTCGATTACACCATTCCCGTGGGGGAACCCATCGATGTCGTTTTCAACCCCACCGGCACTACAGCCTACATTTCCAGCCGAACGCCCGGCGGCGTGACAGCGGTGAACACTAAAACATACTCGGTGACGGCAAGTATTACGACTGCTCTCGGGTCCAGCGACCTATTGCTAAGCCCGGATGGAGGGCTGCTGAGCGTCAACAATTTCGATTCCAACTCGGAAAGCTCAATCGACGCCATAGGGCTGACGCTATTGAGCACCACACCAGTGAGCGGCACTCCGATTGGCGCTGCACTTGTTCCTGTCCAGTAAAATGCTGCCGTATTACCCTCAGCCGGTGCTTCATTTAGGTCCACAGCAGATCGATGCGTCCGGGGCTCGGGCGGCGATCGCGGCCGGCGAATACAACCACGCCGGTCGAAGCGTGGGTCGGCGGCGTGCCCGCCACGGTCTCCTATAGCGGACGATCGCCTTGTTGCTCAGGACTTGACCAGATCGATTTCGTAGTTCTAATCAACGCACCATCCGGATGCTGGGGCCGGTTCAGATTCGAACTTCGAACGAGAATATCAGCAACGGCGTTAGCATGGCGATCGCGCCTAATGGGGGAGCCTGTTCGGATCCGGAAAATCCGTTGACTTCGGAGCACGAACGATGCTGGCCCAGAATACCAGCCAGAGTATGGCCGCCGATCCTCCGCCCCCGCTGCCCTACCGCAGCTTTGCGATCCCGCCCATCAATTTCGGGAATTCGCCGCCCATTACAGTGCCGCAATGTAACAGCGCCGCCAACCCGACGGCGTTCCACGTACTCCATTTGGGCAATGTCGTTACGCGAATCAACCAGTGCACCGGGGAAACGATTGCGGTGATCGACGTCACCAGCAACCCCCTCGAGGTCCAGGTTACGCCGGACGCGAAATGGGCCATCGTTACCAGCTACGACAATGCCATCAGCTTCATCGACACCAGCAACAACACTGTGGCCAACGTGATCCAAACCGACCCCGACACGTTTCCCTCCGGTATATCGATTTCGTCTGACGGCACGTTTGCCCTAGTCACCAGCTACATCAACGACAACCCCGCTTTACTCGTGATTGACGTTCAGAAGCAGACCATCACGAACCGGATCCCGCTGGCCCTTTCATATCCTCAGTCCGTCTTTCTGAGCCCGGACGCCACGCTCGCCTGGGTAACGTTCCCGTTCGGAAACGCCGTAGAGGTGGTAGACGTCATGACCGGCAACATAAATCAGAGCGTTCAGGTGCCGCAACCGCTCGACGTCGCTTTTAACGCCACTGGAACGGCAGCCTATGTCTCCAGCCAGGTGCCAGGTTCGGTATTCGCGGTGGACACCAAGACTTACTCGGTGATTCAGAATATTCCCACTGGGCCTGGCGCGAGCGACCTACTGCTCAGTCCGGACGGGCGAATTCTCACGGTGAGCAACTGGAACGACAATTCGATCAGCGAGATCGATACTTACAATTTGACGTTGGTTCAGACCATAGCGCTGGGTGGTCCGCCGTTGGGCATCGCGCTCGTGCCCATCCAGTAAGGCCGCAGCGTTCGAGAGGTTTGGCGCGCCGTGCGATCTTTCTGCCGCGCTGGACATCATCGCCTATGCCATGCTCATCGCGGCCTCGCTTCCACCAGTTGGATCGCGGTGAACTTTCCCGAGGGGCCGCGCTACGATCTGGGCCTGATTGAGTTTCTGTTTCTGATCGGCATGGTGACCATGAATCGCCTGCTGGACCGGCGGCCGCGCCCGGTCGGATTCTTCTTTGGCATGTTCGGCGTCGTGTACGGCGGCTTCCGCATCTGGCTCGACACGTTGCATCTCCAGCCCATGCGTTTCTATGGCGGAATCGCGGGCGTTCTGGTTGGCTTGGCGGGCTGGGCCGTGATGCTGGCACTCGAGCGGTCGCCGCAAAAACCACAGCACCCTCCTGTCAGCCGTTCGACACCCCAGGCTGTAACCTAACTGAACGTATGGCCACTTGCATCAAACATAAATTGATGCTTCCGTGAGGATGTGTTACGCTTGGTAAGACTGTAAGACCTCCCGCTATTCCTCTGAAATGCCGATAGATGGGTGTGGCATAACCCAGGCAATGCCGAAGGAGCCCGACGACTATCTGTCATGAACGTCCGCTCGCTGTTTAGCTTGTTTTCTTCCGACCTTGCTATCGACCTTGGCACCGCCAACACGCTGGTCTATGCCAAAGGGAAGGGCATTGTTGTCAATGAGCCGTCCATCGTCGCCATCAACAAAACCAATGGCGAAGTGGAAGCGGTTGGCAAAGAAGCCAAGGATATGCTCGGCCGCACGCCCGGCAACATCGTCGCCATCCGGCCCATGAAGGACGGCGTCATCGCCGACTTCAAAGTCACCGAGCGCATGCTGAATTACTTCATCTTGAAGGCGCATGGACGCAAGGTGCTGGTGCATCCGCGCATCGTCATCGGCGTTCCGAGCGAAATCACGCAGGTGGAAAAGCGCGCGGTCATCGATTCGGCCTATCGCGCCAAAGCCAGCGAAGTGCACCTGGTGGAACAAGCCATGGTGGCAGCCATCGGCGCGGGCCTGCCGGTTACCGAACCTTCCGGAAACATGGTGGTGGATATCGGCGGAGGCACCACCGACGTCGCGGTCATCTCGCTGTCCGGTATCGTCTACTCGCGCTCGGTGCGCGTGGCCGGCAACGAGATGGACGACGCCATCATGCAGTACCTCAAGCGCAAATACAACCTGCTGATCGGCGAACGCACCGGCGAAGCCATCAAGATTCAGATCGGCTCGGCCTATCCTCTGGATAAACCGCTGACGATGGAAATCAAAGGCCGCAACCTGATTGAAGGCGTGCCCAAAACCCAAACCATCGACGACAGCGAGATTCGCGAAGCGCTATCTGAATGTGTAGCCACTATCATGAACGCCATCCGCGTCGCGCTGGAACGCACGCCGCCGGAATTAAGCGCCGACATCAGCGATCGCGGCATCGTTTTGACCGGAGGCGGTGCGTTGTTGAAGAATTTAGATAAGCGCATCCGTGAGGAAACCGGCCTGCCCGTCTCCATCGCCGAGGATCCTCTGGCGAGCGTGGTCTTGGGGACCGGCAAAATGCTAACGGACTTTAAATTGCTCCGTAGAGTGGCTATCGAATAAAGAGTGGCTATCGAATAATCGTCTCCCAACTGACGGTAGACACGATGTAATGTAATATGGATTTCTTCCTCAGCCGCTACCGCAACATCACGGTCCTGCTGGTCGTGATTGTTGCGCAGTTGCTGCTGATCGCCTACCAGGTCAAAAGTAACAAAGACATCCCGCTCATGCGTGTGTGGGCCGTCACCGCCGTTACGCCTGTGGAACAGGCTCTCGAAGTGGTCCGCAGCCACACCTGGGGCTTCGTCGAGGATTACTTCGTCCTGCTCGGCGTTAAGGGCCAAAACGACAAGCTCAAGCACGAAAACGGCGACCTCAAGCTCGAGAACCAATACCTTAAGTCCGAGCTGAACACGGCGGACCGCGCCCAGGCGCTCAGCGTATTTCAGGCCCACAGCCAGTCCAAAACGGTGGCGGCTCGCGTCATCGGAAACGGCACCGGCGCCAATTCTAAGGTGGTGTTTGTCGACCGCGGATCGGCCAGCGGCGTCGAAAGCGGCATGGCCGTGGTGACGCCGGACGGCATTGTCGGCAAGGTAGTGGATGCCTATCCCACCGCGGCCTTGATCATGCTCATCACCGACCCCACTTTCGCGGCCGGCGTGGTGTCGCAGAAGAATCACGTGCGCGGCACGCTCAAAGGTCAAGGTCACAGTGAGTGCCTGGTGGACTACGTGCAAAACGAGGAGCGGGTCGAGCCGGGCGAAATGTTCTTCACCTCCGGAGACGACCGGATTTTCCCGCGCGGCTTTCCCGTTGGCCAGGTCAGCGCGGTGCGCAATGGCAAAACGTTCAAGGAAATCTACATCACGCCCAGCGGGATGCAGGGTGGACCCGAGGAGGTCTTGATCGTCCTGCAGGGCGTGCACGAGGAAATCCCGGACGGAGAAATCGCGTCGCCCGGCTACAAGATTCTCCCGCCGCCCGCCGATGCGGAGGCTGCCGGCGACGACACATCCTCAGGCACGCTCGTCACGGATGCCGACCGTCTGAAGGAACAATACAAACAGGCCGGCCAAGCTCAAAACCACGTCTTCGGCGAGGGACTGCCGGGGTCGAAGCCGCCGGACTTCACGAAGATCCCTGGTATTCGCGCCGCCGCTGGGGATGCTGCATCGAGTGCGAAGCCCGCCGCACCTGGCGCCGCAGCAACGCAAAATCCGCCGCAGCAGACTTCTAGCATCCAGAACGCCGGACCCGGAAACAATCGGACCGCTGCCAGCACCGCGGCTCCAGCCAAAGCTGTATCCTCCAAGCCGGCAGCCCAAACCGCGGACGCTCCCAAGCCGAAGCCCCACCTGAACGCGCCGATTTTGGTCACGGACCCGACCGATGCCGATCCCGACTCGGCCCCCAGTCCCTCGAACAACGTCAAGCCGCCTGCTCCCGCGCAAGCCCTGCCTAAGCCCGCCCCCAGCAGACCTCAGACGCAGACCAATCCATGACCGAATACAGCGAGCAACTGCTGGACAAGCCGGTTCGAAAAGAACCAGCCGACGCCATGCGATTCGTATGGCTCATCGTGATCCCCTTGCTCGCTGTGCTGTCCCAGGTGTATGTTCCCCGCTTCTTATCGTTTCTGTCGTACCTGGAGCTGCCGCTTCTCATCACCGTTCACTTCGCGCTGAACCGGCGCAGTCCCATCGCGGCCGTGTTTTACGGCATGTCCATCGGCTTGGTGCAGGATTCGCTGTCGCATCAACCGATTGGAATGTTCGGCATCGTCAAGACGCTGGTGGGGTACTTCGCCGCCTCCGTCAGCCTGCGCTTCGACGTGGAAAATCCGGTCGTAACATTTATTCTGAGCTTTTTCTTCTATTTCTTTCACCAGTTCTTTTATTGGGTGCTGTCGCGAGCCTTGCTCGGCGAGGCGATCAACTTCGACGTGCAGCAAACCCTGGTCTTTGGCTTATTGAACGCGGCGGTCGCTCTGCCGCTGTTTCGTATTTTGGATAAACTGAAGGTAGCCGCTTAAATCCCTAGGACTCGTGTGTGAAACTGCGGAACGACCGCGAACATCAGCAGATCCCGACTGACGACCTTCTGCGCGACGACAGCAAGTTTGCGTCCGGGAAAATCGCCTTTTTCCAGTACCTCATGGTCGCGATCTTTCTGTTCCTGATCACCGGATTTTGGGATCTGCAAGTCCGTAACCCCGACGCTCTACCAGGAACGCGCCATGGCGAACAGCATCAAGTCCATCCCGGTGCTGGCTCCGCGCGGCAAGATCCTGGACCGGGACGGGCGCGTGATTGTGGACAATCATTCTTCGTTCACGCTGTATCTGTCGCGCGAAAACCTGAAGATGGAGCACCTCCGGCCCATCGCCGAAGGTCTGAACCTGGACTACGATGCCCTGGTCGCGCGAGTGCGCCGTTTCCAGTCGCGCGGGAGCCGCAATATCATCCCATCCCCATCAAAGAGGAGCTGACGCCCGCCGAGCTGGCTTTCGTCGACTCGCATAAGGATGAAGATACGTTTCCGGAACTCGAAGTAATCCGCACCCAGCATCGCCTGTACCCGCGCGATGGCCTGGCCGCGCACGTCATCGGCTACGTGGGTGAAGTCAGCGAGAGCGGATCTGAACACGCCCGAGTTCGCGCGTTTCCACCAGGGCGACATCGTCGGCAAGGATGGCATCGAGCGCGAGTACAACGACGTCCTGACAGGCATGGACGGCCAGCGCCGCGTGGAGGTGGATAGCTTCGGCAACGAGCGCCGCGTTCTTCCGAGGACAAAGAAGCCATCCCCGGCAAGGACCCTGCAACTCACCATCGATCTCGATCTGCAGGCCGTCGCGGAACTCACGTTGGAGAACCGCAAGGGCGCAGTGGTGGCACTCGATCCGCGCAACGGCGAAGTGCTCGCCATGGTGAGCCGTCCCGCTTTCGATCCCAATCTGTTCGCCGGACGCATCCGATCCAAGGATTGGAGCGACCTGGTGAATAACCCGGCGCATCCGCTGATGAATCGAGCCATTCAGGCCCAGCAGGCGCCTGGTTCCACGTTCAAACCGATCATGCTGCTGGCGGGCCTGGAATCGGGCGCCATCGACGACAATTTCCATATCAACTGCCCCGGCGGCGCGACTTTTTACGGCCGCTTCTTTAAGTGCTGGGGTAAGCACGGAACAGTTGGCATTCACGAAGCGCTAGTGCACTCCTGCGACACCTTTTTCTACAACGTCGCCAACCGCATGGATATCGACGACATCGCGCACTATGCGGAAATGGTCGGCTACGGCCACAAAACCGGCATCGACTTGCCGCATGAAGCCGAGGGCGTGGTCCCGTCGCGCAAGTGGAAGATCCGCACTTTCCGCGAGAAATGGTATCCGGGCGAGAATATCTCGGTAGGAATCGGCCAGGGCGCTACTACGGTCACGCCGCTCCAGATGGCCTCGGCCATCGGTGGCCTCGCCGTCGGTGGAATGTGGTTCCAACCGCATCTGGTCAAAGACGCCGTCCATCTGATGCCCGCGCGGCGCGGCGAAGTGAATCTGGACAACATCCGAAAAGTCATTTCCGGGATGTACGGGGTGGTCAACGAAGGCGGCGGCACCGGCGTCCGCGCGCGCATCCCCGGCATCGACGTCTGCGGCAAAACCGGCAGCGCTCAGTTGGTCTCCAACGACGCACTTAGGAAGGGGTTCAAGCAGGGAGAGGATATGAAGGACAACGCCTGGTTCGTCGGGCTTCGCACCCTGCAACGCGCCCGAAATCGTCGTGGCCACGCTGTTTGAGAACGGCGTACACGGCCAGCTCGCCGCACCCATCGTGCGCGACGTGATCAAGGCCTACTTCGACAAGAAAGCCCGGCTGGCCCAACCGCCGCCGCAGATCGCCGCGCTTCCGCCTCAAATCCTCCAACCGCCCGCCCCCGTCGGGACCCCGGCCGTCGCTGCCGCAACCGCCGGAGCGAATCCCTAATGGCCGCCTACCGCTCGATTCGCGATCTCGATTGGCTGATGCTCTTTCTCGTCGCCGCCCTGTGCGGCCTGGGCGTGCTCCAGATTTTCAGCGCCACCTACGACACCCATTATTCCGATGCCTGGTGGAAGCAAGTGATCTGGATCGCGGCCGGCTTCATCGCCATGTGGATCGCCACGCTGATTGACTATCACACCCTGCTCGGCCAGACCCCGCTGCTTTACATTCTTTCGGTGGCGACGTTAGTAGCCACCTACGTGCTCGGCATGAGCGCCTTCGGATCGCGCCGCTGGATCGGAACCACCAGTTATCATCTCCAGGTTTCGGAATTCGTTAAGATAGTAATTGTTCTATTGGTAGCCCGGTACGTGACCGAGCTGAAGACCGATCAGCTCCAGCTTTCCGATTTGCTCAAGCTCGGCGCCTTGGTTGGCCTTCCGATGGTGTTGGTGATGTTGCAGCCGGATCTGGGGACGGCCCTGACGTTTCTTCCGGCTTTGATGGCTGGTATTTTTCTGGCGGGTTTTCGTTGGCAGTACGCAGTTGCGTTTTTAGCGATTGTCGCGGTGGTGGCTCCAGCGAGCTATTTCTTTGTGCTGAAGGACTATCAGAAAGCGCGCCTCATCAGCTTCATCGATCCCAGCCAGGATCCGAAAGGTTCCGGCTATCAAGTGATCCAATCCAAAATCGCGGTCGGTTCCGGCGCGCTCTGGGGGCAAGGCGTCACCAAGGGTACCCAAACCCAAGGCCGCTTTTTGCCGGTGCCGCACAAGGATTTTATCTTCTCGGCCTTCGCCGAAGAGCACGGCTTCGTGGGCGTGATCGTCGCCTTAGGGATGTATTTTCTTCTGCTCATGCAAATTGTGGAAAACGGACAAACGGCTTCGGACCGGGCCGGGATGTATGTCTGCATGGGCGTTGCGGCAGTATTGTTGTTTCACGTTTTGGTAAACGTCGGAATGGTGGTGGGAAGGATGCCGGTCACGGGCATTCCCCTGCCGCTGATGAGTTCCGGCGGATCGAATATCGTTGCGGTTTTTGTGATGCTGGGGCTGGTGAACAATGTGCGGCTCCGGCGATTTGTAAATTGAACTGGCCGGGTTACGGCTGGCAGTCAAGAAGATTGAGGGGTTAGCGAGCTTAGGGGTTGCCGCGGATTTGCGCGTCCGAGTCCGCTCAGCCCGGTCGCCTTCCAAGGTGTTGAGAGAAGCGTCTCCACCCGCGAAGGCCCAAGATTTTTTCGTCAGCGGCGCCGGGACAACGGTCCTCCTGGATCACCCGGCGGCCTGAATGGGAGGCCCTCAGTTCCTTGATCCTGCCGTTCCCGCCATGAAACTGTAGGAGTATTCATGAGCAAGGAATTGGTGATCTCGGCGAATCGCCACGAAACCAAGGTGGCCATTCTCGAAGACGATCAACTGGTCGAGGTTTTTTTCCAGCGGGCCAACGAATATTCTCTGGCCGGCAGTATTCATAAAGGGCGCGTTACGCGCGTCTTGCCGGGCATGCAGTCCGCTTTTGTGGACTTGGGCCTGGAACGCGACACGTTCCTATACGTCTCCGATTTCTTCGAGGAAAACGAGGATTTCGATCGCGTAGCGGTCAACCGCGAGACACGCCCGGCCGAGCGCGGCCGCAGTGCGCCTGTGGAAGCGCGGCCACCCGAGACCGCGGCAGGACCCGCCGCCGCGGAAACCGCCGCTGCTGAAACCGAAAAAGGAATCTCTGAAGAAGCGCCGGCCGAGGCGGCTTCGGCCCCCTCACGCGCGGACGAGGACGACGGCCGGGATCGCCGTGGCCGCCGTTCGCGCCGCCGCCGCAACCGCGGACGTGGATTCCCCGAGTCGAAATACGCTTCCGATGTCTCCCGCTCCACCCGCGCGCCGGAACCCGCGGTCGCTTCCGAACCGCATCCCGAGCCGGTCCGGGAAGCCGCCGCCGCCGGTGAATCGGGCGACTTCGCCGTGCTTCCCGGCGAATCGCTGGCCAAGTATCGCCATGCTGCCATTCAGCCCCTGGACGATGCGGAGGAAGAGGAGATCCGCAGTCTGGCCCAGGAGGCCGAGGAGAGCTCCCTGGAAGCCAGCGCCGTGGAGGACGCTCTGGCGGAAGAAGCGGGTTCATCCGCCGAAGAAATGACGGCCATCGAGGAAGAAGTAGTCTTGGCCGTCACCGTCCAAGCCGCTGCGGCGCCAGCCTCGGAATCCACGGCAACGTCTCTTGATGAACCTGGCATGGAAGCCGAAATCGAGGAGGCCGAGGAGGCCGAAGACTTACAACAAGCGGCCGAAGCAGCCGCCGAAGCAGCTGGTTCCGATGCGGAAGAACCTCCGCCAGCAGCCGGGTCCGAAGAGCCATCTGAAGTCGAGGCCCAAGAAGCTCAACCTTCCGGGAACCAGCCCCAAACCGCGCAGGTTCGCGAACAAGGCGGCCGGTATATGCATCGTATGCCGCGCCGCATGCGCCGCAAAATGCGCGGAGGGACATTTGCGGATGCCAGACCCGAGTCCGGACGCCGCGGTGAGGCGCCCGCCGCAGCTTCCGCCGAGCCCGCCATCTCCAGAGCCGAGACATCGCGAAACGTGGCTCGCCCCGAGAGAGCGCCGCAGGCCTCCATCACCGAGCTGCTCAAGGAAGGCCAGGAGATCATCGTCCAAATCGCCAAGGAGCCGCTTGGCCAAAAGGGCGCGCGCATTACCTCGCATATCGCGCTGCCGGGACGCTACGTGGTCTACATGCCGACGCGTGGAACACACCGGCGTTTCCCGCAAAATCGCCAGCGATGATGAGCGCCTGCGCCTGAAGCGCATTCTGCAGATCCATCGCCGCTGGAATTCCCGGCGGCTTCATCGTGCGCACCGCGGGCGAGGGCAAATCGGAAGACGAACTCGCCGCCGACATGACTTTTCTGTTCAACTTGTGGCTGGATATCCGGCAGAAAGCGGAAAAAAGCCCCGCGCCCGGTACTCCTGCACCACGATCTGGACATCGTGCAGCGCACCCTGCGCGATCAGTTCACTCGACGATTTCAAAGCCGTTTGGGTGGACAACGAAGAGATGTACGAGAGCGTGGTTCGCTTCGTGCAGCGCTTCCAACCGGTATTGGTGAACCGCATCAAGCTGTACACGCGTCCCGAGCCGATCTTCGACGCCTTCAACATCACCGCGGAGCTCGAAAAAGCTCTGCGGCCCAAGGTGTGGCTGAAGTCCGGCGGCCACATCGTCATCAATCAAACCGAAGCGCTGGTGGCCATCGACGTGAACACGGGCAAATACGTGGGCCGGTCCAATCGCCTGGAAGACACCATCGTCAAGACCAACACCGAAGCGGTGAAGGAGATCGTGCGGCAGATCCGGCTGCGCGACCTGGGCGGAATCATCGTGGTCGACTTCATCGACATGGACGAGCGCAAGAATCGCCAAAAGGTGATGCAGGCGCTCGAGGACGCCATGCGGGCCGACCGCGCGCCATACAAGATTTTGCAGTTCAACGATTTTGGCCTGGTCGCCATCACCCGCAAGCGCGTCAAGCAAAGTCTGGAGCGCGCGCTCTGCATGCCCTGCCCGCACTGCGAGGGCGCCGGTTATGTCAAGAGCGTATCAACCATCGTCAGTGAGATTCTGCAAGAGGCGCACAAGATCGCCACGGCGATCGACTCCAAGGACGCCGTATTGCGGGTCCACCCCGACGTTGCCCGCTTCCTCAAATCCAATCAGAATAAATATCTGGAGGAGATCGAGGAGATCCTGCACCGCCCCGTGCTGGTTAAAGGTGATCCGCTGCTGCATCACGAGAAGTTTGACCTGGGATAATAGAGAAGTTTTGGAAAGACGAATGGAGGGACAATGCCAAGTTATGCACATCCTGAAGTTTTGGTAAACACGGATTGGGTGGCCAGCCACTCGAACGACCCGAACGTGCGCGTCGTCGAGATCGACGTCGACACCAAATCGTACGATGAGGGCCACGTGCCCGGAGCCATCGCGTGGGCCTGGAACACGCAGCTCTGCGATACCGTGGTTCGCGACATCCTGCCGAAGTCGCAGTTCGAGAATCTGATGACGCAGTCCGGCGTCAACAACGACACCACGCTTGTTATGTATGGTGACAACAACAACTGGTTCGCGGCCTGGGCCTTCTGGCAAGCCAAGATTTATGGGCACAAGGACGTCCGCATCATGGATGGCGGACGTAAGAAGTGGCTGGCCGAGGGCCGTGAGATGGAAACCACGGCGCGCGCCGCTGCTCCGTCCACAAAACCGTACCGTGCCAACGCGCCCGATTATTCCATCCGTGCCATGCTGCCGCAGGTGCAACACGCGCACCAGGTGCGAAGCGCCGTCCTGATCGATGTCCGCAGCCCGCAGGAATTCACAGGTGAAATTCTGGCGCCTCCGGGACTGCCTGAAACCTGCCAGCGCGGCGGCCACATCCCTGGAGCGCGCAGCGTCCCCTGGGGCAAGGCTTGCAATGAGGACGGCACCTTCAAATCCGCGGCGGACTTGCAGAACCTGTACGGCGCCGAAGGGGTGGCCGACTCCACGCCGGTCATCGCCTATTGCCGCATCGGCGAGCGTTCCAGCCACACTTGGTTTGTGTTGAAGTACCTGCTGGGCGTCAACAACGTCGTCAATTACGACGGCTCCTGGACCGAATGGGGCAACCTGGTGGGCGCGCCTGTCGAAAAGGGCGCCGCGAAATCCGCCGGCCAGGCATGAAGGCCGAAAACTTCAGCGAACGCCGGGTCGAAATCGACGGCTGGCCGGTGAACGTCAGCAGCTACCAGTTGGGCGAAAAATGGCGCGCCAAGGCCGACAACGTATCGCCGGGCGCCAACTTAGCGCGGGCCGAGGCGGACACCCGCGAGACCGCCGAACAGCGGGTGCTGGATCGGGCGCGCGAGTTGCTCGGCCGCACCAAACGCCATGAGGTGTGACGGGTTGCTCATGCTAAACTGAGTCCGCCAACGTTTCTTGAGTGTCCGTGTCCGCGCCGGAGAGATGGCCGAGTGGTTGAAGGCGCACGCTTGGAAAGCGTGTATAGGGGAAACTCTATCGAGGGTTCGAATCCCTCTCTCTCCGCCAGAGCCGC
>CAVXJU010000040.1:0-64776 GCA_963761935.1 Terriglobia bacterium | reverse complement strand
GTTGGTTTTTGCCGCCTTCGTCGGTTTACGTATTGCTCGTATCCCGGCCGAAGGGAGGCCCAATGGAAATCGATCTCCGCACCTTCCGAGCGCCCGATCCAATTGCGCTGCATGAGCAACACGCGCTCGGGCCAGCCTTCCTCGAGATCCGATGGAATCGAACAGCTGGTCGGCGTAACCGTGATCCGTAGAAACCACTGCTCGATGGCGTGCTGCTCCACCGGCGTCGATTCGTGACGCCAGCAGCCGCCGTCCACCACTTGTTCGTTGGCCAGCACCGTATCGCACTCCGGACACCAGTTCACCAGCGCCTGCTTGGTACGCCAGGCCGCTCTCGAACATTTTCAGAGAAAAACCACTGGTTCCAGCGATAATATGCCGGATCGCACGTGGCGATCTCTCGCGACCAGTCGTAGCTGAAACCCATGCGGCGAGCTGGCGCTTCATGTTCTCGATGTTTTCATGGGTCCACTCGTAGGGATCGAATTTGTTTGCGATGGCGGCGTTTTCCGCGGGCAGACCGAAAGCGTCCCAGCCCATGGGGTGCAGCACGTTGAAACCCCGCATGCGTTTGTAGCGGGCCAGCGCGTCGCCGATGGTGTAATTGCGGACGTGGCCGATAGGCAGCATCCCGCTACTGTGTCGAGACGGGCATGTTTTTTGCGGACTACTGTATACTTGACCGAACCGGGGAAGAGTTGGGAGCCTGGACGAGGAGTTTGTATCCATGATCGCGTGGAGCCGGCAAAATTGCGAGAACTGCATCAAAACGAACCAGAACAACCCCAAGATGGTGCCGTGCGTCAAACTCAGGGGTCAGGGCGGCGACAGCATCCTGCTCGTGTCGCAAGATGTGGTGGCCTATCCGGCCTGCCCGTTTACCGCCTCTTGGGATGAGGTCAAGAGGGCCGCCACCTCCGCTGGCTCGCACAACCAGTTGACCGTGCGGGAGCTAGCGCGCATCCGGCCGTTGTTGGCAAAGTACGCAAACGACCCTCTCTCCTGCGGCTACGTGCCGGGCACGATAGGGACGAACCATCCGCACGGCTACGTGCTCGCCGATGGCAGCAAGCGGCTGATGGTTTGGTTGAGGAAGCTCAACCCGACGGAGACGGCGCAGTTCAACGAGTGGTTCTTCGCGCACGGGCTCGAAGTCCCGGTGGGACAGATGTCGACGGTGCAAAAACTGATCGCCAGCGCCCACCTGGCCGCCCACAGACTGCCCGCGGAAGGCAAGAAAGTAATCAAAAGCCTGATCGAAAGCCTTCCGGTGCTGGTCGCGGTTCTGGGGCTCTGGCACTCTCGCCGCAGAAGTACGTGGCGTTTTTCCGGGGACTGTTTTATGGCTTTGGCATCGTCACGCAGGCCAAGGACTACATGGATTCGTTCGCGCGCTGGTTAGTCTACGGAGGTGGAGCGACTTCCTACAGCGACCTGGAGAAGGGGGCTGACGCGCTGGCACACTTCGTGGCGCAAGCGATCGCCGACATCGGCCTGGCGGCAGTCGAGCGATTCATCAGCTTCATCAAGAGCAAGAGCGCGAAGGAACTGGAGCAGACGGCCCACCAGGGCGGCTATGACGGAACAGAGCATGCCAAGCCTCCAGCCCACCCCGGCTCGCGAATGGGTTATGCCAAGGAACACCTGTGCAGGAAGGTGGAGGACATCAGCCACCTCTTAAGAAAAAGCGAAGATTCCTACTGGCGGGAGCGGTGCGCCAAGGACCACGAGATCACGGTGCTCCGCGAAATGGATCCCCGGCGCAAAGCGCTGCTGGAAAACCTGCACGGCTGGGCACAGGGCAAAGCCGAATGGATCAAGGCCAAGAGCTGGATGGGGTGGCACGGGATCGTGGGCATCCCGAAATCGGCCGAGGTCCTGGAGGCAATCGGGAGGATGAAGCGGTGCCCGAACAACTATAAAATGGGGAACCTGAAAGGCGCCTCGTCGGAGATCGACGCGTTCATCGCCCACCACCCGGAGTGTCCAATGTACGAGCTCCCTATCGGCGTGAACTTCAAGGTCGAAGGAGTGAAGAACGGGAAACTCAAAGTGCTGGATGCCTTTGACTGGGAGGCGGGGGCCCACAAGCCCCAGCTTCGCCAGAGTGTAAGGGAGGGCGGCGAGTCTGTGGCGATCCCTGGAGGCCACGAAGCGGACGGCTACCGCTTGGTGGACATCGGCGACCGCCTCATCATCGTCGATCGGTTGGGCGACCCGGTGATCCAGGACGTGGATATCGGGGGGATCTGGAAGAAGCCCGGCAAGGGCCAGGTGTCGCAGCCGGGAGCGCACCTGGAAAGCGGCAAGACCAACCCGGAAGACAACGCGGAACTCGCCGACGAGATTAACTATAAAATGTCCAAGAAGGACGGCTTCTTGTTCGGCATCTATAACGTCATTTTCCATGGCGCCGCCGGGGGAAGCGCGCGCCACACAGCGCGGGGCGGCGCATGGTCGCCGAAAGGCAAGGACGGCTCCTACGATCACGAGAAGTTGTTCGTCTATCTGCCATGCAGGACGCTGACCGGGTGGAAGACCGAGCTGGTGGCGTTCGAGGGCTACCCGCAGTTCATCGAGTTCTGCCACGCCAACGGGCTGGGATGTCCCTGGTAGGCCGGCGGCGCAACCGCTAGCCTTCATCGTCTCGAGTCAACGGGTGATTTCGCCTGCCGGACCATCTCCACGAAGACTGCACGGGCGTCTTCCGCATCCTTAACTTCTCTCAAAAAAGCCACGCGCCGGCCGTGAATTCTGTCGCCCGCCTTGAGCCGGAGATGGAAGCCCAGCCGGTCCACTGCGGTCATCGCCGCCTCGTCGGAGGGTTCCCCTGCAAACCGGTGGGCGATCAGACGAAGAGCATCGGCATGATCGGTATTCATGTGCCGGATGATTCCTGGCGCGGCCTCGGCCAGAGGATCGGGTAGCGCGCTGCCGTAGTCCTCGGCGGAGATCCATCCCATCACGCCGAACCCTCCGATGAAGTAAACGCCCGAGACCTGCAGCCGGTAATACGCAAAGTCGGTGTAGTCCTGCCAGTACTTTGCGTTCTCGTAGCGTGAAAGATAGAGCTCTCTAACTTCGGCGGAGGGCGCTTCCGTTACGTCGCCCAGGAGCGTCAAACGGGCGGCGCCCAAGGGATCTCCAGAAACGTCCGGCTGGGTAATGAGCAAACTGGCGCGCGGGTCCTGCCGCAGATTCTGGGTGTGCATCGCCATGCTGCTGATGAAGAATATCGGGCGGCCGAGATCGTCGGCCGCGTAGGGCATCATGGAGCCGAAGGGAAAACCGGGAAACTTTCGCGAATGTGTCGAGAGGCTGCCGATAAGGCCGAGCAGAAGCGAGCGTGCGCGCACGTTCCGCCAGCGAGGGCTCAGGAACGTCGGGAGTGAAGGGTCCTGGGCCAGCGTTGTGTTGGGTAGGCACGGCTCTATGGTATCGAGTCGCGTGTTGCTGCGAATGACCCCCGCGGTGTCAACGCCCAATTCGGTCGAGCGCGGCCTGCACCCGCTTGGTATATACTTGCAACCACTCGGGACTCGTATCCCGGCCAAAAGGAGGCCCAATGGAAGTCGATCGTAGAGCGTTCTTTGCCAGCCTCGGCGGCGTCGCGGCCGTCACTGCCATGGACTCGGAAGCCAAGGCCGACGCGCTCGAAGCGTACTTGTCGGATCAGTTGGACGAAGCGGTCTCAGCGCCGCCCAAAGGAACCGGTTCGCCCAAGAAAGAATATCCTACCGTAGCCGAACTGGACGCGCAGATCACAACTCGGAGTTACCGTCGCGGCGTCGGCAATCTCTTCGCCGGAGGCCGCAACGTCCGCAAGCTCGAACCAATGCCGGCCAACCCCACGCTGGAGGATTTCTTCCGGCTGCGGTTCGCCCCCGCCAATCACGTCTTGCAAAGCGCCACGCGCGCCATGAAAACCGGCATGACCGAGGAAATCGTTCTGGCGTGCCTGCTGCATGACGTCGTGCAGGAACTCATCAAACCCGATCACGGCTGGTGGGGCGCTCAGCTCTTCGAGCCCTATATTCCCGCCAAGAGCACCTTCGCCATCCGCTACCACCAGGCGCTTCGATTCTACGCCGATCCAGCTAACGGCTATGAGTACCCGGAAATGTACTACAACATCTTCGGTAAGGATTACGCCCCCCCGCCGCATATAGAAGCCACTTACAAAATGGTTCGTAACCACAAGTGGTATCTGGAGCCACGCCTGGTCACGGTAAACGACCTCTACGCCTTCGATCCCAAGGCCAAGGTCTCCATCGATCCATTCATCGACATCGTCGGCCGCCACTTCAAGCAGCCCAAGGAAGGCCTGGGCAACGACAACAGCCCCGTGGCCCACATGTGGCGCACCATCGCGCGTCCGGATTCGCCGCTGTAATTCGCAAGCATTCCGCCGTGACCCCGCCGGGAGCACACCCGGAGTGTGGTGTACAGCCCCCGGCGCGAAAATTTGTGACCCACTTAGCGACCTTGGCCGGTTTCGTACTTGCTGCGAACCAAACAGGCAGTAGTTTTTCTTGACAAACGTTTACTCTCGTCCCACAATAGACCTAATCTGAAATGGCTAGGGCTACGCCTGCCCGAGTCATGTACAGTAACGGCTAAAAAAGGGGCACCTCGTGAAACAGGCATCTGTGTTGATGTTTTGTGTTCTTTTTCTCGCATCGACTCTGGCAGTCTTTGCGCAAGCACCCACCGGCGTCATTAGTGGAACGGTCACCGATCAATCCGGCGCTGTGGTGCCGAATGCAACCGTCACCATCACGGAAAAATCGACCGGCACGGTTCGTACCTTAACAACCAACAACGCGGGCCTGTATAGCGCCGCGGCGCTGCTGGCAGGTGACTACGACGTGCGCGTGGAAGCCCCAGGATTCCGGACACTGGTCCGCACAGCGACCGTGGCCGCCGGCAATACCACGACGGTCGACATTCAAATGGCCCTTGGTCAAGCCAGCGAAGTGGTCACCGTGGAAGGCCAAGCCGCGCAGATGAATTTCGAAAGCCAGCAGATCGCCGGCACGGTCGCGCGCAATACCATTCAGGAATTGCCCACCAATGGCCGCAGCTTTCTGCTTCTGGCGCAACTCGAGCCCGGTGTAACGGTCACCTACGGAGTGCCCGCCCAATTCAATTCGCTGATTAATGTGCAGACGCTCGGCGGTGGCGTTGGTACCAACGGCGCGTACACCCGCATGACCATCGACGGCGGAATTATCAACGACGAGTGGGAAGGCAGCGGCTCCACCAGTCTGAACGTCTCTCAGGAAGTGGTCCAAGAGTTCCAGATGACTTCGGTCAACTTCGACGCATCCAGCGGCATCGGGGCCGGCGGCCAGGTCAACATCGTGACCCGCAGCGGTTCGAATGACTTTCATGGCAGCGGCTATTTCTTCTTCCGCGATCACAATATGGCCGCGTATCCTGGATTGAAGCGCGCCACCGATCCGAGTTCCTTCAACCCCAATTGCGGGTCCAAGCTCGCCCCGAACAACTCGCCCCAGTGCCAAGCCGCCGAGAACCCCTTCTTCGTGCGCCGCAATCCCGGAGGCGGCGTCGGGGGCCCGATCATTAAGGACAAGCTGTTCTTCTATTTCAATTACGAGTACTCAAACCAGGTGCAGGCCTATGCTCTCCAGCAGGATCTGCCGTCGCTCGCCGGGCTCTCGACTGTTTCGCTCAGCCCGTATCTGCGCTCATTACCTAACCACGCGATTCGACTACAATCTCTCACCAAAAAACACGCTGTTCCTGCGCTACTCTCATGATGGAAACGTGGGGTTCGGACCCTACGGCGGCGCACAACCGCTGCAATCGAGCTGGTCCCTCAATAACAACTGGTCCGATCAATTTGCCCTGGGCGTTACCACCCTGGTTACTCCCAATATCGTCAATGACGCGCGCGTGTTCTATCACTGGTGGCGCAGTCTGGTGGAAGTTGCCTCCCAAGCGGAGTGTCCGGCGCCGTGCGTAGGACAAGGTTTGATTTCGCTGGTGGCAGGCGGCAGCGCTGGCGCCGGCATGGTCGGATCGAGTACTTTTTATGCCGGGGCGAGCGACAATTCGCCGCAACCCCGCCAAGAACGCTCTTACGAGTTTTCCGACAACTTGAGCTGGCAAAAGGGTGCGCACCGGATTCGGATTGGTTTCGACATTGAAAAAATCGTGACCAACAACGATTGGGAGTTCTGCACGCTGGGCTGCGCCGGGGTCTACTCGCCGGAATCGACCATTGCTCAGGCCAATCCCGCACTGCTCGCGCAATATCTGCCCAATCTGCCCAAGATCGTTGGCTCCACGGCCGACCTTCTCAACTTGCCGATTTTCAACACTACGACCTCGATCTACAGCGGCATCGACGTGGGACATGGGAGCTTCCCCGGTCCCTATCAACGTGACCAATACAATCACAATTACCGGCCCAGGTGGTACGCCGCCGATGTTTGGAAGGTCACTCCGAACTTTACCTTGAACTACGCGCTCGATTACGAATTTGAGACCGGCCTCTGGTACAGCTTGCCTTACCCCTCTCTGCTGTCGCCGATAATTACGCCTATTACGGGGGGCAGCCTGGCCGCGCCTTCCGAGCCCCACCTGGAATTCGCGCCCCAACTCGGATTCGCCTGGGCTTTAGGCAAGGACAAGAAAACCGTGATTCGCGGCGGCGTCGGCCTGTTCTGGGATAGCGAACCGCTGTGGCACAACTTCCGCGCCGGTGCTGAAATCGGGCCGATCGGCAACGGCAGGACCACTCTACCGGCCACCGCGCTGACCAATATATTCCCCAACATCGTGAATCTGGTTACCGGCGCCCCGCTTCCCGTCGGGGCAGCCATCCCGCTGAATACGCTTACCAACATGACGCTGGGACAGTTCGAGCAGATTTATGCCGCGGAGATCCCCGCGCTGACGCAGACCTTCGCTCCCACTCCTCCCGCAGCGGGCCATTCAGCGTTGCCGGCGTTGATGTCGCTAAATCCGAGGTCGAACTGCATACGCCAAAGTTCCCCATCATGCGTAGCTATCAGACCTCGATCGGTGTGCAGCGCGACCTGGGACATAACATGATTCTCCAGGCCGACTGGGCCCGGCGGCAGTTTGAAAACGTCGACCTCGGCGAGTTGGACCTGAACCGCTTTGCACGCCCGGCCTCTGAAGGTGGCCCCGTCATTCCGGCTTGTAAAGTGATCCCGGATTTCAATCCCACCGACAATTGTTCGAACGGCTCCATGACATTCTGGGTTCCCCAGGGCCGCACCATCTACGAGGGTTTGCTGGTGAAGTTGTCCAAGCGCATGTCCAACCGTGTCCAAGCGACAGTGTCGTACGCTTACCAGAATCAGAACACCGTGACCCAGCCCACCCTGGATCTGAACAACTACTTCGCAACCTACGGGCCCAACCTGCCCCGGCAAAATCTGCACGTCGCTGGATTGATTCAATTGCCGTGGGGCTTTGAACTGAGCATCAACCAGGCCATCATTTCGCGAACTCCGGTCCTTCCGACGATCGTTGCCGGCATCGGAACTCCCCAGAATCAGTTCGGATCTAGCGTGCTTGTCCCGCTCCAATTGGATGAAGCGGGCGGGACTTTCGGTGGCTTCGGTCTCAATACCGGCAAGGCGGAACTACAGAGTTTGGTGAATAAGTACAACACTCAATATGTCAACCCCAACTGTCCCGCGAACATGCTGTTCGGACAGATTGGCGCACCGGCGGGCTGCATCGGGCTGCCCTCGCACTACCAATTCGGCGACCCGTTCTACGACACCGACTTCCGCCTGACCAAGAGCTTCAAGTACAAAGAGCGCTACGAGTTCAAGATCGCTGGCGAAGTGTTCAACGCGTTCAACATCGCCAACTTGTCGGGCTATGGGTTCACTCTCGGTACTGCAACCTTTGGTAATCCGACCGCCCGGGCCATACAGACCTTCGGCTCCGGCGGACCGCGCGCATTCCAGGTTCTGGGGCGAATTAATTTCTAATTGACAGATCTGCCTAAGGGAGCGGCTTCAGTTCCGGCTTAGCTCCCTCGGGCAGCGGATAACGGTCGATATTCAACATCGCTGAAACGAACCCGTAGTACGTCACCAGACCTGTAAGATCCACCACTCCCTTTTCACCCAGCTTGGCGCGAGCCGCATTGAACACCGGGTCGCTCACCTGTCTGGTCTTGAGCAATTCCGTGACGAAGTTGTACACCGGCATTTCGTCCGGCCCCAGCGACGCGGGCCTCTTTCCGGCGGCAATCGCATCCACTGCGTCTTTGCCGATCCCGGCCCGTAACGCCAGGCGGGAGTGCGCGGTCCATTCGTATTGCGCCGTCCAGTCGCGCGCCGTCAGGATGATCGCCAGTTCCCTCTGCTTGGCCGTTAGCGCGGAGTGAAACCGCAGTTGCGCGCCCAGCTTTTGCGCCAGGTCGCCCATCTCCGGACTGCGCAGCGTCACGTTGAATGGACCGCCCATTCCGCCGCGCTCGCCGGCGTAAAGATGCTCGACCATGGTCTTCTGCTCGGGCGTCAATTCGGCATAGCTCAGCGGCTTGAATCGGTCGCCCCGCAGATTCAAATCGTGCGGCACGGGAGCCTGCGCTTGGGCGACGCTTAGCAGCGCGACGACCGCGATCGGGAGAACTTGAAGGCGCATGGGAACCTTCCTTTCCGTTCCATGCTACATCAGGTGGTCCCGCAGCGCCCGCAGCGCCTGTGCCCGATGGCTCACCTGCATCTTCCGCTCCAGCGGCGCTTCACCGAACGTGCAGCCGAATGGCGGATAGAAGAAGAGCGGATCGTACCCGAACCCGTTGGGGCCGCGCGGCGTGTCCGTCAACGATCCCTCCACCGCCGCGCTAAATGTCTTCACTAACCGTCCGCGTTCCGCCAGCGCCACCACACAGACAAAGCGCGCCGTCCGGTCTTCTACCCCGCGCATCCGCTCCAGCACCAGCCGATTGTTCGCCTCATCGCTCGCGTCCGGTCCGGCGAATCGCGCCGAGTAAACGCCTGGAGCGCCCCCGAGCGCATCCACTTCCAGGCCGGAATCGTCCACGAACAAATAGCCATCGCAATGTCTCGAATAGTAGGCTGCCTTCTGAATCGCGTTTTCTTCAAACGTTGCGCCCGTTTCCTCGCACACCGGAATCGAACCCAGTCCAGGCAAGGGCTCGACCTCGAACGAATCCTCGAGCGCCAGACGGAATTCGCGCAGCTTTCCAGGATTGGTGGTCGCGCAGTACAGCCGCAAATCAGGCCTCCAGGGCCTGCTTTTGAATCGCGAACAGATCCGCGATGCCGCGCCGCGCGGTTTCGAGAAGCTGTGCCAGCTGCGCATCGTCGAAGGGAATCTTCTCGGCCGTAGCCTGCAGCTCGACGAACCGGCCGGCGCCGGTCATGATGACGTTCATGTCCACCTCGGCGCGCGAATCCTCGTCGTAGCAAAGATCCAGCAGCGTCTCGCCGCCCACGATCCCGACGCTGGTGGCCGCTACAGGCGAGGTCACGGGCAGAGCTTTCAGCGCCTTGAACTCCACCAACTGACGCAGCGCCAGCACCAGGGCGACATAGGCGCCCGTGATGGCAGCCGTGCGCGTGCCCCCATCGGCTTGCACAACGTCGCAATCCACGATGACCGTGCGGTCCCCCAGCGCGGTCATGTCCACGATGGACCGCAGCGAGCGTCCGATCAGCCGCTGGATCTCGTGCGTGCGTCCCGACGGATGGCCCCGGTTGACCTCGCGCGGAGTGCGGGTCGCGGTGGCGCGAGGCAGCATGGCATATTCGGCGGTCACCCACCCGCGCCCGCTGCCGCGCAGAAATCCCGGCACGCCGTCCTCCACCGATGCGGCGCACAACACCCGCGTGTTGCCGACCTCGATCAGCGCCGAGCCCTCGGCCGTCATTAGATAATTCGTCGTGATGCGTACAGGACGCATCTCACCCACACCGCGGTTATCGATTCTCATGAAGCGCTGGATCGCAGCGAAAAGTAAAACAGCAGGCACATAATAACGATGCCCAGCACCACCAGCAGCAAGCATGGAATGGCGGCGCGCGCCGACTTGGCCGGCGTCGTCGCTTTCCTGCTACCCGCTGATTTGAACTTCGCCATGGACTACTCTTCCAGTGTAGATCGGATCTTAAGGTTTACTGCGACCCGCGCGACAACAACATCACCTTGGCGGTGTGAAACATGATCAAAGCGTCCAGCGCCGGCGCCAGGTTCTTGATGTAGTACAAATCGTACTCCAGTTTAGCCACCGTATCCTCGATCGTGTCTCCGTACTTATGATTGATCTGCGCCCAGCCCGTGATCCCCGGCTTGACGCAATGCCGCTGGCGGTAAAACGGGATGCGCCTCTCCAATTCCGCGACGAACTCGGGGCGCTCCGGGCGAGGTCCGACAATCGACATATCGCCCTTCAAAACGTTGAATAATTGCGGCAGCTCGTCCAGCCGCAGCTTGCGCAACCACCGTCCGAACCCGGTAATGCGCGGATCGTTCTTGGCAGCCCAAACCGCGCCGCTGGCCTGCTCCGCATTCTGAATCATCGACCGGAACTTGTAAAGCGTGAATGGAACGTCGTTCCTTCCGGCCCGTTGCTGCCGGAACAAAACCGGCCCGCGCGAAGTCAACTTGATCGCCATCCCAATCAGCAGCATCAGCGGCGCCGTGGCCAACGCAGCCAGCAAAGCAATGCTCATTGAATAAATCGATTGCAACATCACGCGGCGCGGATTCGGCCCCAAATCGGCGGAGAAAATCAACTGGGCCGGACGAAGCTCGCGCGTCGAAATGCGGCCGAACGTGGCCTCATAGGTCGCCGCGGCATCTTCGACGTGGATGCCAGCCAGGCGCAGGTCCAGCAGCTGTTCCACCGGCATGCGATTCCTCCGCTCCGTCATTCCCACTACAATGCGATCCGGATGCAGGCGCTCCACTACCGAGCGAACATCGCGAATCATTCCCAATACGGGAACGCCCTGGATTGAAGAATCTCCCGCGCAATCGTCCAGGCAGCCGACCGCCGTCAAACCGGTTTCCGGATGTTCCGCCCAATGGGCACAAATATCGTGAATCAACGCGGAAGCGCCCAGAAAAAGGACTCGCTCCGAGCCCGCCGCGCGGAACGCGACCCGCCCATAAAACACGCGCCACAGCGGAACCAGGACCAGCGCCATGGCCCCTCCCACGATCATCAACCAAGTGGGGACGAACAAGTCCTGCAACCCCAGATAGACCAGCAAGGCTTGAACCAGGAAGGCCACGCCCACGCTCACGCCCACCTGCTGCACCAGGAGA
The DNA here is from genome assembly GCA_963761935.1 of Terriglobia bacterium. Taxonomy (GTDB): domain Bacteria; phylum Acidobacteriota; class Terriglobia; order Bryobacterales; family Bryobacteraceae; genus Palsa-89. The sequence goes on along the minus strand of CAVXJU010000040.1, from coordinate 53,463 downwards.
GCTTTGGACTTGATGCGAAAGTCGGTGTACAGGTCCTGAAAGTACAGGCCGGCCATCACCGATAGCGCCACAATCGCGATGCGCGCCCAGCCGTTGTCGTACCGCAGGAACACTTCCGGATCGACATCTAAAGCCAGGAAAGCCGCGATCACGAAGCAGGTGTAAAGCAGGATCGCATCCGAAAATAGAAGTGCGACGACGCTGTTGGGAATCGAAACGCGAAACAGGCGAATCATCGCAACTGCACCAGCAGGCCCGGCGCAGTGCCGCGAACATCAAGCCGAGCGATGCGAGGTTGCAATGGCATGCGGCGCCTGCCGCGCGTGCGCGAGAAACCAATCGTAGGTTTGGGCAATGCCCTGTTCCAGGCCGGTTGAGGCATGCCAGCCCATGGCCTGGAGCCGCGATCCATCCAACAATTTTCTAGGAGGGCCGTCCGGCTTGGACGCGTCGAAAACCAGACGCCCTTGATATCCGACTACGCGCTGCACTAATTCGGCCAGCTCGCGAATGGTCACATCGGTTCCGGCGCCGACATTGATAATTTCCGGCTCATCGTAGTGCAGCATCAGAAACACCGCGGCGTCGGCCAGGTCATCCACGTAAAGAAATTCGCGTCGCGGCGCGCCGCTGCCCCACACCACCATTTCGGGGGCCTGCTCGATGCGCGCCTCGTGCGCTTTGCGAATCAAGGCCGGCAGCACGTGTGAAGATGCGAGATCGAAATTGTCGCCAGGCCCGTACAAATTGGTCGGCATCAGGCTGATGGCTCGAAAACCGTATTGCTTCCAGTAAGCTTGCGCGAGCTTGATCCCCGCGATTTTCGCAATCGCATACCATTCGTTGGTCGGCTCCAATGGCCCACTCAGCAGAGACTCCTCACGCATCGGCTGCGGCGCCAGGCGCGGATAAATGCAGGACGAGCCCAGGCATTCCAGCTTCTTTACGCCATGACGGTAAGCCGCGTCGATGACGTTGAGCTCGATGGCCAGGTTGTCGCGCAGAAAGTCAACCGGATAGGTGCTGTTGGCGAGAATCCCACCCACCTTGGCGGCCGCCAGGAACACGTACTCGGGCTTCTCGGCGTCGAAGAACGCCTTCACCGCGGCTTGATTGGTGAGGTCCAAGTCCGCGCGGTCGCGCACGATCAGGCGCGTATACCCGGTCGCTTGCAACTGGCGGCAGATCGCGGAGCCAACCAGGCCGCGATGTCCGGCGACATAAATGCGGCTCGACTTATCCATGCGAAGCACCGCGCAGAAAAACCTTGTGACCGGCCTGTGTCAGCGTCTGCTCCTGGCGCGCCAGCTCCATATCATGATCCACCATCAGGCGGACCAGCTGCTCGAAACTGACCTTGGGCCGCCAACCGAGCGCGCGCTCGATCTTGGATGGATCGCCGCGCAACTCGTTGGGCTCGGCCGGCCGCAAATAGCGCGCGTCGTTTTCGACGAACTGCGTCCACTCCAGCCCGCACATCCCCGCTGCCACATCCAGAAAGTCGCGCACGGAGTGCGATTCACGCGTGGCCACCACGAAGTCTCCGGGCTCGGGCGCTTGCAGCATCATCCACATGGCCTCCACATAATCGCCCGCGTAGCCCCAGTCGCGGCGCGCATCCAGGTTGCCCAGGAAAAGCTTGTTCTGAAGTCCCAATTTGATGCGGCCGAGCGCGCGCGTAATCTTGCGCGTGACAAACGTTTCGCCGCGCCGCTCCGATTCATGATTGAACAAAATGCCGTTCGCGATGAAAAGCGAGTACGATTCGCGGTAGTTCACGGCGTACCAGTGCGCGGCCGCTTTGCTGACTGCATAAGGACTGCGGGGATAAAAAGGCGTCGCCTCATTTTGCGGCGGCGCCGCGGCGCCGAACATTTCCGACGATCCGGCCTGATAAAATCGCGCCTGGCGCTTGCCTGAAGCGGCGTAATCCCGAAACGCGTCGAGCAGCCGCAATGTGCCCATGGCGACCACGTCGGCCGTGTACTCCGGCTGATCGAAACTGACCCGCACGTGCGACTGGCCCGAAAGATTGTAAATCTCGTCCGGCTGCACTCTCTCAATGATGTGCCGCAGCGCCGAAGCTTCGGTCACGTCGCCGTAATGCAGAATTAGACTGGTCTTCTCGTGCGGATCATGATAGATGTTATCCAGCCGCTCCGTATTGAACGTGGATGCGCGCCGCACCACCCCGTGCACGTGATATCCCTTGGACAGCAGAAACTCCGCTAGAAACGAGCCGTCTTGGCCCGTGACTCCAAAGATAAGCGCGGTCTTGGCCATTAAGCTCGAACCTCGGAGCCCGCGCCCACGGCCGCCGCGCTTTGTAGCGAACCGTTCACTACCGGCATCACGGGAATCCCGCTGTTGCGAATCGTTTGCATGATTTCCTCATTCTGCTTTTGCGCCAGCACCAAATGATCCGCCCAGCTCAAGATTTCATCGAGACCATACAGCAAGCGCCCGATGTGCGGAATGGCTTCCAGCACGAAATTGCGGTTGGACCCGTAGATCCGGTCCAGCGCGATCTGGGGATCGAATACGCGAACGTCGCGGCCTTTACCGATTAACTGCTCCAGCAGCGTCACCACCGGGCTCTCGCGCAGATCGTCGGTGTTTTCCTTGAACGCCAAGCCGATGACGCCAATCCGCCGCGACCCCAGATCCAGGACGGCTTCAATAGCGCGTTTCAAATGCTCCTGGTTGCTCGACACAGTGGACTCCACCAGAGGCAGCTTCAGATCCAGACGGCCCGCGCGATAAATCAGAGCGCGGAGATCCTTGGGAAGGCAGGAGCCGCCGAACGCGAAACCGGGTTTGAGATAAGCCGGCGAAATATTCAACCTTACATCGTCGCACAGCGTGTCCATCACTTCGTGGCCGTCGATGCCCAGGCGCTCGCTCAGCGCTCCGATCTCGTTGGCAAAGGAGACCTTGACGGCATGAAACGCATTACAGGCGTACTTGATCATTTCCGCCGCGCGCAGCGACACCAGACGCGGCGGGATGCCCAGGGGCGCGTACAGATCGGCCACTTTGCGCACGGCGCCTTCGTCGGATCCGCCCACCACCACCAGGGCCGGCTCGACGAAGTCCTTGACGGCCGAGCCTTCCCGCAAAAATTCAGGATTCGATACGACGCGAACGCTGGAATGCCGCGCGAAGGCCGGTAGCACCACTTCTTCGCAGGTCCCTGGAAAGACGGTGCTGCGGATGGCGACGATGAGCGGCTTCTGGCGGCGCGGAATCTGCGCGGCAATTTCGTCGATAGCGCGCCCGAGTTGAGCGAGGCCTAGGTTGCCATTCTTTTCCGATGGCGTCCCGACGCAAACCAGCGCGATGTCGGCGTCCACCATCGCTTCAGCGGATGTGGAGGCCGAAAGCAGGCCTTTGTCGATGCCGTCCCGCACCAGATCTTCGAGCCCCGGCTCATAAAAAGGAGCGCGGCCTTTCAAGACGTTGTCGACTTTATGTTGGTCCCGGTCGATACCGAGCACCCGATGTCCCAGGCTGGCCAAACAGGCAGCCGTCACGCACCCGACGTAACCCAGACCGAGCACGGCAATTTGATTCGAATTGGCCGTTTGCAAAGAAGTCCCCAAATTCCAAGTGTGCGACCCGGACTCAGCGTCTCATCCCCGCTGCGCTGGCCAGGCGGCCAGCCTTGGTGAGAGGCGATTTCTATATTGTGACATGCCCTCGGCGTGCAGGAGACCCACTCGAACCTGTTCAGTCAGCTATCGGAGATCGGGAAATGCGGACCAAGCCGGGGCGCAGAACAACAAATGTCCCATTCAATTCGGCGCCTCGTTCCGTGACCAGCCGGGTTACAGCCGCTGCTAATGTCTTCCTGGCGCCAGCGGGAAAGCGGATCAGGACAACACCAGCGTTTCTTGCGTGCGCAGCAAAGGCAAGCCAGCCGAAGTCTTTGTCTTCGGTCAGCAAAATACGGCTTTGGTTGTAGGCGGTCTCCATCAGTTCTTCATCGACCGAACGTTGCTGAAACTCGCTGACAGCGAGCACGTCGTGACCAAACGCTCGCAAAGCTCGAACGACTGCAAAATCGCAGCTCTCGTCCGCGAGAAATCGCATGCGGAACGCCTATTCTGCGCTCAGTGGAAATGTTTCTTCGTGGGCGATCGCATCGGCGGCGTAGGCCAGGCACGCACGCACGTCCGCCTCCGTGACCCGGGGGTAGGCGTCGAGAAGATCGGCCACCGTTGCGCCCTCCGCAAGCTTGCGAAGGACAAGTTCGACCGGAATACGAGTGTTACGGATTACTGGCTTGCCCAGCATCACCGACGGATTGATCTCGATGCGCCCGGTCATGTTTACCCTTTCAAGGTGATCTTAGCAGGGATTGCCGTCCGGCTTGGCGCGGAGTGTCGGCGCTGCTGGTACATCAAGACTGGCAAGGCTTGGAGCTCAAACAGCGGGCAGGGGAGAAACAAAGGTAGATTACATTCAAAAATTTCAGTCCAGGAGGAAGAGCGTGATCGCGGCGTGCGTGCCTTGGTCGTAGGGGGCGGTAGTAACTCCTGGCAGGCCAGCGAGAATTCGCGGGACTCTCGCGCCAGCTTCATGGAGCAGCAGGACGCGCTTCCCCGCTGCGGCGGCAAGCGCACACTCGATTGGCGTCGACTGGTCGTCGGGAAGAAAGACGGCAATAACCTTGTCAGCACCAACGATGCGGCGCCTCAGTTCCGTGGTGAATCCGCGTGCGTCCATGCTCTCCAGCAAGAGCTCGGCGGCTGGGAGCAACACTTGATAGCGAGGGCTCGGGCGAGCGACGTCTTGTATCAATCGATAACACTCGGCAACCCATCGGGGTTGTCGCGTACCGGTGCGGAGGACTGGACCGGCGACGTAGATGGGCATCAGGTGTCTACTCCTTCTCTACAGTCTTCTGGAATGCGCGCGTAGACGAAGGCACGTTCTTCTTTCCCATCGGGAAACAGAATGCAGCCTTGAATAAGCATAGGTCCCCAGTAATCAAAGCGCCCACAGAAACGTAGATCCTGCTCGCGCTTGACGGTTACGACCCCATGGAACTTGGGGCCGGCGGACCATTCTACCTGCAGCGGTGACTCTGCCTTCTCCCGATTAGGGTGCGGACTTATCCACACGATGGCCTCGTAGCCCTGGTCCGGCTTGAGGGAGGGTCGCACATCGACACACAGCATGTTGCCGCGCAGACGCGCGTATTCGGCATGCCTGCGATCGCTGGCCGCAAGCGTTTTATCGTCAAGCGGAGTTGCGGACACACTCCGGGACACTGTCGGAACGCATTGACCCTTGAGAAAGTGAAGATCCTCGCGCCACAGCGCTTTCCACGCCCAATTGTCAGGTAACGCTTCGTTTCCATCTTCATCGAAGACACTCAGGCCCATCGTCTCAATGAGGATGCGTGCCTGTCCGGCGGCGGGGTGCCACTTTATGGAGATCCGGTTGTAGCAGTTCAGTCGATTCAAGGGAAGCTCGTTGCTTCCCAGCGACCCACCAGCCGCGACGAGGATCGGGTTCTGATTGGTCCTTCGAAAAGCAGAGCGCGAGTCTTCCGTGAACACGTAGGGGTCATGTTTGTGACCGTGAAGAATGGCATGGAAGCCGTGGCGTCGCAGAATCGTGAGCAGCTTCCCGGAGTTGTGCACTGCGTCGTACCCCCGTCCGGGCTCCGCGAGGGCGGGAATGAGCACAGGATGGTGGTGAATGACTGCGATCTTTATTGCCTGGTGCAGCCGATCCGGCGGGACACTCTTGAGGGCGTCGTCGAGCATCGTGAGTTGTTTGATGTCAAGGTGCCCGCGATCCTGGTCAGGTTTGTCCTTTTGGACGTGGATGCTGGAGTTCAGGGTGACGATGATGGCGCCGAGGTCGTCAGCTCGGTCATGGACGAGAGGCCAACTCCATGGGTCGGCGGCGGACGCAAAAATGCCGGTAAGACTGCCGAGGAGTTGGGCATACCCCGCTAGCCGCTCGAGTGGCTTCGCACCGCTGTATGCCACGTCGTGATTACCCGGCACCAGAAAAATGTCCCTTAGTGGACGAGCATGACCGAATACCCTCGTCTTTGCGAGCTCCCTGACGAAGAGCTCTGCGTCGCCAAATTCCTTGAGATCGCCAGTCTCCGCGAGGTCGCCCGTTATGCAGACGAGAGCCGGACACTTAGGGTCGGGCTGATCAAGATCTTCTGCAAGTTTCGCCAGTAACGTCGGGTAGCCATCACGTACCGGAATGTCGCCGGCGGTTGTCGGAGGTGGATTGAAGCGGTGACGCTTACCGAAATGCAGGTCCGACAGGTGGATCACCACCAGTTGCTTGGTCAGATGCCGTTCATCTATCTGTTCTGGCGGCATTGGGCATTGATTTTATCAGTTCGAGGGGCGGGACGGAGTCGGGGCCGGCGCTTCACGCGTCGCGTTCTACCATCAGCGTGCTTCGATCCGGGCCATCTGACGCACGCGAGCCTCCATGCCCGACAGCCGCTCTGCCGAAATAAACGACGAAAGCGCGCGGACTAATCGTTTTCAATCATGTCTCACTGGACGGCTACTTACCGACGCGAACGACGATCTGCAGCGCGGACCTTCGGCAACGGGAGTTTTTTGCTGGGCTACGAGCCGTTGATCCGAGCTTTCTGCTGTCATACTTGTGATCCAGGAGGTGCTGCTTGTCAATGCACTTTATCGTGCGGTTCCAACCCCAGCCGGGCAAAGAGCGCGAGTTCCGAGAAGCTTTACTAGGCGTGGTCGAGCCAACCCGGGCTGAGGCTGGTTGTTTGAACATCCACATCTTCGAATCGCTACGCGAGCCATTTGTCTTCGCGATTCATTCCGAGTGGGCCGACGAAGCCGCGTTTGAACTGCACGCGCGATTGCCGCACACGGTTCGGTTTCTGACAGCGGCCAAGACCTTGTTGACGCATCCGGTAGAAGGCTTGCGGGTGCGAGAGATAGACTAAAGGTATGGCAAAGATCGTCGATCCGCGAAATCTGCCGGACCGCAAGGAGCCAATCCCCGGACTCAAGCCACCGGTGCGAGATTTCGCGCCGGCCGATGAAGGTGATCCGCGAGAAGTCGACGCTTTCAACGAAATGATTCATGAGCTTCGTAAGCAGAATCCCGCCACCGAACTCAAGCAGGGATGAAGGAAATTGAGTATTAGAGAGCCTGACGGCTCCAGATTTGAGACAATTGGCGGCAGGAACGCGAATGAATTCGAGCCAACCATCGGTTTTTGATCTGAGCCCGTCCGAAAAGCTCCAGCTGGTGGAGGATCTTTGGGACGACCTCGCGGGCAGACCCGAAGATGTGCCCGTTCATGACTGGCAGAAGCAAGAACTGGCACGCAGGAAGGCCAATCTCCTGAAACACCCCGGCGCGGGACTGTCATGGCAAGAGGTGAAGCGCAGGGTTCAGGACCGCAGTGGCCGCCGCTGATCTGGTCGTCGCGCCAGAGGCTGAACAGGACATTACAGAAGCCTACGCCTGGTATGAGCGTCGCCGTGCCGGACTAGGTGAGGAATTCTTGAGTTCCGTTGACGCGTGTATGGAAAGCATCCGCCGTCAACCGGAAATGTATCCTGTCGTTCATGAGAATTACCGTCGGTCACTGACCCGTCGTTTTCCGTACGCCGTATTTTACGAGTCCGCAGGCAGCGTGGTCACGATCTACGCCGTGTTTCATACTTCCCGTGATCCAGGAAAATGGCGTCAACGTCTTCCCTAAGCCGATCGCACGGTCGCTTATCGCGCACGGTGCGTACAAAATCGAGGTATGCTCTATCAGAGGTCAACCCATGACTTACCGGAACCTTATAAGTCTCGGCGCACTCGCGCTGTTTACGGTAACTTCGACCTTTGCGCAGAGTAAAGCGGCCTGGAAAACGCCGCGAACCGCGGACGGGCATCCCGATCTCCAAGGCATCTGGTCCAACGCCACCCGGACGCCGCTCGAACGCCCGGCCGAGTTCGCCGGTAAGGCCACCATAACGGATGCCGAGGCGAAGATCTGGGAAGCCAAGGAACACGAGGCCTGGCAAGAACTGGACGGAACGTCGGAAGGCCCATTGCACAAGCTCAAAGGGTCGGAAGGCACCGGCGCCTACAACGTTCTCTTTTACGACATGGGCAATGGCCTCGCGCGCATAGACGGCGTCAAACACACTTCCATGGTGATTGATCCGCCGGATGGAAAAATCCCGCCCATGCTGCCGGAAGCGCGGGAACGCAACCAGAGACGGCCGGTGAGCGTTGACAACGTGAAGGACCGAAGCCTTTCCGAGCGCTGCATCATTACTTCTATGTCGGGCCCGCCCATGCTGCCGACGCTGTACAACAACAATTATCAGATCGTGCAGACGCCCAGCGCGATCATGATCCTGGTAGAAGAAATCCATGATGTGCGCATCATCCACATGAACGTGCAGCATAAGCCGGCCAACGTGCGCCAGTGGACCGGCGATTCCATCGGGCATTGGGAAGGCGACACGCTGGTAGTTGAAACCACCAATTTCACCGGCCAGACTCATTTTCGCGGTTCTTCGAAAGACCTGAAAGTGACCGAGCGCTTCACGCGCGTGGATGATAAAACCATTGTGTACAAGGCCACCGTGGAAGATCCCGCCACTTGGACCAGGCCCTGGACGGTGGAATTGCCGTTCATCGCGCAGCCGGGGCCGATCTACGAATATGCTTGCCATGAAGGCAATTACGCGATCGTGGATATTCTCGGCGGAGCGCGCAAAATGGAAGCCGCCGGCGAAAAAAGATAGCGTTCGAATCCATCAGCTGTCCACGCCGCACGTGAACGCTGCGTCTCCGGTGCGCCAACAGTCGTCTTCGCCCGATAATATCGGTATGAGGAAATTTTCCGGCTCGGAACTGAAGGAAGCGCTGGCGGGCCTTCCCGGATGGACCGTCGAGAACGGGAAGCTTCACAAAGAGTTTAAATTCGCCGACTTCATCCACGCCTTCGGCTTCATGTCCACCTCCGCGCTGGGCATCGAGAAAATGAATCATCATCCGGAGTGGTTCAACGTCTACAATCGCGTGACCGTCGATCTGGCGACGCACGACGCGCAAGGCATCACTTCGAAGGACGTCGAGTTGGCCAGGCTTCTCGATGAGGTCGCCAAGAAGCTGCAATGAAGGCGCTCCTGCTGGCCATCGCCACCGCGGCCTGCCTCTGCGCGCAACCGGCGTTTCCGGGTGCCGGCGCCGAAGATGAGCAGATCAACCAGGCCATCCGCGCGGGCCTGATTCCGGGCGCCGTGCTGCTCATCGGACACGACGGCGCGGTAGTCTACCGTAAAGCCTACGGCGAGCGAGCCCTGATACCCCAGCGCGAGGCCATGACCGTCGATACCATCTTCGACGCAGCCTCGCTGACCAAAGTGATCGCGACCACTCCCTCGCTGATGAAGCTGTTCGAGGAAGGCAAGATTCGCATCGACGATCCGGTGACCAAATATCTGCCGGAATTTCAGGGCGGCAAAAGCGACATCGAAATTCGCGATCTGATGACGCATTTTTCCGGACTCCCGCCGGATCTGGATTTGAAACCCGCCTGGAGCGGTTACCAGACCGGAATCGAGCGCGCCTTGATTGACAAGCCGGTGAGGCCCCCGGGGCTGCGCTTCGTTTACAGCGACATCAACTTCATCCTGCTGGGGGAAATTGTCCACCGGCTGAGCGGTGAGATGCTTTCCGACTACGCGCGCCAGAACATTTTCAAGCCGCTGGGCATGCAGGATTCAATGTTTCTTCCGCCGGCGTCCCTGAGGCCGCGTATTGCACCCACCGAGATTGATCCCCAGACCGGCCAGCCCCTGCGCGGCGTTGTGCATGACGACACTTCGCGCTACATGGGCGGCGTGGCCGGACACGCGGGTCTATTCACCACCGCCGACGATCTGGCGAAATTCGCCCAAATGATGCTCGACCGCGGCGAGGGCAATGGCGTGCGCCTGTTTCGTCCCAACACCGTGGACAAGTTCACCGCGCCTGCCTCGCCGGCCGATCAGCCCATCCTGCGCGGGCTCGGTTGGGACATCGACTCGCCCTATTCGAGCAATCGCGGCGAACTTTTTCCCATCGGCTCCTATGGCCATACCGGCTTTACCGGGACCTCCCTGTGGCTCGACCCCACCAGCCGCACCTACGTGATTCTGCTCACCAACGTTGTCCATCCACATCGCGGCAAATCTCTCAGCTCGCTGCGCAGCCGTGTGGCGACCATTGCAGCCGCATCCTTCGGTATCACCGTGCCCGGCGTGAGCCTCACCGGATATAACGAAACCATCACCGGACCGGGACTGCATCGCGATGTGAATCGCAATGGCGCGGTGCTCACCGGCTTGGACGTTCTCGCCAGCCAGCACTTCGCGCCGCTGCTCGGGAAAAGGATCGGACTGATCACGAATAACACCGGCTTGAGCCGTGATGGCAAGCGCAATGTGGATCTGATGCTGGCGGCGGGAGTCAAGATTACCGCGCTATTTTCGCCCGAGCACGGCCTGTCGGGCTTGGAGGACAAGGAGAACGTCGCCAATTCGCGCGATGCGGCCACCGGGCTTCCCATAATCAGCCTGTACCAAAGTTCCACGCGCAGCATCACGCCCGCCATGTTGCACGATGTCGACGCATTGGTTTTCGACATTCAGGATGTGGGGGCGCGCTTTTACACTTACTCCTGCACCATGCTCTCCAGCATGCAAGAAGCCGCTAAAAAGCATCTGCCGTTTTATGTGTTCGACCGGCCGAATCCCATCACTGGGGTCCATGTCGAAGGTCCAATATTAGATCCCGATCTGGAATCGTTCGTCGGATGCATGGAAATCCCGCTGCGCCACGGGATGACGCTGGGCGAGTTAGCTCAACTGGAGAACGGCGAGCGACGGCTGAAGGTCGACTTACACGTGATCGCCATGCAAGGTTGGAATCGCGGCGATTGGTTCGACTCCACCGCCCAGGCTTGGGTGAATCCGTCGCCCAACATGCGCAGTCTGAATGCGGCCTTGCTGTATCCAGGTCTTGCAATGCTGGAAGCGTCCACCAATTATTCGGTCGGACGCGGTACGGATGCGCCTTTCGAACAGATCGGCGCGGACTGGATTCAAGGCCCGCAGCTGGTCGCATTCCTGAACGGCCGCTATATCCCGGGCGTGCGAGTGTATCCGGCGCGTTTCACTCCCGCGTCGTCCAATTTCTCTGGGCGCTCCATCGAAGGCGTGCGCTTTGTGGTTACAGATCGCAACGCATTTGACAGCACGCGCCTGGGGCTGGAAGTGGCTTACGCTCTGGGGAAGCTGTATCCAGGCCGGATTCCGTGGGAGGAAAATCGCTTCCTGATAGGAAACCGGCAGGTGATCGATGCCATGAAAGCCGGCGCGGACCCTCGCGATACGGTGCAAAAAATGGAGGAATCTCTCCCTGCTTTCCTCAAACACAGAGAGCCATACCTGCTGTACAAGTAAGGGCAGCCCCGAGCCCGCCTACGCGCCAGGCTCCAGCAAACAAGACTGTCGGCTACACAGAACCGATAAGAGTATCGGGCTGGAGGTAAGACTGCCCCCGTAGCCTAGGCCGCTGCCGATTTGGACGTGGCCCTGGCTTCGTTTTTCGGTTTATTCTTGCTACCTGGCGGGCGTCCGCGTCTCTTGATCTGAGACATCCAGGCGGGAGGCCTCCCCCGGCGTCTACCCCGACCCCTGGCCAGCCGCTCTAAAGTCATGATTGCCTCTTCTATGTGTTCGCGTTCGAGGCGTAACTCCGCCAACATCTTGTTAATGTCCATCTAATTGGTGTCTCCGCAAAAAGCACACGCTCTAAGTGGTTGCTGTTCTGAAAACCGAACAGCTTTACACAATCTAAAGGTGTTACCCTTCATGTTTGTACCGCATTTTGCCAAACTCTTCAAGACTTTTGTTCGGAAAACCGAACAAACAAGCGGACAAGTACGGACAGTACTGGACAGCCCCGCATGACCTTTACAAATTTTTGCGCCGCTCGCTGCGCCGCCAATAAACGTAAAAGGGCAGACCAAGCGAAATTAGTACCAACCCCGTCAGGGATTCACGCGGGGATTTCAGCAGGGTGGAAACAACCAGGCAGAAAATGGCCAGTACAAAGATAGCGGGAACGATCGGGTAGCCGAGAGTCCGGTAGGGCCGGGGGAGATCCGGCCGTTTGAAACGCAGCACAATCACCGACGCGGTAGCCATGCCGTATAGGATCACGCTGGCGAAGATGACGTAGGTGTAGAGCTGATCGTATCGGCCGCTCAGGACCAGGAGCGCAGCCCAGGCGCTCAAAGCCAGAATTGAGACGCTGGGCGTTCTATGCTGCGGATGAACGAAGCCAACCGCCTTGAAGAACAGGCCGTCGCGAGCCATCGCAAAAGGTACCCGGGAGCCGGAGAGGATGGATCCGTTGAGGGCGGCGAAAATCGAGATCATCGCGGCAATGCTGACGGCTGCGGCTCCGTGCGGGCCCAGTATGTGGCGCATCATCTCGCCTGCGACACGATCGTTTGCAGCCACGGAATCGGCCGGAAGCACCCGGAAATAGGCGAAATTCGCCAACAGATAAATGACCATGACCGCCAGGCTCCCGACAATCAAGGCTAGAGGCAGGTTGCGCTGCGGTTTGCGAACCTCGGAGGCCACCATGGCCACGTTGTTCCATCCATCGTAAGCCCATAGAGCAGCCACTAAAGCCGCGAAAAAACCGGCGATGCCGCCCGCCGAGGGTGTGGAGGTGTGATAATTCGCCGCGCTGCCATGAGCGGTTCCCAATCCAATCAGAATGATGGCGGCGAGCAGCAGCACCTTGACCAGGGTGACGGAGACCTGAACGTCGCCGCCAACTCGAACGCCGAAGTAATTAATAAGTGCCAGGATGGCTATTACGCCCATTGCCAACAATTGGCCATACCGGATTTCGAGCGGTAAGCCAGCTCCGCCGAGGGGCAGTGGCACTACCACCCAGACTTTTTCCAAGCCGGGTTGGAAATTAGCCAGGTAGATGAAAAATCCGGAGGCCAGCGTAGCGATGGACCCGCTCTTAGCCACCCACATTTGGGTCCATCCATAGATGAAGCCCCACAGCGGGCCATAAGCTTCGCGAAGATAAACGTATTCGCCCCCGGCCTCGGGCATCGCGGCGGCGAGTTCAGCGTAGCTCAGGGCGCCGAACAAAGTGAGCAGTCCGCCAAAGATCCAAACCGAAAAAACCATCCAGGGCGTGCCGACGTTCTTGATCATTTCGCTGGGAACCAGGAAGATCCCGCTTCCGATCACGGTGCCAACTACGATCGCGGCCGCGCTCCAGATACCCAGGACGCGCTTCAGTTCAGGATGGCGAGGTTGTTCAACTGGCTGCGTCATGGCGGGGCTCCTTCAGAAACAGCGATACCGCATAGCCGGTGGCGAACGTCGCGGTGGTTCCGATCAAGACGTACCAGGTGAAGGCAATGGGCGTCCACAGTTTCACGCCGATCATGACCAGGAGGCCGGTGATCATGGCAACGATGGCGGCATTTTCTTGGACGGACTTGGTCAGTAAACCGAGCAGGAAGACGCCCAGGAGCGAGCCATAGAGGATGGAGGCGATGGTGAGGCCGGCTTCGAGCACCGATCCCCAGTGCCGCGCCACTAATCCGACCAGGACCAGAATCACGGCCCATAGCAAGGTGGTCCAGCGCGCGATGCCCAGGAAATAGGCTTCGGATTTGTTCGGCTCGCGCCGCAACTTCAGGGGACGGTAAAAATCCATGACGGTGGTGGAGGCCAGAGCGTTCAGCGCCGCGCTCAAGTTGGACATGCCGGCAGCCAGGATGGCGGCGATGGCCAGCCCGCCAAACCGGTGGGAAGATTGTTCCAGATGAAGCGAGGATACATGGACTCGAGCGGTTGTGGGGGCGCCTGATGCGCGCCTGAGTAATAGACGAACAACAGCGCGCCGATCCAGAGAAACAAAGCGAACTGGAAAAAGATCACCACCCAACTGGAGAGTAGCGCGGCGCGGCTCTGCCGCTCGTCTTTAGCAGCGAGCAAGCGCTGGACCATCAACTGCTCGGTGCCGTGGCTGGCGGTGGTGAGGAAGCAGCCGCCGATGATTCCCGCCCAGAAGCTGTAGTTGCGCGAAAAGAACTGCGGCGGTCCAAGAGAAGCGGAAATCGAACACCTGGAATTTGTGCGGCGCGCGCTCAGCGATGCCGTAGGCGTGCGCCCAGCCGCCGGGGATCTGATGCGCGATGATCACGCACAGCTGAGGATGGCGCCGGCGACGTAGAGGAACATCTGCACGACGTCGGTCCAGATGACGGCGGTCATGCCGCCTTCGAAAGTGTAGAAGAGTGTAAGGGCAACGATCACCAGGATCGAGATCGACTTCGCCGGTGCCCAGGATGATCGCGACCATGATGGAAATGGCGAACACGCGGACGCCTTCGGCCAGGGCGCGCAATACCAGGAAAGTTCCGGCGGTGAGCTTTGCGGATGCGCTCGCCGAAGCGGCGGCGCATCAGCTCATAAGCGGTGTACATCTCGCCGCGGAAATATTGCGGAAGGAACAGGACGGAGATGACGATGCGGGCCAGCAGGTAGCCGAAGACCAACTGGAGGAACCCGAAATTGCCGGCGTAAGCGAGCGGCGGGGTGCCGATTACGGTGAGCGTGCTGGTTTCGGCCGAAACGATGGATAAGCGAATAGCCCACCACGGCGCGGTGCGGCCGCCCAGGAAATAATCTTTGAGCCCGCGCTGCCGATTGCGAAAACGCGCTCCGAACCAGGTGATCGCGATCAGATAAATCGCAATCACGGTCAGGTCGAAGGAATGCATCGAAAGCGGATGATAGCACGCGAATCAGACAGCGCACAGCGCGGGGCGCGCTCGCTTGAGGAAGCGCCTAATCGAGACCCGCTGCGTTGTGCGCGATGTGAACAAGCGAGGCGGGCTGCTGCATGGTCATGCAATGGAGCGTGCCCAGGCCGAGCACCAGGTCGCGGCAATAGATGCCGACCACTTCGCGATTTAAGAAGAGCTTGGCGAGGGTGTTCAATGCGACGCGGTCCATGGGGTCGTTGAAGACCGGGACCAGCACCAGGCCGTTGGCGATGTAGAAATTCGCGTAACTGGCGGGCAAACGTTGGCCGGCGAACCAGACTGGCGCAGGCATTGGTAGTGTCGCGACGCGCAGGCCGGTCCGTTTCAGCAGCGCCAGATTTTCGCGCAGCGGCTCGTAGTTGGCTTCCGAGCGATCCTGCTCAACCACGGTGACGACGGTGTTTGGGTCGACGAAGCGAGCCAGGTCGTCGATATGGCCATGCGTGTCGTCGCCGGCGATGCCTTTCTTCAGCCAGATCACGCGCTCGATTCCTAGATAATTCGGCGAAATAGCGCTCCCAATCCGCGCGGCCGAAGCCCGGGTTCCGTACCTGGACGTCTTCGCTGAGCAGGCATTCCTCGGTGGTCAACAGCAGACCCGCGCCATTCACGTCGATGCTGCCGCCTTCGAGCACGATTCCGGGCTGAACTTGTGGGATTTTGATCCGCTGGGCGATGAACGCGGGAATCTGGTTGTCCTCGCGCCAGTTGTCGTACTTGGCCCAGCCGTTGAAGATCCAGTTGGCGATGGTGATCCGGCCTCTGGAATCGCGAACGAAGATGGGGCAATAGTCGCGCGTCCAGCTTCGATTGGTGCGATGGCGGAAGAATTCGACCGCGTCCAAATTCGCACAGCATTTGGCCAGCACCCGGCGCGCGCTTTGCTCAGTGGCTTGATCGTTTACCAGAATGCGGACCTTCTCAACGCGCGAGAGCCAACGGACGATATCGCCGTAGAGCCAAGGGATGGGCGCGAATTTTCCCGGCCAATCCGTTCGTTCGTGCGGCCATGCGAGCCAAGTGGCTTCGTGGGGCTCCCACTCGGCCGGCATGCGAAACTTCAATCGAGCCACCGTTTCAAGATGGGAGAATAGGCATCCACCCGCCGATCCCGCAAGAAGGGCCAGTTGCGGCGTACTTCTTCGATGCGGTGTGGGTCGCATTCGGTCACCAGGATCTCTTCTTGATTTGAAGATGCTTCATCGATGATGCGCCCGAATGGGTCGGCTACGAAGGAAGAGCCCCAGAATTCGAGACCGCTGTCCGCGGGACCTTCGTGCCCTACGCGATTCACCGCCGCGACGTAGATTCCGTTAGCGATGGCGTGGCCGCGCTGGATGGTGCGCCAGGCGTCCAACTGGGCAGCGCCGTACTGTTCTTTTTCCGCGGGATGCCAGCCGATGGCCGTTGGATAGAACAGGATGTTCGCGCCGCCGATGCTGGAAAGCCGCGCCGCTTCCGGATACCACTGATCCCAGCAAACCAGCACGCCCACGCGCGCGAATCGCGTGTCGAAATTGACGAAGCCCAGGTCGCCAGGAGTGAAATAAAACTTTTCGAAGTACAAGGGATCGTCGGGGATGTGCATTTTGCGGTAGATTCCCGCGATTTCGCCATCGGGGGAGATCACGGCCGCGGTGTTGTGATACAAGCCTGCAGCGCGCCGTTCAAAGAGCGAGGCGATGATTACGACGCTCAGCTCTCGCGCGATGCGCCCTAGGGTTTCAGTAGTTGGGCCTGGAATCGGCTCGGCCAGGGCGAACAGCTCGGGGTTCTCCTCGCGGCAGAAATATTGAGACCGGAAAAGTTCCTGAAGGCACACGATCTGCGCGCCGCGCGCCGCAGCTTCGCGAATCTTCCAGATGGCCTTTTCCAGGTTCTCGTTGGGATCGACGGCGCAACTCATCTGCACCAGCCCCACCCGGAACTTGGCCGTGTTCACAGAATCCATTCTTTTATTGTGGAGGCGCGGGCGGTGGGGCCGCAATCGGAAGCGGCCCGAAAATCAGACCTTCTTTTCAGCCCATACCAGGAAGCGCAGCAGCATCTGATCCTTGGTGCCGACGATGCCGCCGAACTTGGAGAGTGGTTTTAGTCCGTAATCTTTGTGGCTGATGTGGGTGTCGCCGTCGATTTCCAGGCGCAAGTCGCCTGAGACCGGCTTGACGGCGGCTTCAAAAACGATCGGCTTCGAAATCCCGCGCACCGTAAGATCGCCTTCAACTTCGTACAGGCCTTTCGATTTCGTAGCAATCCGCGAGGAGACGAAGGTCAGCTCGGGATATTGGCTGGCGGCCATCATATCGTTGATCGCCACCTCGACGATTTTCTTGCGGTCTTCCGGTTTGACCCAGTTGTCCTTGCACGTGACGCTGCGAGCCTGGACGGTGAAGCGAACCTTCGAGTCCTCGACGCGCTGGGTGTTGTATTCAATTTCGCCCTCGTATTGCTCGAAAAACAGCAGGTGTTTCTTCCCGGCCATCAGCCCGCTCTTGAAGACTTCCAGCGTGAATGTGCTTTCCGCCGACGGACGGATGGAGTAACGGACCAGCTCATCGGGCATGCCAAACCTCCGTTTCAGGCGACCTCTGGTGATAGACGGACTCAGATCGGGTTAGTTACTAAAGAGTCAGTCAATCGACGCCAGTCCCGACTGTGCGGTGGATTAGTCGCATACTAGAGGATATGCCCAGCGAACCAAATGAGAAATCGAAGACACGGAGCAGTAAACCGAAGGAGAAAAGCACGCTGGAATCCGCGGCTGAAGCGATCGGTTCCACACTGGGGTCGCTCGCCGTTTCAACGGGGCTCGTCCATCCAACGGCGTCGCCGAAGTCCGCCAAGCCCGGAAAGTTACAGAAGAAGGGCAAGTCGAGGCTGCCGCGCAAGCTGAAGAAGGCTAACTCCAAGAAGCCGGCCAAATAGGTTCGTTGGGCCGAGCGAGACTTCGGTGGAGATGGGCTACATGTACAGGCCGCCGTTTACATCCAAGACGTGGCCGGTGATGTAGGACGCTTCCTCGCTGACCAGGAATCGAACCGCCGCGGCGACATCCTCGGGCCGGCCGATCCGCTTCAGCGGGATGTGCTCCAGCATCTTGTCCTTCAGCGCTTGCGCCAGACCCTGCGTCATGTCGGTTTCGACATAGCCCGGCGCGACGGCATTTACCGTGATGTTGCGGCTGCCCATCTCTTGCGCGATCGACTTAGTTAGTCCGATGAGGCCGGCTTTCGATGCGACGTAGTTGGCCTGACCCGGATTGCCCGATTCGCCCACCACCGAAGAAATATTGATGATGCGGCCCCAGCGCTCGCGCATCATCGCGGGTAGCACTTGTTGGATGGCAAGAAATGCGCCGGTCAAATTCACTGCGATCACGTTGTCCCAATCTTCTTTCTTCATGCGCATTGCCAGGCCGTCCTTGGTGATGCCGGCGTTGTTCACCAGGATCGCGATTGGGCCGAAATCCTTGGCGGTTTTCGCGATGGCTTCTTTGATGGAATCGGCGCTGGACATGTCAATGGGCACCGCGAATGCCTCGCGGCCCTGCGCGCGCAATTGGCCTGCCAGTTCCTCAAGCTGATCCACGTTGCGCGCCGTCACGGCCACTCGCGCTCCGGCGTCCGAAAGAGCCAGCGTACACGCGCGTCCGATCCCTCGGCTGGCGCCGGTGATGAAAGCCGTTCGATTTGTCATGGGGACCGATTTCCATCATAGTAAAACCTGGACATTCCTCATCTCTTATGGCCTATAGCGACCTGCGCGACTTCATCGCCGCGCTCGAAAAGAACAAGGAACTGAAACGCATCTCGATTGAAGTGGACCCAGTGCTCGAAATCACCGAATTTGCCGACCGCGCCGTCAAAGCCGCCGGCCCCGCGCTGCTGTTCGAAAAACCCAAAGGCAGCAGCGTGCCGGTGCTGATCAACAGCTTCGCCAGCGAGCGCAAGATGCAGATCGCGCTGGAGGTGGATTCGGTGGAAGAGGTTGCCCAGCGCATCTCCGAATATCTCGAGATGCGGATGCCCGAAGGCCTGATCGGCAAGCTGAAAATGCTGCCCAAGCTGGCCGAAATGGGCGCGTTCTTTCCGAAGATCGTTTCCGACGGCGCTTGCAAGGAAGTGATCCGGCGCGATAATTTTTCGCTCGACGAATTTCCGATCCTGCAGTGCTGGCCCGAGGACGCGGGCCGCTTCATCACGCTGCCCATGGTGTTTTCGAAAAATCCCGACACGGGCAAGCGCAATTGCGGCTGTATCGCCTGCAGATTTTCGACGAACGCACCACCGGCATGCACTGGCAGACGCACAAACAGGGCGCCGAGCATTATCGCCGCTTGCTCAAGGAAGGCAAGCAGAAGCGCATGGACGTGGCGGTCGCCATCGGCGCCGATCCCGCCACGATGTACTCGGCTATCCTGCCGCTGCCGCCGGATCTGGATGAAATGATGATCGCGGGATTCCTGCGCGGCAAGCCGGTGGAGATGGTGAAGTGCGAGACTTCGGATCTGGAAGTGCCGGCGCAACGCGGAGATCGTGCTCGAAGGCTATGTGGAACTGGGCGAGTTGCGGAGCGAAGGTCCGTTTGGCGATCACACCGGGTTCTATTCGCTAGCCGACGATTATCCCGTGTTCCACGTCACCTGCATCACGCAGCGGAAGAAACCGATTTACGCCACCACCATCGTCGGTCCGCCGCCCATGGAAGACTTCTACATGGGTAAAGCGATCGAGCGCATTTTCTTGCCGCTGATGCGCCTGCAACTGCCGGAGATGCGCGATATTTCCATGCCGGCCGAGGGTATTTTCCATAACCTGATCCTGGTTTCGATTCGCAAATCGTACCCGCTGCACGCGCGCAAAGTGATGCACGCCATCTGGGGGCTGGGGCAGGCCATGTTCAGCAAATGCATCGTGGTGGTGGATGAAGATGTGGACGTGCAGAACGTGAGCGAAGTGGCGTGGAAGGCGCTGAACAACATCGATCCGGAGCGCGATATCCAGTTTGTGCTGGGTCCGATCGATTCGCTCGATCATTCCAGCCGGCTTCCGAACTACGGCTCCAAGATGGGCATCGACGCCACGCGGAAATGGAAAGAAGAAGGATTCACGCGTCCCTGGCCGGATGTGATCCGCATGCCGGAGGACGTAAAGCAGCGCGTGGCGCAGCTTTGGAAGAAGGCCGGACTTTCCTGAGGGGCGCGCCGGTCCGGATCGCGTACCTGGTGAGCCAGTATCCGGCCATCAGCCATACTTTTATTCTGCGGGAGATTCGTGGGCTGCGCGCATTGGGATTCGACGTTCGCGTGGCGTCGATCCGCGAACCGGACCGTTCCTTCGAACAACTGAACGTTGAAGAACAGGATGAGCAGCGCGCGACGTTTTATATTAAGCCGGCTGGATCCGCCGTGGCCCTGGGAGCGAATTTGCGCATGTTTCTGCGGAGGCCTCTCGGTTATGCCAGCGCTTTGGTCCATGCGCTGCGCTTAGGTGGGTCGGCAAAGAACCTGCTGTACTTCGCCGAAGCGGCGGTCTTTGCGGATTGGATGCGAACCGAGCGCCTTCAACATGTTCATATGCATTTCACAACCACGGTGGGCTTGCTGGCGCGGCGCGTCTGGCCGATGCGAACTTCGGCCACCATCCACGGCTCGGACGAATTTATCGATCCTCAGGGGTTTCACCTCGCCCAGAAAGTGCAAGCTTTCGATCAGGTGTGCGCGATCAGCGAATATGGCCGCAGCCAGTTGATGCGCTTCTCCGATTCGCGCGATTGGGCGAAGCTGCACATCGCGCGGCTGGGTGTGGATGTGGAAGTTTATGCGCCGCGGCCGTTCCGTTATAATCCCGCGACGTGCGAGATCCTCACGGTGGGAAGATTGGCGCCGGTGAAAGGTCTGCACGTCCTGCTGGGCGCCTTCGAGCGGCTGAGCGCTGCGAATCGGAACGCGCGTTTGCGCATCGCCGGCGATGGACCAGAGCGTGTCAGTTTGGAGAACGAAGCAACACGCCGCGGTCTAGGCGACAAGGTTGTTTTCGAAGGCTGGCGGAGTCCGGACCAGTTGCGCGCGCTTTACTCCCAAGCCGACATTTTCGCCCTGGCCAGTTTCGCTGAGGGCATCCCGGTGGTGTTAATGGAAGCGATGGCCATGGAGATTCCTTGCGTGGCGACTTGGGTCACGGGCATTCCGGAACTGATCCGTCACGAAATGGATGGCCTGCTGGTGCCGCCGGCCGGCGAAGAGGAGCTCGCCTCGGCCCTCGCAAGACTAATAGATGACTCGGACCTGCGGCTGCGGCTGGGAAAATCCGCGCGCCGGCGGGTACTCGAAGACTACGATCTGAACCGCAACACCGCGGTGCTGGCCGATTTGCTGCGCGAATTCGCCAGGTGAGGAGCGCCGCGCGATGCTAAAATGATTTTACACGCGGCGGCTGTAGCTCAGCTGGTAGTAGCGCCAGATTGTGGTTCTGGATGTCGTGGGTTCAAATCCCACCAGCCGCCCCAACTTCCAATTGTCCGACCCGGAGACATGGGTAACAGAACGTTCCTAAGACATAGGTAACACTTTTGGCCCGAAGGGGTTGTTGAGGGGCTGCAGAGTTTTTTCCTCCAGATCGATATAACCGAGATCGTAGTCCATGAAGCTGACGAGCCAGATGCCGTCGTCGACTTCCTTGACACCGACCGCTTGGCCGGCCAAACAAGTACTTAAATTGATCTTCTTGCGATACAGACACAGCCGGCCGCAGTTGGTGATGACGACCGTCTGGTCGTGAAACGGGTAGCGGAGTTCCTGAATCCCCTGATAAGGGCGGCAGGAAGGAGAGTAGATTTCCGCCGGACATTTCATGTCGAGCGCTTCATGCGGGCGCTCGTTGTTAAACTCTTCCAGGAAGGCGTCGAACTTGGCTTGCTGTTGAAGTAGGTTGGCGCCAGCGGGACGAGTGGCTTCTTTCTTCAAGGTTAGATGCATACGCTCGTGACGACCGTTTTGTTGCGGATGACCGGGCCGGATGCGTTCGATGCTGATGCCGAGCCGCAACCACCAGACCGACAACCGCGAAAGATTGAAAAGCCCGTTGGGCGAAGCGAAGGGAACGCCATTATCGGAGCGGATCGCCTGGGGTAAACCCTTTTCCTTGAAAAGACGCTCAAAGGCAGTAAAAGCGGTCTTTTCCGCGTTGGATTCCAGGGCTTCGCACAGCAGCAGATAACGCGAAGCGTGATCGGTGACCGTGAGCGGGTAACAGTAGCGCCGATCGCCGAGCATGAACTCTCCCTTGTAGTCAGCACACCACAGCGAGTTCGGGCTGGCGCCCGAAGAGAGCGGAGTTCCTTCGCTGCGCGTGCGTGATCGCCTGGCGTGAGTGACCAGTCCATGCCGATCCAGGATGGCGTGGATGGTGCTGCGGGCGGGGACCTTCACTTCGCTCGGCAGTCGCCGGAGGAGGCGTTCCCGGATCTTGCGGGCGCCCCAGTGCGGTTTCTCGCGCTTGGCCGCTACGATGGCGGCTTCGATTTGCTCGGGCAGTTGGTTGGCGTAACGGTGCGGGCGCTTGGCACGATCGGTAAGCCCCTCCAGTCCGCATTCCTCATAACGCTCGAAGATCTTGTAGCCGGTCTTGCGGGAGATCTGAAACTCCCGGCACAATGCGGCCATGCTCTCGCCGTCTTTGAGTCGAATCACGAATCGCATGCGTTCATCCATAACAGAACTTTCCTTCCATGGCATCCCACTTTCCCGCCCCCTTGGCAGGCGAAAAAGTGTAACCCATGTCTCCGGTACGTTCTGTTGTCCGGACCGGAGACATAGGTAACAGATTATTCCAGCGGGCCGAGCGAATAGCTCGTGCTGCGCCCACCTTCGGGATTCTGAACCAGGACGCCATGCTCGACCAGCACGAGAATGTCGCGATAAGCGGTATCCTGCGAGCACTTCGTGAGCCTCGCGTATTTTGAGCTCGTGAGCTTGCCTTCGAGCCCGTCCAGCAAGCGGTTTATCACGGAGCGCTGCCGGTCATTGAGCTGCACATCTTTTGCGCGATCCCAGAACCGTGCTTTGGCAAGCACAGCCTTCAACGCGACTTGTGCGCCGTCGATCGCGCGGCCCAAGCATTCAAGGAACCATCCCATCCACACTGTGATGTCCAGCGTCCCTTTCTGCGTACGTTCCAGGACCTCGTAATACTCCTTGTGTTCCTGCTTGATCTGGGCCGACATGCTGTAGAACCGCTGCGGGCTGTGCTCGGAACGAGCCAACGCCATATCGGCGATCGCGCGCGCGATGCGGCCGTTGCCATCCTCGAAGGGGTGAATCGTCACGAACCAAAGATGGGCGAGAGCGGCTTTCAGAACGAGATCGATTGCTTCACGTCCCTCAAACCAAGCCAGGAACGATTTCATCTCGCCGGCCAGCCGGTCCGCCTTTGGTGCTTCGAAATGGACGCGTTCTTTTCCCGTCGAACCGGAGACCACCTGCATAGGGTCCACGCTTTCGTCACGCCAGGCTCCGGTCTTGATCTTTGTCAACCCGCTGCGGCCGGTCGGAAACAGTGCGGCATGCCATCCGAACAACCGTTCGGCGGTCAGCGGCTGGTCATAATGGCGCGTGGCGTCCAGCATCATTTCGACGGCGCCCTCGACATTGCGATCCGCGGGCTTGAGACCGCCGATGTCCATGCCCATATGCCGGGCCACGGATGAGCGGACGTGCTCAGCATCGAGTTTTTCCCCTTCTATTTCGCTGCTCTTTAGAACATCCGTGGTCAGTGTTTCAAGTACAGCCTCTTGCCTCAATTGAAATCCGAGCCCCTCAATGTAGCCGATCAAACGGCCCTGCCGGTGCCGGACCGAGGCTAGTGGCTCGGCGAGCTTCTCCATGCTCCAGTGGAACCGGGGCCAGTCCTTGAGCTCGTGAATGCACATTCTCCGCAGTTACTGCGGATATTATACCCTGTAATCTCCGCATTTTCTCCGCTCGTGACGCGGAGAATAGGCCGTTCGTTCTCCGCAAGTCGGATTCTTCGACTCGCGAAACATTCGCCAGACTAACTATTTGACACCTGACTATTTTTCGCTGATACTAGAAGGGTTGCTGACTTGAGGGAGAAATAATGACCGAAGCTCAATGCGCCGCAAGCGCGACGCCGCCGCTAGAAGGACAGCTCAGCGAGTTGATCGCCCACTTCGACGTTCTATATCGCCGCCTCATGGTTACACGGCCCACAACCGCGGCGTCCGAAGTGGAAATCTCGCGGCAGGAAATTCGCATGGTCACGGTACTCGGCAGGAAGGGGACCTCCATCATGAGCGATCTCGCGCGCGCCTTGAACCTGGCCCTCAGCACCGCCACGAATACCGTGGACAAGTTAGTCAGTAAAGACCTGGTGGAACGAACGCGCGTGGATGAAGACCGCCGCATCGTCCAGGTGGCGCTCAGCGAAAAGGGCAAGCGCTTTTATGAGGCTTGTCTGGAGTGCCAGTTCGCCATGGGACGTAATATGCTGGAAGCCTTGAGTCCCGGCGAGCGAGAGATTTTTCTGGAACTCATGGCTAAGATGACGCGGCCGGGCGAAGCAGTGATAGAACCGGAGCTGGCGCACTCAGCTCATTAAGCGTACATTCAGGATGGATCAACATTGCCGACTAAGGAGCAATTCATGACCCGTAGATACCAAGTTGTAACTCTCATTGCCTCCGGCGCATTGCTGGCAGTTTCAAGCGCCTTGATGGCTGGCGAACCTACTAAGAACGCCGCCTCCGCTAAACCGGTGACGTTCACCAAGGACATCGCTCCGATTTTTCAAGACAAATGTGAAGCCTGTCATCGTAAGGACTCCATGGCGCCCATGTCACTAGTCACCTACGAAGAGGCGCGTCCCTGGGCCAGGTCCATCAAAGAGCGCGTGGTGACGCATCAGATGCCGCCGTGGCACCTGGACAAGACCGTCGGCATCCAGAAATTCGAGAATGATCGCTCGTTGAGCGACGAGCAGATCGCAACTATCGTCCGCTGGGTCGACTCGGGTTCACAGATGGGCGACATCAAGGACATGCCGCCTCCCAAGCAGTGGCCCAATGAGGACGAATGGCAGCTCGCTAAGCAGTTCGGCGAGCCGGACCTGATTCTCAAGTCGGCCACCTACAGCATGCCCGCCGTTAGCCAGGATCAATGGTGGCAACCAATCACCGAAGTTCCTCTCACCGAGCCTCGCTGGGTTCGTGCGGTGGAAATGCGCCCCAGCACGAAAGCCGGCCGGCGAATCACGCATCACGCCATCGGTTATTTGATGCAGACCGAACCGAAAGGCGCCGGTCCGGCCGATCCGGATCCGCTGGCTGCCATCGCGGGCGGCGGCATTCTGATGGAATGGGCGATTGGAAAGCAGTACGACATCTATCGGCCCAACACCGGAAAATTGCTGTTACCGGGCGCGAAGATCCGGTGGGATATTCACACTCATGCCGTCGGCGATTCGATCTCGGATCACGTCGAGTTGGCCGTCTATTTCTATCCCAAGGGCGAGGTGCCAAAGTATCGGACGTATCTCACTATGTTCAACGCCGCCGCTAGCGGCCCCGCCCCGCTCGATATTCCGCCGAACACGGTCGCCGAGACTGAGAATTTCCACGTCTTGAAGCAGGCCGCGCGGCTCGAGAATTTCCAGCCGCACATGCATCTTCGCGGGAAGGCGATGCTGCTGGAGGCGATCCTGCCGGACGGCACGGTGCAAACCATCAGCTACTGCAACAATTTCAACTTCAATTGGATGAACAACTACATCTATGCCGACGATGCCGCGCCGGTATTTCCGAAGGGCACCATCATCCATGTGAAGGCGTGGCATGACAACACCACTGCCAAGGCGTCCAACCCGGATCCCAATCAGTGGGTGGGATGGGGCGACCGGACCGTCGATGAGATGGCGCACGCTTGGGTGAACGTCACCTACATCAGCGATGACGATTACAAGGAATGGGCCGCGAAACACAAACCGAAGCCTGTCAGTCCGCTGGATTTTCTGAGCGGAAATAATTAGGAGTAGCTTTAGCTAGCCGCGGATGAGCACCATAGTTTCGGCGCGTTCATCCGCGGCCAACACCATATGTTCCGAAGTTTCTTAACTACAGTTCTATTTGCGAGCCTGGCCTGGTCGCAAGGCATAACCAATGCCTACAAAGAGCCACCGCACGAATCCGGCCAAGCTGTCACCGCCGCCTACGAAGGCTGGTACGTTAACGCGGAAGGCAGCAACACCATTCTGGTTGGCTATTACAACCGGAACCTGAAACAAGTGCTGGACATTCCGGTGGGACCCGATAATCACATCGATCCCGACGGGCCGGATCGCGGGCAGCCTACACACTTCCTGACCGGACGCCAATGGGGCGTTTTTACGATTACTGTTCCGAAGAATTTCCCGCCGGATCAGAAAATCGTCTGGACCATCGTCTCTAACGGCAAGACCACGAAAATACCGTTCGCTCTGAATCCGCTATGGAATATCTCGCCGTTCAAGGACGCCACCTACAACACACCGCCATTCATCGGCTTCGCGGATGCAGGACCGTTTTTGCAGGGGCCTCCGCGTCAGATTGCCGAGACCTTGACGGCCGCGCCGGGTGTTGCGCTGCCGCTGACGGTCTGGGTTGCGGACGATGCCGTGGTACCGCCCGCTTTTGCGGCTTTCGGAAAGATGCTTCCAGCGGTGACGGTCACATGGCTCAAATTTCGCGGTCCGGGCGAGGTGACTTTCGCGAGCGCCAAGCCTAAGGCCGAGAAGGTCGAGTTCAAAGCGCCGCCCCCCGCCACCTTTACCGGCAAGGCCGCGACCACCGCGACGTTCAGCGATCCCGGAGAATACCTTCTAGAAGTGACCGCCAACGATCTATCGGGCGTCGGCGGCGGCGGATTCCAGTGCTGCTGGACTTCGGCTGAAGTCAAAGTCACGGTGAAGTAGTTTTCGGCCGCTCCGGCTCCTCAGTGAGGCGTGTCGTAGCCCATCACTTTCGGCCCGTGGCCCGCGAGACTGTCGACCACGGCTTGCGAAACTACCACC
This sequence comes from Terriglobia bacterium, assembly GCA_963761935.1. Lineage (GTDB taxonomy): Bacteria > Acidobacteriota > Terriglobia > Bryobacterales > Bryobacteraceae > Palsa-89. The sequence goes on along the minus strand of CAVXJU010000040.1, from coordinate 26,511 downwards.
GAAAATAACGGCCGAATATTGAAGTGACTATAGGGATTGATCTGCACCATCATGATGCCGATCAGCTCCTCCACCGGATCGATCCAGAACAGAGTGCCGTCGGCGCCGCCCCAGGTAAACGTGCCGGGCGAAAGCGCATCGGGCGATTTCGATGGATCCGTCAGCACTGCGAATCCCAGGCCAAACCCGTAGCCGGCGCCGCGGATATAAACCGGCTTGCCGGAACCGATCTGGTTGCTGATCATCATGTCGACGGTCATGCGTCCGAGCAGGCGATGTCCTTCATACTCGCCGCCGTTCAGGATCATCTGCGAGAAGCGGAAATAGTCGGCCGCAGTGCCGTTCAGACCCGCCACGCCGGGGAAATAGGTGGTGGGCTCGTGATATTCGGGCTTGCGCAGCAGCGTGATCTTGCCGTCTTTGTCCGGACGATAGACTGCGGCGACGCGATTCACTTTTTCCTTGGGGATGTTGTAGTAAGTGTCGCGAATGCCGAGCGGCTCGAAGATGCGCTGGCGCAGGTACTCGTCCACGGTCATACCGGAGATTTTTTCGACCAGTGCCGCGACGAAGTCGGTCGACGAGCCGTACTGCCAGCGCTCGCCGGGTTGAAACGCCAGCGGGCGCGGTGCGGATTTTTCAATTTCCTCCAGCAATGTTTTAGGACGCGGTCCGGGTTCGAGCGAAAGCCCGGAGGTGTGCGTCAAAATGTTGCGGACCGTGATGGCGTGGGCCGGCACGCGCTGGCCGCTCACTTGGTCCAGCACCTGTTTATTAGCGTAGGAGGGCAGCCACTTGGAGATGGGATCGTCCAGCATGAACTTGCCGTCCTCCCAGAGCATCATTAATGCCGTGGAGACGATGGGCTTGGTCATGGACATCAGCGAAAAGATGTCGTCCTTATCCATGGGCGAGTTTTCTTCCTTGTAGCGCCAGCCCTGCGCTTCGAAGTGGACCACCTTGCCCTTGCGGGCGACCAGCGTGACGGCGCCCGCGATCTGGTTGCTGTCGATGTAGTCCTGAATGAAGGCGTGGATGCGTTCCAGCCGCTGCGACGACATGCCAACGGTTTCCGGTTTGGCCATGGGCAGATCGCTCTGCGCGGCGGCGGGTGCGGCGAGCAAAAGGGGAAGGTACATTTTCCGGATAAAGCGGCGCATGGGGTCCTCTTTCGACGTGCAGCTGTGTTGGCCCATTCTCGTTCATTCGCGGGAAGCGATGCAAGCCTATCCTGAAGTATCCTGGAATTGCACGTAAAGTCCCATGCCGCTGCGTTGTTCCCGCCGTAGTTTTCTCGCCTCCGCCGCCGCACTTGTTACCGGCTCGTTGGCGCGCGGGCAGGATGATCCCACCTTCTCGACCTCGGTGAAGGTAGTTGATCTTCTGGCCGTGGTGCGCACCAAGAAAGGCGAGATCATCAGTAATCTGTCGAAAGACGATTTCTCCATCCTTGAAAATGGCCGGCCGCAGGCCATCCGGTATTTCTCGAAGGAAACCGATCTTCCCCTGACCATCGGGCTGATGGTGGACACCAGTCTCAGCCAGTTGAAGGTGCTGGACGCGGAACGCACTGCTACCTTCCACTTTCTCGATCGCGTTCTGCGCGAGGACAAGGATCAAGTGTTCCTGATGCAGTTCGATATGGCGGTGATGCTGCGCCAGAGTCTTACCGCGTCGCGCACCAAGCTGGAGGAAAAGTTGAGCATCGTGGATGCGCCCACCCGCGCTGAGCTGAGCCAACAGACCGGCGGAGGCACTTTGCTTTACGACGCGGTGGTGGAGGCGGCCAAAACGATGAAGGATCAACGCAACCGCAAGGCGCTGATCTTGATGACCGACGGCGTGGACACGGGCAGCGACTTCACACTGCCGGATGCGATCGATGCGTCGCAACGCGCGGATACGCTGGTGTACTCGATTCTATTCTCCGATCCAGGCGCATATGGATTCGGGTTCGGCGAGCCAGACGGCCGCAGGGTGCTGCAGCATCTTTCGAAGGAAACGGGCGGTGGGTTCTACGAGGTTTCGAAAAGGCAAAGCATCGATCAGATTTTTGGCCTCATCGAGCAGGAGTTGCGCAGTCAATACAGTTTAGGATTCGTTTCCGATCAGCCGGTGCGCGTTTCCGAGTTTCGCGCGCTGCAACTAGCTACCAGGGAAAAAGGTCTGGTTGTACAGACGCGCGACAAATACTGGGCGCAGCGTTGACGCACTGAAAAACAAAACGGCCGCGCGGAGGAGGGTCGCGCGGCCGCCGGTGACATCCGCCTGATCAGTATCCGTACGGATGCCAAATTCCATATTGGTCGTAGTAGCCGTTCGCCACCGGCGCTGGAACCGGGACCGGAACGGGCACCGGATCTGCATAGACGCCCACTCCAAAATTGAAGCCGCCGCGATAGCCTCGATCGCGGACAACCACGTGATGATCGAAATCGCGTCCTCCTCTAACATCGTCACGACCCCGCGCGAAACTCATCGTAGGCGCCGCGATGGCCAAAACCGAAGCCAGCGCCAAAGCCGGGATTCCAAATCTTTTTAGCATTTCTTTCCACCTCCGCTTGTTTGGATGTGGATGCGCCCCTGCGGCTTGTCAGGGCTTGTAAGAACGCGTAAGAGATCGTTACTGATCGTCCCCAGGCTGTTCGTCGTCCTGCGGCGCAGGCGGCGGAGGCGGCGCACCGGTGGTCTGAAGCGCTGTTAATCCAGTGCCGGCGATCGAGCTGTTGTAGGCGGGAACGTCTTTTTCCATGACATTCTTGTACTCTGCCTGGACGGATTGCAACTGGCGCTCGAGACCCAGAACCAGGCTCAGCGCGGTCTCGGTAGGACCGTAGTCGGCGCTGCCCGCCACGTCGCCCAGCCCCGAGCCGACCTCGCCCCCGAGCCACATGAAATTCATATACAGCTTGAACTGCGAGATGAAGTATTTGTCGTCGCTCAACGCGTCATTGCGAGAGATCAGCTTGTACTCGACCTGCTGAAGTTTCTGATCGATCGCTTGCACGCGCCGCAACAGCTCGGCCTGGCCCGCGACCTTCTTGCGATCATCTTCGAGCTTCTTGCGCATCCATTCGATCTGATTGGTCATGTCGGAGACGGACGTGAGATCGTTGCGCACGCGCACTTGCAGACGCACCGACGCCTGGATGTCGGCTTCGCTTCCGTGGCTGTCGGGCGGGAGAACGATCTCAATCGGCTGTGTGTAGGATTGCCCGTCCACGTTCAGCTGCACCGTGTATTTGCCGGGCGCGGCGATGGGCCCAAGTCCGGCCCGCTCGATTCCCCAATGCATAACCGGACGCGTTTCGGCTTTGTCGAAGCGCGGTTCATCCCAGATATGCGGATTCTCCTCAGGCGTGGTTCTCAAGGCGACCAGGCGCGGACCTTCGAGCCGCAGATCCCAAATCACGCGATTCAATCCCGCTTGTCCTGGAAGATTGCGCAGCTCGCGCACCACGCGGCCGGAGGGATCGAGAACATCGATCTGGGGCGCATTCTTCGCGGCAGATTGAAGCGAATAGTTCAGCACGCCGCGCGGTGCATGAACCAAGCGATAAGCCGAGCGAGGAGCGTACAACCTTGTCCCCGCCGCGCTTGCATCCTGCTCGAGCGGCGTGAGGTCTTCCAGAATGTAGAAGCCGCGGCCGTAGGTGGAAACCACCAGATCGTGGTCTTTCTTCTGCACCACGAGCCAGGATACCGGAGCGGCCGGCAGCCCGTCTTTGAGCTGCTTCCAATTGCCGCCGTCGTCGCCGGAGTAGTAGAGCGCATTGCCGGTGCCCGCGAACAGCATGCCCCTTCTTGTTGGGATTCTTCCGCGATCACGCGCGCGTAGGCCAGCGGCCCGTGCGGCAGGTTGCCGGTGATCTTCGTCCAGGTCTTGCCCAAAGTCGGTGGTCTTATAAATGCAACGGATCGCGGTTGTCCATCAGATGGAAATCCACCGCGATATAAGCCGTCCCAGGATCGAAGTGCGACGGCTCGATCTTCGACACGGTTCCCCACGTAGGCATTCCGGCGATGTTCTTAGTGACATCGTTCCAATGTGCGCCCGCATCGCGCGTGTACCAGACTTTGCCGTCGTTAGTTCCTGCCCAGATGAGGCCCTTCTGAATTTCCGACGGCGCGATGGAAAAAACCACTTCGCCGTAGAACTGGCCCAGATTGTCGCCCACGATACCGCCCGAAGAAATGATGCGGCTGGGATCTTGCGTCGAAAGATCGGGACTGATGTCGGTCCAGCTGGTGCCGCCGTTGCTGGTTCGGAAAATCACCTGGCAGCCGTAATACATGGTGTTGTGGTCGAACGGGTCGATCGGCCAGCGGAGGCGTCCAGTGACAGCGGTACTTCGCTTTGTTGGGCGCCGAGTCGAGCGTGTGCAGCCAGGGGCTGACGGATCGCGCCATCTTGGTGCGGGCATCGTAGCGCGTCACTTCGTCGCCGTAGCAGGTGGCCCATACGATATTCGTATCCGTGAGGTCGGGGATAGTGAAGCCGGATTCGCAGCCGCCCAGGTTGTGGTCCCAGGGACCGGGAATGATGCCAATCGCGCGCTGGGAGCCGCTCGGATAATCGATGGCCTGTCCGCCGGACTTCGGGCGACGTTGCTGGGGCCGCGCATGGTGCCATCGTCCTGCATGTTTCCGTAGATGTGATAAGGGACGTCGCTGTCGACGGCGACGTGATACATCTGCCCGATCGGAAGCGTGACGCGTCGTGGAAGTCTTGCCGTGATCGGTGGTCATGTACATTCCGCCGTCGTGCGTCACCAGGATGCGATTGGCGTTGGCCGGGTCGATCCAGATGTCGTGCGTGTCGCCGCCCCAGCGGACCGCGCGAAATGTTTTGCCGCCGTCGGTGGAAATGTGGAAGCTGCTGTTGGCCACCAGCACTTCGTCCGCGTTGGACGGTGAGACGGCGACGCGAATGTAATAGCCCGCGCGGCCGATCAGCGACCGATCCCAGCTTGCGTCGATCCAATTTTCGCCGCCGTCGTCGGAGCGCCAGAGCGAGCCCTGGTCGGCGGTCTGAATCAGCGCGTAGACGCGCTCGGCTGTTGGTGGGCGCGATGGCGACATCGATCTTGCCGACCGGCGCGTGCGGCAGCCCGTGGCCTTCCAGGCGCTTCCAGGTGGCACCGCCGTCGTGCGACACATAGACGCCGCTGCCGGGTCCGCCGCTGAACATCGCGTAGGTGTGCATCTCGGCCTGCCACATGCCGGCGAACAGCATGTCCGGATTGTGTGGATCCATGGCCAGGCCCGAGCAGCCGGTGTTGGCGTCGGCGAACAGCACGCGCGTCCAGTTTCGGCCGCCGTCGGTGCTGCGATAGACGCCGCGCTCTTGCTGCGGCCCGGTGAGCCGGCCGAGTGCGCAGGCGAAGACGATATTGGGATTCGAGGGATGAACTACGATACGCCCGATGCGCCCGGTTTCTTTGAGCCCCATGTTGGTCCAAGTCTTGCCGGCGTCGGTGGATTTGTAGATTCCGTCGCCCATCATGTCGACATCGCGAATGGCCCAGGCTTCGCCGGTGCCGGCCCAGATAATTTTCGAGTCCGAAGGCGCGATCGCGAGCGCGCCAATCGCTTGCGCGGGCTGATCGTCGAAGATCGGAGTCCAGCGCACGCCGCCGTCGGTGGACTTCCAAACGCCGCCGGACGCCGCGCCAACATAGTAAGTACTCGGATCGCCGGCGATTCCCGCCGCGGCGGAGATTCTGTTGCCGACCGCCGGTCCCATGAAGCGAAAATGGAAGGGCTCCGCCAACGAAGCGCTTTGCCCGCCGCGCTGACCGAGCAGCGGCAGCGTGCACAACAACAGTGCCAGGGCGAAACGACGGTTCCGGCAAATACTCGAAAGCATGTTTTTCAGCATACCCGAGTGAGCGCCGGTGCGGATCAGAGCACGGCGGTTTCTTCGAGCAGCCGGCCGCTAGAGAAGCGATCGAGGCCGAGCAAGTGCGCATCCACGATATCGGTGGACCCGGTGAGAATCAGATCCGCGAGAATCCGGCCCGTGGCGGGAGAATGCATCACACCGTGGCCGCTGAAACCGTTGGCGACGAAAAAACCGGGAAGCTCCTGCACTGGGCCGAGCACGGAATGATGATCCGGCGTCATCGCGTAAAGGCCGGCCCAGGCGCGGCGCGGATTCACTTCCGCTTCTTCGAGGCACGGCAACCGTTTTACGCCTCGGATGAGGATTTTTTCGATGAACGCAGGATCGAAGTTGGTATTGAATCCGGGCTTTTCGTCCGGGTGGGCCCAGGCCATCAGCAGACCGAGACCCTCCGGACGGTAGTGAAAACCGGTCGCCAGGTCGATCACCATGGGCGACTTTTGCGACACCTTGTCAAATGGTTCGGTGGGGACCAGCATGCGGCGCAGCGGTTCGATGGGCAAGTCGACACCGGCGAGTTTGGCGAGCAGGCCCGCCCACGGTCCCGCCGCGTTCACCACCACGCGCCCTGCCAGCGGCCCGCGCGTGGTCTCAACTCCACAGACGCCGCGCGCGTCGCGCCGGATGCCGGTTGCTTCCGTCTCGCGCATCAATTCCACGCCGCGCTCGATGGCTTTCTGCATAAAGCCGGTCATCACGCTGTAGGGATCCACAAAGCCGTCGGTCGCGCAGAAGCTGCCGCCGATGATGTCGTCGGATCGAATCTCGGGGGCGAGCCTAGTCACGTCGTCGCGCGCCAGAAGCTGCACGGATTTAAGCCCTAGCGTGGACTGCTTCTCATAATTGGTCCGCAGATAATTCATGTGGCGCTCTTCGGTGGCCACGAACAGATAGCCCTGCGGCTTGTAACCGGACGGATAGCCGAGCACTTCTTCGAAGCGCGCGAAGAACGGAATGGAATAGAGCGACATCTGGATGTTCACCGGCGTCGTGAACTGCGCGCGCACGCCGCCCATGCTTTTTCCAGTGGACCCTTTGCCCTGGTGCGCTTCGCGTTCCAACACAATGACGCTGCGGCATCCCGCTTCGGTCAGGTGGTAGGCGATGCTCGACCCGACGATCCCGCCGCCGATGATAATGACGTCGGCTGATTTCAGACGCTTTGACTCCTGGTTCATTATTCTCTCATCAAGCAGCAATGACGCGAGTGTTACGATGATGGGCTTGTGAAGCTGCTCGCCGGTTTGTTCCTTAGCGCCGCGCTATTCGCGCAGCGGGCGCCACTGGAGTTTCTGAATCACAATCGCCCGGTGCTGGATGCCCACAACTGCTATCCCTACGACGGCCGCTGGAGCGACCGGATCGATCGCGCGCTCGCCAACGGTTTTCCAGTCTCGATTGAGCAGGATCTTACATGGTACGCGGACCCGGCCACCGGTTCGGGCCGCGTGGTGGTGACGCATCGCGCGGAAGCCAAGGGTTCCGAGCCCACGCTGCGGGAGTATTTCTTCGAGCGCGTCCGGCCCATCGTGGAGAAGGCGCTCGCGGACAACGATCGCGCGCGCTGGCCGTTGATCATCCTGCATTTTGATTTCAAGAGCCAGGAGCCGCCCCTGTTGCACGCCGTGTGGGATCTGCTCGGCCAATACCAGAGCTGGATTACGACCGCGCCCCAAACGAAAAACCCAAGCAACCTAGCACCGCTGGACGCGAAACCGATCCTAGTGATTACGGAAGATTCCGACGCACAGGAGGAAGTTTTCTTCAAGCAGCTTCCCGAGGGCGCCAGGCTGCGCGTATTCGGATCGGCTCATACCGGCAAGATCCCAGGCGCATCGCAAGAAGAACGCGCGCATTATCGCGCCGCATTGCCTCCCAAAAAATTGTTAGCTGAACGGCCTACCAATTATCGCCGCTGGTGGAATAATTCCTGGGGCGAGGTTGAGGAGGGCGGCCAGACGCGCGCCGGCGACTGGACCCCGGCGGATGCGAAACGCTTGCGCGCGCTCGTCGACCGGGCTCACTCACTCGGCTACTGGATCCGCTTTTACACCCTGGACGGTTTCCCAGAAGGAGACGATCACGGCTGGGATCAGGGCTACAATTTCGGATCGCTGGAAGCGGCGCGCATCCGCTGGCGCGCGGCGATCTCAGCCGGCGTCGATTTTATCGCCACGGATCAGTATGAAGATCTGGCAAAAGAGCTGCAGCAACGCTAGCCATCAACGACTCATATATGCGAAAAACGTCTAAAAAAAGCCGCACCGCCGACGAGCTCGCGGACATGGCAACTCGTGGCCAGGACATTTCCGCGTACTTCACCAACCAATTCACGGTTGTGAAGCCCTCGCATCGCGTCCATGGCACACCTGCACCCTGTCTTAATGAAGAGCGATCGAATAAAACTCGACAGAGAAAGGGAATCAGCTAGGCGCGATCGGCCTACCGCAACAACCGTCCCGTCAGCGACCGGTGCTTGGGCGAAAAATGTCCCGCCGCAGCCTGCAGGTACGGGCGAAACGCCTCAGCCCAATAAGCCGCGTAGCCGCGCTCGCCGATCTCGCGCAAGGTTTGGCTGTAATGCTCGAGCACGCTCCCGGCGAATAACTGGCCGGTGCGCCACACCGCTCGATTCGCGGCGCGAGCCAGGCGCAGCAATGTTTCCGGCGTCCGTGAGACCGCGGCCACGGCCATGATCGACGACAGTTGAAAAACGGTCCGGCCTTGCGCCGCCGCCTCCAGCTTCAATTCTTCCCATTGCAACCGGATGCGTTGCGCCGAAGGCAAATTGCGCGGAGGAATCCGCGCGACGCTCTCGCGAAACGCCCCCCACTCTTTGCGGAGTCCGGCCACATCCACCGGCGGGACATTGACAACATCCGCGGCCCAACCTGCGGTGCGCTCCAGCCCATCCAGGATCTGATCGATGTTCTCGAACTTCGCGCCGCGCTCCAGCAGGCCCTCCTGCTTCATCGCCTCGGCGATCTCCTGCACGATTTGCCGTCCCGCGCCGGAGATGTCGGCCAGCGCAGCCAGTATCCAGACGGGCGAGGCGCGGAAGGCGATCAAGCCCGCCAACTCGATCCCATGTCCGGCCGTACGCCGCAGCAAGAAATTACGGGCCAGCTCACCTTCGGAAGGATACACGCCCTTAACTTCGCCCAATTGTTCGATCATGAAACGCAGGGCGATTTCGACCATGGTCTGATAAGTTTTGGTTCTGCGCACCCCGGCGGGAATCGCGACACTGCTCACTTCCCGCATCAAACCCCCGGCCAGCGCGGCGCCCGAACGCACCAGCCGCTCGGGCAGAGAAAGCAGATAGACACCGATTCTGGCGGTCGTTTTCCTGCGACGCTTCTGGCCGGGCGTTTTCATTCGCGTAAGGATGACTCCTCTTAGTGTCGCGCGCTACGGCGCGGTACAATTTACCAGCAACGTATGGCCGACATCGTGATCCGCCCTAGCATGAAATTTATCAAAGTGGGATACGCGCTCGCGCTGATCGCGGTCGGCGTCGCGGTGTTCATTCATTACAAATTTTTGGCCGATCAGTACCCAAAGCCTTGGCTGCCGCTGGCGTCGTTGTTGTTGCTGCTGTGGCCGATCAAGCGCCACATCCAACGCCAGATGATCAAGCTGACCATCGCCGGCGAGAAGCTGCGATATGAATCGGGCCTGGCTTCCAAGTCCACGCGCATTATTCAGCTCCCCAAAGTGCAGGACGTGCGCGCCATCCAATCGCTAGCGCAGCGCATGTTCGGTGTCGGCGATCTGTCCATTGAAACAGCGGGCGAGAACAGCCGCCTGGTGGTGGAGAATGTCGACAATCCGCAGCATCTCGCCGAGCAGATCACCGACTTAGCAGGTCATGCAGCGGCTACGGGTTTGAACTGAAACCCGCTGATGGCTTAGGGCTTAGCCCAGCGCCCGCTACGCCAACCGGTCTCATATCTGGTAGGCTAGAGGGAAGTGAAACTTGCGACTTCAGGGAGGCAAGCTTCATTATGCCTCGTACTTAGTCTGTTGCTCTCGGTTCCCGGCGTGGCCGCTTGGCGGCTGTCCGGTCCGTTCGGAGGCAGTGCCAGAGCGCTAGCCATCGATCCGCAGAATCGTAATCTTCTGCTGGCCGGCTCGCGCGATTCGCTGCTGTTCCGTTCCGACGACGCAGCTGCATCTTGGCATCTGCTGCCGTTTCCGGGCGCCCCGGGCACCTTCAACGCGCTGATCATCCATCCGCGGGAAACCGGGCATTTCTACGCCGGTTTGGATGCCGGGGATTCCCCCGATTCGGGTGTTTGGGAAAGCAAAGACGGCGGCCAGACGTGGAAAGCGGAGGCAGGGCTGCGCGGCGCACGCATCGAGTCGCTGGCGATGTCGCCCCGCGATCCCCGCGTTTTGGCGGCCGGCACGTCCAAGGGCGTATTCTTGAGCGCGGACGCGGGCGTCACCTGGCAGCGCATTTCGCGTGAAAACGACAACGAAATGCAGGATATTACCGCGCTGGCCTTTGATCCCCGCGATTCCAAAATAATCTACGCCGGTACCCCGCATTTGCCCTGGAAAACCATAGACGGGGGTCAAACCTGGCGATCGATTCACGATGGCTTGATCGACGATTCGGACATATTTTCGATCCGTGTCAATCCGCTGCGGCCGGAATTGCTGTTTGCCAGCGCGTGCAGCGGTATTTACCGCAGCAATAACGCGGGCGATTCCTGGATCAAGCTGCAAGGCATACCGGGGACCCACCGGCGCACGCACATTATCTCGGAGGACCCGGCCGCTTCGGACGTGATTTATGCCGGTACCACCCTGGGACTTTTCAAATCGCCTGACACCGGTAAGACTTGGCGGCATCTAACGTCCGAGCAGGTGAATTGGATGGTTTTCGATCCCGTCGAGCCGCGGACAGTGTATCTGGCTACCGAGTATGCCGGCATCCAGAAGAGCACCAATTCGGGCGAGGCCTTTTTTCCAGCCAATGCCGGGTTCACCAACCACAGCCTCACCCAGATCACCGGCGCCGGTACGCGTCTGTTCGCCAGCAGCGTTTACGAGGGGCGCTTTGGGGGCGTGTTCGCGAGCGGCGATGGCGGGCTGAACTGGAGCCTCCGAGCTAATGAGGAGGCGCTGGCGGGGCGCAATTTGAATAGCCTGGCCGTAGCCCCGGAGCGCACGGATCTGCTGTTTGGCGCCAGCGAAGACGGCGTGATCAAATCGGCGGACGGCGGAAAGACTTGGACCCGCCTGCTAACCCAGCCCAGAGCCGCGCTTCGGCCCGGCGCGCAACCGGGGCGCTTACGCGTGTATGCCCTGCGGGCGGTCGAGAACGGTAAGCTGACGCTGCTCGTGGCCGGAACGGATTCTGGCTTGTTCCTCAGTTCCAATGCGGGAACCACCTGGCAGCAAGCCAAGGCTCCAGGAATCGCCGGCGTACCGGTTATGGCGATTTTTGCGCCGCCTAAAGGTGCGGCACGTTTGGCTGTGGCCACTCGCTCCGGTTTGTTCGTATCGGAGGATTCCGGCGTTAACTGGCACACCGCCTTTTTCCCCGACCAAAGCTATTATCTCTATGACCTGGCGCTGCCGGTGGATGCCGGCGCTCCCATTCTGGCGGCCACCTCGCGTGGCGTTCTGCAATCCGTCGATAGCGGCCGGAACTGGACGCTGGTAACCAAAGGCGTTCCCGCCTCCACCGTCGAATCCATTCGCTTTCATCCCGAGCAAAAGCTCGAGGCATTCCTCATTCAGTATGGAAAGATCTATCAATCCTTGGACGGCGGTACGTCCTGGAGTCTTTTTCCGAGCGACGGACTGGAGAACTCCTCGGTCCGGCGCCTGTGGTTCGCTCCCGGTCTTCCGGGACGCATGATTGCTTTGAGCGCAGCCCGTGGCGCGCTCGTTTTCGACTTGCCGCAACAAGATGTCGGTGCGCGGGTTGATGTGGATACAGTGGTTACAAAAGGCGATCGATAATCAGGGGAGAAAATGAAAAAAACAGCAGGTGTTCGGAGGTATTCAGGTTTAGTTGCGTGCGTTCTCGGCCTCGCTTTGGCTAGCTCAGCGCGGGCTCAGAACGCCGGCTCGCCATCGAATGATTACTTCAACTTCATCGAGGCCAGCGTATTCGGAGGCGTGGCTTACTACGCGCCGGTGGACGCCGGCCTGGGGACCAAGTTCAACACGGACGGCCTGGTAGGCGTCCGCGTTACCGAGAATTTCGCGAATTACTTTGGATTGGAGGAGAGTTATACAGCCTATTCCAATCACGACCTGATTTTTCAGCATCAGCCCAATCCGCCGCTGACCATTCCGGAGCTGGACATTCACGTTCATGAAGTGGGCGTCAATTTCCTGGCGTATCTCACTCCGCGCGACCACGCGCTGCGCCCGTTCTTTACCATCGGGGTGGGCGGCGCTTTTTGGGATCCGTCGCGGCATGCCCGCCAGATTGCGGCCGGAGCGGATCCATCGCTGAATCTTCAGACTCTCAATTCGTTTAATGGCGCTCAAGGCACTTATGGCGCTGGCCTGAAATGGCAGGTCAGCCCGCGCATTGGCGTGCGTGCCGACTTGCGCGCTTCGCTGGGACGAGACCCCAATTTTGGCTTACCGAACTACTCTCCCACGGGTGCGTACATCCCGAACAATCGCTTCATCCAGGGCTTGGAGACGACCATCGGCATGACGATTTACTTCGGACGACGCGGCGAAAAGCCCACGGCACCTCCGCCTCCGCCGCCGCCACCACCGCCGCCAGCGGCTTCCTCAATAAACGGCGGGAATATCTCGGCCAGCCCCAACTCGGTTTGTCCGGGCGAAACCGTGAACCTCAGCTCCAACGCATCCACGACGTCAGGCCATCGCCTGGCTTACCAGTGGTCGGTGAATGGCACGAATCAGGGACCGAACAGCTCCAGTTACTCCTTCACGCCGAATAATTCGGGTACTTACCAGATCGGGCTGCATGTCTCCGATACTTCGACCGAAAACGCGGCACCGCCCGTGGATGTAAGTTCGGTGTCGGTCACCGCGCGGCCATATGCGCCACCCACGGTGAGCGGTGTAACCGCTTCTCCGTCCAGCGTGGACTACGGGCAAACCGCCAACTTGCAAGTAAACGCGAACGCTTCTCCGTGCGGCGGTTCGCTGACTTATAGTTGGGCTGCGGCCGAGGGAACAGCCACCGGCAATGGTCCCACGGCGCAATTCAATTCCAACGGCGTGTCCTTCAATCAGGGCGACCGCAGCCGGCCGCAATCCAAGCAGGTCCGCGTGACCGCAACCGTTACCGACAGCAAGGGCGGGACGGGCACCGGATCCACCGAGATCGCGGTAAATCTCGAAGCTCAAGCCCGGCATTTCGGCGACATCGTGTTCCCGAAGGACAGCGCCCGGGTTAACAATTGCGGTAAGCGCATCATAATCGAGCAGCTCTATCCCGAATTGACCGCCAACGCCAACTACGATGTGGTGTTGGTAGGCCATATCGATTCGAGCGAAGCGCCTCGGCCAGGATCGAACCGCAATCGCAACCTGGATCGCAATCGCACACTCAACACCGCCGGTGTTTTAAGCGGCGGCACAGGCACCTGCGCAGCGCTGGATCGCGGACGGATCCGGGGCGTGTGGGTGGGCGCCACGCAGGAAAGCGAAACACTGCCGACCTCGTGCGCAATCTCCACCGCGGCTCCCAGAGAACGCAGGGGCGCTCAGATTGACGTTAACGAAGCCAAGAACCGGCGCGTCGAGATCTGGCTGGTTCCGAGAGGCATGGCGCTGCCGCCCGCGGCACGTGGTGCTCAGGAACTGCCGGCCGCTGAGATGAACCGGATCGGCTGCCCCAAATAACGGGCTGAAGTAATTCCGGCGCCGGGTGCTTCGCGCATCCGGCGCCGTTTCTATTTGCGGGCGGGCCAGATGGCTGCGATGTCGATTACGGCGTCTGGAAAATGGAGCGGGGCGAGGCGGCCTTCTCTGACGAGCGCAGTCGTGGCCAAACGACCCTCCCGGAGTTGCAGCACTTCCACGGTCTCAGCTTCGGGCGAGAGCACCCATACTTCGGGAACCCCCAGGCTCTCATAATCGCGGAGTTTCTCGGCGCGCTCGGTTCGCGTGTTGCCTGGCGACAGAACTTCGACGATCAGCTCCGGAGCGGAGTGAACATAGCCATCTTGTTCGACCATCCGGGTGGCGACAAAGATCGCCAGATCCGGCACGCGCGTCGTCAGAGGTTCGCGGCGGACTACCAGCCCGAACACGGAGGTGACGACATAAATCGCGTCGGGATCGAGCTGCGCTCTGAGCTGACGCGCGAGCTGTTCGACAATTCTGGCATGATTCCATTTGTTGGGAGGCATTCTGCGGATTTCGCCGTTTACGACTTCCTCAATGCCTTCCGCCTCCGGGAGCTTGAGCCATTCCTCATACGTCAGCAGTTTGGGAGTGGTCGCCATAAATAGCCCTTGTCCATAGTGTACGATGGGCCTGAAAGATGAGACGCCACACAGCGCGCCTGCAACATGGCTGAAAGTCAACCCGCGCTGAAGCGGGAGCTAAAGCTCTGGCACCTGGTTTTATTCAACATTTCCTCGGTCGCGGGCGTGCGCTGGCTGGCTCCCGCCGCCCACACTGGCCCCGGTTCGCTGACGCTATGGCTGCTGGCATCGCTCGCTTTCCTGCTGCCTTCCGCCATCGTCGTCGCATCGCTCTCCGCCAAGTTTCCTCAGGAAGGCGGCCTCTACGTTTGGACTAAACATGCGTTTGGCGACTGGCATGGATTCCTGTGCGCCTGGATCTATTTCGTCAGCATTCTCATCTTCCTTCCGACGCTCCTGCTCTCCGGCGTCTCCATGGCGAGCTACATGTTCGGAGCCAATGGCATCAAGTACTCTGAAAACGCGACCTACGCGATCCCCTTCACGCTCGCCGCGCTGTGGCTGGCGTTTTTCGCTCACCTGGTCGGGCTGCGGGTAGGCAAATGGCCGACTTTGCTCGGCGGCTTCACCACGTATGCGATCGTGCTTTTCCTATGCGCCTTCGCGGTTCTGGTCGCAAGGCGATTTGGATCGGCTACGCATTTCCACTTCGTCCCGCAAGCTAGCTGGGGCAATTTGAATTTTTGGTCGCAAATCGCACTGGGCATGACTGGACTGGAATTAGCGCCAATTTTGGGCGGCGAGATCTACAACACCGCCAAGAATGTCCCGCGCGCGGCCTGGATCAGTTGCGGAGCTTGCGGCGCCTACTACATGGCCGGCACCGCCGCCTTGCTGATTCTTCTTCCACCGCAGACCATCAGCGCGCTGACTGGGCTCGCTCAAGCCGGTGACGTCGCGGGCCGGCGGTTCGGCGCAACTTGGCTTGCGCCTTGCTTCGCTCTACTGATCACCGTGGGCTTCATCGGCCAATTGAGCACTTACATTGCGGGCAGCACTCGACTGCCATTCGCGTTGGGCATCGACCATTACCTCCCGCCCGCCTTCGCCAAGCTGCACCCGCGCTGGAAGACGCCCTACATTTCAATCCTCACGCAGGCCGCCATCGCCACGCTCCTACTGCTGTTTGCCCAGCTGGGCGAAAACCTCCGCGCCGCTTACCAGATCCTGGTCGACATGGATGTAATCGCAACGCTGATTCCGCTGATCTACATCTTCGGCGCTGGATTCAAGATCGGCCATCGCTGGGCGGCCACCGCGGGCGGGCTAATCGGGGTGATCGGCGTAATTCTGTCCATCGTGCCGCCGGGCGAGGTGTCATCGGTGTGGCTGTTCGAATTGAAAGTGGTCGGAGGAACCCTTCTGCTGGCGTTCGCCGGCCGCGCCATCTTTTTGCGTAGCAAGGCCGCGCGGGCATGACCTACACGCAGGCCGTACGCTTTCTCTACTCGTTGGGCAATGAAGTCCAAACCGCAAAATTTGGTTTGGAGCGCATCACCCGTTTGCTGGAGGCACTCGGAAATCCACAGCGAGCCTGCCGCTGGGTGCACGTCGCCGGCACCAACGGAAAAGGCTCGACCAGCGCCATGATCGAGGCGGGGCTGCGTGCGGCCGGCCTCCGCACGGGCTTATATACTTCGCCGCACCTGGTGGAACCCACCGAGCGCATCCAGATCGCCGGCGAACCGCTGAGCCCAGGCCAGTTCGCCGAGATTTTCGACGAAGTCCATGAGACCGCGGAACGAATGCTGGAAGAAGGCGGCCTGGATTTGCATCCTACCTATTTCGAGACGGTCACGGCCATGGCCTTTCTCGCGTTCGCGCGAAACGAACTGGAGACTGTGGTTCTGGAGGTGGGCATGGGAGGACGCCTGGACGCGACCAACGTCGTGTCGCCCGCGCTGTGCGTGATCACGCCTATCGATTTCGACCATCAGGCCTTCCTCGGCCACACGCTGGCGCAGATTGCAGCCGAAAAGGCAGGCATCTTGAAACCCGAAGTTCCGGCCGTCTTCGCCGAACAACCGCAAGAAGCGGAAATGGTCCTGCGGGCGCACGCCAAAGGGCCGTACACGTTGTCGCGCGATTGGGCCATCACTGATCTGTCGATGGATACGCGCGGCAGCCGCTTCCGCTTGCGCGACCAGGACGTGATCTGCCCATTGGCCGGTGAGCATCAAGTGGAAAACGCGCGCACGGCCGCCATCGCGCTGCACGAACTGGGTGCACCGTCCGACGGCATCGCGCTGACGCGCTGGCCCGGGAGACTGGAGCACGTTTCTGAACGCCCTGAGATCATTCTCGACGGCGCTCATAATCTGGCCGGGACGCGCGCCCTGGTGGCGTACATCCGGCGCTTCTATTCCGGCCGCAGGATTTGGATTGTCTACGGAGTGATGCGCGACAAGGACGCAGGCGCCATGACTTCTTTGCTTTTTCCCTTGGCGCATCGAATCATCTTGACGGCGCCGCACAACGCTCGCGCCCTACCGCCTGAAAGCATTTCGGCGCCGGAGGCCGTGATCACGCACACGGTCAGAGATGCCTTGCAAGCCGCACGCAGCGCCGAGCCGGACGATGTTGTGTTCGTCACTGGTTCCTTGTTTGTGGTCGGCGAAGCGCGCGCGCTCCTCGTACAATAGAGACGAATGTCGAAGCTGCGCGCGATCTTTGTGACCGATCCGCTCATCGTCATTGCCACCATTGTGTTTGCTTCGATCAGCCTGGCGGCATCGATCTACGATCCTCAAAAGCACAGGCAGGCGGCCATCGCGCGCGCCTGGGCTCGCGTTCTTCTGTTCGTGAGCGGCGTAAAAGTCAAAGTGGAGGGGCTCGGAAAAATCTCGCCCGACGGCAGCTACATCTTCGTCTCCAACCACCTGAGCTACATGGATACGCCGGTGGTGCTCGCGAACATCCCGGTTCAATTCCGGTTTCTGGCCAAGCGCGGCCTGTTTCAGATTCCGTTCCTGGGATGGCACCTGGCGCGCGCGGGCCACATCCGGGTTCCGCGCGGAGACGCGCGCGCGGCGGTGAAGACCATGAATCTGGCGGCGCAAGTGGTTCGCGAGTGCGGAATTTCGCTGCTCATTTTTCCCGAAGGCGGGCGTTCGCGAGAAGGATCGCTGGGCGAATTCAAGGAAGGCGCCGCATTCATTGCTGTCCGCGCCGGGGTGCCGTTGGTGCCGATGTGTCTGAAAGGGACCCGCGAAGTTCTGCCGTTCGGATCCGGGCATATACGCAGCGGCACGGTGACCATGCGGATCGGCGATCCGATTTCTACCGCGGAATCGACCGACCGCGACCGAGCGCGCCTCACCGCCGAGATCCGCAGCCGCATCGTCGCGTTGCTTGATGAGCAAACGGTCGCCGTTTAACTTTCTCTTTAAGTAAACGCCCGCAAAACGGAGCGCCCGAGCAGCTTACTTCGTTGCAACGAGGGTGCCCGCGCGCCCTTTGCGGGCTAGCTAGGAAAATAGCCGCTCGAAAATCTCCCGCGTGCGATTCTGAATTTTCGACAATTCCACTTTGAGCGGCTGCCGGTTGAGATGCTCCGGGGTCCAGCGCCGCACCAGCGCCGTCAGAACCGATAGCTGCGATTCGGCGTTCGGCAAGCTGCCTTCGGTGTGTCCCGAGTACACGCGCAGCCCGTGATCCACGGCGCGATAAAACGTGGCCGCGTCGCGCAGAAACTCCGAATCGGCGCGATCCAGGTGGCCCATGGCTTCGATGATGTCAATGCGCGCGGGCGTGTTCAGAACCTTGAAGAAAATCCCGGCGCTCTTCAGGCGCAAGTACAGCAGCGAGAAATCGATGTCGTAGAAACCGCCCAGGCCGGCTTTGAGCGGATGTCCGGCGCCCTGCTCTTTTTCCAGGCGCATGCGCATCTGCCGCAGATCTTTCTTGGAACGCCCGCTCTGGCCATAGCGCCGCCAATCCACTTGTTGCAATTCGTTCAGGAATTTCGTGGCGCGCTCCAGATCGCCCGCCACCGCTCGAGCCTTCATGTACGCCATACCTTCCCAGGCCGCCGCGTTCTTGGCGAAGTACTCCTAGCTGCGACGCTTCGGTCTGTACCAGGGCGCCGGCGCCCCCGTTGGGCCGCAAGCGAGTGTCCACCGCGAACATCAAGCCGGCGCCGGTATAAGCGGTCACCAGGTCGATCATGCGCTCGGCCACGCGCGTCCAGAAAAGATGCTCGTGCTGATCGGCATCCGGAAGGACAAACACCAGGTCGGCATCCGAAGCCAGATCGAACTCGCGCATGCCCAGCCGCCCCAGCGCCACAACCATCAGTTGCTGCCGCGCTTCATACCCGGGACTGGGCGGCGGATGCGTGGCCAGCACTTGTTCCAGCGCCATGCGATAACAGGCGGCGATGGCGGCATCGGCCAGGTCCGAGGTCATCTCCAGCGTCTCAAAAACAGGGACGCGCAGGCAGATGCTGGCGGCCTGAATGCGAAACATCTCGCGGCGGAAGAAACGCCGCAGAGCGGAAATGTCGTCAAACTGGGGAGCTGATTCCGCGTAGGTGTTGGCGTTCCCGGCGGGCAGACGGTCCAGCTCTTCGATGAGTTCCGGCAAACGGATCAGCTCTTCGCCGAAATACGGGCTGTGTTCAAAAATATCCAGCGTGTGCCGGGGCACCGGGCCATCGATGTTGAGCAGAGCCAGCCAGGCTGGATTCTTCACGGCCTTTTCCAAAAAATGCTCGAAAGCGCCCGCGCCGCGCCGCAGTTCGGTGCGCGAAACCACCTGGGCCAGGACGGGCGCGCATTGATCCAGAAACCGCAGCAGATTGCTCGAGACCGGTTCCAGCAGCGGCGGCGCCTCCTGCACCTCGGCTGGAGATACGGGAGCCAGATTGTAATAGCTGGGCCGCTGGCTGTGAATTACGCGCTCGTAGATTTCCTGCACGGCTTCCAAATGCGCGTTCAATTCGTGCAGCAGCTTTTCGCCCGAAGGTGCGCTGCCGAGCTGCGCTACGGGCATTTTGCGCGCCAGGATGTCCAGCTCGCGTGGCGCGGTGGGCATGGTGTGGGTCTGACGGTCCTCGGAAAATTGCAGCCGATGTTCGAGATTGCGTAGAAAGCGATAGGCTGAAACCAACCGCGCGTACTCGGCGGCGGAAAGCAGATCCTTGTCGCTCAAACGCGCCAGCGCCAGCATGGTTCCGCCGTGCCGTACCCAGGGAACCTGGCCGCCATGCAAGCGCTGCAGGCACTGCACCAGGAACTCAATATCGCGGATGCCGCCAGGCGCGAGCTTGATGTCGAAAGCGTCTTTGTGCAACCGCCGCCGGCTCAGCTTCTCGCTGATGCGTTCGCGCGTGACCGAGACCGCCTCTACCGCCGAAAAATCGAGCGTGGTGGAATAGATCTGCGATTCGACGCCATGCAACAATTCACGGCCCGGCTCCGGATCTCCGGCCGCGACGCGGGCTTTGATCAGCATCTGCAGCTCCCAATCGCGGGCGCGCGTCTGGTAATAGCTTTTGGCGCCATCCAGCGAAATGCAGGCCTCGCCCAAGCTGCCGTCCGGCCGCAGACGCAAGTCGACGCGATAGCACAGACCCTCGGCCGTGTAGGTAGAAAGCAGCTCAGTGAGCTGATTGGCAATCTTCTTGAAAAACTCTTTGTTCGAAATTGGGCTCGGTCCGCCGGTCTCGCCGTTGGCCGTGTAGACGAACATCAGATCGATGTCGGAACTGTAGTTCAGCTCGTTGCCGCCCAGCTTGCCGAGCGCAATCACCGACATGCCGCATTCGTGAGACTCTCCGTGTTCGTCCGCATAGCGAGGCACGCCGTGCCGCGCCACAAACTCTTCCCGAATGCTTTGGTAGCTGACATCCAGGATGGCGTCCGCCAGATGCGACAGCTCTTCGGTGGTTTCCGAAAGCGGACAAAAACCCAGAACGTCGCGCAGCAGGATGCGCAGAATTTGTTGCCGGCGGAACAAAGCCAGCGACAGGGCTTCCGGCATCTTGCGAGGCTGGCGTTTGAGAAAAGCCGTCAGACGTTTGCGGTATTCGCCCGCGGAGACGGAGCGCTCGAGGTCCCCCAGTTGTTCGATCCATTGCGGGTTTTGCAGGATCTCTTCTGACAAGAACCGGCTATGGGAAAAGACCGCGGCCAGATACTGTAGAGAGTGCGGAGCCAGCGCCAGCTTTTCAAAAACGGCCGGCTTCTGCTGTTTGAGACTGAGCAGATAATGCAGCGCAACGTCGGGATCGGCGGAGGAAACCAGCAGCGTCTCGATCTGATTCTGAATTCCCTCGGGAAGACCGGCGCCGATGGCCGCCAATTCGCTTTGCGCGCGCCCCCTTTGGCGGAACGGTATCGTCTCGAGTAGAGTCGGCATGGTTTGGTGAACGGGTTAGGCGTCCGGCGCGGAAAGAATTGCGTGCGCGCATTGACGCGTCCTGCGGAGCGGCGCGATGGCTACCAGGTAAGAGGGCATCCTTGCTAGACGACTTGGTCCACTAGCGTGATTATATCGTGCGGGCGAATCATACCCGGCCGGATCACTCGCGCGTAGAAGCCGCCCAAGCCCCAGCGCGGACTCGCAGCGTCGCCCGCCTTCACTTGCGCATCGTAAATGGCTTGCTGGATGCTTGGTCCATAAACGTCCAGGTTGCTGCAAGGGGCGCGTAGTTTGGTTAGTTCGAGCATCACTTCTCCGGCGCGGTAGCGCTGGCCGATTCGCATCTGCCGCCGGTCCAGGCCGCTGGTAGTGAGATTCTCGCCCAGCGCCCCGTAGTACAGCGGGAAACCTTGCGCCACCAGCTCAGCGATTCCTTCCGACGTGATGAGCAGCAGGGCCTGGTTGGGCCCGCCATGAACCTGCGGATTCGACCAGGCATCCCCGCGAATGCACTCAACCGTCACCATGCCTTCCGCGATTGGCCGCTTGGGAATCCCGCCAGGCGAAATGTTGATCTGAAGAATGGAACTCATGCCGAGGGTGGTCGACCCTGAATGAACGCGCTCACGAATTTCCCGCGAAATTATAAACTAACATTCGTGACACCCGAAGAATTCCGCAAGTATGGACACCGGCTGGTCGATTGGATCGCCGACTATCGCGCGCGAGCCGCTGAATTGCCGGTGATGGCCCAGACCGCGCCCGGCGACATTCGCGCTCAACTTCCGGCTTGCGCGCCCGAGCAGCCCGAGTCCTTCGAGACCATTTTGCAGGACCTGGATAGCATCGTCCTGCCGGGCCTGTCGCATTGGCAGCATCCCAATTTCTTCGGCTATTTTCCCTCCAACGGGCTGCTGGCCAGCGTGCTGGGCGACTATGCCAGCACTGGCCTGGGCGTGCTTGGACTTTCCTGGCAGGCCAGCCCGGCGCTCACGGAACTGGAGGAGGTGGTAACCGATTGGATGCGGCAGGCGACGGGTCTCGCCGGACGCCTGGAGCGGTGTCATTCAGGACACTGCCTCGACCTCAACGCTAATCGCTCTGTTGTGCGCGCGCGAGCGCACCACCGGTTACGGGCTGAGCCGCGGAGGATTGCAAGCCGAGCCGCAACCGCTGGTAGTCTACACTTCGGCTAACAGCAACAGTTCGGTGGACAAGGCCGCTCTGCTGGCGGGCTTTGGGCGCGACCATGTGCGCGTTGTGGAACACGACCGCGAGTACGCCATGCGGGCGGATGCGTTGGAAGCGTGCATCCGGCGCGATGTCGAGGCTGGATTGAGACCTTGCGCGGTGGTGGCCACCACGGGGAGCACGGGTACGACGGCGCTCGATCCCATCGCGCGGATCGCCCGAGTCGCCCGCGAGCTTGGCATATGGTTGCACGTCGACGCCGCCATGGCCGGGTCGGCCATGATCTTGCCCGAGTGCCGCTGGATGTGGCAAGGCGTCGAAGAGGCCGACTCCCTGGTCATCAACGCGCATAAATGGCTGGGCGCTGCTTTCGATTGCTCGCTGTACTACGTGCGCGATCCCCTGCATCTGATCCGCGTGATGTCCACCAATCCGAGCTATCTTCAGACCGCCGCCGACGCGCAGGTGAAAAATCTTCGAGACTGGGGAATTCCACTGGGGCGCCGCTTCCGCGCTTTGAAGCTGTGGTTTCTGATGCGCGAGCAAGGGCTGGAGGGGCTGCGGGCGCGCTTGCGCCGCGATCTCGAAAATGCGCAATGGTTGGCGGAGCAGGTTCGCGCGGCTGCCCATTGGCGGGTTCTTGCACCAGTTCCGCTGCAGACTATATGCATCCGTCACGAGCCTGCGGGCCTGGAGGGCGAGGCGCTGGACCGGCACACGCTGGAGTGGGCGGCGCACCTCAATCGGTCGGGCGCGGCGTATGTAACGCCAGCGATTTTGGATGGGCGCTGGATGGTGCGAATCTCCATTGGCGCAGCAGCCACCGAGCGCACGCATATCGAGGCGCTATGGAGTCTCATCCAGCGTGAGGTTAACGTTGCACTTTAACCTAGGTCTTGTTCCTGGATGTCTTTTTCTTAGATCGATTTCCGCTGCCCCGGCATCCTGTAACGTTCTGTAATCCCGGCAACCCGACAGAGGCTTTCCCCATCTCTTAAGGTGTGAGGAGAGAAAGCATGAAAAAGAAATTGAAGTTGATTCCATTAACACTAGCTCTGGCCGCTTTTGCAGTGCCGATGTTTGGCCGCTACCAGGCACGCGATCTCGGCGACGCTGTGCGCCATGAGTTGGCGTCGTTGCCGTATTACAACGTGTTCGACAATCTGGCCTATCGCGTTGATCCAGGCGGAGTCGTGACTTTAACGGGTCAGGTTACTTGGCCGGTTGTAAAGTCCGACGCCGAGCACGCCGTAAAGAAAATTCCGGGTGTCACGCAGGTGGTAGACAATATCCAGGTGCTGCCTTTGTCCTCCATGGACAATCAAATCCGGAGAGCGGAATACCGCGCGATTTTCGGTTTCGGCCCATTGTATCGCTATGCCATGGGCGCGATTCCATCGGTTCATATCATCGTCGATAACGGCCACGTCACGTTGGTTGGAGTGGTAGACAGCGAAGCTGACAAGAACATGGTCGGTATTCGAGCCAATAGCGTTCCGGGCGTATTCTCGGTGACCAATGATTTGCGAGTCGCCGAAAAGAGTTAAGCAGAGAGAGCAACAATTTTAGTCCAGATCTTCTCGAGGGCCGCTGGCGCAAACCAGCGGTCTTTTTTTGTGCTTCGTGGAGGGCCGGAACAGGCTGGCGTTTCAAATCGAGCCGGCCCTATGTCACACTGAGGTGATGGCTGACCGTTGCACCTGTGGCGCGCAATTACCGCCGGACGCGCGTTTTTGCCACAAGTGCGGCAAGCCGCAATACGATTATCCGGGTCTGGTCGAAGAAGCTCCGAACCCGAGGCTCCGGCCCCCCCGCCTGCCCCGCCCGCGCCGGTGCTCACGGAAATCAGTTTCCACAATCGCATGGCGGTCCGGATCGGTTTTCTCGCGGCGCTCACCGCGGTCTTACTTTTCCTGTTCCCTTTGCCGTTCCCACTTTTGCGCTTGATGATCGTGTTCCTGGCGGCCGGATTTTTGGCGGTGTTTCTTTATACCCGGCGGACCGGGCAGATGTTGAGCGTGCGGGGCGGCGTGCGCATGGGATGGATCACCGGCATCTTCTGCTTCGCACTGATCAGCTTGCTGATGACCGTAGCCGTGGTCAGCATTTCGAATCGGGGCGGTCTTGCAAATTACCTGCGCAACCAGTTTCCAGCCAACGATGCGCGTTCGGATACGCTGGCGCAGGCTCTCAGCGATCCGGCGACTCTGGCCGGGGGCATGCTCTTCGCGTTGCTCATGTTATTTGTGATCCTGACAGCTCTGCCGATGATCGGCGGCGCCCTGGGCGCTAAGGTTCTCGCCAAGGAATGAACCGCATCGCAGCGCGAGTCCTCCCTCTGGCCGCCTGCGCAGCCCTGGCATTTGCACTAACTCCCGAGCAGCGCCAGCTCAATATCGATTCGTTCGAACAGGTTTGGAAAACCGTCCGCGATAAGCACTGGCAGGTCAAGCCGGCCGGGTTGGACTGGCAAGCGGTGCACGACGAATTTCGCCCCGCCATCGAGAAGGCCGACAGCACGGATGCCGCTCGCGCGGTAATGAACGAAATGCTCGGGCGGCTGCACCAGACGCATTTCGGTATCGTTCCCTCCGAGCTATATGGCGACGTCGGCGGCGAACATCAGGCGCGTGACCGCACCACCGGAATGGATGCGCGGGTCGTGGAATCGCAGGTGCTGGTGACATCGGTGGACGCGGGTTCTCCGGCCGCAAGCGCGGGCGTCCAGCGCGGATGGCAGATCGTTCAGATCGCGGGCGTGGATCTGACGCCGGTGGTGGCGAAGCTGAACGAGACTTACAGCCAGTCCAGCTTGCGGGACATCATGCTGCGGCGCGCCATCTTGTCGCGTCTGGAAGGCGACGGCGGCGAGACGGTCAAAGTTGGATTTCTGGACGGGTCCGATCGGCCGGTTACCAAAAACCTCGCGCGAACCAAGCCCAAGGGCATGCTGACGCGGTTCGGTTACCTCTATCCTTCCTACGTGTGGTTCGATTCGGCGCGCATTGGCGGCGGGAACATCGGCTACGTGAGTTTCAACATGTTCCTCGATCCGCCGCGATTGATGAATCAGTTCGGCGAAGCGGTGGCGTCTTGCATGCGGTGCGACGGATTCATCATCGATGTGCGCGGCAATCCGGGTGGCCTGGGGGCCATGGCCATGGGCATGGCAGGCTGGTTCATCGATAAGCCGGATCAACAGCTCGGCACTCTGTACATGCGCGGCACAACTCTGAAGTTTATTGTCAATCCGCGCGTTAAGACGTTCTCCGGACCGCTTGCGATCCTGGTGGACGGCGCATCGGCGTCAACGTCCGAAATCCTGGCCGAAGGTCTCAAGGACCTGGGGCGCGCGCGCGTGTTTGGGACTCGGACCGCCGCGGCCGCGCTTCCTTCAATGTTCGAAAAATTGCCCAATGGCGATGGCTTCCAATACGCCGTGGCCAACTATATTTCCGAGGGTGGCCAGCCGCTAGAGGGTTTGGGAGTGACGCCGGATGTGGAAACTCCGCTGACGCGGCGCGCCTTGCTCGACGGAAAAGATCCGGCGCTCGACGCCGCCGTCGCCTGGATTCAGAAGAAATAGGCGGCCGCGCCGCTACACCTTCGGCCGAATCATGTCGAAGCGGTCGCGCGTCCGCGTGTAGCCGGTGGGTCCGCCCATGCGCCCGACGGCGCGCAGCTTATCGGGATCGATCTTGAAGTTTTCGACGATCCGGTCGTCGACGTGGAAGCGGAGCACTTCGCCGATCACCAGATTGCCGCCGCCAGGCAGCTCGCTGAACTCGATGCTCAGGTAAAGCCGGCATTCCATATTGACGTGCGATTCGGCCACGCGCGGCGGACGCACCAGATCGCTGGGGATCGCGGTGAGTCCAGCGATGGCAAACTCGTCCACTTCGGGTGGATACTCACCGGCGGTCAGGTTCATCGCTTCGGCAATCTCCTCGGAAACGATGTTCACGACGAATTCCCTGGTGCGCGTGATGTTTTCGAGCGTATCCTTGCGCAGTCCGCCGGCCGGCCGCGGTCCTGGACAAAAGCAGATCAGCGCCGGGTTCGAGCTGATGCCGGTGAAAAAGCTGAACGGCGCCAAGTTTCGGATTCCATCCTGACTGACAGTCGAAACCAACGCGATCGGACGCGGCACGATCGACCCGATCAGGAGTTTATAGATATCGATATGCCGCGTGGACTGCGGATCGGCGATCAATCAGCGGGTCTCCACCGGCTTCTTCTCCATCCAGCTGGCCCAGTAATCTTTCCACTCGACATCTTCGCCGGCCGGCAGCACGTGAATCGGATTCAGGCCGTCCAGCATAACCGCGTATTCGTCGGTGTGCGTCTTCTTTTTCTGATTGGCGAGCGCCTTGGGATGCGGCCCATGGTGAATCCCACGCGGATGCAGCGTGGCCATTCCGGCTTTGATGTTGTCCTTGCTGAAAAAATCGCCGTCGTGGTAGAAGATGAATTCGTCGTAGTCGGTGTTGCGGTGGAAGAACGGGACGCGCAGCGCGTCTTCATCTTGCTCGAGCGGGCGCGGCAAGAAGCTGCAGACCACGGCGCCTTCCGTGACGAAGGTGGTGTGGGCGCTGGGAGGCGGGAAGTGGG